>CAVPMJ010000016.1:0-159992 GCA_963706255.1 uncultured Alphaproteobacteria bacterium | reverse complement strand
TCTCGGCGAAACCCGGACGATTACGACTTATCGGTCAGCTTCAACGGCAAACAAGCGGTGTATATCGGCATACTGGTCGCGCCGGCCGCCAATCTGCTCGAAGTCATCAAGGGGGTCAAAGACGCTTTTCCGGAAATCAAGAAGGCGTTGCCGGCGGGCATCATAAGCGAGATCGTCTATGATTCGACAGAGTTCGTGGACAGCTCGATCGACGAAGTCTTGCATACGCTCATCGAGGCGCTCCTCATCGTCACGGCGGTGGTCTTCATGTTCCTCGGATCGTGGCGTTCGGCGCTGATCCCGGTCATCGCCATCCCTCTGTCGTTGATCGGCACATTCACAATTCTGCTGGCGCTGGGCTTCTCGATCAATCTATTGACGCTGCTTGCGCTGGTGCTCGCGATCGGTCTCGTCGTCGACGACGCCATTATCGTGGTCGAAAACGTCAACAGACATCTCGCCGAGGGCATGTCTCCTTTCGACGCGGCTATTCGGGCGGCGCGCGAACTCGCCGGGCCCATCGTCGCCATGACGATCGTGCTGATCGCCGTTTATGTGCCGATCGGTTTCCAGGGCGGGCTGACGGGCGCGCTGTTCGTCGAATTCGCCTTTACGCTGGCGGGCGCTGTGACCGTGTCGGGGATCGTCGCGCTGACGCTTTCGCCGGTGAGCTGCGCGCTCATTCTGAAGGCGCCGGAACCGGGCGCCAAAACGATAGAGGATCGGATCGTTCATTTCGTCGACGCGCGCATGGACGCGCTGAAGGCGCGCTACCATCGCCTGCTCGACGCATCGCTTCGTTACGTGCCCGTGACGCTCGTCTTCGGCTTTCTCGTGTTGGCGAGCATTTACGGGCTCTACGCCAACTCCAAGAGCGAGCTTGCGCCGAACAAAGATCAGGGGATCATCCTGACCCAATCCACGCCTGCGCCCAACGCCACTTTGCAGCAAAAGCTCATTTACGCCGACCAGGTTTATAAGATCCTCGCCAAACATCCGGAAACGCGCGCCGTTTTCCAGATAAATTCGCCGGCGAGAAACATCAGCGGTTGGGTGCTGACGCCCGCCAACCAGCGCAAGGAAGGCGCGGAAGGCCTGCAAAGAACGATTCAGGGCGAGCTGAGCGTCGTGGCGGGGCTTCGCATCGTTGCCTTCCAGCAGCCGCCTCTTCCGGGGGCGACCGGACTTCCGATCCAGTTTGTCGTTCAGACAACTGAGCCATTCGACAAGCTCGACCTCGTTTCCCGAGAGCTCATGAATGAAGCGCTGAAGACGGGCCAGTTCATGTTTCTCGACACCGATCTGAAAATAGATCAGCCGCAGAGTTCGCTCGTCATCGATCGCGAGAAAACGGCGCAGCTCGGCCTCAAGATGAACGATGTTGGCGGCGCCCTCACCGCCGTGCTGAGCGGCGGCTACACGCATTATTTCGGCCTGGGCGGCCGCTCCTACAAGGTCATTCCTCAGATCGGGCAACGCTTCCGGCTCAACGCCGATCAGATCCTGGATTACTATATCAAGACCGCCGACGGCGCTTCGGTGCCCTTGTCCACCGTGGCGAAGATCGAGACATCTGTGGCGCCCGAATCGCTGAATCATTTTCAGCAGGCGAACGCCGCGACGATTTCCGGAGTCTCCGCGCCTGGCGTGATCGCCGGCGACGCTCTGAAAACTCTGAAGGACATCGCGGATCGTGTGCTGCCGCAAGGATACTCGGTCGACTATGCTGGCCCCTCGCGTCAGTTCGTTCAAGAGTTGAGCGGCTTCGCGGTTACGTTCGGCTTCGCCCTCATCATCATCTTTCTGGCGCTGGCCGCGCAATTCGAGAGCTATCGCAATCCGCTGATCATTCTCGTATCCGTCCCGATGTCGATCGCCGGCGCGCTCGTTTTCATCATGCTCGGCTTTGGCGGCGCGAGCATCAATATCTATACGCAGGTCGGTCTGGTGACGCTGATGGGCCTGATCAGCAAGCACGGCATTCTGATCGTGGAGTTCGCCAACGAATTGCAGCACGCCGGCATGTCGAAACGGGAAGCGATCCTGGAGGCCACGTCCATTCGCCTGCGTCCGATCCTCATGACCACCGCCGCGATGGTGCTCGGCGTCTTTCCGCTCATCATGGCGACGGGCGCGGGCGCCGCCTCGCGCTTCAACATGGGACTGGTGATCGCGTCGGGCCTTTCCATCGGCACCTTGTTCACGCTATTTGTTCTCCCTGCCGTCTATCTCGTGCTGGCGGCGGACCACTCCGTAAAAGCGGAAGCATGCGCGGCCGAACATTCTGCGCCCGCGCATGCTTCCTCGCGATCCCAATAAAGAAAGTAAGGGAAACGAGCGCCAAGACCGGTTCGCGCGAGACTGCCTCGTCAGCCAGTGTTTTAATAGATTTTTCTATGATTCTTGGTGGATAATAGTTTCAGCAGTCCTCCGGGTTTATCGATATGTCAGCGAGAATTGCGCCCTTATTGTCTCTCAACGCATAGGTCACAGTCGTGCCGTTCGCGCGACGATCTGGCATGGCCCAGCAAACACGCTCGTTCAGCTGCTTTCTCAGTTCGCTGAGCTTGTTCGAATTGGCCGCCATGTTTCGAGCCGCGTCATCGTCGACGATCGTATAGTTATAATTGAACGAATTGCCTGGACCTACGGTGACTTTATCCAACCGGACGCCCTCGCTGACCATCTCGGGCAGCGTCGCGTTCAGCTCTGCCGCTTCACGCTCCAAAGTGGCGGATAAAACCTCAGGGTCTTCAGGGAAGATCACCGCGGTCTTATAATATCTCGCTAAAAGAAAAGGCGCCGCCAGCGCGACTGCATAGGCGATCACGCGCAGCGCCGTTTTCGCCGTCGGCATTTTTGCGTTTTCTTCGGCGTCCATCCTGCAATTCCCAAACAGCTAGCTCCTAAACCCGATCTTGTCTCCTTTTGGCTTCTTGTGCAATGCAGCGGCGCGCCTCTGTATAAAAATGGCATTAAGACTAAAGCCGGGGCCACACGTCGGTTTTCCCAATCAGGCTTTCATCCTTCAACTCAACGCCGGTCAATTTCCGGCGACGCGCCGCAGCGCAGAGAGAAAATAATCTTTGTGCGGCTTCGGAATAGCTCATTCCTTGCGATCGAATATTCGAAAGACAATTGCGCTCCGCGTCGGTCCGGCCGACGCGCGGGGCGAATGTGAGATAGACCCCGAGACTATCGGGAGAGGAAAGACCTGGTCGTTCCCCAATCAGCATTGCCACCAGTCCCGCGCCGAGAATTTCCCCAATTTCATCGCCGATCGCGACGCGACCTCGTTCGACCACGACGATTGGAGCAAGCGTCCATGCATCGTCTCGAAAAGCTGGCAAAGTCGCGTCCAGCAGAGCCGCCGCGTGAGACGCGACGGCCCGTGCGGATAGGCCGTCGGCGATGACGAAGGCGATGTCATAGGCGCCGGCGAAAGGCGTCAAGCGAGAACGGGATGCGACGTCGAGCCTGCGGCCGAGATCGGGCCGCAGCAGGTAGCTGCGATGATCCGGCGCTGCGCTCTCGACGCAAATGGTCGTGACCCCGCGCGATCGCAAAGCGTCGACAAGCGACTCGACGTCCATGCGTTCGCCGACGGCGTCGCGCGCCTCGGCGTGGTCCAGCTGGAATTGCAGATTGGCTTGCGTCGTCAATCCCGTGCCGGCCCGGGGAAGAAAAATCCGCGCCGGTGTCGCAGCGCGCAGCGCCGCAAATTTCGCTGAAGCGTCAGGAAGGTCCCCGGTCATGGTTCATGCCTTCGCGAGAAGCTGCGAAAACGAGGCGGGCGGCGTCTGCAGCCTCAGCAGGCCGCCTTCGTCCATCACGCCCATATTTCTTAGCCATTGCGCAAATTCCGGCGCGGGCGCAAGACCAAGCATGCGCCGAACGGTGGCGACATCATGATAGGAGGTGCTCTGATAATTGAGCATGACGTCGTCGGCGCCGGGAACGCCCATGACATAAGTGACCCCGGCGACCGCGAGCAGCGTCAGCAGATCGTCGATGTCATTCTGATCCGCTTCGGCGTGATTGGTGTAGCAGGCGTCGCACCCCATTGGCAGGCCGAGGAGCTTGCCGCAAAAGTGATCCTCGAGAGCGGCGCGAATAATCTGCTTGCCGTCGAAAAGATATTCGGGACCGATGAAGCCGACGACAGTGTTGACCAGCAAGGGTCGGAAGGCGCGCGCGACGCCGTAAGCGCGCGCCTCCAGCGTTTGTTGATCGCAGCCATGATGCGCGCCGGCCGACAATGCGCTGCCCTGGCCGGTTTCGAAATACATGACATTGTCGCCGATGTTTCCGCGCCGCAGTGCGAGCGCCGCCTCGTGAGATTCTCTTAGCAAAGCGAGGTCGATCCCGAAGCTTCGATTTGCGGCCTGTGTTCCCCCGATTGATTGAAAAACCAGATCGACGGGCGCGCCGCGTTCGATAAGTTGCAGCGTCGTCGTTACATGAGCGAGCACGCACGACTGCGTGGGAATGTCGAGCGTCTCGCGCAGATCGTCGATCAGTCGTAGCAGCTCGTAACATCGATCGGGGCTGTCCGAGACAGGATTGATTCCGATCACCGCGTCGCCATTGCCCAGCGACAGGCCGTCGATGACGCTCGCAAGAATTCCTTTGGGGTCGTCTGTCGGATGGTTCGGCTGAATGCGCGACGACAATCGGCCCGGCAGTCCGAGCGTGTCGCGAAATCGCGTCATCACGCGGCATTTTGCGGCGATCGCCACAAGGTCTTGATTGCGCGAAAGCTTGGCTGCCGCAGCGGTCATTTCCGGGGTCAGGCCCGGAGCAAGGGCGGCAAGCGTTTCGCTCGTCGCGGCGTCCGACAACATCCAGTCCCGCAAACCTCCGACCGTGAGACTCGCGATCGGCGCAAAAGCGCGGCTGTCATGCGTGTCGATGATGAGCCGCGTCACCTCGTCCTCTTCGTAGGGAATGAGAACTTCCGTAAGGAAGGTCGACAGAGGCACATCCGCGAGAGCCATTTGCGCGGCGACCCGCTCGGCCGCGCTTTGCGCCGCGACGCCCGCGAGGCAATCGCCGGAGCGCAAAGGCGTCGCTTTCGCCATTAAGGACTTGAGGTCCCCAAATGTGTAGCGTGTACCGCGAACCGTTGTCGTATACATGGACATGCCGGTGAAGGGCCGAGAAAATCGCAGCGCATTAAAACTAGGCCACTGCGACGGTCCTGTCACGGCTCGAGGAATTCCAGCCCTTCGCCGCATCGCCTCTGGCGCATGACGTTGCGCCGCTCTAGTTTATTGCGCCGGCGCGACAAGGGCGGCCCAATATGACGATCCGAGCATCCGATCCCGAGACGATCATCCGCGCTCTTCCGATCTGGAACGGCAGGATCGACATTCAGCCTTTGCCAGGCGGCATCACCAATAAGAATTATCTGGTGATCGACCGGGGGCGGCGGGCCGTTGTTCGTCTTGGCGACGACATACCGATTCACGGCGTTATGCGTTTCAACGAGCTTGCGGCGACGCAGGCCGCCAGCGCGGCGGGATATCTCGCCGAAAGTTCTTTATGCCGCGCCCTCTGTGCTTGTGATCGATTATATTTCGGGACGCAGTTACAGCCCCGCCGACGTGCGCGCCGACAGGGACCGTTGCGTCGCTCTGATGAAGCGTGTGCACCGCGAATTGGCGCTGCATCTGCGGGGGCCGACGCTTTCCTTCAACGTCTTCCATATCATTCGAGGCTACGCCCATACGCTGGTCGAGGATCGTAGCCGCATGTCGGCGCAGACGGCGCGCTTTCTAGCCGCCTCCGCGACGTTGGAGCGCGCGGTCGGCGCGATTGATCTTGTCTTCGCTCACAATGATCTGCTCGCCGCGAACTTCCTCGACGATGGGACGCGGCTCTGGCTCGTGGATTGGGATTATGCGGGCTGGAATACGCCTTTGTTCGATCTCGGCGGCCTGTCTTCCAATAACGGCTTCGACAATGACGAGAACGAGGCGATGTTGTCGGCTTATTTCGAGGCGCCGATCACGGATGCGTTGCGGCGACGGTTTCGCGCCATGCTATGCGCGTCGCTCTTGCGTGAGGCGATGTGGAGCATGGTGTCGGAGAGCCATTCGACGATTGATTTCGACTATGTCGCTTATTCGGACGAAAATCTGCGGCGCTTCGACGCCGCTTTCGCCGCCTTTGAGGAAATGGAGCGAATATGACCGAGCTACCGCAGAGCGCGCAGGCGATTATTGTCGGCGGCGGAATTATCGGCTGCTCGGTCGCCTATCATCTGGCCAAACGCGGCGTCGAAGTCTTGCTGCTCGAACGTCACCAGCTCACGTCGGGCTCGACATGGCACGCCGCCGGTCTCGTCGGACAATTGCGAACCAGCGCCAATATCACGCGACTGCTCGGTTATTCGGTCGAGCTATATGAAAAGCTTGAAGCGGAGACAGGCTATTCAACCGGTTGGAAGCGCAACGGCGGCCTGCGTCTCGCGTGCAATGCGGATCGCTGGATCGAGGTGAAGCGGCAGGCGACGACGGCGCGTAGTTTCGGGCTCGAAATGCAGTTGCTAAGTCCCAAGGAAGCGCAGGCGTTGTGGCCGCTGATGAATGTGGACGATGTGGTCGGCGCGGCTTTTCTGCCGACCGACGGGCAGGCCAATCCGTCGGACATCACCCAGGCGCTCGCCAAGGGCGCGCGTCTTGCCGGCGCAAAATTCGTCGAGAATATCGCTGTCAAAGATGTCGTCGTCGAAGACGGGCGCGTCAAAGGCGTCATCACCGAGCAAGGCCGCATCGCCTGCGAGAAGCTGGTCCTGTGCTGCGGGCTCTGGACGCAGCGTCTCGCCGCCCGCGCCGGCGTCACGGTCCCTCTCGCGCCGGTGCATCATCAATATATTCTGACCGAGCAGCTAGAGGGCGTGACCAGCGCGCTGCCGACGCTGCGAGATCCGGATCGTCTCACCTATTACAAGGAGGAGGTCGGCGGTCTCGTGATGGGCGGTTATGAACCCAATCCGATTCCCTGGAGCGACGCAGCGGTTCCGGAGGACTTCGCCTTCCGGCTTCTGACAGACGATTGGGATCACTTCGAGCCGATCATGGAACTGGCGCTGGGGCGCGTCCCGTCGCTCGCGACCGCCGGGATCAAACAGATGATCAACGGCCTCGAAAGCTTCACGCCCGACGGCAATTGGATGATCGGCGAAGCGCCGGAGGTCCACAATCTATTTGTCGGCGCCGGCTTCAACGCCTTTGGCATCGCTTCGGCCGGCGGCGCCGGCATGGCGCTTGCCGAATGGGTGGCGGATGGCGAGCCGCCATTCGATCTGTGGCCCGTGGACATCCGCCGCTTCGGCGCCAATCACAAAGACCCCGCCTGGGTGCGCACACGCACGCTGGAGGCCTATGCGCGACATTATTCAGTCGCCTGGCCGTCGGAAGAGTATCTATCGGGTCGGCCGCTTCGCCGCTCGCCGCTCTACGATCGGCTGAAATCGAAGGGCGCCTGCTTTGGCGAGAAAATGGGCTTCGAGCGCCCCAACTGGTTCGCCGACCTGAACGCTGGAGAAACGCCGCAGGATCGCTATTCCTTCGGCAAGCCGGGTTGGTTCGAAGCGGTCGGACGCGAACATCACGCCTGCCGCGACGCCGCCGCAGTGTTCGATCAGACGAGCTTCGCCAAGGCGCTTCTCGTCGGGCGCGACGCCGAAGCGGCGCTATCCTGGATCGCGGCGAATAATGTGACCAAGCCGCCTGGCGCCGTGACCTATACGCAGATGCTGAACCATAAGGGCGGCATTGAATGCGATTTGACCATTACGCGCCTTAGCCGCGATCGCTTTTATATCGTTACCGGCACCGGCTTCGCCACGCATGATTTTGATTGGATTAGACGCTCTATTCCGGCGGGCATGAACGCAACGCTTATTGACGTGACCTCCGCCAATTCGGTCCTTGCCCTGATGGGACCCCGCGCGCGCGAGGTTTTGCAATCGTGCTGCGATGATGATGTTTCGAATGAGGCGTTTCCATTCATGACGGCGCGTGAAATCCGCTTGGCGGGCGCGCCCGTGCTCGCGGTCCGCGTCACTTACGTCGGCGAGCTTGGCTGGGAGCTTCACATTCCAGTCGAATTTGCGATGTCGGTATACGACCGGTTGAGCGAGGCCGGTGCGCCTTTCGGTCTCGCCAACGCCGGCTATCGCGCCATCGAATTGCTGCGGCTCGAAAAAGCCTATCGTGCTTGGGGCGCCGACATCGGGCCGGACCACACGCCGCAAATGGCCGGGCTTGCTTGGGCGGTCAAGCTAAAATCCGGGCTGCCGTTTCAGGGACGCGAGGCGCTCGAGAGGGCCGCGGCGGCGCCATTGCCGCGGCTCCTCGTCGGCTTTGTCGTCGACGATCCCGACATTACTCTGCTTGGCCGCGAGACGATCTATCGCGACGGCGCGCGCGTCGGCTGGCTCACGAGCGGCGGCTTCGGCTATTCCGTCGGAAAGCCGATCGGCTATGGCTATGTCCGCAATGTCAACGGCGTCGACCGCGACTTCGTGTTAAGCGGGACATATGAACTGGACGTGGCCGGCGAGCGCGTGCGCGCTCACGCATCCCTGACGCCCTTTTACGATCCGTCAGGCGAGCGCGTCCGCGCTTAGCGCGGGAATGGAACGGTTTTACTATCGGAAGCGGCGGCGTAGACGCCATGTCTCGCTTCAAAGGTCCGCAGGCTTTGCCGCGGCGGTCGCAATGAATAGTATTCTCAATAAAAAATGCGCCCACCGGGGTTTGGCGATGACGCCTCCGCCCGCTGGGCGCTGTGCGCGATAAAAATCGTCGTCAGCGAAACTCGATCAGATTTCCGCCGATTCGTAGCTCGTGATTTCCATGCCGACGCAAATTTCGACGATCTGTGGCGAAGTCCAGGTCATGCGCATCTCCCTTCTTTGCGGCGGCCACGTCCTAGCAGAGCAACACCGCCAGTATTTTTATATCTAGACGATTACACTTGGATGTCCGCCGATGCAGCAT
Source organism: uncultured Alphaproteobacteria bacterium (assembly GCA_963706255.1). Taxonomy (GTDB): domain Bacteria; phylum Pseudomonadota; class Alphaproteobacteria; order Rhizobiales; family Beijerinckiaceae; genus Methylocystis. The sequence continues at coordinate 150,981 of CAVPMJ010000016.1, read as the reverse complement.
GAAATTTACGCATGGCGCATTGCCGGTTTTTCCCGTCCGTTCGCGGAGGAGGCGAGTTACGTCGCGTTCCCCTCTTTTAGAGGCGCCGGCAAGTTCGCGTCGATTTGCGTTCCGCCATTTGCGCGCTCGGCAATGGAAATTTCTCCGTCGAGCGCTTTCACGCGCTCTGTCATGCCAAGCAAGCCCAAGCCCTTACCGCCCTCGCTGGAGAAGCCGATCCCATTATCTTCGATGATTATGTGCAGCCTGTCAGTTTCTTCTGCAGGTTTGCCGTCGATTACGGGCGGTCGCTCAAGCGAGACGCTCACCTTCGCCCAAGTCGCCGAAGAATGCCGATAGATATTCGTCAACGACTCTTGGCCAACGCGGTAGGCCGTGAGCGCAACCGCTTCGTCAAGACGCGCAAGATCGCCCCAGCTTTCGAGCGTCAGCGCGAGATCGTCGCGCACGCCCCGCCAATTGACGACAAGACTTTGCAGCGCGGCTTCGAGGCCCAGTTCGCTCAGGCCAGGCGGCCGCAACTGATCCAGCATCCGGCGCACCACGTCCTGAAGCGCCTGGCCTGCCTTCTGAATCTCCTGAACCGCCTTGCGCGCTAGGCCAACATCAAGCTTTGAATTGGACATCGCCTCCGAAAGGGTCGATGCGCCCGCGCGTATGGAGAACAGGCACGGCCCGGCTTCGTCGTGAAGATCGCGCGCGATTCCACGACGCTCATCGTCCTGGACCCTGACGAGCCTTTCCAGCAACGCCTGGTTCTCGCCGCGCACGCGGTCGAGCGTCGCGCCGAGCGAATTCAAACGCGCCGCGATCATGCCGAACTCTCTCGCGCCGGCGAGAGTCAATCGAACATTGGCCTGTCCTTGCTCCAGGCGCGTCAGGCCTTGTGCGAGCGCATCGAGCGGCGCAAGAGCGCGCCTCACGAGCAACAGAACGCCGGCCATGAAGATAAGAGTTGCAACGAAGCTCGTCGTCGCGAGCGAGACGACATCCGACCATACCTCCGCCGCTTCGTCGACCGGATAGGAAGCGATCGCGATAGTTCCGTAGCGAACGCCCTTGATCATCGCAGGGATGATCGTGACCTTCGGATTAGGCGCGACGAATGAGACGAACCAGCCCGGAATGTCGGGATCTTGGTCCGCGGACGAGCGCGAGACGATGACAGGGTAGGGGTTGTTTCCCGGCAGGAACTGGACCTGGATATGCCGAAATCGCTTCATGTTCTCGAACAGCCGCCGCAGGGCAGGCAGCGGATCGGCGCTTTCTTGCAATCCCGCCAACTCAGTGACGATGAGTTCGCGCGCCAGCCGCTCGGTGTTGTCCGCCTCATCCCGGACACGCGGTCCCGCGTGAAAGATCAGTATCGCGATATTGGCGATGAGCATTGCGAACAGCACGAACGCAATTAGCCAGCTCAGTCTCGCCTTCAGGGAGAGGCTATTCATGACGCTGCTCATATTGGAATGCTTATAGGCTTGCCGAAACGGTCAGGATGGGACGAAGCTTCGCGATTGGCGGCCATTCTTATCACCCTTCGCCTAAAGAAGGTCTCGATCGGCGCTTTTCAGGCTCCGGAAGATTGACAGAAAAGACAGAAATTCAACATAATACGGCTGGTTCCCGACATCGGATTGGACCATGCGCGTTCTTATCGTCGACGACCATCCAATGGTGATCGCGGGTTGCCGGGGAATGCTCGCCGGCCAAACCGACATTGACGTCGTCGAGGCTCGCGACGCGGACGAAGCGCTTGAAGCGCACAGCGCTTCGTCGCCGGATGTGACCGTCTTGGACATCAATCTTCCGGGCCTTTCCGGTTACGAACTTTTACGACGCATCCTCGCCGCATTGATCTGCTTTAGCGTGCTGTAATGATTCGAGCTATAATTCTTGCCCTGCATTACCCAGTTGTCTTCGCTCTTCGAGAGATCGTCGAGCTTGTCGGTGCGCGCGGCGGCGGAGAAGCCGATCGGCGCCGCCGCAAGCACGGCGAGAAATGACACAGACGTTAGAAGCTTTTTCATTGGTTGAATCCTCCCGATTGGCCGTTCGGCCTTTCGCGCTTTCGGAACGTGCGCGCTTTTCCCGCAGGTACGGAGGCCGGTGTTTTCGGCCGCGCCGCAATCCGTGATCGCCAACGCTCCAGTTCCCTTGCGGGAACTGCGCGAAGACAGCGATGCTCGGGCATTTAAGTGACGGGGCTTGTTCCTGTCTTTATGATTTGTGAGTAAGTTCGGACAGGAAAAATCGGCAATGATATAAACGATATTTCCTTATGGCGCGGCTGCGTTTCTTATTGCCTCCTTCCGCCCCGCGGAATGAATCTTGAAGCCCGATGCGTCTAATCCATTCGATCTCTCCTCGCTCCGAAACCCGTCGCGCGCCCATGGCGCCCATCGCGCTGTTGTTTGCCGTGGGCGCCGTCGCCATCGCAATATTGGCGGGCGCGACGATCAGGCGTCCCACGCTCGCGGCGCTTTATCCGCGCGACGCGCGCCGACCCATGGACGAACAGGATTATCGCCGTTATCCCGGCGCCGGCGTTCTCATCTGTCAGACGGATATGGGGACGATCGAGCGCGGCGCGGCCGCATGGCTGATTGGCGCGCGCGATCTTGTCGTGCTCAACGCGCATAATTTCGTCGACAAGTTGTTGCGCCCGACGCGGCCCGTGACCGATTGCTACTTCCAGATCGGCGACGAGTTGGCGGCGTTCGAGCCAGAAAGCCTCAAGCTCGGCGCCGACGCTGCGACAAAAGCGCTCCACATCACGGATGATTGGGCGCTGCTGAGACTGGCGCAGCCCTTGAGCGAAAGAATTATTCCTCAGCCGACGCCCGACGCGGCCAGCGTGGCGAACGGCGCGGCGGCGCTTCCGGTCACGATGGTGTCGCCGGCAGGGCATTCGAACTCATCTCTCGCAACCAGCGCCGAGGTTTGCGAAATCAAGCAAATCGATCCGCCAAGCGAGGGCGGCGTGCGCCGCGCGCGGCATAATTGCAACGACGGCTACGGCGGCTCGGGTTCGGGTCTCTTCACGCAGGACGGCCGGCTCATCGCCCTTCACAGCGCGTCGCTCGACATGAATCAGCGGCGGCCCTTCGACATCGAGGCGCATTATGGTTCGGCGCTGTTGTTCGAAGGCGCGCTGCTTGACGCGATTAGAAAAGAACTTGCCGCGCGCCGTTAATTAAGGCGCGGCGCCGCGCGGCGGCAGGCTTGCGTAAAATTCGGCGAGCGCCATGCGCTCATCCTCGCTCAGACGCGCGGCGATTTCATTCATCGCGTTTCTCGACTTTCGCGTTCCATCGGCGAAGGCGCGCAATTGTTCGACGACGTAAGATGGCTCCTGACCCGCGAGCGGCGGCGCCTCGTCCTCAGAACCTGTCGCATCGACGCCATGACATTGGCTGCAGGGCGTCACGCCCGCAGAACCGTGAATGTGGATAAGCGCGCCATTTCCCATGATCGTTGACGTCGTGCCGCTCGCCGCCGGCCGCAGGGTCGAATAATAGGCGCCGAGATCCGCCATGTCTTGCGGCTTCAAAAACATCGTGGCGGCGCGCATCTCCTCATGTCGGCGCAGCCCATTCGCGAAGGCGAAGAGTTCGCGCGCCACATAGGACGCATTCAGTCCGGCGAGACGCGGGAGTCCGGCTTTTCTTGACGATGCGGGGCCGTGACAGCTCCTGCATGGCGGGCCGCCATTGGCGCCCTTCGCCGATATTTCAGCGCCGCGCTGCTTGTCGGCGCTCTGCAACAGGGCGCGCCAATCTGGCGCCGTCTGGTCTCCAGAATTGACCGTCGGCTCGCCGAGCTCATGTGTCCTTGGATTGCTTTCGTCTGTCCTCGCCGCATTGGACGAAAGACTCAGTATGAGCAAAGACGTCGCGGCGAAGCCAAATCCGACAGCTCGACTATCGAAGACGCCAATTGTTCCATCGATCTTCATTTGAGCCTCATTCACGACGGGTCTGCGTCGATCGCATCGCCCGGCACGTTATTGCAACCCGACGCGAGACGCCAATAAAGCTTGGATATGTGTCGGCAAGATTGGGCGCCCTAAGACGAATGTCGCTTGCGCCGGTTTCGCCCTGAGACGCACGCGGCCGCTGCCGACAGCTATCCGCACATGGTCTCTGGACGCGTTGATCGTAATGCTTCTGTCATTGCGAGCGGCGCTTGCTCTCGCCGACGAGCGCTGCGATCATATGGCCGCCGATCAGCCGGCCCTCATGCCTTTCTCAGAACTCTCCTTCATCCAACCGGATCTCGAAGCCAACATCATCGCTGGAGCAGGCCATGCCGCTTGGGACGGATTTCATACTCAATGCGTTAGTTTCAGAAGGCGTCGATCATTTATTCATGGTTCCCGGCGGCTTGGTCGATCCCTTTCTTCCCGCGCTTGGACGACAGACGGCGTTGACGCCGATCGTCGCCGCGCAAGAGGGCGGGGCGACCTATATGGCCGATGGTTACGCGAGGGCGAGCGGGAAGTTCGGCGCCGCTCTGTGCATCGGCGGCCCGGGCCTTGCCAATACAGTGACCGCGGTCGCCACGGCGCAGACCGACGGTTCGCCGGTTTTTCTAATGAGCGGCGAGGTGGCGACGCTTGTCGAAGGCTTAGGCGTGTTTCAAGACGCCAGCCCTCAGACGCTCGACGACGTCACGACCATGAAGGCGATCACCCGCTATTCCTCCTCCATCGACAATCCGAGAAATTTGCCGCATCTGTTCAAGCACGCTTTGTTGCAGCTTCGCACGCGACCTGCCGGGCCAGTGCATCTTTCTCTGCCCGGCGATTGTCTGGCCGCCGAACTTTCGGTCGAACATTCGCCAATCGATCCAGCGCTAACGAATCCCAATTCGCTCTCACTGGCCGCCGCGCAATCATCGCTTCGACATTTCTTGAGTTCGCCTGGCGCCGAAGCTCCCGCCAAGATCGCGATTCTGGCCGGATCAGGCGTTGAGCATGCTCATGCCGCGCATGCGTTGCGACAATTCGCCGAGCTTTGGCGAATCCCGGTCGCGACAACGCTTAGAGCGAAGGGCGTCTTTCCCGAAGATCATCCTCTGTCGCTCGGAGTCTTCGGTTACGCCGGAACACATCATTCTCGCATGGCCCTAACGGATGCGTCGCTTGATCTGCTGATCATATTGGGGTCGGGATTGAACGAGCGCGACACGATGCATTGGGCGCTGAAAATTAAGCCGGACGCCGTCATTTGCGTCAATCTCCTTCCATCGGCGATTGGCGCTGAACACGCAGAACGGCGGCGTGGTCGGCGATTGCGGCGCCTATCTGACCTATCTGCTCGATCACAGCGACGAACTGCGGCCGTCGTTACAAGCGAGTCTCGCAACGCGCGCCGCTTGGCTGTCGGACATTCGTTCGAAAACGCGCCTGCAAGATCCCGAAAACTGCGATAGCGACGCGGTTCCGATTCATCCTGCCCGCGTGATCAGCGAATTGAGAAAAACCTTCCCGCGCGATGGCGTCTTGGTCGTGGATTCCGGCGCGCATCGCGCCTTTGCCGGCCATTATTGGGAATCATACGAACCGCGAACCTATATTTCCGCCACCAATCTCGGGCCAATGGGCTGGGCCATCGCCGCGGCGGTCGGCGTCCAATGCGCGCAACCGCGGCGTCGGGTCGCCGTCGTCACCGGCGATGGATGCATGCGCATGGGCGGGCATGGAAGTCGCCACCGCGGCGCGCTATGGGCTGCCCGTTATCTTTGTCGTGATCAATAACGCCGCGCTCGGAAACGTCTGGCTCCGCGCTCATGAGAAGGGGCCAATTCCTGACGAATTGACCCGCTTGCCAGACCATGATTGGGCGGCTTTCGCGAAGGCCCTGGGCTGTCGCGGCGAAACAGTGCGCGCTCCGGCCGATCTTGCCGGCGCCTTTGAGCGCGCGCTGCAGGGCGCAGGCCCCTGCCTCGTCGATGTTAAAGCCGACAAGGCGTTTACGACGCCGGTGAAAGACTGGGCGGAGGCCATTGCAGCCTATTCTTATCATGAGTGAGAGGAGGCATTGATGGCCCAGCTACCGTTCGATCCGGCGAAACTGTCGCCTTCCGACCTCGCGCGATACAATCGCATGGTTGATCGGCGCAAGGCGCAGGGCGCCGGCTTTGGCGGCCCTTACGCCGCGCTGATGAATCATCCGCAGCTTTGCGAGAAGGTGGAGGACCTCGGTTACTATCTCAAGTTTCAAGGCCATCTTCCGCGAGATGTCTATCAATTCGTGGTTTTATGCGTCGCTAGAAAAACCGGAGCCGCCTTCGAATGGATCGATCACGTCGAACACGCTCAAGCGGCGGGCGTTCCGTCTTCGATCATCAGCGCCCTGCAAAAAGACGAAGATTTGGAGAACATATCTCTGCCGCCCTATGACGTCGTCGCAAAAGTGCTGGCGTCGACATTGTCATGGAAGAATGTTCCGCAGGCGCTGCAAGACGCGAGCATTCAGCGATTCGGAATCGAAGGCTTCGTCGAATTGGTGGTCTTGTCCGGCTTTTATCAGATGTTTTCCGCAATCAACCAAGGCTTCGACGTGGCGCTGCCGCCTGGCGCGCCGGAGCCATTCAAATGAATTGGTCCAATCGCGACGTAATTCCATATCTCCCACACCGACGCCTTAGGCCGTGGCAGGGGAAAGGTCTCACATTCCTTCGACAACTGGTTCGCCGGCGTTGAGCCAGGCGAGAATGCCGCCGCCGAAATGGGTGTTCGCATCGCGCCGCCCGGAAAGTCGGGCCTGCTCCATCGCCGACACGGATCGACGGCCGGAGCGGCAATAGATCACCACTTGCTGCCCGGCGTCGGCGACCGGAAGCTTGCCGGGATCGAATTTTGACAGCGGATTGAACAGCGCGCCTTTGATATGGCCGGCGGCGTATTCGTCCGCCTCGCGAACGTCGACGAGCAGGATGCGCCCTGCCGCGAGGCCCGCTTTCAGTTCGTCGAGACTAATATCGTTAAATTGACCAGCGCTCATCCGTCGCATTCCCCAGTATGGTTTCCGCATGCTTCGCACGGGGCGCCGCCGCCGTCCAGAGCAGCAGGTTAGTAGTCTGATTTTAATGGAATTTCCAACAGTTTCCCGCTTCAAGGAGCGGGCGGGGCGCGCGTTTGGCGCGTGACGCAAATCCGGGACGGGGAGCGATCTCGGATAGTTGCGCAACTTCTCATTTACGTTTGCGGGCGAAGGTGGCCTCTCGCGCCGGGCGCTTCGAAGGTTCATCCTGATGCAGTTGCGACACATCGCCACTCGGACGCCCGAGGCTCTCGTCGCGCCGGCGCAGCCGGCTGCGCCCAGCCCCGGAGAATCTTCGGCGCCGTCCGCGACGGCCGGCCCTGACGCGCTCGCCGTTCTCGTTTCGATCGGCGAAGTCGTCTATGAGTGGGACATTGCGGCGGATCGCCTCGAATGGGGCGCCAATCTGGCCGAAACGCTCGGCGACGTTGCAAAAGCCGATCTGTCGTCGGGATTCGCTTTCGGGGCGAGAATCGCGCCCGAAAGCAAGACATCGCGCTTTGACGCCGTGTTTCAGGCGGGTCGTTTCGATGAGGGAGACGGCGTCCCCTATCAGGTTGTCTATGCGCTCACGCCGCCGAGGGAATATGGCCCGGCGCGGCTCGTCTGGGTCGAGGACGCCGGCCGCTGGTTCGCGGGCTCCGACGGCCGCCCGTCACGGGCCCACGGCGTCATCCGCGTCGTCACCGAACGACATGAGAGCGAGCGCAAGCTCGCGCTCGGCTCCCAGATCGATCCGTTGACGGGGGTGCTCAATCGCGCCCAGCTCGCCGAGCATGTGCAGCGATTCCTCGCGCAGAGCGAGCGTAGCCGCAAGCCCTTTGCAGTGCTGCTGGTCGCGCTCGAAAATCTTTTCGCGCTAAATCGCACCTATGGCTATGACGTGGGCGACGAGGTCATAGCCGGTCTTGCGCGACGGCTGCGGCAGAATCTGCGCACCTGCGATATCGTGGCGCGCCACGCCGGCAATAAATTCGCGCTCGTTCTCGACAATTGCGACACCGAGCAGACACAGTCTATCGCGCGCCGTCTGCTCGACCTGGTGCAGGCGACGCCGTTCGAGACGGCGGCCGGATCGATCCCAGCGACCATTCGCTTAGGCGGCGTCATTGCGCCGCGCGAGGGGCGCGCGCCCGATGTGCTGCTCCAGCGCGCCGGGGAGGCGCTCGATCTCGCGCGCCAGCGCCACAACGGGCGATATGTTCTCTACAGCGCCTCGCTTGCGCGCGAGGATTCGCGCTTGCGCGCGTTGCAGATCGCCGACAGCATCGTTTCCGCATTAAACGACCGGCGCGTCGAACTGGCGTTTCAGCCGATCGTACATGCGGCGACCGGAGAAACGGCGTTTTACGAGGCGCTGCTGCGCGTGCGGTTGTCGGACGGCTCCACCGTCTCGCCGAGTGCGATCCTGCCGATCGCCGAAAAAGCCGGCCTCATGCGCCTGCTCGACCAGCGGGTGATGGAGCTCGCCTTCGACGAACTCTCGCGCAGACCCGATCTGTGTCTCTCGGTCAACTGCTCGATGGCGTCGCTGCTCGATCCGGAATGGCCGGACCGATTGGGGCATGCGCTGACGATCAATCCGGGCTCCGGGGAGCGGCTGACGATCGAGATCACCGAGACCAGCATGATCGAGGATTTCGAAACGACGCGGCGGCTCATCGCCTCTTGCAAGCGTCTCGGCGTTAAAGTCGCGATGGATGATTTCGGCGCCGGCCACACGTCGTTCCGCAATTTGCGCGAACTCGAGTTCGACGTCGTCAAGATCGACGGCGCCTTTATCCAGAATGTCGCGATGTCGGCCGACGATCGCTTCTTCGTGCGCACGCTCATTGATCTCGCGCGCCATCTCGAGCTCAAGACGGTGGCGGAATGGGTCGAGGACGAAGAGACCGCGCACATACTGCGCGACTGGGGCGTCGATTATTTCCAGGGTTCTTATTACGGTAGCGCGCAGGCCCGGCCTGAAGGTCTGGCCCCGCGACTTTCGGCGACAGGCGCGCAAAGCGGAAAGCCAAGCCTTTAGACGCGCCTCATCCCGTATTGCGCAGGCCCGCCGCAATGCCGTTGATCGACATCAGAATGCCTTCTCGGATGTCGTCGCCGCTGTCGCCGGCGCGATGTCGCCGGATCAACTCGACCTGCAAATAATTGAGCGGCGCGATATAGGGGAAGCGATGCTTGAGCGAGCGCGCCAGCGCTGGATTATCCGCCAGCCGCTCCTTGGAGCCGAGGATTTTCTCCAGCGCGTCGATGGCGCGGGCGTGCTCGGCCTCGATCATGCCGAAAATGCGCTCGGCGAGAGCCCGGTCCTCGACCAGCTCCGAATAATGGCGGGCGATCGACATATCCGTCTTCGACAGGATCATGTCGATGTTGGAGAGAAGCGCGCGGAAGAACGGCCATTCCTGGCTCATGCGGCGCAGCAGCGCCAGCTGCGCCTTTTCGTCCTTTTCGAGGAAATGGGCGATCGCCGCGCCAAAGCCGAACCATCCCGGCAAGGCGACGCGCGCCTGCGCCCAAGAGAAACTCCAGGGAATTGCGCGCAGGTCTTCGATTCTCCGCGAGGGTTTGCGCGAAGCCGGCCGGGAGCCGATGTTGAGCGAAGCGATTTCCGTGATCGGCGTCGAGGAAAAGAAGAAATCGACGAAGCCTTCCGTGCCGTAGACGAGGCCGCGATATGCGGCCATGCCAGCCTGCGACAGTTCTTCGGCCGCCTCCAGGAATTCGGGCGCCGGCGCCTTGTGCTGCGAGAGCAGCGTCGCTTCCAGCGTCGCCGCCACCAGCAGTTCGAGATTGACATGGCCAATCTGCGGATTGGCGTATTTGGCGGCGATCACCTCGCCCTGTTCGGTCAAGCGAATTTGACCGTTCACCGTGCCTGGCGGCTGCGCGAGAATAGCGTCGTAGCTCGGACCGCCGCCGCGGCCCACCGTGCCGCCGCGTCCGTGGAAAAGGCGCAAAGTGAGATTGGGCATCGAGGCGAAAAGTTCGGCGAGCGCGGTGGAGGCGCGATAAAGCTCCCAGATGCTCGTTAAGATGCCGCCGTCCTTGTTCGAGTCGGAATAGCCGAGCATAACGTCCTGCTGCGCGCCGGAATTGACCACGAGCTTCACAATGCCCGGAAGCGCATAGAATTCGCGCATGATCGGCGCGGCGTTGCGCAAATCGTCGATCGTCTCGAAAAGCGGCACGATAATGAGATCGGCGACGACCTTCTCTGAATCGCGCGGATCGAGCGTGCCGCGCATCAGGCCACATTCCTTTTGCAGCAGCAGCACTTCGAGAAGGTCGCTCACCGTCTCGGTATGGCTGATGATGTAATGGCGGATCGCCTCGTCGCCATAGAGGCGGCGCATCTCCACCGCGCGTTCGAAGATCGTCAGTTCGCTCGTCGTTTCTTCGCTGTAGGTCGCGCCGGGCAGGCGCAGGGGGCGCGGATCGGAAAGAAGCCGCAGCAGCAATTGCTGCTTTTCCGCTTCGGGCAGCGCCGCATAGTCCTCGGCGACGCGCGCGACGCGGAAAAGCTCGGCGAGCGTCTCCTCGTGACGATCGGAGCTTTGCCGAAGATCGAGCGTTGCGAGATGAAAGCCGAATACTTCCACCGCGCGGATCAGCGGCTCGAGGCGCTGCGTGGCGATGACCTCGCTGTGATGCACGCGCAGCGACTCATCGATGGTGACGAGATCGGCGAGCAACGCCCATGAATTTGCGTAAGGCTCGCCAGGCGCGATCGCGTGGCGCGCCGCCTGTCCGCCGGTGAGCTTCTCCAACGTGCCGGCAAGGCGCGAATAGACGCCGATCAAGCGCGCGGCGATAGGGCTCGTCGTCGCGATGCGGATTGTCGTCGCCCGAGCGCGCCGCAAGCTCTTCCAACGCCTTGGTGCAGCCGGCGTAGCGGCGCGAGATGGAGAGTTCGGCGCCCAGTTCATGCACCTCGACGAGGTAGAAGCGCAGCGCGGTTTCGCATTGCATGCGCATCGCGGTCGAGAGCGACTCGGCGGTCACATTGGGATTGCCGTCGCGGTCTCCGCCGACCCAGGCGCCCATGCGCAGGAAGGGCGGGACGCGCAGGCCGTCCAGACGCTGCTCGATGTCAGCGTAAAGGCGCGGAATTTCGCGCAAGAAAGTGGAGCGATAGTAGCTAAGCGTATTCTCGATCTCGTCGCGCACGGTCAAGCGCGAATGGCGCAGCAATTCCGTCTGCCAGAGTTGCGAGACGCGGGCGCGCAGCTGCATTTCGTTCTGCGCGCGCTCCGACTTGCTGCGCATATGTTCGCGTGCGGCGAGCAGCTTGAAAACCGCGTGCTCCGTATCGAGCAGGCTCTTGCGGCGCACTTCGGTCGGATGCGCGGTGAGCACCGGCGAAATCCATCCGCGCGACAGCGCCTGCGCGATCTTGCCGGCGCCGACGGCGGCCTTGCGCAGATTCGCGAGCGTCGTGGCGAGGCTCGGCGCGCCGGTGAAGGCGCCCGAGCCGCTCGCCTGCGCGCGGGCGCGCTGCTGCAGCGGATGCAGGTCTTCGGCGATATTGGCGAGATGCGAGAAATAGCTGAAGGCGCGGATCACGGTGCGCGCCTCCTCGGCGGTCAAGGCGCGCAGCAGCGCGTCGAGATTGCGGTCCGCTTCGGCGTCGTGATGGCGGCTTGCGGCGACGGACAGGCGGCGGATCGTCTCGATTCGCTCGAATACGGCCGCGCCTTCATGTTCGCGCACGGCGTCGCCGAGCAGACGTCCGAGCAGGCGAATGTCCTCGATGAGGGATTCGTCGCCTTTCGCCGCCTCTTGCTCGGCGACCGTCGCCGGAGCGAGCGGAATCGGCTTTTCCTGGGTCTGCGCCTCGACCTGCATGATGTCTTGTGACCTTAAAATCCCCCTGCGCCCGCCCGGACGCCCCGTGGCCAGCTATAGCAGGCTTGAGGCGCCTTTTCGATTCGGGCGGCAAAATTCCGTAACGCTGACGGTCCGCGCGGAAGTCTTCGCGCCCCAGGGGATCGGGCGCTAGAAATCGAACGGGCCGGGTTCTGCGCGATAATATTTTCTGAAATCTGTCGGGGCGAGCATTTGGCGGCAGGGTTTCGACAGCTGACGCATGTGCCGCTTGAGGCAATTTTCCATTTCGAAAATAAAAACTGTGTTGCCGCCGCAAAATCTATAGGCGTCGTCTCGACAGGCGTCCTGCTCGTCGACCATGTCTTCGGCGGTGTTTCCCGCCCATGTGTTTGTCCCACGGTTTTGGGCCAGCGCCGGCGAGAGACCGCCGATCAAGCAAGAAACCACGAGGGCAATGATTTTCTGCATCCGATCCTCGCGTCAGATCCCGCGGACAAGAGCCGACACCCGCAGACTTCTCGCCTCAAAGCTTGGGGCAAGGGCGGCGATTTGACAAGGTAGCGGCCGCGATTGACGCTTGTTCGACGCCGTTCCGCCGCTTATAGACTCCCGCTGCCCATTTCTCAGTCAGCCCGCTTGTCGCGGGGCAAACGGTCTCGCCATGCTCGACACCATGGAAATCCTCATCTTCGCGGCGGTCGGCTTGGTCTTTGCGCTGGGCCTTGTGGCCTTTTCGCGCTGGTCCGGCATGGCCGCGGCGCGTCTTGCCGCCTATGCGCTGATCGCGCTTTGCTTTCTCTATGTCGGCTTCGCCTTGCGCGCCGAAGAGCCGGCGGCCTGGGTCGGGTTCGAAATGACCGGCGTCGCGGTCTTCGGCTCGCTCGCCGCCATGTCGATCATCGGCGCGCCCTGGTGGGTCGTCGCGGGCTTCGCGCTGCATCCGCTTTACGCGATCTATTTCCATTATGTCGGCGCCGGCTCCGACTTCGCGCCGGCGCCTTTCGTCGTCGCCAACGTGGCCTTTGACGTCGCCATGGCGCTCTTCGTGGCCTACGCGGGCTTGCGTAAGAAAGCGACTGACGCGGCGGCAAAACCGGCGGCGCAACGCAAGCTTGCGGCGCGCTCGCAACGCCGGGCGCAAAGCGGCGACACGGGAGGCGCAGCGTGAACGCGCCGACAAACGCCAACGCTGACTGTTTCATTCGGCGCGACTGGCGCGTCGAGGAGATCGTCGCGATTCACGATCAGCCCCTGCTTGATCTCGTCGCCCAGGCGAACGCCATTCACCGCCGCTTTCATGACGTGAACGACGTGCAGAAGGCGGCGCTGCTCTCGATCAAGACCGGCGGTTGCCCGGAGGATTGTTCCTATTGCCCGCAATCGGCGCATCATCGCGAGGTGAAGCTCGACCGCGTCGATCTGATGGAGACCGGGGACGTGCTTGCGGCCGCCAAGACGGCGAAGGACGCGGGCGCCGACCGTTTCTGCATGGGCGCCGCCTGGCGCTCGGCGCCGGAAGGCAAGCGTTTCGACGCGGTGCTCGACATGGTGCGCGGCGTGCGCGAACTCGGCATGGAGGCCTGCGTCACGCTCGGCATGATCAACGCGTCGCAGGCGCAGCGCCTCGTCGAAGCGGGGCTGACCGCCTATAATCACAATCTCGACACGGGTCCGGAATTTTACGGCGACATCATCACCACCCGCACCTATCAGGACCGTCTCGACACGCTCAAGGCGGTGCGCGGCGCGGGACTGGAAATGTGCTGCGGCGGCATCATCGGCATGGGCGAGAGCGTCAAGGACCGCGCCGGCATGTTGCAGGTTCTGGCAGGCTTCGATCCCCATCCCGAAAGCGTGCCGATCAATGCGCTTGTTCCGGTCGAAGGCACGCCGCTCGCGGGCCGCGCGCAGGTCGATCCGCTCGATCTCGTGCGCATGATCGCGACGACGCGCATCGTCATGCCGAAGGCGCGGGTGCGCCTCTCCGCCGGACGCTCATTCCTGTCGCGCGAGGCGCAGATTCTTTGCCTCGTCGCCGGCGCGAATTCGATCTTTTATGGCGAGAAGCTGCTCACCACCGGCAACGCCGGCGTGAACGAAGACGATGCGCTCTTCGCCGCTCTCGCCCCGAGAGAAGCAAGGCCTTCCGCCGCCTCCTAGGCGTCCGTCGTCGGCCCGAATATCCGCTCGAAATTTTCGCGCAGCGCGGCGTCGACGGCGCGCATGTCCGCGGTCGCGCCCAGTTCGGCGAGGCTTGTCACGCCGAGATGCGATTCGCGCACGCCGCAAGGCGCGATGCCGGAGAAATGCGACAGATCGGGCGCGACATTGAGCGCGATTCCGTGAAAGCTCACCCATTGCCGCAGCCGCACGCCGATGGCGGCGATCTTGTCTTCCGCCATTTCGCCGGCCGAGCCCGCGCGGCTTGTCGGGCCGCGAGCGACCCAGACGCCGACGCGCGCGTCGCGCCGCTCGCCCGTCACGCCGAAATCGGCCAGCGTCGCGATGATCCATGACTTCAGCGCGCAGACGAAGGCGCGCACGTCGCGCCGGCGCCGCGTCAGGTCGAGCATGACATAAGCGACGCGCTGCCCCGGCCCGTGATAGGTGAATTGGCCGCCGCGCCCGGTTCGATGCACGGGAAAACGCGCGTCGAGAAGATCGGCGTCCTTCGCCGAGGAGCCCGCCGTGTAGACCGGAGGATGCTCCAAGAGCCAAACGCATTCGCGCGCGGCGCCCGAAGCGATCGCGGCGGCGCGCGCCTCCATCCAGGCGACGGCCTCCTCATAGGCGACGAGGCCTTTGCTGACGCGCCATTCGACCGGCGGCGCGCCTGGGCGCGCCCGCATCGCTTGCGCATCGGCGGCGCGGGGCGCGGAACCTAAGACCTGGGTCATAAATTCAGTCTACACCTGATTTGGCCGCCCGCTTCATGTTGAACCCAGCGCGCCCGCTTGTCATCGCTTTGCCGATTTGTTAGACGCTGCGCGCCGGCGCTTCGCGTAAAGCGGAGCGCCCTTGCGGCCGTGGCGGAATTGGTAGACGCGCTAGCTTGAGGTGCTAGTTGGGCAACCAGTGGAGGTTCGAGTCCTCTCGGCCGCACCAAGCTTGAGGCGTCGTTGAACGGCTAACCGTCTTAACCGCGGATTTGCGGCGGCGCAGCGAGCAAACATCAGCCACATTCCTGATTCCATCATGCATGCGCTGGCGCTTGCCAGGACGAGCTCGTCCTGCGTGCGGTTTTCGCGGCGACGCTTTCGCGAGACGCTGACGCGCGCATTCGACGCCGGCTCTTTTCGTTCAACCGCGTCCGGAGCAGGAAGCATGGCTGTATCGTTAAGAGACCGCGAGATGTCGGCCAAGGTCGACAATATTGAAACGCGCGCGCGCTATGCGTGGTCCGATATCGAAGGCGATTGGCGCGTTGCGCCGGCGCGGCCGAGAGACGCGCGTCGCAGAGCGCAAGCGGTCGACAGCGATCCTAACTTCGAGCGCGTCGAGCGGCTGCTTTATGTCGGCGCGGCGCTTCTTGTTCTCATAGGTTCGGGCATTGTCGTCGGCTCGGCTTTCCGGGGCGCGGCTCCAGAGACCGCCGAGCCCGTCGTCGCCTCCGGCGCGCCGCAGGCGACCACGATTGCGCCGCCGGCGAGCGCGCCACGCGACGATATGAGCCTCGCAATGACGTCGCCGCCGCTGGCAAGACTACGCTCCGGCGAGGAGCCCGCGCGCGCGCCGGCGCCCCCTGCGGCTCTGCTGGCGGAAACCGCCGCGCCGGCGCCCCCAGAATTGGCGGCGACAGCGCTGATGCAGACGCCCGCGCCGATGGATGTGAAGGACGAAGGCCCCGCGGGCGGGCAATCCGGCCAAGAGACCGCCCGAGAAATCGCCGAGGCGGCGGAACCGCCGCATAAAGCGGTTTCGCGAAATTCGGCCCCGCTGGCCCGGGCGAATAGCGAGCCGGAGCCGCAAAGCAAAACGGTCGCCGAAGGGCATATGGCGAAATGTTTCGTCAAAGTCTCCGGACGCATCCTCAACAGCGGGATTTGCCGCATTTCTCGAAAAGGCTCCGCCGTGACCTTTCAATATTCAGGTCAAAACCTCACCATTTCTCCCGTGAAAGGAAAGACCTGGGCATTGGCCTTAGGCGGCAAGAACATCGGGAATATCTATAAGAGCGGCTCCTGCTGGGGCGGCAAACAAACCTATATCTGCGAGAAGGGCGTGTAAGAGAGCGCCGACGGCGCCTCGCGGAAAGCTCTATGGCTCGCCGAGCCTATGCGTGTGATCGCCGTCTTCGGCGCCGCCACGCTCAGGCGCTTGTTCATGTTCTTGCGGGGGCTTTGCCTTAGGCCCCAGCGTCTTGGCGATGATCGGCTCGGTCGTCGAGGTCCAGCCCGGACCCGCCGCCGCGATCGGCGTCGGCCCGTCGCCCGGAACGATATGGACCACGGCGTAGCCCCGCTTTTTCAATTCGCGCAGGAATTCGGGCAACATCTGCGCCGTTATCGCCTGGGAATCGTGGAAAAGCACGATTCCCTTGCCCGCCTTTTCGAGCCGCGACAGCACGAGATCGAGTTCGGCCTTGGGCGTCATCGGCGACCAGTCCGACGCCCATAAATCGGAGCCGAAGACCGTGTAGCCGCGCGCCGTGAGATCGGCGACGAGCGCCGGCGTGTCGGCGAAGCCGGGGAAGCGGAAGAAGGGCGCGGCCGCCCCGCCCGCCGCCTTGGTCACCGCTGTGATCCCCTTGTCGATGTCGGCCTTGGCGGCGCTCTCGCTCATCAGCCGCAGCGTCTTCGCGGGATGGCTGTAGGAATGATGGCCGATGCTGTGGCCTTCCGTCGCCGCGCGCTTCACGAGGGCCGGCAAGTCGTCGGCGTTGCGGCCGATGATGAAAAAGGTCGCGCGCGCGCATTCCTTCGCCAGCGCGTCCAGCACATGTCCGGTAGGCCCCGCCGGCCCGTCGTCGAATGTCAGCACGACCTCGTGGTCACGCAGATCCAGCGAGCGCGGATAGCTTTGCAGGCCGACCGCCGTCCCCTGGGCGCGGCTGATTTCGATGGTGCGCGAAACGCCGAGCGCCTCTGGGCCGCAATCCTCCCGCGCGGCGGCGGGCGATAGGGCGGTAAGCGCAAGGATCAGGGGACCGAGCCGTTTCGAGAGCGAAAATCGCGTCATGGGGGTTTTGCCGGTTTGACTTCCTGCGTGCGCGGGTTAAGAGCGCCAGCATAATATAGCGCGGGATTCGCCTATGGCCCTCGATCATGAAGATACGGCGAACGCCGCCGAGGAATCCCGCGACGAGGGAGCGGCTTCTCTGGGCCCCGAGTTCGTGCTCGAGGTCGAGGGGGCGATCGCGCTCGGCGACTCGAAACGCGTTCATGAACTTGTTGGCGACCTCCACGAGGCCGATCTCGGCGCGTTGCTGGAGCTCCTGAGCCACGAGGCGCGTCCGCGCCTCGTCGAGCTGATGGGCGCGGACTTCGACTTCACCGCGCTGATGGAGGTCGGCGAGGCGACCCGCGAAGACATTCTGGAAGAACTGCCGGTCGAAACGCTCGTCGAAGGCGTGCGCGACCTCGAAAGCGACGACGCCGTCGCCATTCTCGAAACGCTGGAGCCTTCGGAACAGGCGGAGGTGCTTGAGGCGCTGCCGGCGCAAGAGCGCGTCGTTCTCCGCCGCTCGCTCGACTATCCGGAAGATTCAGCCGGGCGGCTGATGCAGACGACGCTCGTCGCCGCGCCGCCCTTCTGGACGGCCGGCCGCGTGCTCGATTTTTTCCGCGAGACCGACGCCGAGGGCCTTCCCGACAGTTTCTTTGAAGTGTTCGTCGTCGATCCGGGCTATCATCTGCTCGGCACGGTGTTCCTCGACGCGCTGGTGCGCGCCAAGCCGTCGGCGCGTCTCGACGAAATCATGCAGGCGGATCGGCGGAGCGTGAAGGCGACCGAGGACGGCGCCGAGGCGGCCCGAACTCTTCGAGCGCTACAATCTCATCTCGGCGCCGGTCGTCGATGAATCGGAGCGGCTTGTCGGCGTCTTGACCATCGACGACATCGTCGACGTCATTCAGGAACAGGCTTCCGACGAGATCCTGGCGCTCGGCGGCGTGAACCCCGAAGAAGAGCTGACCGACGATTTCTGGTGGATCGCCAAAAGCCGCTTCACCTGGCTGTTCGTCAATATGCTGACCGCCTTCATCACCTCGATGGTGCTGAAGACTTTCCAGTCGCAGCTCGAACAAATGGTGGCGCTCGCGGTGCTGGGGCCGATCGTCGCGGGGCAGGGCGGAAATTCCGCCACCCAGACCATGACGGTGGCGGTGCGGGCGCTCGCGACCCGGGAGCTCAAGCGCGCCAACGCCTTGCGCATCATTTTGCGCGAACTCGCGATCGGCGCCGTCAATGGCGCGGCCTTCGGCCTTGTCACCGGAATCGTCGCCGCCAACTGGTTCCACAATATCGGCCTTGGCCCGGTTATGGCCTTGGCGATGTTCACGAATCTCGTAGCCGGGGCGCTTGGCGGCATCGTCGTGCCGCTCATTTTCGATCGGCTGAAATTCGACCCTGCGGTCTCTTCCGGGCCTTTTGTGACGACGATCACCGATGTGGTCGGCTACGGCGCCTTCCTTACAATCGCCAGTTTGTGGTTCCATCTGAACTGAGGCGTATCGGCGCGTTAACGCCGCATTACCGGCTGAGGGGATAATTTGACGAAATGCGCTCGTTAAAATGCTCTCTTTCGCGTCTCGTCGTCTGCGCCTGCGGCGCGGCGGCCGCGCTCGCCCTCGCCGCCTGTGGCAGCTCTTACGATCCGAGCTTTTCGCGCCGGCCGCGGTTCCAGACCAGCGCGCCGCTCGTCAACCCGAAGCGCGACCCGAGCTTCCTTGCCTATGCGGTGCCGGAGACGGAGCTGCATAACTTCCCGGCGACGCGTAGCGCCGAATTCGCCGTCCACGGCGTCGACGTCTCCAAATATCAGGGCGCCATTGACTGGCAGGCGGTAAAGGACTCGGGCGTTTCCTTCGCCTTCATCAAGGCGACCGAGGGCTCCGACCGTACCGACGCGAAATTCCAATACAACTGGGCGGCCGCCAAGGCGGCCGGCGTGCCTCGCGGCGCCTATCACTTCGTTTACTGGTGCCGCCAGCCGCATGAAGAGATCGGCAATTTCGCGAGCGTCGTGCCGAACGAGCCCGACGCGCTGCCGCCCGTGCTCGACGTCGAGGCGACGCCGACTTCCGGAACATGCAAACGCACGCTGTATCGCGAGGAAGTGCTGCGCGACATGAAGGACATGCTCACGCAGATGGAGCGTCACTACGGCAAGCGGCCGATCATTTATTCCTCGGTCGACTTCTATCAGGCGATCCTGCATTCGGACGCGCTGTCCGAATATCCGATCTGGGTGCGCTCGACGAAATATCATCCGAAGGTGCGCTACGGCGATCGCAAATGGACCTTCTGGCAATATCGTTCGGACGGGCGCGTGCCGGGCATCGGCGGGGCTGTCGACCAAAACACCTTCAATGGCAGCTACGATCAGTGGCGAAGCTGGCTCGCCTCGACGACGGGCATCAGGGCGGCTCCGGTCGCGGCGGCGCCGAAGCCCGTCGACGATCGCAGCGGCGCCAGACTGATCGAGGAAGATCCGGCGATGCTGTCGGGCGCCGAGAAGAGCGTCTATGACAAGGACACGGGCGCTCCGACCCCGCCGGCCGCGATCGACGGACAGCCGGAAAAGGCTCCACGGGGGTAGCCAGCCGGAAAGATTTCGCGTATACGCGCCGCACCAGTTTCCGCCGCGCGGCGTCTTCGCCCGCGGCCATCGCCGTTTAGTAGAGAGACAAGAAAATGGCCGTTCCGAAGAGAAAAACCTCCCCGATGAAGCGGGGCTTCCGCCGTTCCGCCGACGCGCTGAAGGCGCCGACCTATGTCGAGGACAAGGATTTCGGGCGAATTGCGCCGTCCGCATCATGTCGACCTCAAGACCGGCATGTATCGCGGCCGTCAGGTGCTGAAGGTGAAATCCGCCGAGGAATAAGCCTTTTGGGCCAGCCCACGAATTGAAAGCGAGCCAAACGGCTCGCTTTTTTATTTTCAGCGCCGCTGCTGCGCGGTCGCCAGAATGGGCAGCAGGATCGCGCGCGGCGTGAGCGCGGAGCCCCAAATGAGCATCTGGTTCACCCATCCCGGCACGATGACGCGTTTTCCCGCCATCAGTCCCGCATAGCCCTGCCGGGCCACTTCCGCCGCCGGCAGCATGGCGGGCTTCATCGCGCCCATGGGGCCGGAGAAATCGAAGCCGGCGCGCGCCTGAAAACCCGTTTGCACCGGGCCGGGGCAGAGGCAGGAGACCTTCACGCCCTGCCGCTTCAACTCCTGCGCCAGCGCTTCGCTGAAGGAAAGCACATAGGCCTTTGTCGCGTAATAGACTGCGAAGCCCGGTCCCGGCATGAAGGCCGCGACGGAAGCGACATTCAGCACGCCGCCCTTGCCCGCGACGATCGCGGGCAGAAAGCGCAACGTCAGCGCGGTCAGCGCGCGCATGTTGAGATCGACCATCGCGAGCTGCTCGTCGGCGTTGAGCTCCAGCGCGCGGCCGATCAGCCCGAAACCGGCGTTGTTGACGAGATATTGCGGCGCAAGACCGGCCTCGGCGAGGCGCTCGCCGAGCGTTTCGGCCGCGTTTTCGGCGAGAAGATCGAGTTCGACCACTATCGGCCGCGTTGCGCCGTCGCCGGCGATCTCGTCCGCCAGCGCTTCGAGCCGGTCGCGGCGGCGCGCGACAAGCGCAAGTTCATGGCCCTTGGCGGCGAAGACGCGGGCGAGTTCGGCGCCGATGCCCTCCGAGGCGCCGGTGATGACGGCGACGGGCCGGGCTGGCTGCGCTGCGTCCGTCATGGGCGTCACTCCTTGGGGCGCGACCATGGGCCGGCGGGCGGCGGCGCGGCGCCCTCACGGATTTCGCGCCGCAACTCGACGCGGTCACGCGTCGAGACGCCGAGGAGTTCAGCGACGCGCCAAACGACATTCTCCTCGAATTCATGCACCTGGCCGTCGGCGTGCGCCATGTCCCATAACATGCCGATCACCTGCCGGCGTCCGTCCTCGTCCAGTTGGCGCTTCAAGACGCTGGTGAAGCGATAGAGGTCGACGGCGTCGCGCTCACTCTCATGCGCCGCGTCGATCAATTCGCTGGCCTCGTCGCCCTCGAGGCCGAAGCGCGCCTCGACGAGATGTCTTATGCGCGCTTTTTCCTTGTCGTCGAATTCGCCGTCGATCGAGGCGATGTGGACGAGCAGCGCCGCGGCGGCGAGCTGATAGTCGGCGGCCTCGAATGGTCTCGGCCGATCGGCCTCGCCGGTAAGTTCATTGATGAAGTTCTTCAGGATTTGCAGCATGGGCGCCGCCGGTTCGGATGAGCGTGCGCCAGCTATAGAGCAGGATGGCGGCGGTTGGTAGCCTCAGCGCCCGCCGCAACAGCCGGCCGCGTCGGCGCCCTTGGCGCGCGCCTCCTGGATCGGGGGGCAGGGCGTGTCGCCATATGAGCAGAAGACGCAACAGTCGCCTGCCTTCGGCCGCAACAACGCCCCGCAATGTCGGCATTCGTAGAAAAACTGACAGGCGTCAGTCGGCATGGTTTCGGTCGAACGGCCCCCGCATTGGGGGCAGGTGACGGTGGAAAGGAGTTGCACGCGCGATCTCAGTTCTTGACGGCGGAAGGATAGCCGGCGTTGGTCGTCGCCGCGATCAGCTTTTGAAGGTTGGTCTTCTCGTCGTCGAAGACGACAGTGGCGGTTTTTTCCTTATAGGAAACTTCCGCGTCCACCACCCCGGGCGTCGCCACGAGGCTTTGTTTTACCGTATAGAGGCAGGTCGCGCAGGTCATTTTGTCCACGGCGAGGGTGACTGTCTTCTCGTTTGCGACCGCCGGAGTAGCCACAAGGAAGAACAGCGCGACGCCCGCACCCATCGAGGGAGCGGAAGAAAGGCGCTTTGCCATTTCATTCTCCTCTTTCGTTTGACTAACAGCCGCAGCCGCCAAGCAGGAGGCTTGCGGCCAAGGCTAGGAAGCGCAGCAGATTTGTCATGACGATGGCTCCAATTTCAGGCTGGAACTGTTAGGCGAGAAATAGGGGGCCGAGCAGGTCGAAGACCAATGCGCCCATGACAAGTAGCGCCGCAAACAGCAGACTCGCCTTGACGAACAGGTCCCGGTTTGGCGTGGCGCAGGATCCTCCCGCCGCGCAGGCCATTCGCCGCGACCGGCGGTTCAGCCAATAGCCTCCTGCCAGGCAGGCCAGGGCGAAAGTCAGGAAATAGGGCTGATAGGGCGCAAGCCCGGTCAGATTGCCGATCCAGGCGCCGCTGATCCCGAGGCTGAACAAAGCGAGCGGCGCGAGGCAGCAGGACGACGCGAGCAGCGCGCCGATCAGGCCGCCTGCCGCCAGGAGACGCTGGGCGCCGCCAACTCGATTAGTCGTCGCGGCGCCGCGCGGTTCCGCCGGCGTGTTGCTGCGAACCGAACTCATCGGATTGGACTCCCCATGCAAATCTGACGGCGATAAGATGCGACCTGTAGCGGCTACAGGAGCAAGAGTTTTTTCGCATGTCGCGCCAAGCGGGAGAGCAGGGTCTCGAAATCTCGATCGGCGAACTGTCGCGTTTGAGCGGGGTCAATATCGAAACCATCCGCTATTACGAGAAGATCGCCTGCTGCCCGCTCCGCCGCGTAAAAATAAATTAATGCTGCAGCGTCGGCGGCTGCGAGCTGAATAATACGCCGTTCACGCGGATACGCTGGCCTGCCCCTGCCCGCTCCGCCGCGTAGCGTCGGCGGGCGACGATATACGGCCGCGTTGCCACGCGTCGATACGCTGCTTTTGTCCGCGTCGCGCGGCGCGGCGGATAGCGGCGCAAGACATTCGGCCGCGTGCACGCGATCCTTCGCTGGGCTTTGGCGTGAAGAGCATAGGGGCGCTGCTCGCGCTGGCCCGGCCGGATCGCACGTCCTGCGCGCAGGCGAGGGAGATAGCGGCCGCCCATCTCGACGAGGTGCGCGCCAAGCTCGCCGATCTTTCGCGGCTGGAAGCTGTTCTGTCCGAGACCATCGCCCAATGCGACGGCGAAAAGACGCCGGCTTGTCCGGTGATCGAGAGGCTCGGCGCGACTGAAAAATGACATAAACAAATCTTTATATCTTTATTGCCTTCCGCCGGCAGCCCTGCTATAGGGCGCGCCGGAGCCGTCGGGCAACGCGGCGAGAAGCAGAGGATTTGGCATGACCGCCCATCACTTCAACGATTACGCCGTTACGGACATTTCGCTGGCCGATTGGGGCCGCAAGGAAATCGCCATCGCCGAGACGGAGATGCCGGGCCTCATGGCCACCCGCGCCGAATATGGCCCGTCGCAGCCTTTGAAGGGCGCGCGCGTCGCCGGCTCTCTCCACATGACCATTCAGACGGCGGTGCTGATCGAGACCTTGAAGGCGCTCGGCGCCGACGTGCGCTGGGCCTCCTGCAACATCTATTCGACGCAGGACCACGCCGCCGCCGCCATCGCCGCGACCGGGACGCCGGTCTTCGCCAAGAAGGGCGAGAACCTCGAAGACTATTGGGACTACACCCACAAGATTTTCGAATGGGGCGACGGCGGCTGCCCGAACATGATTCTTGACGATGGCGGCGACGCGACGCTGCTCATCCATCTCGGCCTGCGCGCCGAGAACGGCGATGTGGCTTTCCTGGACAAGGCGACGAATGAGGAAGAGGAAGTGCTCTTCGCCGCGATCAAGAAGCGCCTCAAGTCCAATCCCGGCTTCTACAAGCGCAACGCCGAGGCGATCAAAGGCGTCACCGAGGAGACGACGACCGGCGTCCATCGTCTCTACATCATGCAGAAGGAGGGCAAGCTCCTTTGGCCGGCGATCAACGTCAACGACTCGGTGACGAAGTCGAAATTCGACAATCTCTATGGCTGCCGCGAGTCGCTCGTCGACGGCATCCGTCGCGGCACCGACGTGATGATGGCCGGCAAGATCGCCATGGTCGCGGGCTTTGGCGATGTGGGCAAGGGCTCGGCCGCCTCGCTGCGCAACGCCGGCTGCCGCGTGCTCGTCTCCGAGATCGATCCGATCTGCGCGCTGCAGGCGGCGATGGAGGGCTATGAAGTCACGACGATGGAGGACGCCGCGTCGCGCGCGGATATTTTCGTCACCGCGACCGGCAATGTCGACGTGATCACGCTCGACCATATGCGGGCGATGAAGGATCGCGCCATCGTCTGCAACATCGGCCATTTCGACAGCGAGATTCAGGTCGCCGGCCTGAAGAACCTCAAATGGCACAATGTGAAGCCGCAGGTCGACGAAATCGAGTTCCAGGACGGCAAGCGCATCATCCTGCTATCCGAAGGCCGTCTCGTGAATCTCGGCAACGCCACCGGCCATCCCTCCTTCGTGATGTCGGCTTCCTTCACCAACCAGACGCTGGCCCAGATCGAACTCTGGACCAAGCAGGGCGTCTATGAGCGCAAGGTCTATACTTTGCCCAAGCGCCTGGACGAAAAGGTCGCTTCGCTCCATCTCGACAAAATCGGCGTCAAGCTCACCCAAATGACGGAGGAGCAGGCGACCTATTTGAACCTGCCGCAAAACGGCCCGTTCAAGCCCGAGCATTATCGTTACTAAGCCGCAGGCGGCGGCTTTTTCATTGCGGCCTCGCTCCCTTACGGGCGCGAGGCCGTCTTTTTGTCCAGGCGGCGGCTTCGCCGGACGAAACACGATTCCGTTTTGGTCTTTAGCGTTCTAGATTGGGGTGATTTGTTTACGCGGCGCGACGCTGCGGCATGCGGAGCCCTCCGCTTTCCCGCCGTCTCTTTTTCACGCGGACCGCATACGGCGTTGTTGTGATGAGCACCTGCAATCGACCGTGGAGACCGGTTCTCGTGACACGCCAAGCTGATCGCCCACGCGCAGAGTCGCCGACGCCATGATGAGACGGCGCTTGTCTCGTCTCTGCGGCCCCTCGGGCGTCGCGTTCATTGCCGCGGCGGCGCCGGCGCGCGCGGCAAGCCTTTTGGATTATCTTCCGATCGACTCCGAAGTGGTCAGCTTCGCCTTCAGCGGCGGCTTGGCGATTTTCGCCGCGGTCGTCGCCCTTACGCATATCGGCGAGCGCAAATCCTGGCGCCGGCGTGAAGCTGAGCTCAGTGGCGACCTCGAAGAAGCGCGCGCCAAGCTCGACCGCGCCAAGATATTTCTCGCCAGCGAGCCGCAGATCTTCGTCGCTTGGACCGGGCCGGACAGCGAACCTGACATTCATTCGTCATCGCTCCTTCTGACCGAGGCCGTCGCCGCGCCGCGCCGCATTCTGGGCTTCGGCGCTTGGCTTGCGCCCAAGGACGCCCAAGAACTCGATAGCGCCGTCGATCGTCTGCGGCGCAGCGGCGAGGGCTTTCGCCTTGCGCTCGCTGGCGTCGCTGGCCGCCATTTCGACGCCGACGGCCGCGCCATCGGCGGCAGCGCCGTGCTGCGCATTCGCGAAGTCTCCGGCGACAGGCTGGAGTTGATCGGTCTGCGCGAGCGTTACGCCGCGGCGCAATCCGAGCTCTCGGGGCTTCGCGCCATGCTCGAAGCTTTGCCGACGCCGGTTTGGATTCGCGATGTCGATGGAGAGCTTGTCTTCGTCAATAGCGCCTATGCGCAAGCGGTCGAGGCGAAGGATCCCGCCGACGCCATCGCGCGCAGATTGGAGCTGCTCGATCAATCGGCGCGCGCGGCGGCCGACCAGGCGCGCGTCAAGAACGCCATCTGGCGCGATCAGGTCAACGCCGTCGTCGCCGGCGCCCGCCATCGACTCGATGTGACGCAGGCGCCGGCCGCGAGCGGCGCGGCGTCGATCGCCATCGACCGCCATGAAGTCGAGACGGTGCGCGCCGATCTCCAACAGCAGATGCAGTCGCATGTGCGCACGCTCGATCAATTGCCCACGGCCGTGGCGAGCTTCGACCGATCGCGGCGCCTCATCTATAGCAATGACGCTTACGCTAAGCTCTGGCAGCTCGACGCCAAATTTCTCGAACAACAGCCGACCGACGGCGAAATTCTCGATCGCCTGCGCGCGGAGCAGCGCGTGCCGGTCGAATCCGACTACAGGGCGTGGAAGGAGCGGCTGTTTGAGGCCTATCGGTCGCCCGAGCCTGTTCGCCATACCTGGCATCTGCCCGACGGGCGCATTATCGACGTCGTCGCGCACCCCAATCCGCAAGGCGGCGTCACCTATCTCTACGACGATACGACCAAGGCCTATGATCTCGAAACGCGGTTCAATGCGCTGGACCGCATGCAGAGCGAGACTTTGGAGACGCTGCATGAAGGCGTTGCGGTTTTCGGCCCCGACGGCCGCTTGAAGTTCAGCAACCCCGCCTTCGCCGGGCTCTGGCGGCTCGATCCCGACGAGCTCACGACGAAGCCGCGCTTCGACGCGCTTGTCGCCCAATGTCGCGCGCTGCACGCCAATGACGAGACGTGGGCGGCGCTGCAAGGCTTCGTCACGAGCCTCAACGACATGCGCGAAGGTTTTACCCGCCGTATCGAGCGCAGCGACGGCGTCGTGCTCGACTGCACCGCGCAATCGCTGCTCGACGGCGCGGCGCTTCTGACTTTCGTCGACGTCTCCGCCGACGTGAATGTCGAGCGCGCGCTCACCGATCGTAACAAGGCGCTGCTCGCCGCCGAGAAGCTGCGCAACGACTTCATCCATCACGTCAGTTACGAATTGCGTTCGCCGCTCAACAACATCAACGGCTTCGTGCATCTCCTGGGAGAAGAGTTGACCGGCCCGCTCAATCCTCGGCAGCGCGAGTATCTGGGCTACGTCAACAAATCCTCGGCGGCGCTGCTCGCCATCATCGACGATATTCTCGATCTCGCGACGATTGACGAAGATGCGCTGGAGCTGCAGTTTTCCGATGTCGACGTCGAGGCGACGATGCGCGCCGCGATCGATGGCGTCCAGGACCGGCTGGTGGAAAATTCGATCGACGTGCAGATCGTCGCAATGGACGATGTCGGAACATTTCGCGGCGACGCCAAGCGCGTTCGCCAAATATTGTTCAATCTCCTCTCCAACGCCATCGGCTTCTCGCGTCCCGGCCAGATCGTGACGCTCGCCGTGATGCGGCGCGAAAATGAGGTCGTGTTCAAGGTCACCGATCGCGGACGCGGCATTTCGCCTGAAATTCTCGAGCGCGTCTTCGATCGTTTCGAGTTCGCATACGGCGGGCTCGCGGCATCGCGGCGTCGGCCTCGGGCTTTCCATCGTGCGCGCCTTCATGGAGCTGCATGGCGGCAAGGTCTTTATCGACTCCGCTCCGGGCGAAGGCACGACCGTCACCTGCGTCTTCCCGGCGCCGGCGGCGGGCCAAGAAAAGCGCCGCGCGGCAGGCGAAGGAGGCGCCGAGTGAGCGAGGAGTCGTCCTCCAAGACGGTTTGGCGCGTCGACATCGCCAATGAGGCGGAGACGGCGGCGCTGGCGCAGGAGCTCGCGACGCTCATCCGCAACGGGGACACGGTCGCGCTCGCCGGCGATCTCGGCGCCGGCAAGACGACTTTTGCGCGCGCGATGATCCGCGCCCTGGTCGAGGATCCGATCCTCGAAGCGCCGAGTCCGACCTTCACGCTGATGCAAACTTATGAGGGCGGCGGCAAACGCATCGTGCATGCCGACTTCTATCGGTTGGAGAACGCCGCCGAATTGGCGGGACTGGGTTGGGAAGAGGCGACGGAAGACGCGATCGTGCTGGTCGAATGGGCCGAGCGCGTACGCGAGGCGTTCTCGGGCGACAGGCTTGAAGTGCGCTTAAGTTTCGTCGACGCAGAAAATCGCGACGCGCGCCGCCTCACGATCTCCGGCTATGGGGCTTTCGCGGCGCGGCTCGCTTCCTTCAAGGCGCTGCGCGAACTCTTGCGCAAGGAAGGGTGGGCCGACGCGAAGCGCAGCTTCCTGCAAGGCGATGCCTCGACCCGGGCCTATGAAAGGCTCGAAAAGGAAAGCGGCCAGCACGCCATTTTGATGATCTCGCCACGGCGGCCTGACGGGCCGCCGATCCGCTTCGGTAAATCCTATAGCGCCATCGCGCGGCTTGCTGAAAATGTCACGCCCTTCGTCGCGCTGTCGCAGGCGTTGCGCGGGCTCGGGCTTTCCGCGCCGGAGGTTTATGCGCAGGATCTCGGCGCCGGACTGCTTATCATTGAGGATCTCGGCGGCGAGGGCGTCGTCGACGAAAACGGCCCCATCGTGGAGCGCTATCTCGAAGCAGCCGGCGCGCTCGCCTATCTTCACGCGCAACGCCTGCCGGATATGCTAACGATCCAGGGCGTCGGCAACTACCATATTCCGCCTTATGATCTCGACGCGCTGTTGATCGAAATTGAACTGCTGCTCGACTGGTATGTCACGTATGCGAAAGCCGCGATCGCCTCCGGCCCGCGCGCGATCTTCATAAATCTCTGGCGTCACGCCTTGATCGACCTGGCGAGCGCGCCGCCGACATGGACGCTGCGCGACTATCATTCCCCTAATCTTATTGTGGCTGCCGCAGCGCGAAGGGATCGCGCGCATCGGCATTATCGACTTCCAGGACTGCGTGCTGGGCCACCCGGCCTACGACATGGCCTCGCTCGGGCAGGACGCCCGCGTCACGGTGCCCGACGATCTGGAGTTGAAGCTGCTCGCCCATTACGCCAAGCTGCGCCGTGAAGCCGACGCAAGCTTCGATATGGCGGCTTTCGCCAAGGCCTATTCGATTCTCGCCGCGCAGCGCGCGACGAAGATATTGGGCATTTTCGCGCGGCTCGATCAGCGCGACGGCAAGCCGCAATATCTCGCGCATCTGCCGCGCGTCGAGGCCTATCTGAGAAAGAGCTTGCGCCATCCGGCGCTCGCTGACATTAGGGCTTGGTATGAGGCCAATCTCCCCAGCCTGTTTCGCGACGCCTGACGCGCGGGCGGCGACGCATGTTCCAAGCGTCGCCATGGTGTTCGCCGCGGGACTGGGAACGCGCATGCGCCCGCTTACCGACAGGACGCCTAAGCCGCTCGTCTCCATCGCCGGACGCACATTGATCGACCGCGCGCTCGATGAGTTCGCGCAAGCAGGCGTTGCGACAGCGATCGTCAATGTTCATCACCTCGCCGATCAGATCGAGATCCATCTGGCGGATCGCGCCCGCCCGCGCATCGTTATCTCCGACGAACGCGCGCGTCTCCTGGATCAGGGCGGAGGCGTCAAGAAGGTCTTGCCGCTCATCGGCGACAAGCCTTTCTTCATTTGCAACACGGACGCCTTCTGGGTCGGCGCCGCGCAGTCCAATATTTTGGCGCTCGCCGAGGCCTGGGACGCAGAGAAGATGGATATCGCGCTGCTGCTTGCGCCGACGTTGGGCAGTGTCGGCGTCGATTGGGACGGCGATTTCGATCTTGATTCCGAAAGCCGCATCATGCGTCGCGACGGGCCGAAGCCCTATGTTTACGCCGGCGTCGGACTGATGAAGCCGCAGCTCTTTGCAAACGCCGCCGACGATGTTTTCAAGCTCGCGCCGTTCTTCTTCAACGCCGCGCGAGCGGGACGGCTCTACGGCGTCGTCTCCAGCGGGCTTTGGCTTCATGTCGGCACGGTCGCGGCGATCGGCGAAGCTGAAGAAGCGATCGCGGCGCGGCGCGGCTGAGCGGCGCCGCCATGATCGCCATGCGGCGCAATCTCTTCACCATCGCGCCCGGCGCGCCGTTTCTTGAAACATTCGTCTCGGCGTTGCTCGATGGCGCCATCGTTCCCGCCTTCTCCCGCGAGATCGCGCCGCTCGCAATGGCGCGCGCTACGATCTATGTGCCGACGCAGCGGGCGGCCCGGGCGCTCGCCGCAGAGTTCGCGCGCGCATTTGATGGGCGCGCGACGCTGCTGCCGCGCATTCTGCCGCTCGGCGCGTTGGAGGAGCGCGAGGCCGCCGCGCTTTTTGAACTCGAATTCGACGCCGGCGGCGCCGACAGCCCGTTGGAACCGCCGATCGCGGAATTGGAGCGGCGTCTGCTGCTTTCGCAACTTATCCTGCAATGGGCGCAGGCGATGGAGCGTGCGATCATCTCGATCGACGCGTCGGGCGAGCCCAATCTGCATGACAGCGAGCCGCTGCTTGTCGCCTCCACGCCGTCGGCCGCCTATGCGCTCGCGTCCGACCTCGGCGCGCTGATCGACGAATGCATTATCGAGGACATTTCGCCCGACGCCTTTAAGGACCTAAGCGACGACGCTTTCAGCGATTATTGGGCGATCACGACCAAGTTTTTGCGCATTGCTCTACGCCAGTGGCCGGAGATGCTCGCCGAGCGCGGCCTGACCGACGCCAGCTTCTATCAGAAGCGCCTTGTCGAAGCTCAGATTGCAGATCTGGCGCGACAAACGTCCAACGCGCCGGTGATCGCGCTCGGCTCGACCGGCGCGCATCCGACGACGGCGCGGCTTCTCGCCGCAATCGCCTCGCTCGATAATGGCGCCGTCGTTCTGCCGGGACTCGATCAAATCATGAGCGAAAGCGCCTGGGCGCGCGTGGGCCAAGGGGACGGGCGCGACGAACCGGCTTTCACCCATCCGCAAACAATGCTGAAGCGCTTGCTCGCGACAATGGGCGCGGCGCGAGAAGACGCGCGCGAGTTGGGTCGTCCGACGCCGGCGTTGACGATGCGGCGGGCGCTCATTTCGCAGGCCATGTTGCCGGCGGACGCGACATCGGCATGGCGCGACTATCGCGCCGTCGAGAGCGACAATTTCGTCGCGGCGCTAGCCGACGTCGTCGCGCTCGAAGCGCCTGACGAGCGGCTTGAGGCGCTGACGCTCGCGCTCTTCATGCGCGAAACTTTGGAGACGCCGGGGCGCACCGCGGCGCTCGTCACGCCCGACCGCCATATTGCGCGACGCGTGGCCGTGGAACTGCGGCGCTTCAATATCGAGATCGACGATTCAGGCGGCAAGCCGCTCGCGACGACGCCGATCGGCGCGCTGGCGCGGCTTATCGCCGCGATCGGCGCCAATGGCGCAGGCGCGGCGAACGTCGCGGCGTTGCTCGCGCATCCGCTGACGCGTCTTGGCCTAACGCGCGCGCATATCGCCTCGCTCGCGCCGCTTGTCGAGATTGGCGTGCTGCGTATGCTGGGCTCGGTCAACGGCGGCTGGGCGGCGCGAGCCGTCACGGCGCGCGA
This sequence comes from uncultured Alphaproteobacteria bacterium, assembly GCA_963706255.1. Classification (GTDB taxonomy): domain Bacteria; phylum Pseudomonadota; class Alphaproteobacteria; order Rhizobiales; family Beijerinckiaceae; genus Methylocystis. The sequence goes on along the minus strand of CAVPMJ010000016.1, from coordinate 119,843 downwards.
ACTTGCGCGCGCGCCGCATGCGCATCCGGCGGCGCGCCGCATTGGCGACGACGACTGGCGCGCAATCGAAAATCTGTTGGCGCGCTTCGACGCCGCTTTCGCGCCTTTCGCTAACTTGCCTGACGAGGCTTCCCTTTCGGATCGCGCATCCACGCATCGCGCAGCGCTTGAAGCCGTGACCGCGGGCGACGACGAGATTGGCGACGAAGGCGCTGCGACGCTTTTCGAGCTTCTGGAGAGATTGGCGCGCGCCGAAGCGCCATCGGGATTCGACGCGTTGAGCTATGCGGCGCTTTTCGATCGCATCGCTTTCGAGACGACGCTGCGCGGTCCGCGACGCGCGCATCCGCGGCTCAAGATTCTAGGACCCCTGGAGGCGCGTCTTATTGACGCCGATCTCATCCTGCTTGCCGGTCTCGACGAAGGCGTCTGGCCGCCGCAGACGGACACGGGCGCCTTTCTCAATCGCTCCATGCGCGCACAGCTCGGCCTCATGGCGCCCGAGCGCCGCATCGGCCAAAGCGCGCATGATTTTGTCATGGCGCTCGGCGCCAAGCGCGTCGTGCTGAGCCGCGCCGTCAAGCGCGACGGCGCGCCGACCGTCCCCTCGCGCTTCGTTGCGCGCCTCTTCGCGCTCTCTGGCGACGCTTTCTCAGATTGCAAAGCGCGCGGCGATCGGATGCTTGCGATCGCCGCCGCGCTCGATCGCCCGAAAGAGACGATATCTATCTCTCGGCCCGAACCGCGTCCGCCCGTCGAACTGCGGCCGCAACGATTGAGCGTCACCCGCATCGAGCGCCTGCGGCGCGATCCTTACGCGATCTTCGCCGAATATGTCCTCAAACTCGCGCCACTGCCGCCGCTCGGCGCCGAGTCCGGCGCGCGCGAAATCGGCGTCGCCATCCATGAGGCGCTTGCGGATTTTGTTACGCGCTATCCGCGTGGCGCCCTTCCGCTGGGCGCACGTGACTCTCTACTAAGCGCTGCGCGCGACAAGCTCGACGGCTTCATGGACGATCCGGCTTTCGTGAGCTTCCAATGGCCGCGCATTGAAGCGGGGCTGGATCATGCGCTCGCCTTCGAGCTGGAGCGTCGCGCGGTAGGCGGCGACATCTTCGTCGAGACGCGCGGCGAGATGGCGCTCGCGCTGGCTGACGGCGCGCGCTTTCTGCTCACCGCTGTCGCCGATCGCATCGAGATCGATGCGCAAGGGCGCGCCTATGTTTTCGACTATAAGACCGGCGCGCCGCCGTCCAACGCCCAGGTCAAAGTCGGTTGGTCGCCGCAACTGACGCTGGAGGCGGCGATGATTGAGGCGGGCGCCTTCAAGGAGATCGGCGCGCGCGCGGTTGCGGGCGCGGCTTATGTCGGCCTCAAGAACGGCGGCGAGACGCGGTGGCTCGCATGGAAGGATACATCTTTCGCTGACATCGTCGCCGAGCACCGCGCCGAGGTCGAGAAGATGCTGTCGCAGTTTCGCGATGAAACGACGCCCTATGCCTCGCGGCCTCATCCGGCCTTCATGGGCGACGCCGGCGATTACGATCATCTCGCGCGCGTGAAGGAATGGCTGCGCGGCGGCGGAGACGGCGCATGAGCGTGCGCCCCGTCGCCAGCGAAACGGTACGGCGCCAGCGCTTGGCGTCCGATCCGAAAAGCTCGGCATGGGTCTCGGCGCATGCAGGCTCCGGCAAGACGCATGTGCTCACGCAGCGCGTCTTGCGTCTCCTGCTCGCAGGGACGCGCCCCTCGCAAATTCTTTGCCTCACCTATACGAAAGCCGCGGCGGCGAATATGGCGTCCCGGGTTTTCGGCGCTTTGGCGCAATGGGCGACGTGCGACGACGCGTCGCTCGCCAATGAGATCGCCAAAATAGGCGCGTCGGTCGACTCGCGCATGGATCTCGATTTCGCGCGGCGGCTTTTCGCGCGCGCGGTGGACACGCCGGGCGGCCTGAAGATTCAGACGATACACGCCTTCTGCGAGAAGCTGCTTCATATCTTTCCATTCGAGGCCAATGTTCCCGCCGCCTTTCGCGTTGTCGACGACATGGAGCGCGCCGAGCTCATGGAAGCGGCGCGCCGGCGCGCGCTCGACGCCGCCATGCGCGAGGGGGCCGAACGTCACGCGGCGCTGGCGCTTGTGGCGCGCGAAACTTCAGGCGCAGGCTTCGATGCGCTCTGCGCCGAGCTGCTGCATCATCGCCAAATATTCGCGCGCATGCGGGAGCGGGACGATTATGCCGCGCGTCTAAGCGCTAAACTCGGTTTGCGTGGCGACGAGACGCTGGCGCGGATCGAGGCGGCGATCATCGAGGAAGGAGAGCCGCCCACAGCGTGGCCGGCTCTCGCCAAACTGCTGCGCGGCGGATCGACAAACGACGGCAAACTCGCTCAATCTCTCGACACAGCCTATGCGCTTGCTCCGCATCCAGATTGCGTCGAGAGCTATCTCTTGGCCTTCTTCACGAAAGACGGCGAGCCGCGAGGCGTCGGAAAAGCGAAAATCGTCACGAACGGTCTCGCCAAGCGCGAACCCCAGTTGCTCGAACGGATGGAGGCTGAGCGCGATCGCCTCGCCCCGCTCATCGAAAAGCGCAAGGCGGCGGCCGCAGTCGAGCGCTCGCTGGCGCTTGCCGCGCTCGGAGACGCCATTCTCGCTGAGTATGAGCGCGCGAAACGGCGCCGCGGTCTGCTCGACTATGACGATCTCATCGAAGGCGCGCGTCGACTGCTCCATCGCTCGAGTCCCTCATGGGTCCTCTACAAGCTCGATTCGCAGATCGACCATGTCCTGCTCGACGAGGCGCAGGATACGAGTTCGGCGCAGTGGGACATTCTCGCGGCGCTCGCCGACGAATTCTGCGCCGGCTTCGGCGCGCGCGAAGTCCGTCCGGGTCCGGCGCGCAGCTTTTTCGCGGTTGGCGACGAAAAGCAGTCGATCTTCTCCTTCCAGGGCGCGGCGCCGGAGAGATTCGACGCTATGCGCCGCGACTTCGAGCGCCGTTTCAAGAATGCCGAACGACGCTTCGAATGGTTGCGGCTCACGCAGTCCTTCCGCTCGGCGCCGGGCATTCTGCAAGCGGTTGACGATATTTTCGACTTTGCCGACAACAGCATAGGTTTTCGCCTTGAGCGCGATGAACGGCTCCCGAGGCATGAAGCGTGGAAGACCGACGTCGCGGCGCTCGTCGAAATCTGGGAGCCGATTGGCGCGGAGAAGGCCGAGGAACCAACCGACTGGCGCTTGCCGATCGACTATGTCGACGCGAGCGATCCGGCGGAAAAGCTTGCCCGCAAGCTCGCGCGAAAGATCAAGGCTCTGCTCGCGCCTGAAAACGGCGAATGCGTCGAAGACAAGGGCGCGCTGCGCCCCGCGCAGGCGGGCGACATACTCATCCTCGTGCGTAAGCGTAGCGCCCTTTTCGAGGCGATCATTCGCGCCTTGAAGAGCGAGCATGTGCCTGTCGCGGGCGCCGATCGGCTCAATCTTGCCGACCACATCGCCGTCAATGATCTCGTCGCGCTGGGACGCGCCGCGTTGCTGCCGGAAGACGATTTGACGCTGGCGATCGTTCTTAAGTCGCCCTTCTTCGGCTTTACGGACGACGATCTGATCGCGCTCGCGCCGCATCGTCCGTCTTCGCTTCATGAAGCGCTGGCGCAGGCCGAAGATCCGCGCTTTCGCGCGGCGGCGCGGCGTTTGCAACAGTTGCGGCATGACGCCGCCGAACTAACGCCCTTCGATTTCTACAGCCGCGTCCTTGGTCCGGGCGGCGGTCGCGCCCAGCTTGTCGCGCGGCTGGGCGCCGAGGCCGACGACGCCATCGATGAATTCTTGAAGCTATCGGCCGCATTTGAACGCGAACAGCCATCTTCGCTTACGGGCTTCCTCGCCATGGTGGAAGCGCTCGACCTCTCGATCAAGCGCGACATGGAATCCGCCGGCGGCGCCGTGCGCGTCATGACTGTCCATGCGGCCAAGGGACTGGAGGCGAAGATCGTTTTCCTACCGGACACATGCGGCGCGCCAGCCGGCAAGCACGACCCAAAGCTCTATGCGCTCGGAGAGGCCGATGACGCCGTTCTCGTCTGGTCCCTTGGCAAAGAAACCGATCCGCCGGCCCTGGCTCAAGCGCGCGATGCGCATCGGCGCGCCGAGCGTGAGGAGAATCAGCGTCTGCTTTATGTCGCGCTGACGCGCGCCGAGGAGCGCCTATATATTTGTGGCGCTCACGGTCCGAAGGGGCGCGCGGACGGCTGCTGGTACGACGCCATTTTCAACGCGCTCGAAGGGAGTTGCGAGACTCTGCCCGATCCGCTCGATCCGGGGTCGACGATTCTGCGGCGCGGCGCGGCGCCGCCACGCTTCGACCTTGCGCAGATTGACGCGGCGCCCGGCGCCGTTGAAATTCCTTCCTTTGCTCTAATGCCGGCGCCGCGCGAAGACGCGCCCGCTCCGCCCTTGCGCCCCTCAAGCGCGCTCGCCGGCGCGGACATGCTGCCGCCGGCCGGCGACACGGCGGCCGCCACCCGCGCCGAGGCCGACCGTCTGCTATATGGCCGGCTGGTTCACGCGCTTTTGCAGCATTTGCCTGACTGCGCGCCGGATGGCCGGGAAGCGGCGGCGCGCCGCTTCCTCGACGCGCGCGGCGGCTTTCTTGATGCGGTTCAGCGCGCCGCCTTGGCGCAAGCGGCGCTCGCGGTGATCGAGGATGCGCGTCTCGCGCCGCTCTTTGGACTGGACTCGACGCCTGAAGTCGATGTCGTGGCGACGCTCGACAATGGCGTCGTCGTCTCCGGCCGCATCGATCGCCTTGCCGAGACGTCAAGCGAAGTCCTGATCGCCGATTTCAAGACGGGGCGTCCGCGCGTCGTTCTAGAGGCCGGGCACCTCCGCCAACTCGCGCTCTATCGCGCGGCGATCGCGCCGCTCTATCCCGGCAAACGCGTGCGCTGCCTTCTCGTATGGACGCAGAATGCCACTGTGATCGAGGCGGAGGAAGCGGCGCTCGACGCTGCGTTGGCGCACGCGCTTGAGGCCGGCTTCAGCTGATCTCTGCGTCAGCCTTCATGCGGTCGCGCCAAAAATCCAGCAGCTGCGCCGCCGTGGTCATCGCGATCGGGCCGAGCACGAGGCCAGCCGCGCCAAAGAGCTGCAGGCCGCCGAGCAAAGCGATGAATGTGGGCACCGTATGGAGGCGCAATCCTTCGCCGACGAGCAGCGGACGGATGAGATTGTCGGCGCTGGCGATCACCAAGCCGCCCCAAGCCGCAAGGATCACGGCGTCGGCCCAGCGTCCTTCAATCGCGAGATAGATCGACGCGGGTATCCAGACGACGAATGTTCCGAGCACCGGAACGATCGCCAACAGGCCCATGATCAGCGACCAGAACGCCGGCGACGGAAAACCCAACCACCAGAACATCAAGCCGCCCAATGCGCCCTGAAGCGCGGCGACGACGAGCGTTCCGTAGATGATGGCCGAGATGGTGTTGCGCACGCGCACAACGAGCTTGCTGGTCTCCATATCGGAGAAGGGCGACAGCCGTCTCAACATTTCAAGACCGGCGATCCGGTCGCGCAGGAAGAAAAACAGCAAATAGAAAGCGAGCATGATCGTGAGAATCTGACCTGTCGACTGGCGGATGACCATTGCGCTGGCGTTGGTTAGCGTGGAGGCGACCCGCTGCAGGACGGCTTGCAGATCGACCTGCGCGTCAATCCAGGCGTTCAAGGTTTGCAGCCACGGATGGGCGCCCATGAACTTTCGCCAATTCCCCTTGGCGATTTCCTCCTGAATATATCCCGCGCCGACGATCGCTTCGTTGATCAGCCTTTCCGAAACGAGCAGGAGTGGCGCGACGACGATCAGCGCCACGACAAGGACGGAGAGTCCTGCGGCGAGCGAGGGGCGGAGCCACGCCTCGATGAGCCGATGCGGCTGCGCGAAGACGACGGCCATGACAAGCGCCCATGTCAAAGCGGACAGAAACGGCGCCGAGACCCAGAGCGTGATCGCGACGAAGGCGAGCGTGATGGCGAGTCTCTGCGAGAAATGCAATGTCGATGTCCAGTCGAGGCCGCGGATCGCTAGCGGCCTTGGCTTCTGTTTCCTCGGACATCATGAGCTCCCCGTCGCGTCGGCCGCATCATAGTCGGGGCGCGCGGGGCGCTTGGCAAGCTTGCTAAAAGGCGCAGGCTTCCGGCAGCTTCTCGTCGGACCAGTCGACGAGTTTTGGCGCGGGCGTCTTGATGGCGACCGGCTTGCCGTCGCGCACGCCCTTGCCCTTGAGGTAGTTCAGATCGCAAGAATGGCGTGTAAGGTCGATCGTGTCATGCGCCTTGCGCGTCAGGCCCGCGACGATGAGTTCCTTGTTGCGATAGACGATTGTGAGCGTCTGGCTCCAGCGGCCGCGGCCGATCGCGTCATTCGCGGATTTGACGAGCAGCGAACCTTTTCCGCTCAATCCGAGCGACGGCCGCGTTCCCCACATCGAGCCGCTCCAGGCGGCGTTCTTCTTGATGAGCGCGGGTTTCGCCGGCGCGGCGCGAGACGGCTCCAGCGCGCGATAGATATAGAGATCGGCGCCGGCGTCGTCATTCTCGACGAGCACGGCGCGGTCCGTATCGCCGCCTTCGAAACTCAGCGTGACCGAGGAGATGACGCGAGAATAATCCGGCGTCTCGGCGTGCGCCGGCGAGGACGTGATTGCGGCGATAGCGGCCACGGCGAAAATGACTCGGCGAAAAGATCTTTTCATAAGCGCCCCCTTCTCGATGCGCGCAAGCTTTGCGTCGAGAGGCGCGTGGAAGTCGCGCCGGCGCAAGGCCGCGCCCAAAAAAATCGGGCGGCCTTCGAAGGCCGCCCGAAATGGCTTTATTCCCCGCCGTTCGCGTCGGCCGCTTCGCGTTCGGCCTTTTCCTTGGCCTCGAGGTCTTCGCCCGTCTCCTGATCGACAACGCGCATCGAGAGGCGCACCTTGCCGCGATCGTCGAAGCCGAGCAGCTTCACCTTCACGCGGTCGCCTTCCTTGACGACGTCGGTCGTCTTGTTCACCCGCTGCTTGGCGAGCTGCGAAATGTGAACGAGACCGTCCTTGGCGCCGAAGAAGTTGACGAAGGCGCCGAAGTCCGCGGTCTTCACCACCGTGCCTTCATAGATCATGCCGACTTCCGGATCGGAAGCGATCGACTTGATCCAGGCGATCGCGGCCTTGATCGAATTGCCGTCGGCGGAGGCGACCTTCACCGTGCCGTCGTCCTCGATGTTGATCTTGGCGCCGGTCTTTTCGACGATCTCGCGAATGACCTTGCCGCCCGAGCCGATCACGTCGCGGATCTTGTCGGTCGGGATCTTCAACGTCTCGATGCGCGGCGCGAATTCGCCAAGCTCCGCGCGCGAAGCCGTGATCGCCTTCGCCATCTCGCCGAGGATATGCAAGCGGCCGTCGCGCGCCTGAGCGAGCGCGACGCGCATGATCTCTTCGGTGATGCCGGCGATCTTAATGTCCATCTGCAGCGAGGTGACGCCATTCGACGTGCCCGCCACCTTGAAGTCCATGTCGCCGAGGTGATCCTCATCGCCCAGAATGTCGGAGAGCACCGCGAAGCGCTCGCCTTCGAGGATGAGGCCCATGGCGATGCCGGCGGTCGGCGCTTTGAGCGGCACGCCCGCGTCCATCAGAGCGAGCGAGGTGCCGCAAACGGTCGCCATAGACGACGAGCCGTTCGACTCGGTGATCTCCGAGACGACGCGCAGCGTGTAGGGGAATTCGGCGGCGGCCGGCAGCATCGGACGGATGGCGCGCCAGGCGAGCTTGCCATGGCCGATTTCGCGGCGGCCGGGCGAGCCCATGCGGCCTGTCTCGCCCACGGAATAGGGCGGGAAATTATAATGGAGCAGGAAGCGCTCCTTATAGGTGCCCTCGAGCGAGTCGACATATTGCTCGTCCTCGCCCGTGCCCAGGGTGGCGACGACGAGCGCCTGCGTTTCGCCGCGCGTGAAGAGCGCCGAGCCATGCGTGCGCGGCAGAACGCCGACTTCGGAGATGATCGGGCGCACGGTCTTCACGTCGCGGCCGTCGATGCGCACGCCGGTGTCGAGAATGTTCCAGCGCACGACCTTGGCCTGAAGCTCCTTGAAGACTTCGCCGACCTGCTCCTTGGTGAATTTCGGCCTCGCCGCCTTCGGGAAAGAGCGCGGCCATCACCTTCGCCTTCACCGCGTCGACAGCGGCGTAGCGCTCCTGCTTGACGGTGTGCTTATAGGCCTCGCGCAATTCCGCTTCGGCGATCTGCTCGATGGCGCGCGCGACTTCCGACGTGTCGGGAACGATGAGATCGCGCGGATCTTTCGCGGCGCGCTCGGCGAGACGGATGATGGCGTCGATCACCGGCTGGAAGCCGCGATGGCCGGTCATCACCGCTTCCAGCATCGTCTCTTCGGAAAGCTCCTTGGCTTCCGACTCGACCATCAGCACGGCGTCTTGCGGTGCCGGCGACGACGAGATCGAGCTCGGAGAGCTTCATTTCCTCGATCGTCGGATTGAGCTTCAGCGCGCCATTGATGAAGCCGACGCGCGCGGCGCCGACAGGGCCCATGAAGGGCACGCCCGAGAGCGTCAGCGCCGCGGAGGCCGCGACCAGGGCGAGAATGTCGGGATCGTTTTCGAGATCATGCGACAGCACGGTGATGATCGACCTGCGTGTCGTTGCGATAGCCGTCCGGAAACAGCGGGCGGATCGGCCGGTCGATGAGGCGCGACACCAGCGTCTCGCGTTCCGAGGGGCGTCCCTCGCGCTTGAAATAGCCGCCGGGTATGCGCCCCGCCGCGAAGGCCTTTTCCTGGTAATTGACGGTGAGCGGAAAGAAGTCCTGGCCGGGCTTGGGCGCCTTGGCGGAGACGATGGTGGCGAGCACGGTGGTCTCGCCCCAGGAGGCCATGACGGCGCCGTCGGCCTGACGCGCGACCTTGCCGGTCTCGAGCACGAGCTTGCGCCCGGCCCAGTCGAGTTCTTCGCGATGAACTTGGAACATGCGTTGTCTTTCTCTGATGGACCCAACGGGTCGTCATGAGCAAGACGGCGAGAAGCTGCGGGAGCGATAATGTGTTGAGCGTCCACGCAGCGTCCGGCGATCCTGCCATGACTTTACGCGCTGGTCTGCGTTTACGAGCGCCGCCCTCGGCGCTCCAAAAAGAGGAAAGCGGCGCATCCGTGCGCCGCCTTCGCGAAACTCGGTCAGCGACGAATGCCGAGCCGCTCAATGAGCGTCTTATAACGCGCCTCGTCGCGCACCTTCACATAGTCGAGAAGCTGGCGGCGCTGGGAGACGAGCTTCAAAAGACCGCGACGCGAATGATTGTCCTTCACATGCGTCTTGAAGTGCTCGGTGAGATTGACGATGCGCTCAGTGAGGATCGCCACCTGCACTTCGGGCGAGCCCGTGTCGTCGGTTTTCGTCGAATATTCCTTGATGAGCGCCTGCTTGCGCTCCGCCGTGATCGACATCGGATTTTCCTTATTTTTCGAGATGATCCGTGATCTGCGGCCAAGGCCGGGATGTCGTCCAGCGAGGTCGCGCGAAAACGGAGCCGCCCCGGCGAACCGGGGCGTGCGGGGCCGTTATAGCAGAAAAAGCCGGGAAGGATAGGGGCGCGCTCTGATGTGCGCGGTCGCAAAGCGATCGAGCCGCTCAGCCTCCATGCTGCGGTCGTGAACAAACCCAAAATGACGCCTGCAATCGGAGAATAGCGTGAAGCCTCAGGTTCTTGCCTTCGTTTGCCTGACGGCGCTCGGCTTTCTCGCTCCCGCGGCGGCGCAGGAAATTTCCTCCGCCTACACGAAAATAGACGTGCGCCGCGACTGCAAGCACAGGCCCGGGAAGGCGGTTGAGGACTATGGCGATTGGCGCTGCAAGGGCTATGCGGGCGCGCCCATGTGGCTCGGCGCCGGCGATCAGCGCATGTTTGTGAGCTTCGGCCCCATGGCGCAAGACGAGCCGGCGGCGGAGCAGACGCTCGCGCCCTTCAATGATTTCTACAAGGGCGTCGTGGAATGGCGGCTCGCGAAGGGCAAGCCTTTCGCGACGATCATTCGCTGGAATGTCAAACGCGCCGCCGACATGGAGAATCGCAAGGTCAGGGGCAGGGCGCTGGTCGTTACGCGCCTGCCGCCCGGCGCCGTCTGCCATGTCGGCTACGTCGACGCGCTCGCCAACGCAAACGCCAATGAGTTGGCGCGCGAGATCGCCGACAAACACGCTCGCGATTTTGTCTGCGGCAAGGACAAGCCGGTCGTGCTCGGCAAGGTCACGCCGGGCGAGGATTTCTTCCATACGACGCCGTGAGGCGCGCCCTATAGGACGCCGCTACGCACCCTTGTCTGGCTGCAGCATCTGGGCGTCGCCGCGCAACATGCGGTTGATAAAGGCCCGCGCGGCGGGTTTTTCCGCGCCCGAGGAGAACCCTGACATGAGGCCCATGGCGAGACCGAGCGTCGCCCCCGCGAGCGCCGCAAGCGCATAGACTTCAACGCGATGCGCCTGCGCGGCCAACAGCGCGCTGAGAAGTCCGATGGCGCCGCCGCATAGCGCGGCCAAGGCTTCGCGGTCGCCGGCGCGCGCCCAAAAGGCGAGGCCGAGCGCGGGCGCGACGCAAGCGGCGGAGACCGCCAGCGCCGCCGCGACCAGCACGCCGGGCGTAACAAGGCCGGTGACGCTCGCGACATAGCTGAGCGTCGAGACCGCCACGAGCGTGAGCCGGTTGATGGCGAGGCGTCGGCTCGTAAGGTCGATTTCGCCGCGCAGCCGATAAAGCGCGTCATGGCCGAAGGCCGTTGCGCAGGCTTGCAGCCCCGCCGCGGCGAGGGCGAGGCCAAGCGCCACCATGGCCGAGGCGAGCAGGCCCGAGGCCGCCGCGCCGAGGTCCGCCGCCTGCGGCAGCGCGCCGAGCAAATAGTCGCCGTCGATCGGGCGAACGTCCTTGGCGTCGAGCGGCGCGCCCGGGGCGACGCCCTGTGCGGCGCAGGCGCGCTGCGCCTCGGAGGGGCCGCGCGCGTAATAGCCGCATATGCTGATGAGGCCGCGCCCGCTTGCCCGATAGACCGCCTCGGGGAGGCGTTCAGGCGGCTGGCCGGATGTGGCGCGGGCGAGCGAAAGCGTCGAGGCCGCGATCGCCGCCGCCGCCAGCAGGGCGAAGACGATGGTCCAGAAAAAGGCGGCGTAGCCGGCGCGGCGCGCGCTCGTCGTGTCGGGAGTTGTGACCGCCGGCGCGAGAATGGGCGCCAATGTCGCGACGCCCAACGCCGCCGCCGCCGTCGCGCCGATCTCGACGTCGAGGGTCATCGGCGCGGGCGTGACGCGCCACGCCTCCAAGAGGCTCGCGGCCTCGCGCCAGCCAGCCCCGCCAAAGAACAGGCCGCTTGGCAGGTCGCCATGGAGGCCGAGCGCCGCTATGGGCCAGCCGAAGCCGAGCGTCGCGACGCCGCCGGCGGCCGCCGCCGCCCAGATGACGCCCGAAAGGCCGCCCGGCCCGGCGATGACGAGGCTCGCGGCGCCGACGAGCAGGGCGGCGAAGACGCGATTCGCGCCGGTGAGTTCGACAAGCGCCTCGACTGCGATCAGCCCGCCGGCCACGGCGAGCAGCGCCGAGGACAGCGCGACCGCGCCGATCAGCCCCAGCCGCGTCGCGGCGCTCGGAAAGCGCGCGCAGAGAAGCTCGGAGATCGAGAACACCCCGGTCTTGCGCAGCAACGGGCCGAGATAGAGACCGCCGACGGCGAGGCCGATGAAGACGCCGCTTATCGTCCCCAGCCCCCAGCTGCGCCCCGCGAGCCGCGCGGCGAAAGGCAGCATCATGGCGATGACGATCGCGGCGTTGGCGAAACCGGCGTAGGCCGCCGGCAGGGCGCGTCCGGCCGTGTAATAGACCGAGACGCGCATCGAATGCAGCAGGAAGCCGAGCGTCGCGAGGCCGAGAACGGTGAAATAGGCGGGCGCCGCGCCGACGAAACGCTCCGGCGCGCCGACCCGGTCGAGCAGCGCCGTGAAGGCGTAGGCGAGGAGGAAGCTCGCGGCGACGAAAGCGATTCGGGCATCGAGATTGGCTCTTTCGAGCATCGCCTGTTCGCCGGCGCGGTCGGTCATGCGGAGGCCTCGTAAAGGTGAGCGGGACGAACTCTAACGGAGCGGCCGGCGGGAGCCAAGCGCGGCGCGCGGCGACGCGGTCTTCAAGCATCGACAGGCGGCGGGCTTTGGTTGATAAGGCGCGGATGTCGCCTTCATCGCCCGCCCTCGCGCCCGAACCCAAGAGCGGCGTCACCACGACGACCGTCACCGAAGACGAATTGGGGATGCGCGTCGACCGCTGGTTCAAGCGCCGCTATCCGGCGCTTGCGCTCTCTCATCTCGCCAAGATTTGCCGCAAGGGCGAGGTGCGCGTCGACGGCAAGCGCGTCGAGACCTCGACGCGGCTCGAAGAGGGTCAGAAGGTCCGCGTGCCGCCGCTGAAAATCGAGCCGCCCGCCAGCCCGGTGATCAGGCGCGCGTCGCCCGAGGACGCCCGGGCGCTTGCCGATATGACGCTCTTCGAGGACAAGGATTTGCTCGTCCTCAACAAGCCTTATGGGCTGGCGACGCAGGGCGGCTCCGGCCAGACGCGCCATATCGACGGCATGCTGGAATCGCTCGCCAAGGGCGATTCGCGGCCCGTGCTGGTGCATCGGCTCGACCGCGACACCTCGGGCGTGCTGCTCGTCGCCAAGAATCGGCGCATCGCGGCCGATTTGGGCGAGATTTTCCGTTCTCGCCAAGCCAAGAAAATCTACTGGGCGCTGGTCGAGGGCGTGCCGAAACCCGCGCAAGGGCGCATTTCGCTCTATCTCGCCAAGGGCGCCGGGATGGAGCGCCCGTCTTCGAGCGGTCGGCGCCAGACGGAGCGAGAAGACATCAGACATCGACGCATGCCGGAGCGCGACGGCAGAAAAGCTTCGGAGCGAGAGGCGCAAGAAAGAATGCGCGTCGCCAAGCACGGCGAGGCGGACGCCCAGCATTCGCTGACCTATTACGCCATCGTCGACAAGGTGTCGCCGCGCTGCGCTTGGCTGTCGATGAAGCCGCTCACCGGCCGCACGCATCAGTTGCGCGCCCATGCCGAGGCGATCGGCCATCCGATCTTCGGCGATCCGAAATATGGCCATCGTCCGGAGGATGAAGTGCGCCGGCGCGATCCGCTGCGGGCGATGCCGGAGGGGCTGGAGCGGAAGCTCCATCTTCTGGCGCGCCGTCTTGTGTTGCCACATCCCAAGGGCGGCACGCTGGACGTGACCGCGCCGCTGCCGGACCATATGAGGAAAAGCTGGGAACTGTTCGGCTTCGACGCGAAGCAATATGACCCGATCGAAGACGCCCCGGACGCGTGATTTGCAGCCGCCCCGCGTTTGCGAGGACTGACTAATGTCAAAAAAACCGACCGGCCTCGACGCCGATATTTTCGTCCAGCCGGAGGAGCGCGATCCCGTCAAGGCCGCGCGTGACCCGGCGCGCCCGCTCCCCAAACGCTTCTATAAGGAAGCCGTCGCGGCGCCGTTTGAGGGCGGCTACGCGGTGCTGCTCGACGGCCGGCCGGTCAATACGCCCGGCAAGCGCCGGCTGGCCGCCCCTTCGCAATCGCTGGCCGAAGCAATTGCCACGGAATGGGCGGCGCAGGGCGAGACGATCGACCCGGCCGCGATGCCGTTGACGAGGCTCATAAACTCGGCGCTGGACGGCGTCGCCGCGCAAATGGCCGACGTCGAGGCCGAAGTGATGAAATATGCGGCCTCCGATCTCATTTGTTACCGCGCCGGCGAACCGGAGAGCCTCGTCGCGGCGCAGTCGGCCGCATGGGATCCGCTCATCGCCTTCGCGCGCGACAGGCTGGGGGCCAGGCTCGCGCTCGCGGAAGGGGTGATGTTCGTCGAACAGCCTCAAGCGGCGCTCGACGCCATCGCAAAGGCCGTGCGCGTGCAAATCGGGAAGGGCCCTGGCGCGCCGCTGCGGCTCGCCGCTCTGCATGTCATGACGACGCTGACCGGCTCGGCGGTGATCGCGCTGGCGGTCGCCTTGCGCGACATCGACGCGGCTACGGCCTGGCGCGCCGCCAATGTCGATGAAGACTGGCAAATGCGCGTCTGGGGCGCCGATGCGGAAGCGCTGGCGCGGCGCGAAACGCGCTATGGCGAGTTTCAGGCCGCCGCCGCGCTGTCGGACCATATGACGCCGATGTGACCGATAGCCCGGCAATTAGGCGTTTTCGCCCAACGCCGCGGCGATTTCGCTCTGGCCGCGCTTCCTCTCTTGCTTTGCACAATGGCCTTTGTTACGGAACGCGCGGCCTGGAGTCATTCTAAGGAAATCGCCCAAGGAAGCGGCTCCCGCGAACGCGGCCCTCGCCCCGCCGACAAGTCGGACCATATCCATGCCGATGCTGCTCGAACAATATCTGCCGCTCGTGATCTTCATCGCGTTGTCGGCGGTTATCGCCGGCGCGCTGTTGGTTGCGCCCTTTCTGCTCGCGTTCAAGGCGCCAGATCCCGAAAAGCTTTCGGCTTATGAATGCGGATTCAATCCGTTCAACGATTCGCGCATGAAGTTCGACGTGCGCTTCTATCTCGTCTCCCTTCTTTTCATCGTCTTCGATCTCGAAGTGGCCTTTCTCTTTCCCTGGGCGGTCGCGTTCAAGGAGGCCGGCGCTTTTGGCTTCTGGTCGATGATGGTTTTCCTTGGCGTGCTCACCGTCGGCTTTATCTATGAGTGGCGCAAGGGAGCGCTGGAATGGGATTGATCGAGAAGGAAGGCGGAACGCTGGTCGCGCCGAAGCCCATGGGGCTTATCGATCCGCGCACGGGCAAGCCTGTGGGTTCGGACGATCCGTTCTTCCTGCACTTGAACGACGAGCTCGCCGACAAGGGCTTTTTCGTCACCGCGACCGACGACGTCATCAACTGGGCGCGCACCGGCTCGCTGATGTGGATGACCTTCGGCCTCGCCTGCTGCGCGGTCGAGATGATTCAGGCGGCGATGCCGCGCTATGATTTGGAGCGTTTCGGTTTCGCGCCGCGCGCGAGCCCGCGCCAGTCGGACTGCATCATCATCGCCGGCACGCTGACGAATAAAATGGCGCCGGCGCTGCGCAAGGTCTACGACCAGATGCCGGAGCCGCGCTACGTCATCTCCATGGGCTCCTGCGCCAATGGCGGCGGCTACTACCACTATTCCTATTCGGTGGTGCGCGGCTGCGACCGCATCATTCCGGTCGACGTCTATGTGCCGGGTTGTCCCCCCTCGGCCGAGGCGCTCGTCTACGGCATGCTGCTTCTACAAAAGAAAATCCGGCGCACCGGCACGATCGAACGCTGAAGGCGATGTGAGTAGAAAGTTCGTGAATGAGCCTTGGCGCCGCCCGTTCGCCACTGCCTGCCCACCAGTTACGCGAAGTTGCGACAAGGTTTGATGATGACTGCTGAACTCGAAGCTCTTGGCGCCAAGATCGGCGGCGCGCTTCCCGGCGCGGTGACGGAAGTGAAGATCGCCTTCGGCGAACTCACCCTGACCGTTGCGCGCGAGCGCTGGCTCGAGGTCGCGACCTATCTGCGCGACGATTCCGACTGCCTGTTCGTCAATTTCATCGACGTGACGGCGGCGGATTATCCCGAACGCGCCGAGCGTTTCGAGGTCGTGGCGCATCTGCAGTCGCCGAAATTCAATCGCCGCATCCGCATCAAGACGCCTGCCGCGGAAGACACGCCGGTCGCCTCGCTTACCGCGCTTTATCCGGGCGCCGATTGGTTCGAGCGCGAGACTTACGATCTCTTCGGCGTGATCTTTTCCGGTCATCCGGACCTGCGCCGCATCATGACGGATTACGGCTTCGACGGCCATCCGCTGCGCAAGGATTTTCCGATGACGGGCTTCGTCGAAGTGCGCTACGACGACGAGCAGAAGCGCGTCGTCTATGAACCCGTGCGCCTCACGCAGGAATATCGCAACTTCGATTTCCTCTCGCCTTGGGAAGCCGTGAAATACGACCTCCCGGGCGATGAGAAGGCGAGCAAGTGAGCGCGCAGCAGATGACCGACCAAACGGCGACCCAGGCGAAGCCCGAATCCCAGGGGCTACGCAACTTCAACATCAACTTCGGCCCGCAGCATCCGGCCGCGCATGGCGTGTTGCGTCTGATTCTCGAACTCGACGGCGAAGTCGTCGAGCGGGTCGATCCGCATGTCGGTTTTCTCCATCGCGGCACCGAAAAGCTGATGGAGTCGCGCACCTATCTGCAGAACGTGCCCTATTTCGATCGGCTCGACTATTGCGCGCCGATGAATCAGGAGCACGCCTTCTGTCTCGCGATCGAGCGCCTGCTCGGCGTCGAAGTTCCGCGTCGCGGCCAGCTCATCCGCGTGCTTTATGCCGAGATCGGCCGTCTGCTGTCGCATTTGCTCAACGTCACCTCGCAGGCGATGGACGTCGGCGCGCTCACCCCGCCGCTGTGGGGCTATGAAGAGCGCGAAAAGCTGATGGTGTTCTATGAGCGCGCGTCCGGCGCACGCATGCACGCCAATTATTTCCGCCCCGGCGGCGTCGCGCGCGATCTGCCTGATCAGCTCGTCGAGGACATTGGCGCTTTTTGCGATCCGTTCCTGAAAGTCGTCGAGGATCTCGACGAGCTCTTCATCGGCAATCGCATCTTCAAGCAGCGTAACGTCGACATCGGCGTCATTTCGCTCGAAGACGCATGGAAATGGGGCTTTTCCGGCGTGATGGTGCGCGGTTCGGGCGCCGCCTGGGATTTGCGCAAGGCGCAGCCCTACGAATGCTACGAGGAGATGGAGTTCGACATTCCCGTCGGCAAGCATGGCGACTGCTACGACCGCGCCGTGATCCGCATGGAGGAAATGCGCCAGTCGACCTCGATCATGAAGCAATGCGTCGAGAAGCTGATGCGCGCCGACGGACGCGGCCCGGTGATGACGCAAAATCACAAGATCACGCCGCCGTCGCGCGGCGAGATGAAGCGTTCGATGGAAGCCTTGATCCATCACTTCAAGCTCTTCACCGAAGGCTTCCATGTGCCGGCGGGCGAGGTTTACGCGGCCGTCGAAGCGCCCAAGGGCGAATTTGGCGTCTATCTCGTCTCCGACGGCGGCGATAAGCCCTATCGCTGCAAGATCCGCGCGCCGGGCTTCGCGCATTTGTCGGCCATGGATTTTCTTTGCAAGAACCACATGCTCGCCGACGTATCGGCGATTCTGGGTTCGCTCGATATCGTCTTCGGGGAGGTCGATCGCTAATGTCCGTCCGTCGTCTCGCCGAAAAACAGACCGAGAGCTTCGAATTCACGCCCGAGAACAAGGCGTGGCTCGAAAAGCAGATCGCCAAATATCCCGATGGTCGCCAGGCTTCGGCCGTGGTGCCGGCGCTGTGGCAGGCGCAGAAGCAGAATGATAATTGGCTGCCGCAGGCGGCGATCGAGAAGGTCGCCGAGACGCTCGGCATGGCGAAAATTCGCGTGCTGGAGATCGCGACCTTCTACTCGATGTTCAATCTCGAGCCGGTCGGGAAATATTACATCCAGCTCTGCGGCACGACGCCCTGCATGCTCGCGGGCTCCGACGATCTCATCCAGGTGCTTCGCCGCCGCATCGGTCCTCAACGCAGGGTGACCGACGACGGGCTGTTCTCCTGGCTAGAGGTCGAGTGCCTCGGCGCCTGCTGCAACGCGCCGATGGTGCAGATCAACGACGATTACTACGAAGACCTGACGGCCGAGAATTTCGAGAAGCTGCTCGACAATCTCGCCGCTGGCCGGCCGGTGAAGATAGGCTCGCAAACAGGCCGCGTCTCGTCGGAGCCGGAGGGCAAGCTCACGAGTCTCACGTCGCTTTACGGCGACGGCGCGAAATAGGCGGAGGGAAAAAGAAAACCATGCTCTCCGACGCGGACCGCATCTTCACCAATCTTTACGGCCTTGGCGACCCTTCGCTCGCCGGCGCGAAAAAGCGCGGCCAGTGGGACAATACGAAAGCGCTGCTCAACAAGGGCCGCGACGCGATTATCAACGAAATAAAGGCGTCGGGCCTACGCGGGCGTGGCGGCGCCGGATTTTCCACGGGCCTGAAATGGTCCTTCATGCCCAAGGAAGTCGATCCCAAGCGGCCGCATTATCTCGTCATCAACGCCGATGAATCGGAGCCCGGCACCTGCAAGGATCGCGAGATCATGCGCAACGATCCGCATACGCTGGTCGAGGGCGCTTTGGTTGCGAGCTACGCCATGGGCGCGCACGCCTGCTACATCTATATCCGCGGCGAATTCATCGCCGAGCGCGTGGCGCTGCAACGCGCGGTCGACGAAGCCTATGACGCGGGTCTCATCGGCAAGAACAACATCCACGGCTATCCCTTCGATCTCTATGTGCATCACGGCGCCGGCGCTTATATTTGCGGCGAGGAGACGGCGCTGCTCGAAAGCCTCGAAGGCAAGAAGGGGATGCCGCGCCTGAAGCCGCCGTTCCCGGCGAATGTCGGCCTCTATGGCTGTCCGACGACGGTGAACAATGTCGAGTCGATCGCCGTCGCGCCGACGATTCTGCGGCGTGGCGCGGCCTGGTTCGCCGGCATCGGCAGGCCCAACAACACCGGCACGAAGCTTTTTTCGATCTCCGGCCACGTCAATCGGCCGTGCAATGTCGAAGAGGCGATGTCGATCCCGTTTCGCGAATTGATCGAGACGCATTGCGGCGGCGTGCGCGGCGGCTGGGACAATCTGCTTGCGGTCATTCCCGGCGGCTCGTCGGTGCGCTGCGTGCCCTCGCATGAGATCGTCGACTGCCCGATGGATTTCGACAGTCTCGTGGCGCTCAAATCGGGCCTCGGAACGGCGGCGGTGATCGTGATGGACAAGTCCACCGACATCATCCGCGCCATTGCGCGTCTGTCCTATTTCTACAAGCACGAAAGCTGCGGCCAGTGCACGCCCTGCCGCGAGGGGACGGGCTGGATGTGGCGTGTCCTGCAGCGCATGGTCGAAGGCCGTGCGCACAGACGAGAAATCGACATGTTGTTCGACGTGTCGAAGCAGATCGAGGGCCACACCATCTGCGCGCTTGGCGACGCCGCCGCCTGGCCGGTCCAGGGACTCATCACGCACTTCCGCGATGTGATTGAACAGCGCATCGATCAATATGCGGCGAATCCGCATCCCGATCCGATCCGCGTAGCGGCGGAGTGAGCGAGATGGCGAATAAGCGCGTCGAGACTTCGGAGAAAGCGAAGTGACCAAGATTCTCGTCGATGGCGTCGAAGTGGACGTGCCGCCGGAGTTCACGCTGCTGCAGGCGTGCGAAGAGGCGGGCGCCGAGATTCCGCGCTTTTGCTATCACGAACGCCTCTCCATCGCCGGCAATTGCCGCATGTGCCTCGTCGAAGTGAAGGGCGGGCCGCCCAAGCCCCAGGCCTCCTGCGCCATGTCGGTGAAGGATCTGCGCCCCGGTCCCAATGGCGCGCCGCCGGAAGTCCTCACCAAATCGCCGATGGTGAAAAAGGCGCGCGAAGGCGTGATGGAGTTCCTGCTCATCAACCATCCGCTCGACTGCCCGATCTGCGATCAGGGCGGCGAATGCGATTTGCAGGATCAGGCGCTGGTCTTTGGCGTCGACAGCTCGCGCTTTCATGAAAACAAGCGCGCCGTCGAAGACAAATATATCGGCGTGCTGGTCAAGACCGAGATGAACCGCTGCATCCATTGCACGCGCTGCGTCCGCTTCACCGCGGAAGTCGCCGGCACCGGCGACATGGGCGCCATCGGCCGCGGCGAGGATATGGAGATCACCACCTATCTCGAAAGCGCCATGTCCTCCGAGTTGCAGGGCAATGTCGCGGATCTCTGTCCCGTCGGCGCGCTGCTGCCCAAGCCGCAGAATTTCCGCGCGCGGCCTTGGGAATATCAGAAGACCGAGACGATCGACGTGATGGATGCGCTCGGCGCCGCCATTCGCGTCGACTCGCGCGGCCGCGAAGTCATCCGCATTCTCCCGCGCATCAACGACGCGGTGAATGAGGAGTGGATTTCCGATAAGACGCGCCAGATCGTCGACGGTCTGAAAACGCAGCGTCTTGATCGGCCTTATGTCCGCGAGAATGGCCGGCTGCGTCCGGCGTCATGGCAGGAGGCGCTCGCCGCGGTCGCCGCCAAGACCAAGGCGACGCAGCCGTCGCGCATCGGCGCGCTCGTCGGCGATCTCGCGGCGGTCGAGGAGACTTTTGCGCTGAAGCTGCTCATGCAGCAGCTCGGGACGCCCAATCTCGATTGCCGGCAGGACGGCGCAAGGCTCGATCCGCGATTCGGCCGCGCTTCTTACCTCTTCAACGCCACCGTCGGCGGCATTGACGGCGCCGACGCGGCGCTGATCATCGGCGCCAATCCGCGTAAAGAGTCGCCCGTTCTCAACGCGCGCATCCGCAAGCGCTGGCTCAAGGGCAATTTCAACATTTCGCTCGTCGGCGAGCGCGCCGACCTGACCTATGACTATGACTATCTCGGCGCCGGCCCCGACTCGCTATTGCATTTCATCCAGACGGCGAAGCCCGCGAACAAACTCCTCGTCATCGTCGGTCAGGGCGCGCTCGCGCGCGAAGACGGCGACGCGGTTCTCGCGCTCGCCGCGCAGGCGGCGCGGAAGCTTAGGGGGCGTCAGCGACGGCTGGAACGGCTTCTCCGTGCTGCATACGGCGGCGGCGCGCGCGGGCGCGCTTGATCTCGGCTTTACGCCGGGCGCCGGCGGCCTCGATGCGCAGGCGATGGCGAAATCGGGGGCGCTCGACCTCGTCTTCAATCTCGGCGCCGACGAAATCGCGATCGAGCCTGGCGCCTTCGTCGTTTACGTCGGAACGCATGGCGACCGCGGCGCGCATCGCGCCGACGTGATCCTGCCGGGCGCGGCCTATACCGAAAAGTCGGGTCTTTTCGTTAACACCGAAGGGCGTGTGCAGCTTGCATCTCGCGTCGTCTTCCCGCCGGGCGAGGCGCGCGAGGATTGGGCGGTGCTACGTGCGCTGTCGGGCGCGCTCGGCCAGCCGCTGCCTTTCGACTCGCTTGCGGCGCTGCGCAAGCAGCTTATCGCGGCGCATCCGCATTTTGCTGGCGTCGACGACGTCGCGCCGGCGGACGCGGCGCAGATCGCAGCGCTCGCCGGCCATCCGGCGGTCGCGATGAAGGACGCGTTTCGTCCTGCGATCGCCGACTTCTTCCTCACCAATCCGATCGCGCGCGCCTCGCGGGTCATGGCGGAATGTTCGGCCCTCGCGCAGGGCCGGCTCGCCCAAGCGGCGGAATAGGAGCTTTCCAAGTGAGCGATGGTTGGATGAACGCGATCTCGGACTTCTTCAGCGCCTATCCGCTTCTTCTCGCGACCGTGAAGGGCGTGCTGCTCGCGGTCGCGCTGCTCATCTATGTGGCCTATGTCATCCTCGCCGATCGCAAGATATGGGCGGCGGTGCAATTGCGTCGCGGGCCCAATGTCGTCGGCCCCTGGGGCCTGCTGCAAAGCTTCGCCGACTTCATCAAATTCGCTTTGAAGGAGCCCGTTATTCCCGATACGGCGAATAAGGGGATTTTCCTGTTCGCGCCCTTCATCATGGCGACGCTCTCCATCGCCGCCTGGGCCGTCATTCCGGTCGCGGACGGTTGGGCGGTCGGCGACATCAATGTCGGCATTCTCTATATTTTCGCGCTGTCGTCGCTCGGCGTCTATGGCGTCATCATGGGCGGATGGGCGTCGAACTCGAAATATCCGTTCCTTTCGGCGCTGCGCTCGGCGGCGCAAATGGTCTCCTATGAAGTCTCGATCGGCTTCGTCATCATCACCGTGCTGCTCTGCGCCGGTTCGCTGAATTTGACCGACATCGTCAATGCGCAAGACACGCCTTACGGCATGGCCGGCTGGTACTGGCTGCGCCTTTTTCCGATGTTCGTCATCTTCTTCGTCTCGGCGCTCGCCGAGACCAATCGTCCGCCCTTCGACCTTGTGGAAGCGGAGTCGGAGCTCGTCGCGGGATTCATGATCGAATATTCGGCGACGCCCTATGTGCTGTTCATGCTCGCCGAATATGTGGCGATCGTCACCATGTGCGCGCTGCTGACGATCCTGTTCTTCGGCGGCTGGCTGCCGCCCCTGAATGTCGCGCCCTTCACCTATGTGCCGGGCGTGATCTGGTTCGTGCTGAAGGCGAGCTTCTTCTTCTTCTTCTTCGCCATGGTGAAGGCCTTCGTGCCGCGCTATCGCTACGATCAGCTGATGCGTCTCGGCTGGAAGGTGTTTCTGCCGATATCTCTCGCCATGGTCGTCGTCGTCGCCGCCGTGCTGCAGTTCTGGCCGGCCGGCGCGGCAGGCAATTGAGGGCGTCATGAAACTCGATCAAGCCGCCAAATCGCTGTTCCTCACCGAGTTCGTCGGCGCTTTCCTGCTGTCGATGCGCTACTTCTTCAAGCCGAAAGCGACGCTCAACTATCCGCATGAGAAGAATCCCCAGTCGCCGCGCTACCGCGGCGAGCATGCGCTGCGCCGCTATCCCAATGGCGAGGAGCGCTGCATCGCCTGCAAGCTCTGCGAGGCGATCTGCCCGGCCCAAGCCATCACCATCGAGGCCGGCCCGCGCCGCAATGACGGCACGCGCCGCACGACGCGCTACGACATAGACATGGTGAAGTGCATCTATTGCGGCTATTGCCAGGAGGCATGCCCGGTCGATGCGATCGTGGAAGGCCCTAACTCGGAATTCGCGGTCGAGACCCGCGAGGAGCTCTACTACACCAAGGAGCGTCTGCTCGAGAACGGCGACCGATGGGAGCGCGAGATCGCGCGCAACATCGCGCTCGATTCGCCTTATCGCTGACGAGAGGATGCGAGCCGCGACAGCGTCGCGCGCTCATGAGGAGAGGACGAGGACGTGGCGGCCGTATTCTTTTACATCTTCGCGACGATGATGATCGCCTCGGCCTGCGTGGTGATCTTCGCCCGCAATCCGGTGCATTCGGTGCTGTTCCTCATCCTCGCCTTTTGCAATGGCGCGGGGCTGTTCCTGCTTGCCGGCGCCGAGTTCCTGGCGATGATCCTCATCGTCGTCTATGTCGGCGCGGTCGCCGTGCTGTTCCTCTTCGTCGTGATGATGCTCGACGTCGACTTCGCCGAATTGAAGCAGGGCTTCATCAAATATCTTCCGGTCAGCGTCGGCGTCGGCGTCCTCGTGTTGGCTGAACTCGGCATGATGGCGTTTGGCTGGCAATCGGCGCCGACCGCGTCCGACGCGGCCGTGACGCCGATCATCCCGCAAATGTCCAACACCGCCGCGCTCGGCCAGGTGCTCTATACGAAATATGTGATCTTCTTTCAGGCGTCGGCGCTGGTGCTGCTCACCGCCATGATCGGCGCAATCGTGCTGACTCTCCACCACAAGCCCAACGTCAAGCGCCAGAAGATCGACGAACAGAACGCACGCACGCGCGAGAATGTCATCGAGATCAAGAAAGTTCCTTTCCGGACCGGCGTGTAACGAGGAAAGATATGCTGACCATCGGCCTGACCCATTACCTCGTCGTCACGGCGATCCTGTTCACGCTGGGCATTGCGGGAATCATCCTCAACCGTAAGAACATCATCGTTATCTTGATGTCGGTCGAATTGATTCTGCTCTCCGTCAACATCAACTTCGTCGCTTTCTCGCAATCGCTCGGCGATCTGACGGGGCAGGTGTTCGCGCTCTTCGTGCTCACCGTGGCGGCGGCGGAGGCGGCGATCGGCCTTGCGATTCTCGTCGCCTTCTATCGCAATCGCGGCACGATCGCGGTCGAAGACATCAATTCCTTGAAGGGCTGACCCTAGCGATGATTCAAGCAATCGTCTTTCTTCCGCTCGCCGGCTTTCTGATCGCCGGCGCCTTTGGGCGCCTGATTGGGCCGCGCCCGTCCGAGCTCATCACGACGGGCCTGCTGCTGATCTCTGCCGCCCTGTCATGGGTCGTCTTCTTCGACGTCGCGCTTGGTCACAATCATGGTTACACGCCGGTCCTCGGCAATTGGATGACCGTGGGCGCGCTCAAGGTCGATTGGGCGCTGCGCGTCGACACGCTGACGGCGGTGATGCTCGTCGTCGTCAACACGGTGTCGAGCCTCGTGCATCTCTATTCGATCGGCTATATGCACGAAGATCCGCATCGTCCGCGCTTCTTCGCCTATCTCTCGCTCTTCACCTTCGCCATGCTGATGCTGGTGACGGCCGATAATCTCGTGCAGATGTTCTTCGGCTGGGAGGGCGTCGGCCTCGCCTCCTATCTTCTCATCGGTTTCTGGTATCAAAAGCCCTCGGCCAACGCCGCCGCGATCAAGGCCTTCATCGTCAATCGCGTCGGCGACTTCGGCTTCGCGCTCGGCATTTTCCTCGTCTTCCAATTGACGAAGTCGCTCGGCTTCGAGGAAGTGTTCGCCGCCGTTCCGGGGCTCGCGGGCAAGACGATCCACGTCTTCGGGATGGATGTGGATGCGCTGACGATGGCGGCCTTCCTGCTGTTCATCGGCGCGATGGGCAAATCGGCGCAGTTCTTCCTGCACACATGGTTGCCGGACGCGATGGAGGGCCCAACGCCCGTCTCGGCGCTCATCCACGCCGCAACCATGGTGACGGCTGGCGTCTTCATGGTCGCGCGCCTGTCGCCGATCTTCGAACATGCGCCCGCCGCGCTCGCCTTCGTCACGCTCATCGGCGCGGTGACCGCCTTCTTCGCCGCGACCGTCGGCCTCGTGCAAAACGACATCAAGCGCGTCATCGCCTATTCGACCTGTTCGCAGCTCGGCTATATGTTCGTCGCGGAAGGCGTCGGCGCCTATTCGCTCGGCATTTTCCATCTGTTCACCCACGCCTTCTTCAAGGCGCTGCTGTTCCTTGGCGCGGGCTCGGTCATCCATGCGATGCATCACGAGCAGGACATGCGCAATATGGGCGGCCTGCGTAAGGACATCCCTTTCACCTTCGCGATGATGACGATCGGCACGCTGGCGCTGACGGGCTTTCCCTATACGGCGGGCTATTTTTCGAAGGACGGCATTATCGAGGCCGCTTTCGCCGCAGGCGAACATCGCACGACCGCGATGATCGGCTTCGTCGCGACGGTCGTCGCGGCGGGGCTGACCTCCTTTTATTCCTGGCGTCTGGTGTTCATGACCTTCTTCGGCCATCGCCCGGCCCATCCGGTCGCGGTCGATCATTCGCATGACGAGCCGTCGTCCGACGAAGAGCAGGGCCACGACGATCATGCGCATGCCACGCGCTCATGCGCACGACGCATGCGCATGGACAGATCACGGCCATCACGCGCCGCATGAATCGCCGATCGTGATGTTGATCCCGCTTGCGGTTCTCGCCGTCGGCGCGCTTGGAGCCGGCTTCGTCTTCGAGCCCTTCTTCGCCGGCCATGCCTATGACGAATTCTGGAAGGGCGCGCTCTTTACCGGCGAGCACAACCACATTCTTCACGAGATGCACGACATCCCCGCCTGGGCCGGCTATGCGCCGACCGGGATGATGGTTCTCGGCTTCCTCGTCTCGCTCTTTTTCTATGTGCTGAAGCCCGGAACGGCGCAGGCGTTGGCGAGGGCGTTCCCGCGCCTCTATCAGTTCCTGCTCAACAAATGGTATTTCGACGAGCTCTACGACTTCCTGTTCGTTAAGCCCGCCTTCGCCATCGGCCGCCTGTTCTGGAAGGGCGGCGACGGCGCCATCATCGACGGGCTTGGCCCAGACGGCGTCGCCGCGCGGATCGCCGACGGCGCGCGGCTCGCGGTGCGGCTGCAGACGGGCTACGTCTATCACTACGCCTTCGCCATGCTCATCGGCGTCGCCGCGGTCGTCACTTGGTTTATCGCCGGAGGGCTGCGCTGATGTTCGGTTTTGGCATTCTCACCGGCGTCACTTTTCTGCCGCTCGTCGGCGTCGCCTTCCTGCTCACCCAGAAGGGCGACGACGAAGCGAGTCTGCGCAACATTCGCTGGGCGACGCTTGCGACGACGATCGCGACTTTCGCCTTGTCGCTCGTCGTGTGGTCTGGCTTCGATACGACGAGCGCCGCCTTTCAGTTCGTAGAGGAGAAGGGCTGGTTCGGCTCGGGCCTCGTCTACAAGATGGGCGTCGACGGCTTCTCAATGCCCTTCGTGCTGCTGACGACCTTCCTGATGCCTTTCGCGATCTTGGCGTCGTGGGAGTCGATCACGGTCCGGGTGCGCGAATATATGATCGCCTTCCTCGTGCTCGAGACGCTGATGGTCGGCGTCTTCTGCGCGCTGGATCTCGTGCTGTTCTATCTCTTCTTCGAGGGCGGCCTCATTCCGATGTTCCTCATCATCGGAATTTGGGGCGGCAAACGGCGCGTCTATGCGAGCTTCAAATTCTTTCTCTATACGCTCGTGGGTTCGCTCCTCATGCTGGTCGCCATTCTCGCCATGTATGGCAAGGCGGGCACGACCGACATCACCGTGCTGCTGCAGACGGATTTCCCCAAGGAGATGCAGCCATGGCTGTGGCTGGCCTTCTTCGCTTCCTTCGCGGTGAAGATGCCGATGTGGCCGGTGCACACCTGGCTGCCCGACGCCCATGTCGAGGCGCCGACGGCGGGCTCCGTGATCCTTGCGGCGATCCTGCTGAAAATGGGCGGCTATGGCTTCATCCGCTTCTCGCTGCCGATGTTCCCGGACGCTTCGGCGACTTTCGCGCCGCTCATTTATGCGCTCTCCGTCATCGCCATCGTCTACACCTCGCTCGTCGCGCTGGTGCAGGAAGACATAAAGAAGCTCATCGCCTATTCGTCGGTCGCGCATATGGGCTTCGTGACCATGGGACTCTTCACCCTCAATCCGCAGGGCGTGCAGGGCGCGATCTTCCAGATGATCAGCCATGGCTTCGTTTCGGGCGCGCTGTTCCTTTGCGTCGGCGTCATCTATGACCGCATGCACACGCGCGAGATCGCGGCCTATGGCGGCCTCGTCAATCGCATGCCGATTTACGCCTTTGTCTTCATGCTGTTCACCATGGCCAATGTCGGGCTGCCCGGCACGACGGGCTTCATCGGCGAATTCCTGTCGCTCACGGGCGCCTTCCAGGCCAATAGCTGGGTGGCGCTCATCGCCACGAGCGGCGTCGTCTTCTCGGCGGCCTATGCGCTCTATCTCTATCGACGCGTCGTCTTCGGCGCGCTGGAGAAGGCGAGCCTGAAGGACATTATGGATCTGACGCCCCGCGAGATCGCGATTTTCGCCCCGCTCGTCGCGCTCACGATCTATTATGGCGTCATGCCCGGATCGATCCTCAGCGCCACCGCGGCGTCGGTCGACAATCTCATTCAGTCCCATACGGCCCTACTCGACGCGGTGAAGCTCGCGGCCGCGGGTCAATGACGGATCGCTGACGATGCCCTTTTTCGTAGAACTCGCGCATCATTTTCTCCCCGAGACGATCCTCGCGGTCGGGGTGATGATCCTCATCCTAATCGGCGCCTGGCGCGGCGAACGCGGCTTCGGCCTCGTCGACGAAATGGCGGTGGGCGTTCTCGGCCTGGCGTTGGTGACGATCCTGCTGTCGAGCATGCCCGATACGAGCGTCTTCGACGGCGCCTATATGGACGACGGCTTCGCGCGCTTCATGAAGGCGTTGACGCTCATTGGCGCGCTTGTGTCGATCCTCATGTCGGTCGACTGGCTGCAACGCGCCGGGCTCGAAAAATTCGAATATCCGGTGCTCGTCCTTCTCTCGACGCTCGGGATGTTGCTGCTCATTTCGGCGGATAATCTCATCGCGCTCTATCTTGGCCTCGAACTGATGTCGCTCGCGCTTTACGTCATGGCCGCCTTCGCGCGCGACGACGGGCAAGCCTCGGAAGCGGGCCTGAAATATTTCGTTCTCGGCGCGCTTTCCTCCGGCATGATGCTCTACGGCGCGTCGCTGCTTTACGGCTTCGCCGGCACGGTGTCCTTCTCCGGAATTGCCGCCGTCGTCTCGACGTCGGCGCCGATCGGCGTCATCTTCGGCCTCGTCTTCGTGCTCGCCGGCCTCGCCTTCAAAATGTCGGCGGCGCCGTTCCATATGTGGACGCCGGACGTCTATCAGGGCGCGCCGACGCCGGTCACCGCCTTCTTCGCTTCCGCCGCCAAGATGGCCGCCGTGGCGATCACGGCGCGCATCGTCATCACAGCCTTCCCGGGCGTGAAGGATCAATGGCGCCAGATCATCATCTTCCTCTCTATCGCCTCGTCGCTGCTCGGCTCTTTCGCGGCGATCGGCCAGGAGAACATCAAGCGGCTGATGGCATATTCGTCCATTGGCCATATGGGCTTCGCGCTCATCGGCTTGGCCGCGGGCGATGAGGCGGGCATTCGGGGCGTGGCGATTTATCTCGCGATTTATCTCGTCATGACGCTTGGGACCTTCGCGGCCATCCTGGCGATGCGCGTCAAGGGCAGATTCGTCGAGAATATCTCCGATCTTGCGGGCCTGTCGCGCACCAATGGGCTGATGGCCTTTTTCCTGGCGATGCTGATGTTCTCGCTTGCCGGCATCCCGCCGCTAGCGGGCTTCTTCGCCAAATATTACGTGCTGCTCGCGGCCGTCGACGCCGGTCTCTATCCGCTTGCCGTCATCGGCGTGTTGGCGAGCGCGGTCGCGGCCTTCTACTATCTGCGCGTCGTCAAGGTGATGTATTTCGACGAGCCGGCGCCGGCGTTCGATCAGGCGCCGATGGCGCTGCGCGCCGTGCTCGCCGTTTCGACGTTGGCGTTGCTCTTCTTCTGGGTCTATCCGGCGCCGATCATGAACGCGGCTTCCGCGGCCGCCAAATCGCTGTTTTAGGGAGGACGCGCGCGCGTGGAGCTTGGATCATTGGCGCGCGCGCACGGCGTCCGACTTCTCGTGCTCGATAGCGTCGATTCGACGAATGACGAAGCCCGCCGGCTGATCGAGGCGGGCGAGCGCGGACCCTTATGGGTCGTCGCCGCGCGGCAGACCAAAGGCCGGGGACGTTTGGGCCGCGAATGGGTTTCGCCGCCCGGCAATCTGCATGCGAGCTTCATCGTCAGCGATTGTTGCGAGAGCGCCGTCGCGCCGCAGCTCGGCTTCGTCGCCGGCGTCGCCGCTATCCGCGCCTTGCGCGCCGCGACGGGGGAGCAACGCCGCTTCGCCCTGAAATGGCCGAATGATCTGCTGCTCGACACCGCCAAGCTCGGCGGGATTTTGCTCGAGAACGTCGGCGTCCCGACCGGCGATGCGCGCGCGCCGCATAGAGGCGTCGCGATCATCGGCATTGGCGTCAATTGCGCAGAGGCGCCGCGCGATCTGCCTTACGAAGCCTGCGCGCTTTCCGCGCTGGGGGCGCAGGCGCCGACCGCGGCGACGCTCTTCACGCATCTTTCCGACGCGCTGACCGAGACGCTCGATCTCTGGCGCGGCGGCGAGGGCTTCGCGCGCCTACGCGAGGAATGGCTGACATATGCCGCGCATCTTGGCGCCGCCATTCGCATCGCGCTCGCGCAAGAGACCATAGAGGGCCGCTTCGAAACCATCGACGCGACCGGCCGCTTGGTGCTCGCGACTGACGCGGGCGGCCGCCGCATCATCGAAGCGGGCGATGTGCTGATCGGCCCGCGTCAGGCGACCGCGGGAGGCGGCGCATGACGACGCCCGATGCCGATCTCGTCTTCCTGCCGCTCGGGGGCTTGGGCGAAATCGGCATGAACATGGCGCTCTATGGCTTCGGGCCGCCGAAAGCGCGCAAATGGCTGATGGTCGATTGCGGCCTTGGCTTTCCCGGGCCGGAGGCGCCAGGCGTCGATCTCGTCTTTCCCGACATTTCCTTCGTCGAGAAAATCGCGCGCGATCTCGTCGCTATCTGCATCACCCATGCGCATGAGGATCACATCGGCGCGCTCGCGGCGCTGTGGCCGCGGCTCAAATGCAAGGTCTTCGCCACGCCATTCGCCGCAGGCCTCTTGGAGGTGCGCCGTCTCGGCGAACCTGGCGCGCCCAAGATCGACGTCGCCATGACGCGCGCCGGGGCAACGCTCGATCTCGATCCTTTCCAGGTCGAATATGTCGCCGTCGCGCATTCGATTCCTGAGGCCAATGCGCTCGCAATCCGCACGCCGCTCGGCCTGTTGCTGCACACCGGCGACTGGAAGATCGATCCCGAGCCCGGCGTTGGAGCGCGCATCGACGAAGCGCGGCTGCGTGCGCTGGGCGAGGAAGGCGTCACGGCGCTCATCTGCGATTCCACCAATATTTTGCGGGAGGGCGACAGCTTTTCCGAAAGCGATGTCGCGCGCACCTTGCGGACGCTGATCGCCGAGGCCAAGGGCCGCGTGCTGGTGACGACCTTCGCCTCTAACGTGGCGCGGCTGCGCGGCATCGCCGAAGCGGCGCATGCCTGCGGGCGCACAGTCGTTCTCGCCGGCCGCGCGATGGATCGCGCCATACAGGTTGCGCGCGACTGCGGCTATCTCGACGGTCTGCCAGGCTTTCACGCGCCCGAATTGCTGCCGACCTTGCCGCGCGAAAAAACCGTGGTGATCGCGACGGGCAGTCAGGGGGAGACGCGCGCCGCCATGGCGCGGGCGGCGATGAACGATCACCCGGCGATCAAGCTCGTCTCCGGCGACCTCGTGATTTTTTCCTCGCGCGTCATTCCCGGCAATGCGCGCGACGTTTATCGCGTCATCAATAATCTTTGCGACATCGGCGTCGAGGTCATCACCGATCACGATCATCTCGTGCATTGCTCCGGCCATCCGCGCCGCGGCGAAGTCGCGCGCATGTATGAGTGGATACGCCCGCAGATCGCCGTGCCGGCGCATGGCGAAGCCCATCATCTGACGCAGCATGTCGCCTTCGCCAAGGCGCATGGCGTTTCGCAGGTCGTTTCAGCGCGCAATGGCGACATTGTGCGGCTCGCGCCTGGCGCGCCGAGCGTGATCGGGCAAGCGCCGCATGGGCGTCTCTATAAGGACGGCGACATCGTCATCAATGAGGACGACGGCGCCGTGCGCGAACGCGCGAAGCTCTCTTTTGCCGGCGTTATTTCCATCGCGCTCGCCGTCGATCGCAAGGGTGAGCTTGTCGGCGATCCCGATGTGGCGTTCGCTGGCGTGCCGAAACGCGGCAAGTTTGGCGAAGATATGGGCGAGGTGATCGACGAGGCGCTGTTCGCGGCGTTCGAGGCGCTGTCGCGTCCGCGCCGCCGCGACGCCGACGCCGTTTCAAACGCCATCGAGCGCGCCGTGCGCGGCGCGGTGCAATCGGTCTGGGGCAAGAAGCCGATCGTGCATGTGATGGTGGTGGCGGCGGCGTAGCGCGGCGTCATACCTCCCCCTTGCGGGGAGGTCGCGCCGCGAAGCGGCGCGGGTGGGGGATGCGCTCGCATCTCACAGCATTCACCCCACCCCGAACTGCTTCGCAGTTCGACCCTCCCCGTCAAAGGGAGGGAGAGCGCCCTTCCTGCTTGCGTTCGGCTTACGCAGCTTTCGACATTGTTCGCTTCCGCGTTATGCTCGCCCAATAAGAGCGAATTGCGACCATGGACACCAAGCCCAGCTATTACGAATTCTTCGCCGGCGGCGGCATGGCCCGCGCCGGACTGGGCGAAGCTTGGCGCTGCCTTTTCGCCAATGATTTCGACGCGAAGAAGGCCGAGAGCTACCGCGCCAATTGGGGCGACGAAGAGCTTCACGTCGGCGACGTGCGCAAGATATCCACAGCGCAATTGCCGGGCCGCGCCGATCTCGTCTGGGCGTCTTTCCCTTGCCAGGACCTATCGCTTGCAGGCGGCGGCGCCGGCTTGAAGGGCGAACGATCGGGAACCTTCTGGCCGTTTTGGGCTTTGATGAAGGCGCTGCGCAAGGAGGGGCGCCATCCATCGCTCATCGTTCTCGAAAATGTCTGCGGCGCGCTCACTTCCCATGGCGGCAAGGATTTTGTCGCGATCTGCGAGGCGCTGGCGGAAGAGGGCTACAGATTCGGCGCGCTTGTCATTGACGCGGCGCTGTTCGTGCCTCAATCGCGACCACGGCTGTTCATCGTCGCAGCGAGGGAGGGCATAGCGATTCCGGCGTCGCTGACTGGCAAGGCGCCGAGCAGAGCTTTTCATACGCGCGCGCTGATGGCGGCGCATGAGAAATTGCCGCGATGGCTGCGCGACAACTGGCTGTGGTGGCGCTTGCCAGGCCCGCCGCTTCGCAATTCGACGCTCGCGCAATTCATCGAAGACGCGCCGCGCGATGTGGCGTGGCGTAGTCGCGAGGAAACGCAATCCCTCATCGACATGATGAGCGACGTCAATCTTACGAAAATCGCCGAGGCGAAGCGCGCCGGGCGCAAGATGGTGGGCGCGCTCTATCGACGTACGCGTTATCAGTCGGGCCGAAAAATTCAGCGCGCCGAGGCGCGTTTCGACGATATCGCAGGCTGTCTGCGCACGCCGGCCGGCGGCTCCAGCCGGCAATATGTGCTTGTCGTCGACAAGGGCAGGGTGCGCTCGCGGTTGATGTCGGCGCGCGAGACCGCGCGGTTGATGGGGCTGCCGGACGAATATGCGCTGCCGGAGAATTACAATGAGGCCTATCACCTAACGGGTGACGGCGTCGTCGTTCCGGTCGTGCGGCATATCGCGGCGCATCTCTTGGACCCGCTGGTCGCCGCCCGTCTGATGCGCGACGCGGCGTGACGCGCGAGGACCCCGCCCACCGCTCCGCCATTATGCGCGCGGTGAAGGGACGCGACACCTCGCCCGAGCTTGCCGTACGCGCGCTGCTGAGGCGCTTCGCGCCGGGCTATCGGCTGCATCGCAAGGATATTCCCGGCAATCCCGACATCGCCTACATCGGCCGCAAGCAGGCGATTTTCGTTCATGGCTGCTTCTGGCACGGGCATGATTGCGCGCGCGGCGCGCGCATGCCGAAAGCCAACGCCGACTATTGGCGCGGCAAGATCGCCAAAAACGTCGCGCGCGATGCGGCGCATCGTGAAAAGCTCGCCGCGCAAGGCTGGCGCGCGCTCATCGTTTGGGAGTGCGAGTTGAAGAACGCGGCGGCGGTGGAGACGAAGCTGCGCGCGTTTTTGGAGTAGGGGCGCATACCTCCCCTTCGCGGGGAGGTCGCGCCGCGAAGCGGCGCGGGTGGGGGCAGCGCCTTTCACCCCACCCGGTTCGCTTCGCGAACCACCCTCCCCGTCGAGAGGAGGGTGGCCCTCTCAATCCTTCGCGCGCTCGACGTAAGCCCCATCCTCGGTCTGAATGACGACGCGCGTGCCGGGTTGAATATGCGGCGGCACCATGACGCGCGCGCCATTGGAGAGCTTCGCGGGCTTATAGGATGAAGACGCAGTCTGCCCTTTCATCGCCGGCTCGGTCTCGACGATCTCCAGCGTCACACGCGCCGGCAGCTGGATTCCCACGGCCACGCCGTTGAACATCGACAGGATGCAGACCATGCCTTCCTGCAGCCATTGCGCCTGATCGCCGATCACGTCGGCAGGCACTGCGATCTGCTCGTAGCTGGCCTGATTCATGAAGTGATAGCCGTCATCGTCGTTATAGAGATAGCTGAAGTCCTGATCCTCGACGAAGGCGCGTTCGACCTGCTCGGTCGTCTTGTAGCGGTCGGAGACTTTCACCCCGTCGGAGAGGCGGCGCATGTCGATTTGCGTCGTGGGCGTGCCCTTGCCAGGAAAGAAGCTCTCGGCGGTCAGGACGACGTAAAGCTGCCCGTCGTCCCTCTCGATAATATTGCCCTTGCGAATCGAACTGGCGATGACTTTCACGGTCAGTATCCCTTATTGCCGGCCTGGGTTATGAACGGCGGTAAGACCATATTTCGGGCGCGCCGGCAAATCATCGGGCCGCCCGCCTAGAGCAGGTTCCGAAAAAGTTGACAGACTTTTTCGATGAGAACCTGCTCCAACATTTTAATTTTGAGCAATTCCTTATCGATCACATGATTCCATGTGATCGGGAAGCGCTCTAGCGGGAGGCTTCATGACGCGCGCGTCGCCCTGGTGGGCCCGGGATGTTTACGCCGACCGTAAACCCTTTCTCAAGGCGCGCGGGGCCATCGCCGCCGCCGTCCGGCGTTTTTTCGCCGCGGAAGGTTTTAGCGAAGTCGAGACGGCGGCGCTCCAGCTTTCGGGCGGCAATGAGACGCATCTTTCCGCCTTCGCCACCGAGCTGATCGGGGGAGGCGGAGAGAGAAGCCGGCTCTATCTGCGCACCTCGCCGGAATTTTCCTGCAAGAAGCTGCTCGCGGCAGGCGAGGAGCGGATTTTCACCCTCGCCCATGTGTTTCGCAATCGCGAGCGCTCGGCCCTGCATCACCCCGAATTCACCATGCTGGAATGGTATCGCGCAGGCGAGCCGACGCTGCGGCTTATGGAGGATTGCGCCGGGCTGATGGCGAGCGCCGCCCGGGCGGCCGGCGCGAGCGACTTCGTCTGGCGCGGGCGAGTCTGCGATCCATTCGCCGAGCCGGAGATCGTTTCCGTCTGCGAGGCCTTCGCAACTCACGCCAGCATCGATCTCGAAGCGCTGCTGGGCGACCGCGATGGCCTCGCGCGCGCGGCGGCGCGCGACGGCGTCAGGGTCGCCGCCGACGACACATGGTCGGATATCTTCAGCAAGATACTCGCCGAAAAGGTCGAGCATCTCCTGGGCAATGAGCAGCCGACGATCTTGACCGACTATCCGCTGAGCGAAGCGGCGCTGGCGCGCGCGAGCTTGGACGATCCGCGTTTCGCCGATCGCTTCGAGCTTTACGTCTGCGGCGTCGAGCTCGCCAATGGATTCGCCGAATTGACCGACGCGGCGGAGCAGCGCCGTCGCTTTGAAGCGCAGATGGAAGAGAAGCGCCGCATCTATGACGAGGCCTATCCGATCGACGAGGATTTTCTCGCGGCGCTTGAGCATATGCCGCAGGCCTGCGGCGTCGCGCTCGGCTTCGACCGATTGGTGATGCTCGCGACCGGCGCCGAGCGCATCGAGCAGGTGCTGTGGACGCCGGTAGTCGAGCGGGGGAGCCCGCGCTAGCGCGCGACTCCGCCGTGACGCTGGGCGGTCGTCTCGCCTTCGCTTCGCCGCTATGGCGCCCTATTCTTAAGTTGCGATAGGATCGACAGGCGCGGAGCGGAGCGAGGCGATGCGGCGAACGATATTTGCGATATTAACCGTCGCCCTCGTCGCCATCGGCGGCGCGGCGGCGGCGCTTTATGTCTATAGCCGACCGACGCTGCTGCGGGTCGCCGTCGCGCATGACGCCGAGGATTTCCGCGTGCTGGCCGCGGCGGCGCATGTGTTTACGCGCAACCATGAATCCGTCCGCCTGCATGTCGTGCCGGTCGCCGACGCGCTCGCGACCGCGGCCGCGCTAAACTCCGGCGCCGTCGATCTCGCCGTCGTGCGCGCGGACGATTCCCTGCCGCCGACGACCCAGGCGCTGGTCATTCTTCATCGCAATGCGACGCTGCTCGTCGCGCCCGGCGGCTCGAAATTGAAAAAAGTCGCCGATCTACGCGGCAAGCGCATTGGCGTTCTGGTTGAAGCCGGCGGCGCGGAGCGCAATACGCGCCTGTTGGAGCGCATCCTCGCTCAGTCGGATGTCGCGCTGAAGTCTGTCGCACCCGTCGCGCTCAAGCCTGCGGAAGTGAAAACCGCGCTGCAGGAACGCCGCATCGACGCGCTTTTCGCCGTCGCCCCGACGCAAGGCGCGCTGAGCCGGGACGCCGTCGCGGCGATCGCCGAGATCGGCGGCAAGGCGCCGGTTTTCATCCCGATCAGCGAGGCCAAGGCCATCGCCAAACAGGCCCCGGCGCTCGAACCCTCCGAACTGCTGCAGGGCGCGTTCGGCGGCGATCCGCCGCGGCCGGCCGGCAGCGTCGACAGCTCCAGCGTCAGCATGCTGCTCGCGGCGCGCAGCGCCTTGAACGAGGATCTCGCTGGCGACGTCGCGCGGCTCTTGTTCGCCAATCGCGCGGCGATCGCGGTGATTGCGCCGCTTGCGAACGCCATAGAGGCGCCGTCGACGGAAAAAAGCGCGGTAGTGCCGGCGCATAAGGGCGTCGCCGACTATCTCGAGGGCGAGGAGCGAAGCTTTTTCGAAAAATACAGCGACTTTTTCTACATCGGCGCGATGCTTCTGTCGCTTATCGGCTCGAGCGCGGCGGCGCTCGCCAGCCGCTTCAACACGCATGCGCATCAGCGCACGGAGCAACTCGCGGAGCGCCTGCTCGAAATCCTGCAGGCGGCGCGATGCGCCGCGACTCTTACCGAACTCGACGATTACGAGCGCACCGTCGACGACGTGCTCGCCCATGCGCTTTCCGACAGGAAATTGCGCAGCGCCGAGGCGACCGGGCTGCATGTCGTGTCGCTCGCGCTCGACCAGGCGCGGCGCGCGATCCGCGAGCGCCGGCGGATTTTGGCCAAGGAAGGTCGGGTCGTCAGCTTTCCGGCGCTCCGGAACCCCGCCCTTTAGCGGTTCAGGGTTCCCAAATCCCCCGCTCTGGGCTATGAGACGCTGCATCGCAACAAAAGCCGCGTCTTAAGCGTTGCGGCGGCCCCCGTTGGCGGCCGTCGGAAGCAGGCGCGGCTGTTCCTTAACCCGGCCCGTTCCATGCAACTGCGCAATATCGCCATCATCGCCCATGTCGACCACGGCAAGACCACGCTCGTCGACCGGCTCCTCCAGCAGTCGGGCGCGTTCCGAGAGAATCAGCGCGTCGCCGAGCGCGTGATGGATTCGAACGATCTCGAAAAAGAGCGCGGCATCACCATCATGGCCAAGGCGACGTCGATCGCCTGGAAGGACGTGCGCGTCAATATCGTCGACACGCCCGGCCACGCCGATTTCGGCGGCGAGGTGGAGCGCATCCTCTCCATGGTCGACGGCGCCATCGTGCTGGTCGACGCGGCCGAGGGCCCGATGCCGCAGACGAAATTCGTTCTCGGCAAGGCGCTCAAGATCGGGCTGAAGCCCATCGTTTGCGTCAATAAGGTCGATAAGCCCGACGCGCGTATCTCCGAAGTCGTCAATGAGGTCTTCGATCTCTTCGCCGCGCTCGACGCGACCGACGAGCAGCTCGATTTTCCGATCATTTATGGCTCCGCCAAGCAGGGTTGGATGGCCGAGGAGCCGGACGGCCCCAAGGAGAATATGGCGCCGCTGTTCGATCTCGTGCTCAAGCACGTTCCGGCGCCCAAGGTCGAGGAAGGCGGCTTCCGCATGCTCGGCACGCTCTTGGAGGCGAACCCCTATCTTGGCCGCATCATCACCGGCCGCATATTTTCCGGCAGCGTGAAGCCGAACCAGGCGGTGAAGGTGCTCGACCGCTCGGGCAAGGTCGTCGAACAGGGGCGCATCTCGAAGATTCTCGCCTTCCGCGGCATCGAGCGCCAGCCGATCGAAGAGGCGGAGGCTGGCGATATCGTCGCCATCGCGGGTCTCGAAAAATTCAACGTCGCCGACACGCTCGCCGCGCTTGACGTGACCGAGCCCTTGCAGGCGCAGCCGATCGATCCGCCGACGCTCTCGATGACCTTCCTCGTCAACGACAGCCCGCTTGCCGGCACGGAGGGCGACAAGGTCACGAGCCGCATGATCCGCGCCCGTCTCTTCAAGGAGGCGGAGGGCAACGTCGCGCTGCGCGTCGAAGATACGCCCGGCGCCGACGCTTATGTCGTCTCTGGACGCGGCGAATTGCAGCTCGCGATTCTGATCGAAACCATGCGCCGCGAAGGGTTCGAGCTTGGCGTGTCGCGCCCCAAAGTCGTGTTCCGCAAGGACGAGAACGGCGAACTGCTGGAGCCGATCGAGGAGGTCGTCATCGACGTCGATGAGGAGCATTCCGGCGTCGTCGTGCAGAAAATGTCCGAGCGCAAGGCCGAAATGATCGAGATGAAGCCCTCGGGCGGCAATCGCCTGCGGCTTGTGTTCCACGCGCCGACGCGCGGCCTCATCGGCTATCAGGGCGAGCTTCTCACCGACACGCGCGGCACTGCGATCATGAACCG
Organism: uncultured Alphaproteobacteria bacterium; assembly: GCA_963706255.1. Classification (GTDB taxonomy): domain Bacteria; phylum Pseudomonadota; class Alphaproteobacteria; order Rhizobiales; family Beijerinckiaceae; genus Methylocystis. Next base: position 81,725 of record CAVPMJ010000016.1, on the reverse strand, counting down.
GCTGTTTCACGAATATGCGCCCTATAGGGGCGACATTCAGGGACGCCGCAATGGCGTGCTGATCTCCAACGATTCCGGCGAAGCCGTCGCTTACGCCATGTGGAAGTTAGAAGATCGCGGGCCGATGATGATCGAGCCGGGCTGGAAGGTCTATCGCGGCATGATCGTCGGCGAGCACACGCGCGACAATGATCTCGAAATCAATGTGCTCAAGGGCAAGCAGCTCACCAACATCCGCACGCAGTCGAAGGACGAGGCTGTGCGCCTGACGCCGCCTATCCAGATGACGCTGGAGAAGGCGCTCGCCTATATCGAGGATGACGAGCGCGTCGAGGTGACGCCGAAATCCATCCGCCTGCGTAAGGTCTATCTCGACCCCAACGACCGCAAGAAGGCGAAGGGCAAGGCCGCGCTGGTGGCGTGAGCATGACGACCGCTCGAAAATACATTCGGGCGGTCATCGCAATCGTCTTTATCTGCTTGACGCATGGCGCGGCCACGGCGCGCGAACAATCTTTGGCGGCGTCGAAAATCGAACGCGGGCTCGAAATCGCGACGCCGGGAGAAAACGCGCGACGCCTCGATCTCGCCGGGGCAATGCGCGCGCTGCGCATATCTGCCGTCGGCGTCGCGCTGATCGATTCCGGGCGGCTCGCATGGGCGCGGTCTTGGGGCGATGCGGGAAAGAGCACGCTCTTTCAAGCGGCTTCTCTTTCCAAACTTGTGAGCGCCGTCGCGGCTTTGCGGCTGGTCGAACGCGGCTCTCTCGATCTCGACCGCAACGTCGACGACGACCTTGCGATCTGGAAGGCGCCGCAAAATGATCTGACGAACGGCCATCCCGTCACGCTGCGTTGGCTTTTGAGCATGAGGGCGGGCGTGAATGTTCCGGGCTATCCCGGCTACGCGCCGGGTTCGCTTCTGCCCGATCTCGCGCAAATTCTCGGCGGGGAGCCGCCTGCGACGTCGCCGGCCGTTCGCGTCGTCGATGTTCCCGGCCGCAATTACGCCTATTCCGGCGGCGGCTATGAGATCGTCCAGGCGCTGATCGAAGCCAAGACCGGAAAGCCATTCGGCGCGGCGCTGCGCGAACTTGTTTTTCGCCCCGCGCATATGGCCGACAGCTCCTTCGCGCAGCCGCCCCCGGCGGCGCTCGCTTCTCGCGCGGCGCGCGGGCATTACGCAGACGGCGGTGCATTGCCGGACGGCTGGCGCGTCGTTCCAGAGCTTGCGGCGGGCGGCCTGTGGTCCACGCCGAGCGATCTCGCCAATCTCCTCATCGAGCTTTCGCGCGCCTATCGGGGCGAAAGCGATCCACTGCTCAGTCAGAAATTGGCGGTCGAAATGGCGACGCCGCAAAACGGCGGTCCCTATGGTCTGGGCGGCGCCGTCGCGGGTTCGGGAAAAAGTCTCGTCTTGATGAAGCGCGGACAGAACGTCGGCTATCAATCCTACATGCTTGTGTTTCCGCAGACCGGCCAGGGAATCGTCGTCATGACGAATTCGGACAATGGGACGACATTGGCGAGCGCGATTATTCGCCGGGCGGCCGCAGCCTATGGCTGGCCGCCGTTGGGCAGGCTGGAAGATTGATGAAGGACACTTACTAGGTCGTTTCCTCCAGCGCCGCTTTCAACGCCGCCAGATCGTCCGGCAGCGGGCTTTTGAACAGCATCTCCTCGCCGGTGATCGGATGTTTGAAGCCCAGCGTCGTGGCGTGTAGCGCCTGACGGCCCAAACGCTCCACGATCTCTCTCGCTTGCGGCGGCAGTTTCGCGACCTTGGTCTTGAAGCCGGCGCCGTAAGTTTTGTCGCCGATCAGCGGATGGCCGATATGGGCCATATGCACGCGGATCTGATGCGTGCGGCCGGTCTCCAGCCGGCAGGAAATGAGCGAGGCGACCCCATAGTCCGCGACCTTCTCCCAATGCGTCACCGCCGCGCGTCCGCGCGCTTCCGAGACCACCGCCATTTTCTCGCGCTGCGTCGAATGGCGCCCGAGCGACGTCTCGATCGTTCCATGCGCGCGGTCGGGAACGCCCCAGACGAAAGCGAGATATTCGCGCGTCAAGGACAGCGTGCGGCCATGGTCGGCGAAAAGGCGCGACAGGCCGTGATGCGCGGCGTCGGTCTTGGCGACGACGAGCAGGCCCGCTCGTATTCTTGTCGATGCGATGCACGATGCCGGGCTTCTTCACCCCGCCGACGCCGGAAAGACTGTCGCCGCAATGGGCGATCAGCGCATTGACCAGCGTGCCGCTCTCATGCGCGCTCGCCGGATGCACGACGAGCCCAGCGGGCTTGTCGATGACAAGGAGATGCGCGTCCTCATAGACGATGTTGAGCGCGATATTCTCAGCCTTAGGTTCGGCGGGCGCCGGCGGCGGCACGTCGAGCGCGATCTTGTCGCCCGCCGCGAGCTTCTTGGCCGGATCGCGCGCCGCCGCGCCACCAACGCTTGCGCGTCCCTCTTCGATCAGCGTCTTGATGCGGCTGCGCGAGAGATGTGCGGCGACGATCTCCGGTCGCTCCGCCAGATATCGGTCGAGTCGCGCCCCCGCCGCCTCCGGCGCGACGACGAAATCGAAGCGCGTCGCGGCTGCGTCAATTTGATGCAGGTCTTTAACATTCATTTAGGATTTCTTCCGCCCGCCTGCGCGCCCATGATACCGAGGCCTAAGAGAAAACGCAGGCCGGCTGCGCCAGAGATGGGCCGAACCCCATCCGCAGTTCCACGAATCGAATAAGCCGCCCAATGGAGGCCTTTCCTATTAGCGACGCCGAGGCTCCGTTCTGCGCCGTGATTGGCGCGGGCCCCGCCGGGCTTTTCGCGGCGGATGCGCTCGCGCGGGCCGGCGCCCGCGTCGTCATCTATGAGCACAAGGCGAGCCCCGCGCGCAAATTTTTGATGGCGGGGCGCGGCGGCCTCAACATCACCCATAGCGAAGGCCTTGAGCGCTTCATCTCGCGTTATGGCGCTGCGGCGTCGCGACTTGCGCCTTTTCTTCGCGCCTGGCCGCCGCAGGCGCTGCGCGACTTTTGCGCCGAGCTTGGCGAAGCGACTTTCGTCGGTTCGAGCGGGCGCGTCTTTCCGGCGAGCTTCAAGGCTTCGCCGCTGTTGCGCGCCTGGCTCGGGCGGCTTTCGCGCCTCGGCGTCGCCATCGCGACGCGGCACGCCTTCGTCGGCTTCTCCGAATCGGGCGCGCTGCGGCTGCTCGGACCAGATGGCGGCGAGATCATCCGCAAGGCCGACGCGCTTGTGCTCGCGCTCGGCGGCGCCTCCTGGCCGAGGCTCGGCTCCGACGGCGCCTGGGCCGCGCGGCTCGGCGCGCAGGGCGTTCGCGTGACGCCGCTCGCCGCCGCCAACAGCGGCGCGCTGATCGAATGGAGCGCGATCTTTCGCAGCGACTTCGAAGGCGCGCCGATAAAGACGGTGTTGCTGCGTCACGGCGCTTCGACCGCGCGCGGCGATGTGGTCGTCACCGCCCGCGGGCTGGAGGGCGGGCCGGTTTATACGCTCTCCTCGCAGCTGCGCGACACGGTCCAAATACTGGGCGCGACGACGCTTTCGGTCGATCTTCGTCCCGACACCAGCCTCGAATGTCTGGCGCGCAAACTGTCGCGCCGCCCGCAGAAGCAGTCGCACGCGAATTTCCTGCGCAAGGCGGGGCTGTCGAAGGTCGAGATCGGTCTGTTGCGCGAGGCGCGCCGCGACGGTCTGCCGCGCGACGCCGAGACGCTCGCCGCGCTCATCAAAAACGCGCCGCTGACCGTCGTCGGAGTGGGAGGCCTCGAGCGCGCGATATCGACCGCGGGCGGCGTTGCCTTCGACGAAGTCGACGCCGATCTGATGCTCAAGAAACTGCCGGGCGTCTTTGTCGCCGGCGAAATGCTCGACTTCGACGCGCCGACCGGCGGCTATCTGCTGCAGGCGGCTTTCGCCACTGGCCTCGCGGCGGGGCGCGGCGCCGCCCGCTATCTCGGCCTCCTACCGGACGTCAGCGCCGAGGCGGCGCCCGGCGTCGATCAGGCAGGCTTATCGCCGAGCCAATTGCCATATTCGCGCGCGCCGTCGGCGCCGAACAAATACAGCGTATAGACTTCCGCTTCGCCGCCTTCCATGCCGGGCGAACCGGAAGGCATGCCGGGCGCGGCGAGGCCGATCGCTTTCGGCCGCTCTTTCAACAGCCGCGCGATCGCCTGCGGGGGAACATGGCCCTCGACGATATAGCCGTCGATCTCGGCGGTGTGGCAGGAGGCGAGCTTCTCAGGCACGCCCAGACGCGCCTTCACGGCCTTCATATCCGCTTCGATGATCTCTTCGACCGCGTAACCGGCTTCGCGCATCCGCGCCGCCCAGGCGCCGCAGCAGCTGCAGGTCGCGCTCTTATGCACGACCGCCTTTATCGCCTCGGCGCGCGCCGGAGCGGCGAAAAGCGAGACAGCCGCCGTGGCGGCAAGTCGCAGAGCCTCGCGGCGACGAAAAAAATGCGGCATGGCTGTCGCTCCTTGGTCTAGCGCCTTCCATATAGCTCCAAAGCCCGACCGGCAGACAGGCAAATCGCCGGAACTGGCGGCGCGCGCTTGGCTTGCAGTAGTATGTCGTGGTTGGCGGGAAAAGCGGCAAGAGTTCTCGTGATCGAAACCGACGCTGACTTGCTGAAGGGCGCGCATGAGCCAATCTGATGCCACATCACAAATTGTCGACGGCCCGTTCAGGGAATTCTCGCTTCTCGGCGGCCCGTTTCACAGGCTTGGAGTACGACTGGGCCTCGTTCGCCACGGAAGCAACACGGTCCCTCTGGGGATCGCCCTCGGTCTGCTTTCTTGGCTGGTCTTCGTCGCATTGGCTGCGCTTGAGGGCGATCGCGAAAAGTTCTTTTCCCTCTCGGTGATTGGCGGGCATGTTCGATTGCTGATGGTCATTCCGCTGCTGTTCCTGTGCGAAACGACATTTGATGCGCAGGCGAGGGAATTTATCGCGACGATCGTTCGTTCCGGCGTGGCGCCGAGAACCGCTCTGCCTGAATTGCAAGCTGAAATCCGGCGCATCGCACGATGGAGGGATTCCTGGATCCCGGATGCGACGTCGCTGGCGGCGACGGCGCTGATGTCTCTGTTTGCGGCGCAACTCCATTTGTCCGGGAAAACGGCGTCGTTTGAATCGAGCCAGACTTTAGGCGACATGCCCCTCGCCGGCCTTTGGTACTGGATGGTTTGTCTTCCTCTTTTTCGTTTTCTCGCTTTTCGTTGGGTTTGGCGGCTCGCACTGTGGTGGCGCTTCCTTTGGCGCCTCGCCAGAACGGAGCTCCACCTTACGCCAACGCATCCTGACGGCGTCGCCGGTCTTGGATATCTTGAGGTCGTGCAAACGCATCTCGCGCCTCTGGCCTTAGCCATCTCGATGCTCGTGGCCGCCGGTTTCGCCGAGGAAATTTCGTCGGGCGCAGCCTTTGATGCGGTCTATCCGGAGACGGCCGTTATTTTAGTCTTGGACATTGTGTTGTTTCTCGGTCCGCCATGCATTTTCGCTTTCAAGTTGATGGAATGCCGAGAAAAGGGATTGCGCGACTACATGGAGCTTGCGGCCCATTATGTGGGCGATTTCGAGCGCAAATGGCTCGGCCAAGCGTCTAGCGGCCGAGAGCCCCTGTTGGGCACGCCGGACCTTCAATCCCTTGCAGACCTCAGCAACAGCGTCGGGATCGTGCGCAATATGCGCATGGCGCCGGTCAGCATTCGTCTCCTGGCGGCCATCCTCGTCGCGGCGTTGCTGCCGATGCTGCCGCTCTTTCTGTTCGAATATCCGGTCGCGGAGATGGCTCAAAAGCTCTTCATGAAATTGACCGGGCTTTAGATAATTTAGGAACGCCGCTCCCGCGCCGCATTCCCCTCGGCTAGGAAGGCGCTTATGCTGCGCGCCATGCTCCCGTCGCCCTTCTGGTCCGAGCTCTCGCTTCGCGACATGCGCGCGCATGACATGTCGCGCGTCATCGCTGTTCTGCCTGTCGCGGCGGTGGAGCAGCACGGGCCGCATCTGCCGCTCGGCGTCGACGCCATGATCATGGAAGGATGCGTCGAGCGGGTGGCGGCGCGGTTGCCCGAAGACCTCGACGCCGTCTTTCTGCCGATCCAGAAGGTCGGCGTCTCGACCGAGCATCGCGACTTTCCCGGCACATTGACGCTCTCCTATGAGACGGCGGCGCGCGTGCTCTCGGAAATCGCCGAAAGCGCCCTGCGCGCGGGCGTGAAGAAACTGGTGCTGCTCAATTCGCATGGCGGCAATTCGGCGCTCGTCTCCCAGGCAGCGCTCGATCTTCGCGCCCGCTTCGGCGCGCTCGCGGTCGTCGCCTCTTGGTCGCGTTTCGGCTATCCCGACGAGCTATTTTCGGCGATTGAGCTGCGTCACGGCATCCATGGCGGCGAGATCGAGACCTCGCTGATGCTGGCCTTTCGGCCCGAACTTGTCGACATGGCGCGCGCCAAGAATTTCCCGCCCGCGACCCTCGACTTCGAGCGCGACTTCGCCTGGCTGCGCGCCGACCGCCCGGCGGGCTTCGGCTGGATGGCGCAGGATTTGTCGCCCGCCGGCGCGATGGGCGACGCCTCGAAAGCCAGCGCCGAGAAGGGCGAGGCGGTCGCGGATTATTGGGCGACGGCCTTCATCGAATTGCTGCGCGACGTAGAGGCTTTCGATCTCGCGCGGCTGAAGAGCTTGGACGATTGAGCGGCTTCACGCCGCCGGCGCGGTCCAGGGATAGGTCCAGGTCTCGGTCAGCGTGCGGCCATTGACGCGCAGGAACAGGCGCAAATCCGCCGTTTCGCCGGGCTTCACCGCGACGTCGAATAGCGCGCGCAGCCCATCGATATGCGCATTCGCCGTGACGCTCGCGCGCAGCACGCGCCCGGCGCTTGTCGTCGCGACGGCTTCGACCTGGCCCGGATCGGCGACGTAATAGGAAAGGTCGCCGCCGGCGAAATCGACGAGAAAGCGATGCGCGTCGGGGTCGTACGGCTCCTTCGAGCCGAGCGCGCGCGCCGGCGCTTCGAAAGTGTTGACGACGCGCCCGTTCGGCGCAAGACGCGGCATGTCGAGACCGGCCGTGATGCGATAGGCGTAGGCGAAGGACTTCTTGGGCTCCGGCGGCTTCGCCGCAACCCAGCTCGCGACGATATTATCGTTGGTCTCGTCATGCGTCGGCAGCTCGATCAATTCGACGCGGCCTTCGCCCCAATCGCCGGTCGGCTCGACGAAATAGCTCGGGCGGTTTTGGTAGGCGAGATCGAGATCCTGATAGGATTCGAAGGTGCGGTCGCGCTGCAGCAGGCCGAAGCCGCGATTATTCGGGTCGAGAAAGGAGGTGATCCGCTCGCGTGGCGGATTGCCGATCGGACGCCACAGCCATTCGCCGGCGCCGGTATGGATTATGAGCCCGTCCGAATCATGTAGCTCCGTCCGGAAGCCGTCGCGGACGCGCCGGTCGTTTTCACCGGTGAGATACATGGAGGTGAGCGGCGCGAGGCCGAACTTCACCCCTGCGCGGCGCGGGAACAGCGTCGCCTGCACGTCGAGCGCGCTTTCCTGTCCGACGGTCAAGATCGAATCGATAGGCGCCGGTCGCCGCCTCGCCGTCGAGAAGCGCGTAGATCGTCGCGCGATTGCTGCCTTTCTCGGGCGTCTCGACCCAATATTCGCGAAAGAACGGGAAGGTCTCGGCGCTCGTGCCCGCTTCGACGCAGAGCGCCCGCGCCGACAGCCCATATTGTTGGTCGCGTCCGAGAAAGCGGAAGTAGCTCGCGCCCAGAAACGAAATCACCTCGTCGTGGACATGCGGCTCATTGACCGGAAAATGCAGACGGAAACCGGCAAAGCCGGTGTTGACGGGCGGCGCCTTCTCGACCTTGAGGCGGCCATAGTCGAAGAGCGTCGGAGAATAGGGAATGGGCGTTGCGATGCCGTCGCGGATCATATTCACCGTGACCGCGCGCCGGTAGAGGAAGCCGAGATGGAAAGTCTCGAGGCGGAAGCCGCCGTCGGCGCCGGCGAAAATGTCGTGGTCGCGTTTGAAGCGGATGTCGCGCCAGGCGTCGAATTCCAGCGCGTCGAAAGGGTCGGGCAAGCGCGGCGCGCTCGCGTCTTCGAAAGGCGCAAGCGATAAATCGCGCGCCCGCTGCACCACGGCGTCGAAGCCGAATCGCGGCGCAGGGGCGCCGTTCGCCGCGCGCCCGGCGCGAGGAAGCGCCAATTGCGCGCCGGCGGCGGAAAGCGCGCCGATCATCTGGCGCCGTGTGTAGTGCCTCATTCCCGAATCTGCCAACGTCCGCCGCCTGTTGCGAGCGGAGAAAGCGCCCGCGCGCGTCCTCCGCTGCTCTAGCGAGATCGCGCCGGTTGCGCAAGAACCAGGCGCCGCGCCAGCGTGGCGCATTTACGTCGCCGCGAGGAAAAAATAAGCGCGACGCCCAAAAAGCGCTTGTCAAGGCGGCAAAAGCGCGTATCTAAGTCCTTGCCCAAATCGCACGTGCCTGTGGTCGTGTGTCGGTCGGCGGGGATCCGGACAAGAGGCCGGTTAACCGCCAAACATAAAACCGGCAGCCGGAGGCGAACCGGCGAACTCCGTCTCTGCGGAGGATCGCGACTTAAAGCAACGACGGACCGGGCTTTTTCGTCTCTGTCGACCCTCCAAAGGTCGGCTTACCGAAGAGGCTTGTCTTTCTTGCCGGGCGTGCGGATCGGGATCTTCCCCTTCCAATCGATGGCTGTCCTTACGGACACATGCGCGCTCATCCGCGCATTGGTCCGCTTGGGTCAGTCCACGGCGCATCAGCCGGCCGTTTGAGCGCTCGCGTCTCGACGGCCAAGGACCGCTGAAGCCGACGTTCGTCGCGTCTCCATCGCGCGCGGGCGAACGGAGCGGCGCGTCCGTTGACGCTAACGATCTGGGCGCGGTTCGCCGCGCAAGGGGGCCACCAATGACCGACCGCATTCTTGAATTCCTCGCCGACCGGCGCCGCGCAGGCCGCGACAATGGTCCTTGCCTCGTCGTCGATCTCGACGTCGTGCGCGACAACTATCTCGGCTTCGCCAAGGCGTTGCCGGATACGCGCGTCTTCTACGCCGTGAAGGCCAATCCCGCGCCGGAAGTTCTGTCGCTCCTGGCCGCGCTCGGCTCCTGCTTCGACACGGCCTCCGTCGTCGAGATCGAGCAGACGCTTGCCGCGGGCGCGACGGCCGACCGCATCAGCTTCGGCAATACGATCAAGAAGGAGCGCGACGTCGCGCGCGCCTATGAACTTGGCGTGCGGCTCTTCGCCGTCGATTGTATCGCTGAGGTCGAAAAGATCGCCCGCGCCGCGCCGGGATCGAAAGTGTTCTGCCGCATTCTCTGCGACGGCTCGGGCGCCGAATGGCCGCTGTCGCGCAAATTCGGCTGCGTTCCGGAGATGGCGACGGGCGTGCTGGAGCATGCGCATCGTTTGGGGCTTACTGCGTACGGCGTCTCGTTCCATGTCGGTTCGCAGCAAACCAACCCGCGCATGTGGGACGGCGCGCTGAAGTCGGCCGCGGAGATTTTCCGCGAGCTCGCGGAGCGCGGAATCAACCTGCAGATGGTCAATCTCGGCGGCGGCTTCCCGACGAAATATCTGAAGAACGTCCCGGCGGTGAAGCAATATGGCAATGCGATCTTCCGCGCCCTGTCGAAGCATTTCGGCAACCGCATTCCGGAGACGATCATCGAGCCGGGCCGCGGCATGGTCGGCAATGCCGGCGTGATCGAGGCGGAAGTCGTGCTGATCTCGAAGAAGTCGGAGGACGAGAACGAGATTCGCTGGGTCTATCTCGACATCGGCAAATTCAACGGCCTCGCCGAGACGACCGACGAGATGATCCGCTATCCGATCCGCACGCCTGCCGACGGCGCGCAGACGAGTCCTTGCGTCATCGCCGGGCCGAGCTGCGACAGCGTCGACGTGCTCTACGAGAAGCAGCCGTATCTTCTGCCGGTCTCGCTGGAGATCGGCGCGAAGGTGCTGATCGAGGGAACCGGAGCCTATACGACGACCTATTCGGCCGTCGGCTTCAACGGCTTCCCGCCGCTCGAAACCTTCGTGATCTGAGCGGCGTTGACCACTCCCTTCTCCCGCTTGCGGGAGAAGGTGTCGCGCGAATGCGCGACGGATGAGGGTCATTGCGTCGCCCTCACCCGACCCGGCTACGCCGGGCCACCCTCTCCCGCAAGCGGGAGAGGGAGTTCGCGATCATCCCAATTCAGTCCCGTTCGGCGGGCGCGTCATGCGCCAGGCGCGAGGGTCGCTTGTCCTTCTTAAAGGGAGGAACAGATGGCCTTTGAACTTGTCACTCCCCATCTTGCCGACGCGCGCGTTCCGGCGGCGCTGCTGGCGTGCGCGCCAGTCTTGATCCGAGACGAAGCCGCGTCCGACATTGGCGCGCGCGAAGCCCTGCTCGACGTCGCCTTCGGGCCTGCGCGTTTCCTGAAGACATGCCAGCGGCTGCGGGACGGGCGCGCGCCGGCGCATGGACTCGCGCTTGTCGCTACGGACGATGACGGCGCGCTTATCGGCACGCTGCGCCTGTGGCCCATTCTCGCCGGCGGGCGCGCGGCGCTGCTGCTCGGTCCGCTCGCCGTCGCTGGGCAGTCGCGCTCGCTTGGAATCGGCGGCGCGCTGATCGCGGAGTCGCTCGAGCGCGCCGCTGCGCTCGGCCATCGCGCCGTGCTGCTCGTCGGCGACGAGCCCTATTATGCGCGCTTTGGCTTCGAGCGTCGCTTCACGGAGCGGCTGACGATGCCGGGTCCGGTCGAGCGCGCGCGTTTTCTAGGGCTGGAGCTTGTCGCCGGCGCGCTTCATGGCGCACGCGGGCGCGTCGTCCCGGCGGTCGCGCCGGCAATCGACTTACCGCGCGCGGCGTGAAGCCTCACCAATAGGCGAGAACGCCGCTGGCGAGCGGGAAGGACAGGGCGGCGCCCAGAGCGACGCCCGCGACGACGTCGCTGGGATAGTGATGCGCCGTCGCGATTCGCGACCAGGCCATCGACAACAGGAGCAGCGCCGCCGACATCGTCATCGCCGGCCAGGCGATGACGATGGGCGCGAGCACGCCCGTGAGCGTCATGGCGTGGCCGCTCGGGAAAGAGTGATCGTCGAGCGTCTTTAGGAGCGACGGCAGCCGCGCATCGACATGGAACGGACGCCTGCGGCAGAAACGCCGCTTGATGATCGGGTAAAGTATATGCAGCAGCGCGGCGTTAACGCCGGCGAGCGCAGCGACATGCAGCCCCTGCCAGCCGAGGCCGAGAAGGACGATCGGCGCGAGGATGAGATAGATCCATCCATTGCCGAGCTTGCTGATCGCGATCGCGAGAAATCTGCCGCTCGCCGAGCGCGCCGAGCGCGAGAAGAGGTGAACGGCGGCGAGGTCAACCTCGAAGAGACGTTGGCCCCATGTGGCGGCGATGACGCCGTCTGCTTGCGGCTCGGATGACGCATCGCGCGTTAGCTTCGCCAGCTGGTCGGATGTGAACGCCATGACGCAACGCTACGCGACGCAGGCTGCGTTTTCGCGACGTTGTGTCTGCGTTTCGATGACGGCAGGATAGAGATTGCGTGACAGCTATGTGATGTTTCGGTGACGATGGACTCGTCATGGCGAGCGAAGCAAAGCACTCCAGAGCCGTGATCGATCCGCTGGATTGCTTCGTCGCTTGCGCTCCTCGCAATGACGGAGCGCTTGTCAGAGCGCGCGCGTCGCCTCGCGCAGCCACTTGCGCGTCTTGGCGTCCACCAGCGGCGAGAGCGTCTTGCGCACCTGCGCATGATAGGCGTTGAGCCAATCGATTTCTTCCGGCGTAAGCAATCTCGGCTCGACGCAATTCAGATCGAAAGGCGCGAGCGTGATGGTCTCGAAACCATACATCTCACGTTCGGCGCCCTTGATCTCGCGCTTCTCGACGATGACGAGATTTTCGAGCCGAATCCCATATTCGCCGGCGCGGTAATAGCCGGGTTCGTTCGAGAGAATCATGCCGGGCTGCAAGGGCGTCGCGCCGAGCTTGGAGATGCGTTGCGGCCCTTCATGCACCGAAAGATAAGCGCCGACGCCATGTCCCGTGCCGTGATCGAAATCCAGCCCCGCCTCCCACAAAGCGCGGCGCGCGAAGGCGTCGAGCTGCGCGCCCGACACGCCCTTGGGAAACGCCGCGCGGGCGATGGCGATATGGCCTTTCAGCACGCGCGTGAAATGTTCGCGCAATTGTTTCGAGGCGGCGCCGACGACCATTGTGCGCGTTACATCCGTCGTGCCGTCGAGATATTGCGCGCCGCTGTCGACGAGATAGACGCCGCGCCCGATCTTGAGATTGCTCTTCTCCGTCACGCGATAATGCGGAATCGCCGCATGTTCGCCGAAGGCGGAGATCGTCGGAAAGGAAATATCGCGCAGATCGCCGTTCTCGCGGCGGAAGGTCTCAAGCGCCTCCGCTGCGGAAATCTCGGTGAGCCCGCCCTTGGGCGCGGCTTCGGCAAACCAGGCGAGAAAGCGCGTCAGCGCCGCGCCATCCCGGATATGCGCCGCGCGCGCGCCGGCGAGCTCCGCCTCATTCTTGATCGCTTTTGGAAGCGCCGCGGGATCGTCATTGACGCGCGGCTTGCCGCCAGCGGCGCGCAATATCTCGACGAGCTTTTGCGGCGCCGTCGCCGAATCGAACATGACCGTCGCGCCGCGCCTGCCGGCTTGCGCGAGATCGTCGAGCAGCGCCTGAGGCGCCTTCAGCGTGAGAAATTTTTCCAGCGCCGCGCGGACTTTTGGTCCGAGCTTCACCTCGTCGATGTAAAGCGTCGGCGCGCCTTCTTTCGGCAACCACGCAAAGCAAAGCGCGATCGGCGTATGCGCCACATCGGCGCCGCGAATGTTGAAGGCCCAGCAGATCGCATGCGGATCGGACATCAGCGCCGCGTCGGCGTCTTTCAGCGCCGCGCGCAGTTTCTTGATTTTCGCGCTCGCGCTCTCGCCGGCATAGCGGGAAGGGTGGATCGCGATGGCGCCTCGCGGCTCCGGCGGGCGATCGGCCCAAAGCGCATCGATTGGATTGGCGTCGAGCGGCACGAGTTCGATTTTCTTTTCCGCAAGCGCCTTGGCGAAGCGTTCGATCTGCGCGCTGGTGTGCACCCAAGGGTCGTAGCCGATGCGCGCGCCAGGACGCGCATGTTCGCAGATCCATTTCGCGGGCGTTACGTCGGCGATGTCGAGCGGCTTGAACAGCCTGGCGTCGATCTCGCCGCGCACCTGGATGACATAGCGGCCGTCGACGAAAATCGCGGCCTCTTTCTCCAATACGACGGCAAAGCCCGCCGAGCCGGTGAAGCCGGTGAGCCAGGCGAGGCGTTCCGCGCATTTGGGCACATATTCGTTCTGATGCGCGTCGGCGCGCGGAACGAGGAAACCGTCGAGGCCCTGGCGCTTGAGTTCGGCGCGCAGCGCCTTGAGCCGCGCGGCGCTGTCGCCGCGCGAGGCGTCGTCGGAGAAGGTCTGGAATTTCGCTTCGAACATAATGTGAAGCTAGTCGCGCGCGCGCCGCGGGGCAATGCTTTCGCGCCTTCGACTTTCCCCCTCCCCAACCCTCCCCCGCTTCGCGGGAGAGGGAGTGGGTTGCGCCTTTGTCGATGATTTCACGTAACGGCGCCGTGCGTTCCCTCTCCCGCTTTAGCGGGGGAGGGACAGGGAGGGGCGCTAACTAAGCGCCGCCCCGCCGCAGCAGCAGCGTCGCCCAGCCGTCAATATCGCGCCGCTCGCTTAAGAAAAAACCTTGCGCGCGATAGGCGGCGAGCACGCCCGGCACATCGCGCCCAAGCAGGCCCGACAGCACGAGCTCGGCGCCGGGCGCCGCCGCGCGGGCGATCTGCGGCGCCAGCAGCCGTAAGGGCCTGGCCAGAATATTGGCGAAGATCAGGTCGTATTGGCCCGTAAGCGCGGCATGGCGCAGTCCCGTGGCGACGACCGGCCGCACGAAGGCGGCCGCCCCATTGGCGCGGGCGTTGGCGCGGGCTGTCTCCACGGCGACGGGATCGATGTCGCCGCAGGCGACGCGCTGACGGAAGAGCAGGGCGCTCGCGATGGCGAGCACGCCGGTGCCCGTTCCCACATCCAGAATCCGGCGCGGGCGGCGGCGCTTGGCGACGCCGTCGAGCGCCTTGAGACACCCCAGCGTCGTGCCATGATGGCCGGTGCCGAAAGCGAGCGCCGCCTCGATCTCGACGCCGATGTCGTTCGCCCGCCGCCGCGCCCGGTCATGCGCGCCATGCACCAGCACGCGGCCGGCGCGCACCGGCGCGAGGCCCGTAAGCGCGTTTTTGACCCAATCCTGCTCGGCGACGGTCGAAAAGCGCGCCGCTCGCGCCGTGTCGGCGTCGGCCGCGATCGCGATCAGGGCGCGAATTTGCGCCTCGTCGGGCGCGCCGGCGAAATAGACCTCGACCGCCCATTGCGGCCCGCCATCTTCCTCAAAGGCCGCGGCGGCGGTCTCCGTCGGATCGAACGTCTCGACGATAATGTCGGCGACGGCGCGGGCGCGCCGCTCGTCGCAGGAAAGGCGCAGCACATGGCTGGCGCCGTTTGGCGGAAGGCCTTCAAGCATGGGGGCGCTTAGCATGGCGCGGGCGCGCGCGTCACCTTTCGCTCGTCCCGAGCGACCTGTATTGTCGCGCTAGAGGCCGGCGAGCCTCCTGGCTGGAAGCGCGGATGACGGAAAAACTGACCATCTGTCTCATCGGACCGAAGAAGGGCGGCAAGTCGTCGCTGCTGGCTTCGCTCGCCGATTGCGTCGCGCAAAGCGCCTTCGGTTATTCGCCGCGCCTGCGGCCGGCCTTGCAGCCGATCCTGGAGACCGAATTTTACGCCGAGAGCGCCGAGCCGCGCAAAGCCGATCTCCTTAACGTCGAGCAGGGCGATTATGAGCGGCTGCGGCGTGAATTCGCGGAGGGCGGCGTCGCCACCGACACGCTCGACACCTATGAATATCATTTCCGCCTCACCGTGAACGGCGAGGCGCCGCCGGCGGCGCTGGTGCGCGGCCCGTGGCTGCTGGAGATCATCGATTCGGCGGGCGAGATCGCCGTGCCGCCAGATGGCGCCGAAGTCGCCATCCTCAACGACGTGAAAGCCAAGCTCGCCAAGCAGATGCTCGACGCCGACGCGATCGTGATGGTGCTGCCGCTGGTGCGGTTGGAGGATTCCGGCTGGTCCGGCAATCTGGCGCGGCTCATCGACAGACTGGCGCTCGCGCCCGAAAAGAAGCTGAAGCGGCTCGTCGTGGTCTTCTCGCAATATGAGCGGCTGTTCACGCGGCTCGGCCCCAGCGCCTTCACTTACGCCTGCGATCCCGCGGTGGCGTTGCACGCGCTGCGCAAATCGCTGCGCGCCGTGCAATGGCTCGACCGGCTGCGGGCGCTGGAGGCGCCGCGCGGCGGCGTTTCGGTGCGCTTCACCGTCTGCTCCGCCTATGGCTTCGTGAAGCGCTTTCAAAATCCCAATATCGATCCGCAGCAGCCGGGCGAGCGGCGCTTTCGCCGCGCGGGCCTCGAGGGCGCCCGCGCCTACAACGAATATTGGCGCCCGTTCCTCACGGCCGAGCCGATCCTTTACGCCGCGCTCGGCCTCGACAGCGCCTTCACCTTTTCCTACGCGCAACTGGACGCCCGTAATGAGGAGGTCGCCTGACGCCTTCGGGCGACAGAAGCCAAGCTCGCGTCAATCCTTGCTTAAGCCGCCGCGCGTAAGGTTAACGCGCGCGGTTCTCGCGCATGAAGGATTGACGATGCGCAGGGCTGCGCCGCAAGGCGACGATACAGCCGAAATCTTGGTTGAGCGGCTGCATTACGGAAAACTCGCCTCGGGCGGCGCGCTGTGCGTTCCCGCGACGGAGGGCTATGGCGTGACGCTCCGCAGCCGTAATCTTCGGCCGGAGGATGATCGGCGGCTCTCTCCGCCGCGCCTGATGGCGCTGCGCCGATTCGAACCCGATCTCGTCGATCCCGAGGCGCGCCGTCTCGGCTGCCTCGTCGCGCGCGTCGGGCCGGAGCCCGAGTCGCGCCGCGCCGTTTTTCTGCGCGCCCGGTTTCGCCCGGAGGACGGCGAGGGCGGCCATGGCCGCCTCTATCAGCAGAGCGCCGTCTGGATCGTCGACTCCGCCGTCTGGCGGCGCCATCCGGCGGCGCTTCTCGCCATGGCCGGCGCCGAACTCGAGGCGCGCCCCGATCTTGTCGGGCAGGACGAAGCGTCGCGCTTCGCCGACGCGCCGCTGCGCTATCATGTCCGTCGCGTCGATCCGTGCGACGCCTGGAGCGCGCTGGAGGACGCGTTGGAAAAGGCGGGATGGGCGACGCCGACGCTCGAATTCCTCGCGCGCGGCGCCGAAACAGGCGCGGACGCGACGCTCTCATTCGGCGCCGACGATTTCGCGACCGAAGCCGATTTTCTTTCGGCCATCGGCCTTGCGCTGCAGTTTCTGCCGCCGAGCTATCCGCGTTGGCGCGAGATCAGCGTCGTCTCGGGGCTGCGCCACGCCACGCAGGGCTTATGCCTGCGCTATCTCCCGTCCCTGCGCGCCGAGTCGCCGGTTGCGCAGCGGACTGCCGCCGCCGCGTAAGGCGCGGCTAACTGGACGATCTCGCGTCGATCGGCGCCGCGTCGGCGATAAGATAACGCTCCAGCGCGTTTGAACGCCGACGCGGCAGGCCGGCGGCGGCCGCGTCGGCGTAATAGGCGCGCGGACCGCTGGAGGCGCCGCCCTCCATGGCGAATTGCATGGCGCGGGCGGCGCGCGGCTTCAGAGCCGCGAACAGCCGCGACTCGATCTGCGCCACCGTGACATTGTCAACGACGTAAACGCCCTTGCGATCGACGTGGGCGATCTCGTCGCGCACCAGCCGGTTGAGGATGGCGACAAGATTGTCGTGTACATTGGGCGGCAGCGCGGCGAGCGTTTCGGACTCGGGATCGATCTCGCTCATGTCGCCATGCACCGGCCGCGCGACGCGCAGGATCGCCTTCATCGCGCGGATGTCGACGGGCTCGTCCTCGTCGTCGGAAAGATCGAAGGGCGCAGCGAATTGGCGGCGTTCGCGCGCGTCATAGCCGCGGCGGAAAATCTCCGACAAAAACTTCATGATGAAGAGAAAGGCGTCCTGCGCCATGGCGACGCCGATCGCCATGGTCGAGTCCGGCGTGAAGCTCCAAAAGGCTTCGCGCGCCAGTTCGAATTTGTTGCGCTCGGAGCTGTGGGCGCGCAGATAGGCGTCGCTCTTCTTCAATAATTCGCGCACTTCGTCGTCGGAAAGCCCGGCCGCCTTGCCGGCGACGACGCAGGCGTCGACGACCGTCTTCGCCTCGTTGAAGCCATTGGCGGCGGCGGTCCTGTCGGAAGGCGGCGCGGCGCGGATCTTGGCGACGATCGCCGACAATTCGTCGCGTAAGCCGCCCTCCAGCGCGCATTTGCGCTCAAAGACCGCGCGCGCCGCGATCGTGTCGTCGCGCGCCGAAAGCAGATCGCGCGCTTCGCCCTGCGGCTCGCAGGCGAAGTCGCGCGGAACGCTCGCGGGCATGGCGTTCGATTTCCGCGCGGCGGCGAGGATCGGCTCGCACAAGGGCTTCGCCTCGCGCACGGCGCGCCATGTCGGCTCGGTCCGCAACTGGTCGCGCAGCGCGGCGAGATCGCGCAGCGTCGCGTCTAGATCGAGCGCGGTTTCGCCCTTGGGCATTGGCCGCGCGGAGGCGGCGCTCGCCGCCTCGGCCTTCTGTTTCAGCGTGATCGTCTGCGCATTGAGCGCGTCGCGTCGCCTGACGGCGTTGGCGCGTTCATTGATGGGGCCGGCGAGGGTCTGCCTGAGCGCCGTGACGCGCCGCGTCGCCTCGACGGCCTTGTCGCGATGCGCGCGGCAATTGGGGCCGCATGCCGCGCCGAGCCCGTCGAGGCCGTGCTCGGCGTCGACAGCGAGCTGCTCCTCCTGGCGCGCCGTGGCGGCCATCGCAGTCATCTCGTCTTGCTTTGACTTGATGGTGGCGTCGAGTTCGACGACGCCGCGGTCCAGCGTCTCGATCTCGCGCCGCGCGTCTTCGAGTTGGCGGCTCGCCGCCTGGGCGCTTTCCATTTCGGCGGCGGCCTGTCGCGCGGCTTGCGCGATCACGGCCTGCTGCGCCTCCTGGCTTTTGCGAATGGCGTCGCGCAGCGCCGGCCCCGCCTGCCGCGTGGCGTCGATCAATCCATCGATCGAGTCGAGATAGGCTTTGTAAGTCGGCGTCGCGACGATGCGCGCCGAGGTCGCGCTATAAGCGGCGTCGATCTGCTTTGTCGCCGGCAGCACGACTTCCGCCGCGAGCTCCATCGGTTGAAGCTCGGCGACGATCTTTCGCGACGAGAGCTTGAAGATGTTGTTGTAATAATAGGTGAAAGAAAAGAACGCCGAGATCGAGAAGACGAAGGCGAAGACGAGCGCGGTCACGCCCGTCTTGATGACCATGCGTTCGCGCGCCATGCGCCTACGCGCGATAAGCGCCGCGAGATCGACGCCGAGCGACCATGACGTCGCGGCCAGCATCGTCAGCACGGCGGTCGTCGCGATGAGCGTGCCGGCGACGCCGATAATGTCGCCCGGCTCCTTCTGCATGATGTCGATCATGCCGGAAGACGTCGTGTAGAACACCCAGGCAAGGACCGGCACCGCCGCCGCCATGCCGACGCGGCCCAAGTTGAGGTCGCCGCTCCAAAGACGCACGAGCGGCGAAAGCAGCGCGTCGAGGAGACCGAAGCCGCGGCGCGTCGCTGTGGCGTCGGGCGCGCGCGTGGGGGTCGCGGCGCTCACTGGGCTTGCGCCTTTGAGGCTGGAGCCGTCCGTCGTTCACGCAATGGTCCGCTCCCCTCGAAATGGATTTCGATCACGCGCTTTCCATGTTGGAGACGAAATGAGACGGATTTGCGCTCGCGCGCAAAACGGCGACGATGCTCCAGACCTCAAAATGGAAATTGGGCTCGGCGGCGTCGTTAGGCCCGTTTCGCCACGCCTTTCCAGCGCAAAGCCATGATGTTGGGCGCGCGGAGTTGGCGGGTGGCCCGCCGGCTTTCCCTCGCTGCGGGATTCGTGCTAGACGGCCCGATTACCTGTCTGCGCCTAGGCGGTTCGCCGCCCGGCCGCGGACCGCCCTGACGGGCCTTGAACCCGTCAAGTCCTTAAGGGATCAGCCGTGGCCATTCCGTTCCGCTATGTCGCGAAAATCGGCGCCTATATTCTCAAGCAGCATCTGACGGGGGTAAAGCGCTATCCGCTGGTGCTGATGCTCGAACCGCTGTTTCGCTGCAATCTCGCCTGCTCCGGCTGCGGCAAAATCGACTATCCGGACCATATTCTCAACAAGCGCCTTTCGGTGGAGGACAGCCTCGCCTCGGTCGACGAATGCGGCGCCCCGGTCGTCGTCATCGCCGGCGGCGAGCCGCTGCTGCATAAGGATCTTCCGCAGATCGTCGAGGGCGTCGTCGCGCGTAAGAAATTCGCGATCGTCTGCACCAACGCCCTGCTGCTCGCCAAGAAGATCGACCAGTACAAGCCCTCGCCCTATTTCACCTGGTCGATCCATCTCGACGGCGACCAGGAGATGCACGACCGCGCCGTGAGCCAGGAAGGCGTCTACGCCCGCGCCGTCGAAGCGATCGAACTCGCCAAATCGAAGGGCTTCCGCGTCACGACGAACAGCACTTTCTTCGCCGACGCCGATCCTGAGCGCGTCGCGAAATTTCTCGACGACACGACGGCGCTGGGCGTCGACGGCATGACGGTTTCGCCCGGCTACGCCTATGAGCGCGCGCCCGACCAGACGCATTTTTTGAACCGCACGCGCACCAAGGAGTTGTTCCGGGCCATCCTGCGTCGCGGTCGCGGCGGCAAGGCGTGGCAGTTCCAGCAGTCCGCCCTGTTCATGAACTTCCTCGCCGGCAATGAGAGCTATTTCTGCACGCCCTGGGGCAATCCGCTGCGGACGGTCTTTGGCTGGCAGCGCCCCTGCTATCTGCTGGGCGAAGGCTATGTGCCGACGTTCAAGCAGCTGATGGAGGAGACCGACTGGGACGCCTATGGCGTCGGCAATTACGAGAAATGCGCCGACTGCATGGTGCATTCCGGCTTCGAGGCCAGCGCGGTGAAGGACGCGGTGATGCGCCCATGGAAAGCTGCGGCGGTCGCGCTCTTTGGCGTGCGCACGGAGGGGCCGATGGCGCCCGACATCTCGCTCGAGAATCAGCGCCCGGCTGAATATGTCTACGACGCGAATATCGCCAAGCTTTCAGAGATCCGCGAGCACGAGGCGCAGCAGCGGGCCGAGCAGCGGTCCACAGCGGCCTAGGGAGGCGAAGGCGGCGCGCGAATCGAGTCCCGCGCGAATCACGCCGCCCAGTTGATGGGGGCCGCGCAGGATTTCGCGCGCGACGCCCATGGCGTTGACGTCGCCCTGGGGCGTGAGGGCCTTCGCGACGAGCGGCGGCAGCGCGCGCGCCGCCGGATCGCTGATCGCCCGCAACGCCACGAAGGGCAGGTTGCGCCGCCGCGCGAACTCTTCCGCCAAATGCGACTCCATGTCGACGGCGATCGCCTTGGCGCCCTCGCGCAGCGCCGCCTTGGCGGAAAGGTCCATCGCCGGCCGGTCGACGCCGACGATCGCGCCGGGAGAGACCTTGCAGCCGGCGGCCGCGGCGCCTTCAATCAGCGCGTCGGAAAGGCGCGAATGCGTCGTTCGCCGCGCCTCTCCCGCAACGATGGCGTCGGCGACGACGACATGACCCGGCCGCAATGAATAATCGAGACCGCCGGCAAGACCAAAGCTGACGACGGCGGAAAATTCCGCATCGCGCAATCTGTCGAGCGCCGCGCGCAGCCGCGCCACGTCTGCGCCGCTGCAAAGCGTCGTGACGCCTTCGCCCGACGCGCAGGCGGCCTCGCGCTTCATGCCGACGACGACGAGAATTGGCGCGACAGGCCCTCGCTCAGCGACTTTCCTGCGGCTGAAACCGCGCGACATCGCCCCTCCGGGCTAGCTGCTAGAGCCCGACCTGCACGCGCTTGCTATTGGCGCGCCTCAGATTGCGGTAGCGCGCGAGCGCCCAGAGCGGGAAGAATTTTCCATAGCCATGATAGCGCAGATAGAAGACGCGCGGGAAACCCGTCGCCGTATATCGCGCCTCGTCCCACAATCCATGCCCGTTTTGCGTCGCTTGCAGATAGGCGACCCCCCGCGCGACGGCGGGATGATCCACATCGCCCGCCGCCATCAGCGCGAGCAGGGCCCAGGCCGTTTGCGAGGCGGTCGAGGGCGCCGGCTCATAGCCCTTGTAATCGAGCTTGTAGCTCGAAAGGTCTTCGCCCCAACCGCCGTCTTCGTTCTGGATCGAGACGAGCCAGTTCACGGCGCGACGGTAGGAATCATGCTCATGCGGCAGGCCGGCGGCGTTGAGCGCGCAAAGCGACGACCAGGCGCCATAGATGTAATTCGCGCCCCAGCGGCCGAACCAGCTGCCGTCCTCCATCTGGTCCTTGATGAGATAATCGACGCCGCGCTTGAGCGCGGCGCTCGTCTCGATCTTGTCCCCGAGCTGCGCCAGCATCGAGACGCAGCGCGCGGAGACGTCGGCGGTGGGCGGATCGAGCAGCGCGCCATGATCGGCGAAGGGAATGTGATTGAGATAGTGACAGGTATTGTCGGCGTCGAAAGCGCCCCAGCCGCCGTTCTTGCTTTGCATGCCCTCGATCCATTCGCGGGCTCGGGCGATGCGCTCGTCATAGCGCCGCGCCGCGTCCCCCTGCGTCAGGCGATCCATGGCGGCGGCGACGACGGCGGTGTCGTCGACGTCCGGATAATGCGGGTTGGCGTATTGGAAGGCCCAGCCGCCAGGTCGAACGTCGGGGCGCTGCGCCGCCCAGTCGCCTTTGACATCGAGGACCTGCAGGGGCGCGAGCCAGTCCAGCGCTTTGCGTGCGCGCGCCTTCGCGTCCTCGTCGCCGGTCTCCAGCAAAGCGTGAGCGACGAGCGCCGTGTCCCACACCGGCGAGACGCAGGGCTGGCAATAGGCTTCGGTCTCGTTGACGACGAGCAGGCGCTCGATCGACTCGCGCGCGGCGACGACCCGCGGATCGCCCTCGGGGACGCCGAGCACGTCATACATCAGCAGGCTGTTGACCATCGCCGGAAAGATGGCGCCAAGGCCGTCGAGGCCGTTCAAGCGCTCCGTCGTCCATTGCTCGGCCTTCATGATCGACAGTTCGCGCGTGCGCTTGGGAAAATACGGCTCGACGACGCGCAGAATTTTGTCGACCTCGGCGAAGATATGCGCCCAGGGCCAAGTCTGGTGTTCGCCTCTCGGCCAGACCTTCACCGCGTGTGGCGGCGTGGTGAAGAGTTCGGCGATATGCACGTTCTTGGGATTTTTCGCGCGCGGCTTTCTGTCAATCAGCACGAGCAGCGGCACGAGCACCGTGCGCGCCCAATAGGACACTTTGTCGAGATGGAAGGGGAACCAGCGCGGCAGCAGCATGATTTCCGCCGGCATCACCGGCACGCCGCGCCACGGGATTTCGCCATAGAGGGCCAGCAGCGATCGGGTGAAGACATTGCTCTTCGCCGCGCCGCCATAGGCGAGGATCGCCTCTCTCGCGCGCGCCATATGCGGCGCGTTAATGTCGTCGCCGATCATCTTGAGCGCGAAATAGGCCTTGACGCTGGCGCTGATGTTGAAGGCGCCATCCTGAAACAGCGGCCAGCCGCCATGTGCGCCCTGCGTGCGGCGCAGATAAACGGCGATCTTGCGCTCCAACTCGGCGATCGACCGGCTCGGCGCGATAATGGCGCATCAACACATATTCGGCGGGAATGGTGCAGTCGGCCTCAAGCTCGAAACACCAATGGCCGTCGTGCTTGCCCAGCGCGAGCAGCGCGCGCTTGGCGCTTTGAATGCTTTCTTCCAGCGCCTGGGCGGGAAGGGGAGCGAAATTATTTTCAACGCGCGCGGCTGCGGTCATCGTAAATCCTTTTTCTGAACTGCGCGGGAGCTATGCGATGCGGAGCGTCGCGGCGGTAGCGTCGGAATGCGGTTTCACGACGATTTCCACGTCCTGTCCGAGGGCGACGAGAAAACGCAACAGCCTTTCGACGGAAAACTGCCTGAAGTCGCCATGCAGCATTTTTGACACGTCGGGTTGTTTGACGCCGAAAATTTGAGCGGCCTCAACCTGCTTCAGGCCGCGCTCCTTCAACAGCGCATCGATCTTGTCGACAAGTTGCGCCTTGAGGATGCGATCATCGACGTTGGGCAGTCGGGAGGTGAACGCCATCGCCATAGGGTCGAACTATAGTGATCTGACTATATCGTCAATAGCCGCGGTTGGCTCGTTGATTGCTATTTCAGGATCAAGGGCGGAAGAAAGCGGCGAGGCGCAACCCTGGCCGTGGCTACCCCGTAGCGCGGATGATCGGACTATTGGAAAAACAGGCGGGTTTCGCTCGATTGAAACAAAGTTTTAACCATCCGCGGTCGATGGTCTTTCGAACGGAATTAGAGGAGTGAGCATGGCTACGAAAACGGAAGGCGAACGCGCATTGGCCGACCTCGAGGCCGGTAAGTTTTCGTTCCCGATGGTCGACGCCATCAGGGATCATGTGAACAAGCTAGAGACGGAGCTGCAGCGCGTCAGCACGCTGCATGACGGCGCCGTCACCCAGCTCAGGCAGCAGGAATATACGATCTTGCGGCTCGAAGCCGAGTTGCGCAAGGTTAACGCGAGACTCTACGCCCTTCTGAAGGCCAATATTCTGACGGAGATCGCCCTGCGCGAGACGAAGCGCGGCGCCGTGAAGTTTGTCGAATTTCTCCCCGTCGCGCGCAAGCATGCCGAGGAAGGTTCGAAGGCGGCGCTGGCCTATCTCTCGACGATCGATCTTAAGGCCAAGTTCGAGACGCTGAGGGCGCATCCGCTGACCGAGAAGGCGCTCGCCTGGCTTGCGAATTTCGATCTGCCCGCCGAGTGGACGAAGCTGAAGACGCATCCGCTGACGAAGAAGGCGCTGAGCGAGCTGCAGCCGGTCCTTCTCAAGGCGAAGGAATATCTGCCGGTCGCGCAGAAGCAGGCCTCGACGCTTATCGACAAGGCGACGGCTTACATTTCTGACCTGCACAAGAAGATTGCGTAACTCTGACGAGCGGGCAGGCAGCAGAGCTGCGCCCGCTCGCCGCTCGCTTGTTCAGATCCACTGCGCGAGTTCGACAGTGACGCCTTCAGGCCCTTCGATGAAGACCAGCTTGCGGCAGTGGAAATTCATTACGTCGTTTCGCGTCCGATAGCCGGCCGCCCTGATTTTCGCGACCTCGGCTTCGATGTCGTCGACGGCGAAACAGACGTGATTGAAGCCGATCTTGTGTAGGTCGCGAATGGCGGGATCGGGCAGGGGCTCCGGGTGGAGATATTTGAGTAGCTGGATTTCCGTTCGCGGCGAAACATTCTCCAGAACCAAAGTGACGTGCTCGGCCTTTAAGCCGGGAACGCCCATATAGCTGTCGAAGGGCGGGCCGGAGATGACGACCGACATCGCCTCGGCGAAGCCCAGCAGCGCGAAGAATTTTTTGGCGGCGTCGACGTCGCGCACGACGATTGTCAGGTGGTCGAAATTCTTCACCATGGAGTTTCCTCCGGCTCGGCCAATGATCATTCATTCGGATTGATTGGGGCCGATGCCATGCGGGTCGCAAGCTCGCGACTTCGATTCTTGTTCCTGAGACTATTGAACCAGTCATGGGCAGCCGTAGCCGGCCGCCTCAGGCGCCCGCCAATTCCGCCGCGCGATAGCCCGATCGTATCGATCCTTCGATCGTCGCGGGGAGGCCCGTATTCGTCCAGTCGCCGGCGAGGAAAAGATTGGGCCAGGAGGTGACCGCGCCGGGGCGGCGCGCCTCCTGGGCGGGAGTGGCGGCGAAGGTCGCGCGCTTCTCCTTGACGATCTGCCACGGCGGCAGGCGCGAGGCAAGTTCCGGCGCAAGACCGGATGCGGCGGCGACTTCTCCCCAGATTTTTTCCGCAAGCTCTTCGCGCGGTGCGTCCATCAAGCGGTCCGCGCCGCTGATCGTGACGGAGAGTCGGTCGTCGAAGGCGAAAAGCCATTCGGAGAGCGAGCCGATCATGCCCAGCAGCAACGGCTGCCTTGCGGGCGGCGCGATTTTGAAATGGACGTTGAGAATGGCGCGGTAGTCGTCCGGCGCGACGAGGCCGGGCAGAAGCTCCTGCGCGATCCAGGACGGCGCCGCCAGCACGACGCTGTCGCTCCCGGAAAGCGCGAATTCTTCATCGCCGAAGCGCAGCGCGCGCACGCGCGCATTGTCGAAAGAGATTTCGCGCAGGCGCGCGCCAAAGCGCGGCTCGACGCCCTTCGCTTTCAGCGCGCGCAAGGCCGGTTCGATGAAGGCTTCGCCGAGGCCGCGTTTGGCGACCAGCGGCCGGCAGGCGGCGCCGCCCGCCGCCAGCGTCTCGCGCAGAACGGCGCCGGCGAGCGTCGCGGAGGCTTCGCGCGGCTCGGTGTTGAGCGCGGAGAGCATCACCGGGCGCCACAGTTTTTCGTAAAGCGCGCCGTCGCAATTCATCGTCTCGCCGATGGTCGCGCCTTTCTTCGCCCATAAGAGTTTCGCGGCGTCGAGATAATCGAGCGGTCCCGTCCCCGGCACGCGACGGTCTCGGCGCGAAAATCCACCAGGGAATGCGCGAAGCGTTAGGCCGCAGCCGCCAGCGCTCGCCGCTGCGCATATCGAGAAAGTCGAAGACGCATTCGTTTGGGCCGACGAGCGCGTCCTCGGCGCCGATGCGGCGGGCATAGTCGCGCGCGGCCCTGTTGCCCGAGAGCAGCAGATGATTGCCGTTGTCGATCGTGAGGTCGAGCGTTGAATCGAAATAGGAGCGGCAGCGCCCCCCGGCCATGCGCGCAGCCTCATAAAGCGCGACGCGCCGTCCCGCGTCGACGAGACGCACGGCGCAGGCGAGCCCGGCGAGACCCGCGCCGATAATGTGAACCGTTCCGCTCACGTGAAGGCGTGTCGGAAAAAAGCGCCGATGAGCCTGAGCCGCGACACGCGCACAGGGGCGCGCGGCGGCGTAAAGCCGCGGACCGCGAGATTGTCGAGGATCGAGCGATAGCCGGCGGCCATCAGATAGGGCGCCTTCACCGCGCGCTTCGGCAGGCCGGCCATCACCAGTTCCGCCTGATCATAATGTTCGCGCGCGCGACCGAGGACCGGCGCGCAAGCGTCATCGATCGCCGGATGCGAGAGCGCGGCGTGCGGCGCATGGTTCGTGACGCCGGCCGCTTCGAGCGCCTCGCGCGGCAGATAGAGCCGCCCGCGCGCGGCGTCCTCGTCGAGGTCGCGCAGAATATTGGTGAGCTGCAGCGCGCGTCCGAGATGATAGGCGAGAAGCTTCGGCCCCGTGGGCAGATCGCATTCGGCGCCCTCGACCCCGTCCGCAAGGCCGAAGGCGCGAACCGACAGCCGCCCCACGGCGCTGGCGACGCGGTCGCAATAGAGCTCGAGCTTTTCCCATTCCGGCGCGCAAATATCCTCGTCGACATCCATCGCCATGCCGTCGATCACCGCTTCGAAATCGGCGCGGTCGAGCCGGAAACGCCGCACCGGCTCGGCGAGAAAGCCGACGCGCGGGCGGATGCGGCCGGCGTAAAGCTCGTCGAGATCGCTGCGCCACTGGTCGAGCGCGGCGCGGCGGATCGCGCGGTCGCCTTCGTCGTCGGCGATGTCGTCGACCGCGCGGCAGAAGGCGTAAATCGCGAACATGGCGTCGCGGCGCGGCGGCTCGAGGATGCGCATCGCCAGATAGAAGGAGCTTTTGGTCGCGATGGCGCGCGTCTGCGGCGTGGCGGCGTCGGCGAATGCGTTCATGCTCATCAACGAACTCTTGAACGCGCGTTTCGGCGAACGTCTGGAGCGGCGTCCGTGAGGACGCGGCGCGGACGCGCGACGCGGCGGATGAGCGCGCCAAGGGCGCCGACCGCGCCTTTCAGGGCGAAGCCGAGCTTGTCGTCATGGACATTCTCGCTCAGCGGGTCGGCGACCGCGAGCCGCGCGACGAGCCTTTCGGCAAGACTCTGGATCGCGCCGACCTCCATGGCGAGCCGCACGTCTTCGATGAGATCGGCGAAGGGCCGCGATTGCTCGAGAAGCCGCGCGGTCTTTTCGTTCAGGTCGCGGATCGTCGCCAAAAGCGGCGCCGGCGCCGCCGGCTCGGCCAGCATGTCGACGTTCGCGCCATGCGCATCGAGCGATTCCTGCGTCAGATAGACGCGATCGAGGCTACGGTAATCCTTGGCGCAATCCTGCAGGTGGTTGATGACCTGCAAGGCGGCGCAAAGCGCGTCATTGGCCGCCCAGACGCGGCCTGCGTCCTCGCCATGGACGTCGCAGACGAAGCGCCCGACGGGCATCGCCGAATAGCGGCAATAGTCGATGAGGTCGTCCCAGTCGCGATAACGCAATTGCGTCACGTCGCGCTTGAAGGCGGTGATGAGATCGCGCGCATGTTGCGGATCGAGCCGCCGCTCGCGGCAAGCTGTCGCGCAGCCGGCTTGCGACCGGCGTATCTTCCGCGCCCTTGCCCATCAGCGCGGCGTCAAGCTGGTCGAGCAGGTCGAGCTTTTCCTGCGGGGCGAGCGCCGCATGATCGGAAATGTCGTCGGCGGCGCGCACGAAATCGTAAAAAGCGAGGATCGGCGCGCGATGGCGCGGCGCGATGAGGAAGGACGCGACAGGAAAATTTTCGTCGCGATGCGTCTTCCCTGAACTCGTCTGCGCAATGTCCATCATGACGCCGTTCATGCCGCTTTACGGCGCCTGCCGCGCCTTTACGCCTCGATTTCGCGGTTCGCCTCGATTTCGCCGGGCGCTTCGAACCGGCGAGGCGCCTGGACCCTTTGAGGGGCCTGATAGCGGCCTTTCCATTCGCCGCCGCGGCCGCGCAGGTGCCGCCAGGCCGATTTAACCGTGAACCACGTATAGCACGCCGCGACGCCGGGCAAGGCGAAGGCGCGCAGCCGCGACAACCCGTAAAAGCGCAACGACGGCATATAGGCCTGCGCCATCAGCAGCCAGGAGACGAGCGCCGTCTCGCGCGCCGGCGACTCGCCGAAAAGCGCGAGATAGGGCGGCGCGAGATAGGCCGCCCCCATGCCGAGCACCGCCCCGGCGAGTCGCCAGGGAGAATAGCTCAGCTGCGCATAGGCCGAGCGCGCCACCATGCGGGCGATGTCGGAAAGATGCGGATAGGCGCGCAGGCTGCGGACGTCCTCGGTCAGGCCGAGCCAGATCGGTCCCTGCGCCTTCATCAGCGCGCCGAGCGCGCAATCGTCGATCAGCGCGTCGCGAATGGCGCGCAGCCCGCCGGCGGCGGCGAGCGCCTCGGGGCGCACCAGCATCACGCCTCCGGCCGCGCCGGCGGCCTCATGGTCGGGATCGTTGATGTGGCGGAACGGGTAGAGCTTCTGAAAGTAGAAAATGAAGGCGGGCACGAACCAGCGCTCGGCGCGGCTTTCGCAGCGAAGCTTAACCATGAGCGAGGTCAGCACGGCGCCTCGCGCCCGGGCGCCGGCGACGAGGCGGGCCAGAACATGCGGGGCAAATTCGATATCGGCGTCGCAAAACAGCACGTAATCGGGATCGCGCGGGAGCGTCAGCACATGATCGAAACCGCGTTGCATGGCCGCGAGCTTGCCGGTCCAGCCGGCGTCGGGGCCGCGCGAGGAAAGGATCGTCAGCCGGTCCTCGGCGCAATGGGCGCGCGCGCAGCGGCGCGCGGCGTCGGCGGTGCCGTCGTCGCTTTCGTCGTCCACCAGCACGATGTCGAAACGGCCGGCGAGATCCTGAGCGAAGAGCGAGGCGAGGCTTGTTTCGATCACATCCGCCTCGTTGCGGGCGGGAATGACGGCGACGACATAGGCTTGCGCGGGCGCGTCCGCGTCCAAAGCCGCGAATTCGCGGTCGTGCTCCGTCAGCCGCCAGAAGCCGCCGCGCAGCGCGATAAGATAAAGCCAGACGAAGAGTCCAACGACCGAGATGAATGTCGCGAGCATGACGAATTGAATCGGACGCGCCATCCGGCGCAGGCCGGCCTTTTACCACCCGCGCTCAAGGCGGGCCAGCGCGGGACCCCCCATGTTTCACAGGCCGTCCTCGCGCCTAAGCCAGCCTTGCGCCGTCTTGACGTAGCTTTTCTTGACCGCCGCCCAGGCGATGCGATGCGCCGCCTCCTCCTGCCGGGGGTCCCCTTCATGCGCCGCATAGGCGTGATTGAAGGCCTCGCGATAAATGTCCTGGGCATGCGCCGGGAGCAGGCGCTGGAGGTTTTCGGGGAGCTCGGCGTTGCTCTGGTAGGGCAAGGCGGAATCTCCTAGCCGGTCAGGCGGCGTCGGCGATTTCGGCGACGATCGCCTGAGCGGCCGCGCGGGGGTCGGCGGCGCGGGTGATCGGGCGGCCCACGACGATATGGTTCGCCCCCGCTCGGACTGCTTCCGCTGGGGTCATGACGCGCTTCTGGTCGCCGATGTCGGCGCCGGCGGGGCGCACGCCCGGCGTCACCAGCAGCATGTCGGGGCCGACCAGCCCCCGGATCGCGGGCGTCTCCAGCGGCGACAGGACGAGGCCGTCGATCTTTTCCGCCTTCGCCTGAAGGGCGCGGCGCACGATGAGATCGTCGACGCCGAAGGCGTAGCCCGCCTGTTCCAGATCGGCGTCGTCATAGGAGGTCATCACCGTCACGGCGAGAAGCTTCAAAGCGCCGCCGTTCGACCCGCGCCGCGCCGCGCCCATGGTTTGGGGAAAGGCGTGGATGGTGAGGAAATCGACGCCGAGCCTGGCGATCTGGCGCGTCGCGCGCTCGACGGTGACGCCGATGTCATGGAGCTTCAAATCCAGAAAGACGCGCTTGCCGGCGGCTTTCAATTCGCGCGCAAGGTCGAGCCCGCCGGGGGCGTAAGCGAGCTCCATGCCGATCTTGTAAAAGGAGACCGCGTCGCCGAGCGCCGCGATCATATCTCGCGCCTGCGCGACGCTCTCCACGTCGAGCGCGACGATCAGACGGTCGCGGGCCTTATCGCTCACGCCGCGGGCTTGCCGGCGTGGCCGGCCTTGCGATAGCGCCACACGCGCGCGGGCGGAATATTGAGCATGATCGGCGCCGAGCCTTTGCCCACATAGGCGCCGGTGAGGCCATGCGCATGCAGCGGCATCGGCGATTTTGTCAGACCATAGGTGAACTGGATGAAGAGCCCATCGTCTCCCATCAGTTCGAACGCCTGACGCAGAAGCTCCACGCGGTCGCGCTCGGGACGCACCAAGAGCGGCAGGCTGGAGACGACGGTCGCGACGCGGCCGACGACCTTGCCGTCGAGCGTCGATTTGAGGCCATAGGCGTCGCCCTGCACGATATTGACGCCCGGAAAGCGCTCGGCCAGCAGGTGGCAGAAGCGGCTCTCATATTCCACCAGCACGAGACGCTCCGGCGCGACGCCGCGCGCAAGCAGCGCCTGCGTCACCGGCCCGGTGCCGGGGCCGAGCTCGACGATGGGGCCGTCCCTATCCAATTCGACGAAGCCCGCCATCGCCTTGGCGAGGGCGCGTCCGGACGGCGAAACGGCGCCGATGAGGCGCGGATTCTCGATCCACTGACGGATGAAACGGGCGTTGTCGGCGAGACTGGCG
The DNA here is from genome assembly GCA_963706255.1 of uncultured Alphaproteobacteria bacterium. GTDB lineage: Bacteria > Pseudomonadota > Alphaproteobacteria > Rhizobiales > Beijerinckiaceae > Methylocystis. The sequence goes on along the minus strand of CAVPMJ010000016.1, from coordinate 50,937 downwards.
CGCGCGCCATGGGCTTTCTGCATTCGATGCGGCAAGAGCGCCTTCCTCCATGACTTATACGCGATGATTAACACGCGACGACTGGCGCGCGACGACGAATATGCGCAAACGGCCCCGCGATCGGGGCCGTGCGGGCGATGATAGGTGAGCCGCGCGCCAAAAACAACGCGGCGCGGCCTTACGTAAAGCTAGTTGCGCCCCTTGCTTTTGTCGTGCGCTTCGACCAGCAGCGCCGAAAAATATTCCGCAAGCGCTTTGACACTGGCGACCGTTTGCTTGTGCGCGTCGTCATAGGCGCCGAAGTCGAAGCTGCGCTCCGCTTCTTCGAGCGCCTCCATCAGCCGGCTTTTCAGTTGCAGAATATGCTGCTCGCCATAGTCCGAAAGAGCGGGAATGGCCGCGCCGGGGTGCATCGGAAGGTCGAGAATGGCGGAGCCCGCCTCGTCTTCCGGCAGATAGACGACGTTCCAGTCGTCATAAGGGTTGAGGCGCAGCACATAGATCAAGAAAAGACCGACCTCGCCTCCCCAGCAATTGTCCTGGATGAGCCAGAAAGGTTGAACGTGGGCGCCGCGCGCGCCGCCGGCGGCGAGCTTGTCGTTGATCTCGCGCGTCATCCGCGCGATCCGGACTTTGCCTTCGGCGACCATGCGCTCCACGTCGGCGGGCGTGATCGTGAGGTTGTCGGGATCGTCCGGCTTCTTGCCCAGCATCTTCAGCATGCCGCCGATCTTGGGGTCGTCCCAGACCTCCGGCGGAATGAGATATTTGGGAAGTTCGGACCCCTCCTCGGGCTTTCGGCGTCCAAAAAGGCCCATGGCGCGCTCCAGCTGCAATGAGCGCAGGAAACGCTCGATGCGTTATGACCGCGTGAATCAGCGGCGGCGGACGCGAAACAGCGTTAACGCGCCTCTACCCGCCAAATAAGTCCTTCATGCGAGCGAAGAAGCCCGTCTCCTCGGGATGGGTGTCGTGGGAGGATTCCTCCTCGAATTCAGCGAGCAGTTCTTTTTGGCGTTTGGTCAGCTTTTGCGGGGTCTCGACGCTGAGCTGGACATGCAGATCGCCATGGTCGCGCCCGCGCAGCACCGGCATCCCTTTGCCCTTCGCCTTGATCTGGCGACCGGACTGCGCGCCCTCGGGGATTTTCAGCTTCACCTCGGAGCCGTCGAGGGCGTGAACCCGAATTTCGCCGCCGAGCGCCGCGCGCACCATCGAGATCGGCACGCGGCAGTAAAGGTCCGCGCCGTCGCGCTGGAAGAAGGGATGCGGCTTGATCGAGAGGAAAATATAAAGGTCGCCCGGCGGTCCGCCGCGCAGGCCGGCTTCGCCCTCGCCGGCGAGGCGAATGCGCGTGCCGTCCTCGACGCCCGGCGGCACGTTGACGGAAAGCGACCGCTCGACCGTTTTGCGTCCCGCGCCCGAGCAGGACGGGCAGGGGTTGTCGATGATCTCGCCGCGCCCTTGGCAAGTCGGGCAGGTGCGCTCGATGGCGAAAAAGCCCTGCTGGGCGCGCACGCGCCCCTGGCCGCCGCAGGTCATGCAGGTCTTGGGCTTCGATCCTTGTTTCGCGCCCGTGCCGGAGCAGGCTTCGCAGCTTGCGGAGGTCGGAATTTTGAGCGAGGCGGTCTTGCCGTGATAGGCCTCGTCGAGGGTGATCTCCATATTGTAGCGAAGATCGGAGCCGCGCTCGCGGCCGCCCGACCGGCTGCGCCGGCCCATCACGTCTCCGAAGAGGTCTTCGAAAATATCGGCCATCGAGGCGCCGAAACCCTCGGCCGAGCTGAACCCGCCCATGCCGCCGCCTTGTTCGAAGGCGGCGTGGCCGAAGCGGTCATAGGCGGCGCGCTTCTGCGGGTCGCAGAGACATTGATAGGCTTCGTTCAGTTCCTTGAAGCGCGTCTCGGCCTGCTTGTCGCCCGGGTGGCGATCGGGATGGCACTGCATCGCCGACTTGCGGAAGGCGATTTTCAGTTCGACTTCCGTCACCGTGCGGCTGACGCCGAGAACTTCGTAATAGTCGCGTTTGGACATGGTTCGCTTATCGGAATCGTGATGCGGGACTTCGCCCCAGGCCGGGATAGGGGAGCCCGGCGTAAACGCAACAAAACCCGGCGCTCGCGCGCCGGGCTATGTTCGCTAACGCATCGGGACGGTCAAATCCATCCCGGCGCGCCTCATTTCTTGTCGTCGCCGACGTCTTTGAACTCGGCGTCGATGACGTCGTCCTTAGGCGCCTCGCTGGCGCCGGCGCCGGAGGCTTCCGCCTGCTGCGCCTTATACATCGCCTCGCCGAGCTTCATCGAAGCCTGCGCCAATTCGTTGGTCTTGGCCTTGATCGTCTCGGCGTCGTCGCCTTCGATAGCGGTCTTCAGCGCGGCGATGGCCGCTTCGATCGCGCTCTTGTCGGCGGCCGAGACCTTGTCGCCAAATTCGGCGACGGATTTCTCGGCGGTGTGGATCGCCGCTTCGCCGTGGTTCTTGGCGTCGACAAGCTCGCGGCGGATCTTGTCCTCGGCGGCATGCGTCTCCGCGTCCTTGACCATTTTGTCGATGTCGGACTCGGAAAGGCCGCCCGACGCCTGGATGCGGATCTGCTGCTCCTTGTTCGTCGCCTTGTCTTTGGCGGTGACGTTGACGATGCCGTTGGCGTCGATGTCGAAGGTCACTTCCACCTGCGGCATGCCGCGCGGCGCCGGCGGGATGCCGACGAGGTCGAACTGGCCCAGAAGCTTGTTGTCGGCCGCCATCTCGCGCTCGCCCTGGAAGACCCGGATGGTGACGGCGGTCTGATTGTCTTCGGCCGTCGAGAACACCTGGCTCTTCTTGGTCGGGATCGTCGTATTGCGGTCGATGAGGCGCGTGAACACGCCGCCAAGCGTCTCGATGCCGAGAGACAGCGGCGTGACGTCGAGCAGCAGCACGTCCTTGACGTCGCCCTGCAACACGCCCGCCTGCACCGCCGCGCCGATGGCGACGACTTCGTCGGGGTTGACGCCCTTATGCGGCTCCTTGCCGAAGAACTGCTTCACGACCTCCTGCACCTTCGGCATACGGGTCATGCCGCCGACGAGCACCACTTCGCCGATGTCGGCGGCGGAGAGGCCGGCGTCCTTCAACGCTTTGCGGCAAGGCTCGACCGTGCGCTGAATGAGATCGTCGACCAGCGCTTCGAATTTCGCCCGCGTCAGCTTCAGAGTGAGATGCTTCGGCCCGGTCGCGTCGGCGGTGATGTAAGGCAGGTTGATCTCCGTCTGCGTCGCCGAGGAGAGTTCGATCTTGGCCTTCTCGGCCGCTTCCTTCAGGCGCTGCAGCGCGAGCTTGTCCTTGGTCAGGTCAATGCCCTGCTCCTTCTTGAATTCGCCCGCGAGATATTCGACGAGGCGCATGTCGAAGTCCTCGCCGCCGAGGAAGGTGTCGCCATTCGTCGACTTCACCTCGAAGACGCCGTCGCCGATCTCGAGGATCGACACGTCGAAAGTGCCGCCGCCAAGGTCATAGACCGCGATCGTGCCCGACTGCTTCTTGTCGAGGCCGTAGGCGAGCGCCGCCGCCGTCGGCTCGTTGATGATGCGCAGCACCTCGAGGCCGGCGATCTTGCCGGCGTCCTTCGTCGCCTGACGCTGGGCGTCGTTGAAGTAGGCGGGGACGGTGATGACCGCCTGCGTGACGGTCTGGCCGAGATAGGCCTCGGCCGTCTCCTTCATCTTTTGCAGAATGAAGGCGGAAATCTGCGAGGGCGAATATTGCTTGCCGGCGGCCTCGACCCAGGCGTCGCCGTTGTTCGCCTTGACGATCTTATAGGGAACGAGACCCATGTCCTTCTTGGTCATCGGGTCTTCGTAGGTGCGGCCGATCAGCCGCTTGATGGCGAAGAAGGTCTTGTCGGGATTGGTCACCGCCTGACGCTTCGCCGGCTGGCCGACGAGACGCTCGCCGTCGTCGGTGAAAGCCACGATCGAGGGCGTCGTGCGCGCGCCTTCGGCGTTTTCAATAACCTTGGGGCTCGACCCTTCCATCACGGCCACGCAGGAGTTGGTCGTGCCCAGGTCGATGCCGATAATTTTGCCCATAACGTCTTTCCTTTCGCTGGTGAAATCCGGACCCCGAAGCGGTCCGGCTCAGGACGCCAAAGGACGGCGGCTCGCCATGAGCCCGCCGCGCGATCCTTAAGCGCTATTCTGCTTCCCAAGATTGTGTTGCGCCCGCGCAGCCGCAAGGGCAGGCCGCATATAGAAGAAGGATTTGCTTGCGACAAGGCGTCCCGGCCGCGACAGGCGAGCCGCGGCGCGTCGGGCAAGCGAATTTACTAAAAGTACGGGAGAGAGGTTGACCAATCGCTGACGAATGACGATTATTAAATATCGTCAGTAGATATGAAGGGCGCGACGAGCGCCTCGCCCGCGCGGCCGCCGACGGAACCTCATGCCTCATCTTCGAGTCTCGCGCATTCTGACCCTCGCGGCCGTCCTCGCGGTCCCGCTGTCGGCCTGCGAAAAGAAGGAATCCCAGGCTCAACAGGGCGACGGACGCGCTGAGCGCCCGGTTCTCGTGGCGCCGGCGCGTTACGCCGCGCAGTCGCAGGCTCGCGAATTCGCCGCGACGATACGGCCGCGCGTCGAATCCGATCAGGGGTTCCGCGTCGCCGGCAAGGTGGTCAAGCGCTTCGTCGAGATGGGCCAGAAGGTGAAGGCCGGCGATCCGTTGGCGGCGCTCGACGAGGAGGATTTGCGGCTGCAGAAGGAGCAGGCGGAGGCGGAGTTCGCGGCGGCGAAGATGGCGCAGACGCAAGCCCTGGCGGATGAAAAGCGCGCCGCCGAACTGCGCAACAAGGGATGGATCGCGCAGGCCGCGCTCGATCGCGCCCGCGCCGGCGGCGAGGAGGCGCGCGGCCGCTACCGCCGGGCCGAACGCGCCGTGGAGCTTGCCCGCAACGCCTTGGCCTATGCGACGCTGCGCGCCGGCGCCGACGGCGTCGTGACGCAGACCTTGGTCGAGCCGGGGCAGGTGGTGTCCGCAGGCCAGCCCGCCGTGCGCATCGCCCATGCGGGCGAATTCGAAGCGGCCGTCTCTTTGCCGGAGGCCTTCGCCGCGGCGGCGGGTTCGGGCGAGGCGACGCTGACGCTGTGGTCGAAGCCCGGCGTCCGCTATCGCGCCAAGCTGCGCGAATTGAGTCCCGCCGCGGACCCGGTGACGCGCACTTTCGCCGCGCGCTTCTCCATCCTCAATCCCGATGCGGCGATTTCGCTCGGCATGAGCGCGACTTTGATCATCGCGTCGCCCGACGCGCAGCCCGTGGTCAGCGTGCCGCTCTCGGCGCTCTACAATCAGGGCGACGGGCCGGCGCTATGGAAAGTCGACGGCGACGGCAAATTGCAGCTCGTTCCCGTTACGCTCGTTCGCTATGAGGCCGACGCCGCGCTCGTCTCCGGCGGCGTGAAGGAGGGCGACAATATCGTCGTCCTCGGCGTCCACAAGCTCGACCCCAATCTGAAAGTCCGCATGATCTCGCGGCAGTCGTTGTAAGAGGGCGCGGCGTTGAAGAGCTTCAACCTCTCGCGATGGGCCGTCGAGCGGCCGATGCTGATGCTGTATCTGATGATCGCGATCAGCGTCACCGGCGTCTATTCCTATATGCGGCTCGGGCGCGCGGAAGACCCCTCCTTCACGATCAAGGTCGCCATTGTCACCGCCTATTGGCCGGGCGCGACGGCGACGGAGATACGCGACCAGGTCTCCGACCTTGTTGAGAAGAAGCTCCAGGAACTGCCCTTCCTCGACAAGATCGAGACCTATACCAAGCCCGGCTTTCTGGCGATGCAGGTGACCTTCCGGGATTCGACGCCGCCCAAGGAAGTGCCGCAGCTCTTCTATCAGTTGCGCAAGAAGCTCCACGATATCGCGCCCAATCTTCCGGCCGGCGTGCGCGGCCCGCATGTCAATGACGAATATGGCGACGTCGACACGGTCATGTATGCGGTGAGCGGCGACGGCGCCGACTACCATCTCTTGGATAAGGTCGTCGAAGCGCTGCGCCAGCGCCTGCTCGCCGCGCCCGATGTGATGAAGGTCGACGTGTTCGGCGACCAGGGACGCCGCATCTTCGTCGAATTCAGCGAAGCGAAGCTTGCGAGCCTCGCGATCCAGCCGCAGGCGATCTTCGATTCGCTCGCCAAGCAGAACGCCATCAATGACGCCGGCGTTTTCGAGACCTCCGCCAATCGCGTGCGCGTGCAGGTGACGAGCGACCTCAAGGGCGCCGACGCGATCGCCGCGATTCCCGTTGAAGCAAATGGCAAGGTGATCCGTCTTGGCGACATCGCCAATGTCTATGCCGGCTTCGAGGACCCGCCGAGTTTTCTTGCGCGCTTCAAAGGCCAGCCGGCGATCATTGTCGGCGTCGTGATGGCCAAGGGCGGCAATGTCCTCAAATTTGGCGAAAACGTCGGCGCGGCGGTCAAGGAGATCCGCGCCAAGACGCCGATCGGCGTCGAGATCGATGAGATCGCCGATCAGCCGAAAGTCGTCGAGGAGGCGATCGGGGAATTCACCCGTTCCTTCCTCGAAGCGCTGGTGATCGTGCTCGCCGTGAGCTTCCTGTCGCTCGGCTTTCGCACCGGCGTCGTGGTCGCGCTCTCCGTGCCTCTGGTGCTGGCGATCGTCTTCATCTTCATGGGGCCGCTCGGAATCGACCTTCAGCGCATTTCGCTCGGCGCTCTGATCATCGCGCTTGGCCTTCTCGTCGATGATGCGATCATCGCCGTCGAAATGATGATGGTGAAGATGGAGCAGGGCTACGACCGCATCAAAGCCGCGACATTCGCATGGCAATCGACCGCCTTTCCGATGCTCTCCGGCACGCTCATCACGGCGGCGGGCTTTCTGCCGGTGGGCTTCGCCAATTCCGGCGTCGGCGAATATACCGGCTCGATGTTCTGGGTTCTGCTGGTCGCGCTTGTTTCGTCATGGTTCGTCGCGGTGATGTTCACGCCCTATCTCGGCGTGAAGCTTCTGCCGGATTTCGGCAAACTGCATCCCCATCACGACCCGGATGAAATTTATCAGACGCCCATGTATCGCCGGCTGCGCGCGGTCATCACTTGGGCGGTCGATCATCGCGGCGTCGTGATCGCGGGCGTCGCAGGCGCCTTCGTGCTCGCCGTCCTCGGTTTCTTCGTCGTGCAGAAGCAGTTTTTTCCTTATGCGGAGCGACTCGAGCTTTTCTTCCAGCTTCGGCTTCCGGAGGGATCGTCGATCGGCGCTTCGCTTGACGCCGCCAAGCAGGCGGAGGCGCTCTTGAAGGACGATCCCGACGCGGCCTTTTACACGAGCTATGTCGGCCAGGGCCCGCCGCGCTTCTGGCTCGGCCTCAATCCGCAGCTGCCGAATGAGGCCTATTCCGAGATCGTGATCGTCGCCAAGGACATCGAGGCGCGCGAACGGCTCAAGAAAAAACTGGAGACGGCGATCGCCAATGGCGCCCTTCCGCAAGCGCGCGCCCGCGTCGATCGCTTCTATTACGGCCCGCCCGTCGGCTTTCCGGTGCAGTTCCGAGTCGTCGGGTCCGATCCAGCGAAGGTGCGCGCCATCGCCTATCAGGTCCGCGACGTGATGCGTGGCGACGAGGGCGTCGACGATCCGCATTTGAACTGGAACGAGCAAACGCCGCTCGTGCGTCTCGTCATCGATCAGGACCGCGCGCGGCTCCTGGGCCTGACGCCGCAAGACGTATCGAACCGGCTGAGGCTCGCGATCTCCGGCGTGACCATCGCGACGCTGCGCGACGGCATCGACCAGATCGAGGTCGTGGCGCGCGCGAGCCCGCAGGAGCGCGGCGATCTGTCGCGGATCGGCGACATGGTCGTCTATGCGCGCGACGGCAAGGCGGTGACCGTCTCGCAGGTCGCCAAAATCGTCTATGAGCATGAAGAGCCGATTTTCTGGCGCCGTAACCGCGATATGAGCATCACCGTGCGCTCCGGCGTGAAGGACGGCGTGCAGGCGCCGGACGCAACGATGCGCATCTGGCCGCGCCTCGCCGAAATCCGCGAGAGTCTGCCGCCGGGCTATCGTATCGAGATGGGCGGCGCCATCGAAGAGTCGAATAAGGGCAATGCCTCGATATTCGCGGTGTTTCCTTTGGTCGGCCTTGTCATGCTGACGATCGTCATGTTCCAGTTGCAGAACTTCACCCGCGTCGCGCTCGTCATGATGAGCGCGCCGCTTGGCGTCATCGGCGCTTCGCTCGCGCTCAATGTCGCCCACGCGCCTTTCGGCTTCGTCGCGCTTCTCGGCCTGATCGCGCTTTCGGGCATGGACATGCGCAATTCGATCATTCTCGTCGATCAAGTGCGCCAGGATCTCGAACGCGGCGAAAAATACCGCGAGGCGATCATCGGCGCGACCGTGAGGCGCGTGCGGCCGGTGGCGCTGACCGCTCTTGCCGCGATCCTCGCCATGATCCCGCTCTCGCGCTCCGCCTTTTGGGGGCCGATGGCGCTCACCATCATGGGCGGGCTTTTCGTCGCGACCTTTCTCACCGTTCTGTTCCTGCCGGCGCTTTACGCGACCTGGTTTCGCCGTCATCTTGGGGAAGGTCTCGCCGAAGCCGAAAGCGCCCGCGCCGAGGGAGCCGCGCGGGGCCTTGCGAGGGGAGTCGCCGAATGAGCGCGTTGGGAGAGACGGCGCCGAGCGCGCGCGAGATCGAGCAGCGCGCCAAGATCATCGCCACGGCGGAGCGGCTGTTTCGCGAGATCGGCTTCCAGAAAACGACGGTGGCCGACATCGCGCGCGAATTGCGCATGTCGCCGGCCAATGTCTATCGCTTCTTTAGCGCGAAATCGGAGATCAACGCCGCCGTCGCGCGCCATCTGATGAGCGAGGTCGAGGAGACGGCGCAGAGCAATCGCCCATGGTCCTGGCTCGGCCGCCGAACGCCTGCGCGCGCTTATTTTGGCCAATGAGACGATGAACGCCGAGCGCTATGTCGCGGACCGCAAGCTCCACGACATGGTCGAGGCGGCGCTGGTCGAGAATTGGCCGATCATCTCGGACCATATCGACCGCATCGACGCGGCGATCGAGCAGGTCGTCGCCTCCGGCATGGCGAGCGGCGAATTCGCCAAGGGCGATGCGCAACTTGCGGCGCGCCTCGTGCACGCCGCCTGCATCCGCTACTGCCACCCGCGGCTGATGGTGGAATGCGCCGACCGGCCGACGCCGACGAGCGCGCAAATGGTCGAATTCTGCATCGCCGCGCTGCGCGCCGGGATTTGCGAAAGCCCGGCGCCGTCCGCAGGTTGCACCCGTCTAGGCGGGCGGCCGAAGATTGGACCTATACCTTCGGCGCCGGCGTCGTATAAAATTGTCGCGTTCCATGACGCTTTGCGGCCGTCGCCGCAAAGCAGGCGGCAGAAAAGCAGGCGGTCGATGAAGGTCACTCTGGTTCAGATGAATTCGGTTGGCGACAAGGCCCTCAACCTCGCCAACGCCCGCGCGCTGATCGAGCGCGCCGTCGCCCAGGAGCGACCGGACTGGATTTGCCTGCCCGAGGTCTTCGACTTCATCGGCGGCTCGCGCGCCGAGAAAATGGCGGCGGCGGAGGAACTGCCGGGCGGACCCGCCTATGAGATGTGCCAAGCGCTCGCGCGCGAGCACAAGGTCTTCATCCACGCCGGCTCCATCCTCGAAAAGACGCCGGGCGAAGAGCGGCTCCACAACACAAGCGTAGCGTTCAACCGCGAAGGCGAGGAAGTCGCGCGCTACCGCAAGATCCATATGTTCGACATCACCGCCCCTGACGGCGCCAAATATCATGAGAGCGCCGCCTTCAAGCCGGGCAACTCCGTCGTGACCTATGATTGCGAGGGCGTCACCGTGGGCTGCGCCATCTGTTACGATCTGCGCTTCTCCTATCTGTTCCAGGCGCTGGCCGATAAGGGCGCGGATATTGTCGCGTTGCCGGCCGCCTTCACGCTCGTGACCGGCAAGGATCATTGGGAGGTGCTGTGCCGCGCGCGCGCCATCGAGATGCAGGCCTATCTCTGCGCCCCGGCGCAGACCGGCGCGCATAGGGCCGGCCACGAAACGCGCTTCACTTACGGCAATTCGCTGATCGCCGACCCCTGGGGCCATGTCGTCGCGAAGGCTTCCGAGGGGCCGGGGCTTGTGTCGTCCTATGTCGACGTCGACCGCATCCGCAAGGTGCGCGCCATGATCCCGGTCGCGCAGCACAAGGTGAAACTGGCGGTTTGACCCGCGCTCTGGGCGTCGCAGCAGGGGCGGCGGACGCTTTTCTCGCGGGCGCGCCAAGCGGCTATCGCCCTTGCATCTCTATCATTTATGCGTACTATACGCGCCGTGGGCGTTAGAGCCCTGCTTATTGCCTTGTGACATTGCCGCGCAAACTCTGAGGGGGAGTTGTGTTTAACCCAGTCCCGACAGACCTAACCTTCCGCGTTTTTTTGGCATGGTAAGAAAAAGCGCTCCAGGAAGCACCTTGACGCGCGCGGCGCTGCGGGAGGCCGTCTATGGCTGTTGCCCGGCGCTTTCCCGCGCTGAGGCGCGCAAGATTTTGGACGCGACTTTTGACGAGATCAGCGACGCGCTGCTGCGCGGCGAATCCGTAAAATTGCGTTCATTCGGGACTTTCAACGTCCGCGCCAAGCGCGAACGGATCGGCCGCAACCCAAAAACCGGCGTCGAGGCGACGATAACCCCGCGCCGCGTCCTGACCTTCAAGGCTTCGCCCGTGCTCGTCGCCCATGTCAATGGCGACGCCGTCATTCCTGAGGAAGACTGAGTCCCTTATTATCCCGCCTGTTTACGCCTTGCCGTCGCGATTCGATCGCGGCGTCGCGGGCGGCTTTCCGCTATAAGGACGAATGATGCAGAAATTAAGCGTGGCGGTCGCCGCCTTCGCGGCCCTTACGGCGCTTGTCGGCGCGCATAAGGGCGAGTCTGACCTCTTCGTCCTGGCTGTCGCGGCCGCGCTCTGCGCCTATACGACATGGCGCGCCGCCGACATGTCGAGCTTCTTGAAAATTTTCGCGGCGATTTTTTCCGTCGAGACGATCGTCTTCGGCGCGGTCCGCCTCGCGCAGATCGAGGGACTCTGGCCGGCGCAGCTGGCGGATTACGCGCCGCCCGAGAGCATGTCGCTGACCGTGGCGGTGTTCTCGATCATCGTCTACGCCGTCTCCCACATCCGGGTCGTGCGCGAGATGACGCGCATCGCCGATTTCTATTTCGACTCATTGGAGCGCGGCGAAGGGCGCGTCTGGCCGTTTCCGCGCTTCGCCGCGCGCGAAAGCGCGATCGCGGTCGCCATGGTCGTGGTGCTGGTGCTGATCAATCAGGGGCAGGTCGGCATCACCGTGCGCCTGTCCTTCTTCAACCGCGACTGGTTCAACGCCATCCAGGAGAAGAACGCCGCGGAATTCTGGCGTCAGCTGCTCTTTGTCTTCACGCCCTGGGCCTTCGTCTATGTGGCGAGCGCGGTCATAGAATTCGTGGTCCAGTCGATGCTTATCATCCGCTGGCGTCGCTGGTTGACCGAGCATTACGTCGAGCGTTGGCTCGGCCAGCATACGCATTATGGAATGGCGCTCGCGGGCGGCGATGCCGACAATCCCGATCAGCGCATCGCGGAGGACGTGAATCGTTTCATCAGCGGCGGAGAAGAGGGCTACGGCATTTACTCCTACTCCATTCTGTTGATCGCGACGATGAGTTCGCTCGTCTCCTTCGCTTATGTGCTGTGGGAGCTCTCCGGCAATTATCCATTGCCCGGCACGGATATCTATATTCCCGGATTCTTGTTCTGGGTGGTGCTGCTCTACGCCGCTCTCGGCACGCTGGTGACGCATCTCATTGGCCGGTCGCTGACGGGCCTCTATTTCGATCGACAGCGGCGCGAGGCGGATTTCCGCTTTTCGCTCGCGCGGCTTCGCGAATATAGCGAGCAGATCGCGCTGCTTGCCGGCGAAGGCGCGGAGCGCGGGTCGCTGCTGCTGCGTTTCGCCGGCATTATCGGCAATTATCTGGCGATCGTGCGCAAGCGCAAGGAATTGATGGCTTTCACCGCCACCTACGGCCAGCTGTCGCCGATCATTCCTTATGTGATCACCGCGCCCTTTTATTTCGTGGGCCGCATCCAGCTCGGCGTCATGACGCAGACGGCGAGCGCCTTCGGCCGCGTCGAAAGCGCGCTGACCTTCTTCATCAACTATTATACGTCGCTCGCGAATTTCAAATCCGTGCTCGATCGTCTGACGTCATTCGACCAGGCGATCGAAGCGGCGCGCGCACAGAACGCGAAGACGCGCATCGTCTCCCCGGCCGACGGCGCCGATATACGCATCCGCGGCTTAAGGCTTGGGCTGCCGGACGGGCGCAACATTGTCGAGGTCGACGATCTCGTGCTTTCCGCCGGCCAATCCGTATTGCTCACCGGGCCGTCCGGCTCGGGCAAGTCGACGCTCTTTCGCGCGCTCGCGGGCATCTGGCCCTACGCCACGGGAGACATACTGACGCCGAGAGGCGCGCATGTGATGCTCGCGCCGCAACGTCCTTATATTCCGATGGGCGCGCTGGCCGAGGCGGTCGTCTATCCCGGCGCCGTCGCTCATTACGCGCGCGCCGATATCGAGGAAGCGCTGCGCGCCGCGCATCTTGCGCCCTTCGCCCATCGGCTCGAGGAAGACAATAATTGGGGACAACGCCTGTCGGGCGGCGAGCAGCAACGCGTCGCCATCGCGCGCGCCTTGCTCGCCAAGCCGGACTGGCTGTTCCTCGACGAGGCGACTTCGGCGCTCGACGAAAAGCTCGAGGAAGAGATCTATCGCGCGTTGCGCCAATTGCTGCCGCATACGACCATCGTCTCCATCGGCCACCGCTCGACGCTGCATGCCTTTCACGACCGTCATATTGTGATGGAGCCCGCCGCCGACGGTCTCTTCGCGCCGCGCGACAAGGTTCTCGCGTGACCGCCAGCGGCAAGGGTTCGGGCCGCGAAGGCGGCCGGTCGCTCAAGACGCGCGTCAAGACGGCGCGCAAGCGCACGCTCTCCTCGACGCTGTGGCTGGAGCGCCAGCTCAACGACCCTTACGTCGCGCGCGCCAAGCGCGAAGGCTATCGCTCGCGCGCCGCCTATAAGCTCATCGAGATGGACGACCGCTATCATCTTGTTCAAACCCGGCGGCCGCATCGTCGATCTCGGCGCCGCGCCTGGCGGCTGGTCGCAGATCGCCGCCGAGCGCGTCAAGGCGAAGGACGGGAAGGGCAAGGTCGTCGCCGTCGATCTTCTCGACATCGAGCCGATCGTCGGCGTCGATTTCGCCGTGAAGGATTTCAACGATCCCGACGCGCCCGAATTCATCAAGGCGATGCTGGGCGGCGAAGCCGATGGCGTGATGTCCGACATGGCCGCGAACGCCACCGGCCATAGGCCGACCGACCATCTGCGCATCGTCGCGCTCGCCGAGCTTGCGGCGGATTTCGCCTGCGACGTGCTGGCGCCGGGCGGCTTCTTTCGTCGCCAAGGTGCTGCAGGGCGGCACGGAAGGCCAGTTGCTCGCGCGGCTCAAACGCGATTTCGCGAGTGTGCGCCATGTGAAGCCGGCGGCGAGCCGCGCAGATTCGGCGGAGCTCTATGTGCTCGCGACGGGGTTTCGCGGCAGGGGGGAAGCGCCTGCTTCCTGACGCGGTGCGCGTCTTCCAACGCCATTGACGCTTCCGGCGCGCGATATATCGTAACAAGTTTAGGTTGCGATCATTTCATTTTGAAATGCCCTCAACGCCGACGGCGTGGCGAGGTGTGAAATGGCTGGTGGTTTTCGTCTCCTGCGTTCGCCCGTAGCTCGAGCGTTACAGCTTTCTCTTTTCCTTTCGCTCATCGCGCCTGTTTCGGCGCTTTCCGCTCAAAACAGTTCCGCCGCCGAACCAGCCACTTCCGAACGGAGGGAAGCGGAGACCGCGCCCTCATCCGATCTCGCAATTGCTGCGAAAGCGAAGTCATGCTCCGAGCGCGGAAAAGGCCTGCCACTAATCGACACCTCCAAGGATTACGGCCAAATTTGCGAGCCGCCTGGAGACACGCAGACGGCGCGTGTGCTTTCCTGTCTGGCGCGCGGACTCGAAGCCGTGCTGGTCGCCGACTTTAATGGCGTTGTTTGCGCGTCTGCGTCGCGTGGACGTTCTTTCCTCGAGTCGACGGCGGCAGACACGAAGACCCGGCGCTATCCCGACTCGCGGCAGATCCGGCCCGAAGAGGTGTGCGCTCACGCGCCGGCGCACGACAGACGCATCGTCTCGCGGACCTTCGTCAAGGATCTGATGCGCGATGCGAAGGAAAAGATCGACCCGAAAGGCGTGCGAATTATCGGCGGCGTCTATTGCGATGGGATCGATCTATCGGGTCTTGATCTTCCCTATTCTCTGGCCTTGGACAAATCGATTTTCACTTGCACGCATTCGACCGAGTGCAGACGCGTGCCAGTCGAGATCAGAAACTTTCGAACGAAGGGCGATCTCTCTCTAGATTACGCCATATCGCATTTCAACGTTCGGATCACGCGGTCCGAAATTTCTGGCTCGCTCTATAGCCAGGGCGCATATCTTTCAAAATTGACGATCATCGACACGGTTGTTCACGGCTCGGTGAACGCGCCAGACTCGCTCATCGGCGATGAGTTGATGATCGAAAATACAAAGGTCGACGGCGACGTCGATCTCGCGCGCAGTTTCTTCTCGCATCTGGTCTTTCTCAAAAACCACGTTGGCGGCGCGCTTGATCTTGGACAATCGCAAGCGCGCTGTAGTTTCGATGTTCGCAAGAACGAAATCGATGATGTCGTCGCCGTGGAGTTTGGGTTTGGCGACGTGCGGGCGTCCGATAAAGGCGAGGAGCTTTTTGGATTCAAGGCCGGGGGCGAAAGATCGAATAACGCCTACCAACGCTTTACCGGGCCGGAGTCACGGATATTCAATGGTGAAAAGCCATTCCCTAAGAGTTGCGACTATGTCCGGTCGATCGTGCCAGGCTCCTTTGTCTTCATCGAAAACCATATCAAATATTCGATCTGCCTGCGCGACTTTACCTGGCTTGTCGACGACAAGAACCTCCCCGAGAGCAGCATCATCTATTTGAACGAAGACGTTGTCGACGGCGCGACTTGGCTTGACATCAAGAATCCGGCGCAATCCGAACCCGGAAGCCGAACGCGCAAGAGACCGGAGTTGAGCATTTTCAATCTTAAGACTGGAACATTTGTGTTGGATTTTGAGGTCGCGACGGAAGATGTCCTCGTAAGAGTCAACGGTTTGCATTTCGAGCGCGTATATTCCGCCAAGGACAAATGCGAAACCGCTTTGGCCCCGCGCGCGACGAAAGAGAAGGCGAGACCGCGTGAGGCGAGCGATGTCCCGAAGTTTCCTCCTAGTCTCCGCCTTCCGAAGCCCGAGCACGTTACCGCTTGGGTGAAGAAAAACGCCTTCAAGGGCACTCAGCCCTTTGCCCAATTCGTAAGCGTATTCGAACGCGCTGGCGACGCCGACGCTGCGCGCGACCTCAAGATCCAGGGCGAAACGACGACTGTGATGAGAAGCCTCTGCAAGAACTGGGGCTTCTATTGCGAAAAGGAACACAATCATTCCAGCGAAGGAGAAGAGTCAGATCATCATATGAACGCGCTCGGTCGGTTGTTCCAGCGGATGGAAGACCGACTCGTCGCGCTGCTGCAATTTTCGCTGTGGAATCTCGCGGCTCATGGCTTCCGTCCCGAGCGAGTTGTCTGGTTCGTTATCGGCACGCTTCTCTTGTATTGGTTCGCCATACAGCTCGCGGGCGTTGTGGGGTTCAGCGTCATGGATGAAAAGAATTCGGATGGGCCGCGACGCATTCAACCGATCAGCCTGATTTTTTTGTTCGACAAGCTCATACCGGCGTACAAACTAAGAGAAGATCACTCCAAGCCCCTGCAGTTTTATGTATTGTCGTCCGATGCGAAGGAGTCGGGATACGCGTTCAAGCGCTTTTTCAAAGTATGGAATGTCACGGAGGCCAGCGAACGCCAGCAACGCAGAATGGAGTTTTGCCTCGATGCGCTTAGATGGCTCGGGCTGATCTTTGCCATCTTCCTCTTCGCTGCCATCGGTCGGCTGGTGCGATGACAGGCCGATCACCGACGCGCGGATGTAGGGACTCTCCCCACGAGCTCCTCGCCGGCGCGCGGCGACAGGCGCAGGAACTGGGTGACGGCGAGCGCCGAAATCGCCGCGACAAGAAGGAACGCGGGCGTGAAATCCCCGGCCTGCAGGGCGATGTCGCCGCGCAGCGCGCGCGTCGTCTCAAGCACTGCGGCGCCGATGGCGACGCCCGTCGACAGCGATAATTGCTGCGCGACGGAGGCGAAGCTCGTCGCGCGGCTCATCGCGTCCTGATCGACATCCGCGTAGCCGATCGCGTTCAGCGCCGTGAATTCGAGCGAGCGGAAAAAACCGCCGACGAGCAACACGCCCATGATGACCCAATGCGTCGTCGTCGCCGAGAAGAGCGCATTGACGGCGAGGAAAGCGGCGGAGATCAGCGCATTGACGATCAGCACGCGGCGAAAGCCGAATATTCGCAGGATCGGCTGCGCCGTCGTCTTCATCGCCATCGCGCCGGCCGCCGAAACGAAGGTCAAGAGGCCGGCTTCATAGGCGGTCAGCCCGAAACCCGCCTGCAGCAGCAGCGGCAGCAGGAACGGCATGGCGCCAAGGCCGATGCGAAACAGAAAGCCGCCGAAGACGGCGGCGCGGAAGGTCGGAATGCGCAAGAGCCGCAGATCGACGATGGGGTAGGGCGCGCGTTGCGCATGGCGAACATATGCGAGCAGCGCGCCCGCGCCGACGGCGATGATAAGCGCGACGACCGGCGTCGGCGCGAAGCCGCGTCCGGCGATGGTGAAGCCGAAGACAAGGCAGGAGAGGCCGACGCCGGAAAGAATCGCGCCGATCGCGTCGAGCGGCGGCGTCGCCTCTTCGCGCAGATTTGGAATGAAGCGCGTGACGAGCGCGACGCCGAGAACGCCGATCGGCACATTGATCCAGAAGATATAGCGCCAATGAAAATAAGTCGCGATGAAGCCGCCGACGGGCGGGCCGATCAACGGCCCGATCAGCGCGGGAATGGTGAGATAGGCCATGGCGCGCACGAGCTCGTGGCGCGGCGCGGTGCGCAGCAGCACGAGGCGCCCGACCGGCGTCATCATCGCGCCGCCCAGTCCCTGCACGATGCGCGAGGCGACGATCGACGCGAGGGAATTGGAGAAGCCGCACAGGATCGAGCCGAGCGTAAAGACGACGATGGCGGCGCGAAACACCCGCCGCGCGCCGAACCTATCCGCCGCCCAGCCGGAGAGCGGGATGAAGACGGCGAGCGAGAGCAGATATGAGGTGAGCGCGAGTTTCAGCGCGACGGGGTCTTCGTGAAGATCGACGGCCATCGCCGGCAGCGCCGTGGCCAGCACCGTGCCGTCGAGCTGCTCCATGAACAGCGCGGTGGCGATGATGAGCGGCGTGATGAAATAGGAGGACAAGGCGCTCAGCTCGTCATTGCGAGCAAAGCGAAGCAATCAAGGCCCGCAAGGCCGCCGCTGGATTGCTTCGTCGTTACGCGTCTCGCGATGACGGCGGGGGATCGGCTCGGAGTCAAATCAGTTTCAGCCCCCGAAAGCTGGAATGGCCGTGGCGGCCGACGATGAGATGATCGTGCACGGCGATGCCGAAAGGCTGGGCGATCGCCGCGATGTCCTTCGTCATGCGGATGTCGGCGGCCGAGGGCGTCGGATCGCCGGAGGGGTGGTTATGCGCGAGGATCAGCGCGCTCGATCCAAGCTCCAGCGCGCGCCGCACGATCTCGCGCGGATAGACCGGCGTGTGGTCGATGGTGCCGACGCCCTGCACCTCGTCGGCGATGAGCGCATTGCGCTTGTCGAGAAACAGGATGCGGAATTCTTCGCGTTCGGCATAGGCCATCGCGGTGCGGCAATAGTCGAGCACGTCCATGAAGGAGGAGAGCACGGCGCGCTTCTGCAGAGCGCCGCGGGCAAGGCGCTTCGCCGCCGCCTCGACGAGCTTGATCTCGACGATCGCCGCTTCGCTCAAACCCTCGACTTCGCGCAGCCGTTCCGGCCGCGCCGCGACCGTCTCCGCATAAGAGCCGAAACGCGCGATCAGAGCCTTGGCCAGCGGCTTCACGTCGCGGCGCGCGATGGCGCGAAAGAGCAGGAGCTCCAGCACTTCATAATCGGCGAGCGCGGCTTCGCCCGCCTCCATGAAGCGCTCGCGCAGGCGCTGGCGGTGGCCATGAAAATGCGGTGCTTCTTCGCGCATGCCGGAGCTGTCGCCCGCCTCGGCGTTCTGCGCCTTCTTCATGCGCTAGCGGTCGAACCGGAAGGATTGTCCAGTCCGGCTGGCGATTTGGTGAAAATCTCCGCGCCGGTTTCGGTGACGCCGATCGAATGCTCGAACTGCGCGGAAAGCGAGCGGTCGCGCGTCACGGCGGTCCAGCCGTCGGAAAGAATCTTCACCTGCGAGCGCCCGAGATTGATCATCGGCTCGATGGTGAAGAACATGCCGGGCTTCAGCGCCACGCCCTGGCCCTTGACGCCATAATGGAGAATGTTTGGCTCGTCGTGGAAGACGCGGCCGAGCCCATGGCCGCAGAAATCGCGCACGACCGAGCAGCGCTCGCTTTCGGCGTATTGCTGGATCGCCGCGCCGATGTCGCCGGTGGTGGCGCCGGGCTTCACCGCCGCGACGCCGCGTAGAAGCGATTCATAGGTCACGTCGATGAGGCGCTGCGCGCGGCGCGGAATCTCGCCCACGGCGAACATGCGGCTCGCGTCGCCGTGCCAGCCGTCGACGATGAAGGTCACGTCGATATTGACGATGTCGCCCTCGCGCAGCGCTTTATTGTCTGGCACGCCATGGCAGACGACATGATTGATCGAGGTGCAGATCGATTTGCGATAGCCGCGGTAGTCGAGCGGCGCCGGATAGACGCCATGCGCCATGGCGAAGTCGAAGACGAGATCGTCCAGCGCCTGCGTCGTCACGCCGGGCTTGACGTGCTCCACGAGCATGTCGAGCGCTTGCGCCGTCAGCAGCCCGGCGGCGCGCATGCTCTCGAAATCCTTGGGTCCGTGCAGCTTGATCTGCCCGCTTTTGCGCGCGGCGGGCGCGAGATGGGAATCGATGAAGGTCATGGAACGCGTCGGTTTCCTGGAAGGCGAAGGATTTGCTCGACAAGGTAATGGTTTGAGGCGGCAAAGCAAGGCTGGCGCGGCGCCGGCCTTCCGATTTCCTGGCTTAGTCGGCGCGCAGCCTGAGCGGGCCGGGCGCGGCTCCTCTATCCGCGGAGGCATGTGGTTTGCTTTGCGCCATCGGCGCGGCGAGCAAAGGCGCGAAGGACAGCGTGCGAGGAAAACGGGTCGAAGCGATAGATTTCTGGCGCGGGGCGGCCCTCGCCGTCATCCTCGTGAACCACATTCCGGGCAATGTGCTCGGCGCGGTCACGCCGCGCAATTTCAGCTTCTCGGACGCAGCCGAAGGCTTCGTCTTTCTGTCCGGCGTTTCGGTATCGCTGGCTTACGGCGAGAAATTCAAGCGCAGCCTTCGCGAAGCGGCGGCCTTGCTCGGCGGCCGGGTCCTGCGGCTTTACGGCGCCCATGTCTTTCTGACGGCGGCCGCGCTCGCGTTATATGGCGTCGCAACCTATTTCACGCCCTATGATTTTCTCAGCGCGGAGAATGGCCGCGCCATGCCTTTCATTGATCCTGTGAGGGGATTCGCCGGCATCCTCGCGCTCAGCCATCAGGTCGCCTATTTCAACATCCTGCCGCTCTATATCGTGCTGCTGGCGCTCGCGCCTTTGCTTCTCGCGCTGGCTCTGCGCGGCCATCTGCGCATGCTTGCCGCATCCGCGTCGCTCTACGCCGGCTCCCGCTTCTTCGGGCTCAATCTGCCGTCTTGGCCGGAGCCGGGCTTTTGGTATTTCAATCCATTCGCCTGGCAGTTCATGTTCGCGCTGGGCATCCACTGCGGCGGCGCTATGAGGACGCGCGGCATGCCGTTTCACGCCCTCGCCTATCGCTTTTCACAGGCCTTCGCCATCATGTCGACGCTGATCGTCTCCAACGCCTTTGGCTTGGCGCCGGGGCTGGTCGACGAGGCCGGGCGCTATCTCGACTGGGACAAGACCGACCTTGGCGTCGTGCGCATTCTCGATTTCCTGACGCTCGCCTATGTCATCCATTTTTCGGGATTCACCGCGCGCCTCGCCGCGACGCGGCTTTTTCCCTTTTTCAGCCTGCTGGGCCGCAACGGCCTCTCCATCTACTCCTTCGGCAGCCTGCTCAGCGCCTTGGGCCAGATGCTCACGGAGTCGAGCCTCGCCTCGCCGGCGCTCGACGTGATTTTCGTCGCCGCCTGCCTGGGGCTTCTCCATCTGATCGCCAGCCGCATCGACCGGGTCTCCGCCGCGATGCCGCCCTCCCCGGATTGACCGTCGCGCGGGGCTGGCGTTCGCCGTCGCAATGATCATAATCGGTCACCAGGGAGGCGAGATGGCGCATATAACGGCAGGCGATAGGCCCGCAAGCGCGGCGGTCCTCGTCATCGGCGATGAAATTCTGTCCGGCCGCACGCAAGACGTGAACACCCGCTACATCGCCAATTACCTGGCGCAGATCGGCGTCGATCTGCGCGAGGCGCGCGTCGTGCCGGACATGGAGGAGGAGATCGTCGCCGCGCTCAATGCGCTGCGCGCGCGCTACACCTACGTCTTCACCACCGGCGGCATCGGGCCGACGCATGACGACATCACCGCCGACGCCGTCGCCCGCGCCTTCGGCGTCGAGATCGGCGAGGATCCGCGCGCGATCGCGCTGCTCAAGGAGCGTTTCTCCGAGGCCGAGCTCAATCCCGCGCGTCGGCGCATGGCGCGCATTCCCAAGGGCGCGGAGCTCATCTTCAACACCATCTCCAGAGCGCCCGGTTTCTGGATCGAAAACGTCATCGTCATGGCCGGCGTGCCGATGATCATGCAGGCGATGATGGACGTTGTCGGACCGCGCCTCATGGCCGGGCCGCCGGTCCTCGTCGAGACGGTCGAGGCGGGCGGCGTGCCCGAGGGCGCCTATGCCGCGCGGCTGGAGCAAATCGCGCGCGGCCATGAGGGCGTGAGCGTCGGCTCCTATCCGTCCTTCACCAGCGCCGGCATTCGCAATCAGATCGTGCTGCGCAGCCGCGACGCGCCGCTTCTGGCGCGCGCGACCGATGCGGCGCGCGCGCATGATCGCGTCGCTGGCGCAGGAAAGCGGGCGGCGATGACATGAAGACGGAGGCTTGAACGAATATGCAGGGCGGCGAAAAGATTTTTCCGGTCTCCTGGGACCTGTTCCACCGCGACGCGCGCGCGCTCGCCTGGCGTCTTGCCGCCATCGGCGGATTTTCGGCGATCGTCGCGGTGACGCGGGGCGGCCTGGTGCCGGCGGCGATCATCGCGCGCGAACTCGGCATCCGCGTCGTCGAGACCGTCTGCGTCGCGAGCTATCACGAGGAGACGGAGCGCGACGAGGTGCAGGTGCTCAAGCCCCTGACCGAGACGATCATGGCGCGGCCGAGCTCGGAAGTGCTCATCATCGACGACCTCGTCGACACCGGCGCGACGGCGAAGGCGGTGCGCGACATGCTGCCCAAGGCGCATTTCGCCACCGTCTACGCGAAGCCTCAGGGCCTGCCGATGGTCGACACTTTCGTCACCGAGGTCTCGCAGGACACATGGATTTTCTTTCCCTGGGACACCGGGCTTTCGTTTCAGGCGCCGATCGGCAAGCCCGACGCCAAGCCCGAGGGCAGGAGAAGACGGCGCATATAATCCGCTTGGCGGCGTCCCGGCCGCACCCCTATAACGAACCCGTTGCGGGCGTGGCGAAACTGGTAGACGCAACGGACTTAAAATCCGTAGGGCCGCAAGGCCTGTGCCGGTTCGATTCCGGCCGCCCGCACCATCAGCTCTTAATGCTCTTCCGCCAGCCGGCTGCGCCGTCGGCCATAGAGAAAATAAATCGCGAGGCCGATCGCCATCCAGAGCGCGAAGCGCTCCCAGGCGACGGCGGGCAGGCGCGACAGCAGCCACAGCGAGAAGGCGACGCCCATCAGCGGCGTATAGGGAACGAAAGGCGTGCGGAAGCTGCGCGCCGCGTCGGGCCGCGTCCGGCGCAGCACGATGATCGCCGAGCAGATGACGACGAAGGCGGAGAGCGTGCCGATATTGACGAGCTCCGCCACCTCCTTGATCGGATAGAGCGCGGCGACAATGGCCGTGAGCGCGCCGGCGATCAGCGTCGGCCGATAGGGCGTTCGAAAACGTGGATGAACGCGCGCGAACCAGGCCGGCAACAGCCCGTCGCGGCTCATGGCGAACCAGATGCGCGCGCAGGCGAGGAGAAAAGCGAGCATGACGCTCGCGATGCCGGCGACCGCCGCGAGCGACACGACGAAGGCGACCCAGGGCAGGCCGAGCGAGGCGAAAGCGGTCGCGACCGGCGCGGGATTGTTGAGCGTGTCGTAACGCACGACGCCGGTGAGCATGAGCGACATCGCCACATAAAGCGTCAGCGCCACGACGAGCGACAGCAAAACGGCGCGCGGCACGTCGCGCTGCGGCGCGCGGGCTTCCTCGGCGGCCGTCGTCAGCGTGTCGTAGCCGAAGACCGCGAAGAAGACGACCGCGGCGCCCTCTGCGACGCCCGAAAAGCCGAAGGGCATGAAGGGCGTCCAATTCTCGACGTCGCACATAGGGAAGGCCGGCGGCGATGACGAGCAGCACGGCGGCGATCTTGACGATCACCATCGCCATATTGAAGCGCGCGCCAAGTTCGACGCGCAGCGTCAACAGGCCAGCGACTCCCAGCGCGCCGAGCGCGGCGAAAAGGTCGATCACGCGGCCGGCGCCCGTGGCGGGCGCGCCCATCGCCCATTCCGGAAGGCTTACGCCAAATTGCGCGAGAAGCGCCTGCAGATAGGCGGACCAGCCGATCGCGACCACCGCGACGACAAGCGCATATTCGAGCAGCAGATCCCAGCCGATGATCCAGGCGACGAGTTCGCCGAGCACCGCATAGGCGTATGTATAGGCGCTGCCGGCGACGGGAATCATTCCCGCAAATTCGGCGTAGGAGAGCGCCGCGGCGGCGCTGGCGACGCCCGCGATGAGAAAGGAGAGCGCGACTCCCGGTCCGGCCTGCGTCGCCGCGACGACGCCGGTGAGCACGAAAACGCCGACGCCGATCAGTCCGCCAAGACCGATGCCGGTGAGCTGCCAGACGCCGAGCACGCGGCGAAACTCGCCCGGCTGGTCGGCTTCCGCTTGCAGCTCTTCGATGGATTTGGCGCGCAGCAGCGGCGCAAGGCGAGAGGGTAGGTTCATCGAAGGCCTATTGCGGAGGCGCAGGCGGCGCGCCGCGCCAGTCAATAGGCGATCCGCGCCTGCCTGTCATGAACCGCAAAACATGGGCCGCAAAAAAAGAGCGGTCCTTTTTAAGACCGCTCCTTTCCGCAAGAACGCGCGACGCGACGCTCTACAAGGCTATTTCGTCGCCGCCTCGAGATGGGTCAGCGCCTCTTCGGCGTGTTTCGTGGCGACGTCGGCGTGTTTCTGCTTGCCGTGGTCGATGGCGGCTTCGAGATGCGTGATGCCTTCCTTGGTATGGGCATTGGCTTTCTCGGCCTCCGCCGCCTTGGCGTGCTTTAAGGCTTCTTCGGCGTGCGTCGTCAGCACGTCGGCATGGCCCAGCTTGCCGTGCTCGATCGCCTGTTTGGTGTGAGTGATCGCTTCGGCCAGATGGTTTTCAGCCAAAGCGAACGACGGCGCGAAGAACGCCGCGACGCCAAGAGCGAGAGCGGTGCCGAAAATTCTGCGATTCATGGGTGTCTCCTCAAAACAGCGCCGCATGTTTTAGATATGGGACGTCGACAACCGCGATCGAGTCCTTGAGCTTGATTTGAATCTTAAGCGATCGCCGCAGCTTGCCTGGCGCTGCGGCTACTTGTCGCGCCTGGCGTCACTGCCGGTCCGCCGCGTAAAGCTCGCAGCTCTCGCCAAACTCGGCGAGGCCGCCCTCGAGAAAGGAGGCGAGGAGCGGAACGCCAAGCAGATAGGCTGAAGTCGAGCCTTCATGCCGCGCGCGCGCCTGCGCGACCGCCTCCTTCCATTCCTCGGCGGAAAATTCGCCGCGCCCGACCCACATGAGCGCGACAAGCTCCGCCTGCTCATCGACATCCATGGCGTCGATAAAGGACGCGACTTCGTTGCGCACCGTCGAGAAAGCCTCTTCGGTCAACACGCTGACAAATCCGTCATCCGTGGCGTTGGAGGCGTCAGCCTGAACGCCTTCGTCTTCGCTTTCCAGTTCGCGCGCCTTCACGACAATGAAACAGACTTTGTCCGTATTGATGGTCGGCATGTTTTTCGTCCCCTGCTTTCAGCGCTTCGGCAAAACCGCCAATGCTTAACCTTTGCCCTTGTCGGGCAGGCTCGCCCTTTGCATATATTCAGCGTCGGCGGAAAGTTGATCCGGCCGAGGCCGCTTTTTTTTGGAGCCGGACATGCGCGTCGGCGTGCCGAAGGAAATCAAGGACAATGAATATCGCGTCGGTCTGACGCCTTCCTCGGTCGCCGAACTGGTCCACGCCGGGCACGAGGTTTTCATCGAACGCGGCGCCGGGGAGGGCGCGGAACTGTCCGACGCCGATTATGCGTCGGCGGGCGGAACGCTGTCGATGGCGCCGAGGCGCTGTTCGCGCAGGCGCAGCTGATCGTGAAGGTGAAGGAGCCGCAGCCGCGCGAAGTCGCGCTTTTGCGGCCAGACCATGTCGTCTTCGCATATTTTCATCTCGCCGCGGACGCGCAATTGACGCGCGGCCTCATGGCGAGCGGCGCGCATTGCGTCGCCTATGAGACGGTCACCGCGCCCGGCGGGGGCTTGCCCCTGCTCGCGCCGATGTCGGAGATCGCGGGGCGGCTGGCGCCGCAAGTCGGCGCGCGTTTTTTAGAAAAACAGGAGGGCGGCCGCGGCGTTCTGCTCTCCGGCGCGCCGGGCGTTCCGCCGGCGGAGGTTCTCGTTCTCGGCGCCGGCAGCGTCGGCGTGCAGGCGACGGCGATCGCGCTCGGCATGGGCGCGAGCGTCCTTGTCGCCGACCGCAATCCGGAAGCGTTGCGCCGGCTGGAGACGCGCTTCGGCTTCGCCGTGCGCACGATCTATTCGACGCGCGCCGCCATCGCCGAGTCGGTGAAGAGAGCGGACCTCGTCATTTGCGCCGCGCTCGCGCCGGGCGCGAAGGCGCCGATTCTGATCACGCGCGAAATGCTCGCGACGATGAAGCGCGGCGCGGTGATCGTCGACGTCGCCATCGACCAGGGCGGCTGTTGCGAAACCTCGCGGCCGACGAGCCATTCCCATCCGACCTATGTCGTGGACGGCGTCGTGCATTACTGCGTCACCAATATGCCGGGCGTGACGCCGCGCACATCGACCTTCGCGCTCAACAATGCGACGCTGCCATTCGCGCTCGCGCTCGCCAATAAGGGCTGGCGCCGGGCGTTGCAGGATGATCCGCACCTGCGCGCGGGGCTTGAAATTTCCGCCGGCCGGATCGTGTCGCCGCCCGTCGCGGCCGCGCATAACCTGCCTTTGTCGGCCGATCTGAATGTATTCACGGAAGTAGAACGCGTTTAGCGTTGACATTCAGTTGCCGGTAAGTCAGCAACAACTGTAATAGAATGTTCGTTTACTATCACTATCGAGTTGACGAACTCGTCTGTTCTCAATTACGTAAGCAAGACGGCGGAGTTATGCGGCTGTCTTTGGGGGCGGAGAAAGCGAGCATGTTCATCATCGTCGACGAGCGCGAGCTCGTAACGAACGGATACGCCTGTCGCTTTGGCGAGGAGGGAATCGTTTCGACCGGCTTTCGCGCCGGCCCGTTCCGCGAATGGGTCAAGGACGCCGTCGAAGGCGATATGGCGGCGATCGAAGCCTTTCTGATCGGCGAATGTCCAGCGCGAGAAGAGATTCCCAAGCTTATTCGCAAACGCTCGCAAGCGCCGGTCATCGCGATGAATGAAGCGCCTTCGCTCGAACAGACGCTCGGCCTGTTCAGCGCCGGCGTCGACGACGTGGTGCGAAAGCCGGTGCATGTGCGCGAAATTCTGGCGCGCATTCATGCGATCCGCCGTCGCGCCGAATCGCGTCTGGACGACGCGGCGGTCGGCGACATTCGGGTGTTCTTCAACGGGGGCGATCCGGTCGTCAATGGCGAGGTTCTGTCGCTGCCGCGACGCGAGCGGCGCATTCTCGAATATCTCGTCGTCAATCGCGGCCGCCGCCTGACCAAGGCGCAGATCGTCAGCGCTGTTTACGGACTCTTCGACGAAGTCGTGGACGAAAACGTCATCGAGAGCCATATCAGCAAGCTGCGCAAGAAGCTGCGGGCGCGTCTGGGTTACGATCCGATCGATTCCCAACGCTTTCTTGGCTATTTATTGTCCTCGGCTCCTGCCGAGAGCGACTCTTCCGCCCGCCGTCTCGCCGCTGAATAGCGCAGGCGACGGCGCGTGCGCGGCTCGCGCTCGCTTCCTCATGCGACTTTTTCGCCGGCTTCGGGCCAAAAGGCCCGCCCATGGGGCGTCGCCGCGCGATATTGCATTGTAATAATTTGATCTTATCTAGTTACAGCGCGGCTTTGGGCGGCCGGCGGCCGCGCTTTCCTCCCACGCGCGCAATTGTTAGATCAATGACGCGGCGCGCGGTCGCGCGCATAATAAGCGCGCCGAGGAATTTGAACGGACAGGCAGGTTTGGAAAGCATGAGCGCGAATCGGGACCAGGAGTCCGCGGCCAACCGGAACAGACGGGCGCGGGGCGATGCGGTCCCGGGACGCGAAGCGTCCCGCGCAAAGGCCGAGCCGCCGGGCAAGAGCAAGAAGCAGGGCAAGAACAAAACGTCGGACGAGAGCAAGAAGCGCGTCGCGACGAAGGCGAAGGCGCCTGCCGCCGCCGCGCCGAAGCCGACGGAGCCAGTGAAGGGCAATGGCGCCAACGCCCCGACGGCTGCGCTGGCCAACCTCGCCAATCTCTCCGGCGCCGATTTCGAGCTGATGGCCGACAATATGGCGCAGCTCGTGGACCAGGGCCGCAAAGCCCTCGCCGCCGCCATTGGCGGCGTCGATCCGGGCGAGGCGCGCAGCGAGCTCGCCGCCAACGTCGCTGACGCGACCAAGACGCTTGGCGTCGTCGCCGAATATTGGCTTGCAAAGCCCGATCGCGCCGCCGCCGCGCAAGCCGATCTCTATAGCGGGCTCAGCGAAATCTGGCGCCAGACGCTGCGCCGCTATGGCGGCGAGGACGTTGCGCCGATCGTCGCTTCCGACGCCGCCGACAAGCGCTTCGCCGCGCCAGAATGGCGCGACAATCCCTTCTTCGACTGGCTGCGGCAATCCTATTTGCTCGCCTCGCGCTGGGCCGGCGACATGGTCGAAAAGACCGAGGGCCTCGACCCGCAGATGAAGGCGAAGGCCGCTTTTTACACGCGGCTGATTTCGAGCGCCATTTCGCCGTCGAATTTCGTGGCGACCAATCCCGAATTGTTGCGCGCGACGATCGACGCCAAGGGCGAGAATCTCGTGCGCGGCCTGAAGATGCTCGCCGAGGATATTTCCGCCGGCGGCGGCATGCTCAAAATCCGCCAGAGCGCCGACAAGAGATTCGAGCTCGGCGTAGACATGGCGAACACGCCCGGCAAGGTCGTCTGGCGCAATGACGTGATGGAGCTAATCCAATATGAAGCGACGACAGAGGAGGTCTATGCGCGTCCGCTGCTGATCACGCCGCCCTGGATCAACAAATTCTATGTGCTTGATCTCAACGCCGAGAAAAGCTTCGTGCGCTGGGCCGTCGAACAGGGCTTCACCGTCTTCATCATCTCCTGGATCAATCCCGACGAGAGCAAGGCCGAGAAAGGATTTGAAGCCTATATGCATGAAGGCGTGCTGACGGCGCTTGACGTGATTGAGAAGGCGACGGGCGAGCGCAAGGTGACGGCGGCCGGCTATTGCGTCGGCGGCACGCTGCTCGCGATGACGCTCGCCTATATGGCGGCGACCGGCGACGACCGTGTCGACAGCGTCACCTTTTTCGCGACGCAGGTCGATTTCTCCGACGCGGGCGATCTTCAGATCTTCATCGATGAGGCGCGGCTCGCCGCGCTCGACGAAAGCATGGCCAAGACCGGCTATCTCGAAGGCGTGAAAATGGCCAACGCCTTCAACATGCTGCGCCCCAACGAGCTCATCTGGAGCTATGTGGTCAATAATTACATGAAGGGCGTCGAGCCCGCGGCTTTCGATCTCCTCGCCTGGAATTCGGATTGCACGCGAATCCCGCGCGCCAATCATTCCTTCTATCTGCGCAACTGCTATCTCGAAAACAGGCTCGCGCGCGGCGAAATGGTCATCGACGGCGAGCGGCTCAATCTGCGCCGGGTGAAAATTCCGGTCTATGAGCTCGCGGCGAAGGAAGACCACATCGCGCCGGCGCAATCGGTGTTTCGCGGCGCAAAATTCTTCGGCGGCGACGTGACCTATGTGCTCGCCGGCGCCGGCCATATCGCCGGCGTCATCAATCCGCCGGTCAAGGATAAATATCAATATTGGACCGGCGGCCCCGCGAAGGGCGTTTTCGACGACTGGATCGCCAAGGCGAAGGAAACCAGGGGCTCATGGTGGCCGCATTGGCTCGCCTGGCTCACGGCGCAGGCGCCAAGGAAAGTTCCGGCGCGCCAGCCTGGCGGGGGCAAGCTCAAGACGCTGTGCGACGCGCCGGGCGAATATGTGCGGGTCAAGTCGTAAAACGCGCGATCAGCCGCCGCCGGGAATGAAGCCAATCCGCTCCAGGAACCAATAGGCGCCGGCGAGCGCGATCAGCCCCGAAACGACATAGACGAGCTTTTCGTTTCGCTTGCCGCCCGTCTGCTTGTCGATGACGAACAGGATCGGCATCACGGCGAAGACGATAACGATCTGGCCGAGTTCGACGCCGATGTTGAACGACGCGAGCGCCGGCACGACGCCGCCCTGCGGCACGCCCATTTCGGTGAGCGCCGAGGCGAAGCCGAAACCGTGGATGAAGCCGAAGAAAAATGTGTTGCGCCAGCGGTTGTCGACGTCGCGCGAATAAAAATTCTCGACGGCGACGAAAATGATCGAGGCGGCGATCAGCGCTTCCACTAACGTCGATGGCAGGGTGAAAATGTTGAGCGCCGCGAGCGACAGGGTGATCGAATGCGAGATGGTGAAGGCGGTGACGATCTTCACCACCGGCCAGATGCGGGTCGCCCACAGGATCAGCGCGAAGAGGAAGCATAGATGGTCGTAGCCGGTGACGATATGTTCGACGCCGGCTTTCAGAAACTTCCACATCAGCTGCGCGGTCGTCTCCATCGGCTTTGAGAGATCGAGCGCCGGATCGTCCGGATAGAGCATGGTCTCGCCGGCGTTCTGGGTCCCTTCAAGCGTGACGAGATGCTTGCCCTTCGAGCCCTGCGCGGCGAGGAGCTTGGTCGCGTCGTAATAGATCGTGCCGCTCGTCGCCCCGCAGTCGAAGCGCATCGCGATGAGCGCGCTGTCCTGATTGGTGGGGTCTTCGCCGGATTTCTCGACATTCGCGACGCAGGCGCGGCCCGTCCCGTCGCGCATCGCGACGCGCTTCTCGACGAATTTGCCGATCTCCGCCTCCAGCGCGCCGTCGGCCGAGAGATCGACGCCGGGGCGCTCGCCCATCGTCTCCCGAAACATGCGTTCGAGATCGGTGGCGAGAAAGCCCACGTCGACGGAATAGACGCGGTTTTCCTTTGGAACGATCTTGCCCGTCGAAATGTCGGGCGTATGCGCTAAGGCCGGGGCCGCGAGGCCGACGCAAAACAAGATTACGGCGGCCAGTCTCCTCAACAACCCGGTCATACGCGCTTCCTCTGTCGCAGCTCTTTTTATGGCCGCGCAACATGCCAAAGGGCGCGGCCACGGACAAGGCAGCGGCGTCGCGGCTTGTGGCTTCCATGCATTCCCGAGCGCTTCTTTGGAGAGTTCAGGCGGAACCTTGTCCGTTTGGCGGCGGTTTAGTATGACATAAGTTATCAGAGTTCATACTAAGGCGCTTTCGCGCCGCGTTTCCGGAGCGCGTCGAACAATGAAGCTCTCGAAAATCTTGGCCGCCGCATTTTTCTTTGCCGTCGCCGTCGCAAACTCAGCCTTAGCGCATACGGCCGATATTTCGAGCGGCCGCATCGTTCCCGAGGCCGATGACCAGTATCGGGTCGACGTGGGCGTCCTGGGCGCGGACGTCGAACGCATGTTTCAGGAAACGCAATCCGAACGCGCCGACGTCGATCTTTCTCCGCCCGGCGTGCTGGAGCAGGAGATCGGGAAGTTCATCGAGCGCCGCGTTCAATTGCGGAACGCCGAGGGCGAGCTTTGCAAGAGTCGAGTCGGTTCCGTTGGAGAGGATCCGACCAATCCCTATGACGCGAAGATCGTGCTGCGCTTCGACTGCAGGGGCGTTCCCGGTCAGATATTCTATGATCCCGGCCGATTGCTATGGACACAGGGCGCGCGCGGCAAACATCTCGTCAGTATTGGAGAGCTACAGGACCCGGCGTCGCTCACCGAGGCGCAGCGCAGGGGCGCGGAGCCCGCTCCCGGCCAGGTAATGATCTTTCCCTCGGATGGGCCGGTCGACTTGTCGAAACCTCTGCTCTCCCCGTGGGAGATCGCGCCGAAATTCTTCGCGGCGGGCGTCGAGCACATCATGACCGGCTATGACCATCTATGCTTCCTGATCGCCGTCATGCTGTGGGCGACCCGCATCTGGCCGGTGGTAAAAATCGTCACCGCTTTCACCGTCTCGCACTCGGTCACCCTGTCGCTCGCGGCGCTTCAACTCGTCAATTTGCCGAGCCACTGGGTCGAGATCGCCATTGCGCTCTCGATCATCTATGTCGCGGTGGAAAATTTCTTCACGCGCAAGGTCGACGGTCGCTGGCGCGACACATTCGTTTTCGGCTTCATTCATGGCTTCGGCTTTGCGAGCGGCCTCATCGAACTCGGCGTGCCGCAGCGCGCGATCGTGCCGGCGCTGGCTTCCTTCAACATCGGCGTCGAAGCCGGACAGATCGGCGTCGTGCTCGTCGTCCTCCCCCTGCTTCTCGCCATCGACAAGATTTTCACCAAAGGGCAGCGCAGTCCCCGCTTGGTGCAAATCTGCTCGGCGATCATCGCCTGTTTCGGCGCCTATTGGTTGCTCGTGCGGGTGGGCGTTATAAGCTAGGCGCGCGCCGGGCAGCCTTGCGGCGCGGAATTTATTTTCCTTCCGCTCGACCGAAGGCGCGAGCAGCCGGAGCCGCCAGGATGCAGCGCGTAACCGTGACGATCGACGATGAACTGATGAGCGCCCTCGACCAATATATGGAGGCGGGCGGGCATCAGAACCGTTCGGAAGCCGTGCGCGATCTCGTCCGCGCGGGCCTCATGAAAAGGCCGGAGGTCGACGACAGCGCGCGTTCCTGCGTCGCGGCGCTGGTCTATGTCTATGACCATGAGACGCGGCAATTGTCGAAACGGCTGATGACCGATCATCACAGCCACGCCGACATGTCGATCGCGACGCTGCATATTCATATGGACGAGGCGACCTGCCTCGAAGTGTCGCTGCTGCGCGGCCTGAAGTCGGAGGTCGAGCATTTCGCCAGCCATGTCATCGGCGAGCGCGGCGTGCGCTATGGCCAGCTCGTCGTCGTTCCGGCCGATGCGGCGCAAGGCGAAAAACTGCTCCCGCACGGTCATCATCACGAGAGCGGCCACGCGCATCGCTCGAATTAACCTCGGCTTAACCCTCTGTTGCAAAATAGCAACGCTTACGACAAATCGTTTACCGGCAATTGACTCACCCGCGTCGCGTAAGACAACTTTGTAAAAAGTTCACAACAAGCGCAGCTCGGGAGTCCGTGAATGAACCGCCGCCGCCTCGCGACCATTTCTTTCGTTGTCGTCGGCGTCGCGCTCGCGGGGAACGTTGCTCTCGCGCATACGATCGCTTTGCCGCAGATCGATGTCGGCGGACGTCGGCGGACAGTATCCGTTCCACATGTGCATACCCCTTCAGGCCCGCGCATCGTCCATCCCGCGCCGCCGTCGTCGCCGGTCGTCGCCGCGGTCAGTCGCCCGTCGCCGCCGTCCCCCGGCCCAAAACCGCCGCCGATCACCTCATCGAGCGAGAAGTTCTTCACCGGCAAGGAAGTAAACGCGCTTCCCTTCAAGAGCCCCGGCGAGGCGCTGGAGATCGTTCCCGGCCTCGTGGTCACGCAGCACAGCGGCGACGGCAAGGCGAACCAATATTTCCTGCGTGGCTTCCAACTCGACCACGGCACCGATCTCGCGCTTTATCTCGACGGCATGCCGCTCAACATGCGCACCCACGGCCACGGCCAGGGCTATGCCGATGCGAACTTCCTGATCCCCGAGCTGCTTTCCTATGTGCTGGCCCGCAAGGGGCCCTACGACGCGCAGGACGGGGACTTCTCTTCGGCTGGTTCGATCTACATGCAATATAAGGACAAGATCGACAAAGGCTTCTATCAGCTCACCGGCGGGAGTTTCGCGCTATGGGCGGGCGCTTGCTGTCGTGCCCTATGAGGATTTCGCTGGCGGCTCGGCTTATGGCGCGGTCGAGGCCGGCTATTACAACGGACCTTGGGAACGCGGCGATAATCTCCGAAAGATCAACAGCGTCTTGCGCTGGGCTCGTGGAACGCAGGAAGACGGCGCGGCGGTGACCTTCATGGGCTACGCCAACAGATGGTATTCCACCGACCAGATTCCGGAGCGCGCAGTCTATACGGGCGTGAAATCGCTCTGGGGCACGCTCGACGCCACGGACGGCGGCGACACCACCCGCTTCTCGCTCTCTGGCCGCTGGAGCCAAACTGAGGGCAATCATTATTCCCGCGTCGAAGCCTATGTCATGCATTCGACGCTCGACCTCTACAACAACTTCACTTACTTCCTCTCGCATCCGGACCTTGGCGACCAGTTCCGGCAGTTCGACCGGCGCACCATGGCCGGCGTCAACGCCCAGCACGCGGTCCAATGGGACAGTTTCGGCCTTCCGGTCGAGACCCGCATCGGTCTGCAGGGCCGCTACGACGACATCCGCTTGGGGCTGCAGGACAGTTTCCGCCGCACGCCCTTTGACACGGTGCGCAACGACGGCGTCGGCGAGGGCAGCATCAGCGTCTGGACCGACACGACCGTGCGCTGGACGCCTTGGTTTCGCACAGTCGCGGGCGGTCGCTTCGACTATTACAACGCCAATGTGAATTCGCTGCAGACCCTCTGGGGCTCGCCGGTCGTGGCGACCAGCGAGGGACTCCCGGCCTTCCTCTGGGCGGGACCGTTCAACAGCAATTCGAAGGATGCGGCGCTGTTCAGCCCCAAGGCGTCGATCATCGTCGGGCCTTTCCAAAAGACGGAACTCTATTTCAACTACGGCGAGGGCTTCCACTCCACCGACGCGCGCGGCACAGTGCAGCGCTTCTCGACCTCGGAACTTTCCGACTCCGACGGCTTTTTTGCGGTGGCGCCCATTCCACTTCTGGTGAAGTCGCGCGGCGCGGAGATTGGCGCTCGGACGAAATTCATTGAGGGGCTCGATTCCAGCGTCAGCTTCTTCTGGCTCAACCTCGATTCGGAGAACCAGTTCGAGGGCGACAGCGGCACCACCACCTTTGGCCGTCCCAGTCGCCGCTACGGCGTCGAAATCGCCAATCACTACAATCCGACGTCGTGGATTCGCTTCGACGGCGACGTGGCGCTGGTGCATGCGCGCTATCGCGGCGTGGATCAGTTGCAGGCTTTCGCCTGGCTCGACCTCATCGCGCCGGATGCGCTCCCCTATGGGACGTTCCTCGGCAATGCGCCGGGCAATTATCTGCAAAACTCCGTCGCGATAACTGCGATGGGCGGGCTCGAGCTGGGCGAGGCGACAGGCTGGTTCGGGGCGCTGAAATATCGCTACGTCGGCTCGCGCCCGCTGACCGAGGACGGCTATATACAGTCGCCCGTGACTGGAACGATGAACGCGCGTCTGGGCTACCGTTGGGCGGATGGCTGGCGGCTGCAGCTAGACGCTTTCAACATTTTCAATTCGCGTTCCGACCAGATCACATACGGCTATGGCTCGCTGCTGCCGACCGATCCGCTCTATCAGCAATGCGTCAATGGCATCGCGCCTGGCGCTGTCTGCGGCACAGGCGTCATGGACCGTCACTTCAAGCCGGTCGAGCCGCCGGCGGTGCGCGTGACATTCGGCGGCCCGCTGAACTTCGATTCGGCGCCCAATTTCGCCGCGCCCCTCTCTGTGCTGCCGAATTGATAAGCGTGCTCAACCCATCTTACTCTGCTTCATAAAGCTGCGCAGGACAGCGTTGATGCGGCGTTGATAGCCAGGACCCTCGGCCTTGAAATAGTCGATCAGGTCTTGATCGAGGCGGATCGAAATCGCCTGCTTCTTCGGCGGCATAACGATTTCCGACTTGCTCCAGTCGATGGGCTGGAACTCCGCCCAATCGGGATCGCTCGCGACGGCGGCGTCGATCTGCGCGTCGCTCATGCTTCCTATTTTGGCCATCAGTTTCACGCCTTAGCTGGGCGCAGCTATATTTACATGCTCCCGCGCCCGAATCATCCACCCAAAGCAGGTGTGAATCACGGGCATTCCGGCGGATTTTTTCCCCTTCGCGAAGGAGCAATGATAGGTACGCTCTGATGCGCTTCTCACCCTCCTTCCTCGATGAAATACGGGCGCGCGTGCCCGTCTCCGAGGTCGTGCGCAAGCGCGTGAAGCTTGCCAAGCAGGGCAGGGAGTGGCGCGGGCTCTCGCCCTTCAACGCCGAGAAGACGCCCTCCTTCTACGTCAATGACCAGAAGGGCTTCTTCCACGACTTCTCCTCGGGCAAGCATGGCGACGGCTTCGCCTTTCTGATGGAGACGGAGGGACTTTCCTTCCCTGAGGCCGTCGAGCGGCTCGCCGCGCTCGCCGGGCCTGCCGATGCCGGTCGAAACAAAAGAGCAGCGCGAGCAGGACGAGCGCCGCGCGACGCTCGGCGAGGTTCTGGAAGAGGCGGCCGTCTTTTTCGTAAAGCAGCTTGCCGGCCCGGCCGGACGCGAGGCGCGCGCCTATCTCGATCGGCGCCAAATCTCTCCCGATGCGCGCGAAAAATTCCGCCTCGGCTTTGCGCCGCCCGAGCGCCATGCGCTGCGCGACCATCTCGCCGCCAAGGGCGCCAGCGTCGAGACGATGATCGAGGCGGGGCTGCTCATCCACGGCGAGGACATCGCCGTCCCCTATGATCGCTTCCGCAACCGCGTGATGTTCCCGATCTGCGACCGCGTGGGCCGCGTCATCGCCTTCGGCGGGCGGGCGATGGAGGCGGACGCGCAGGCGAAATATCTCAATTCCCCCGAGACGCCGCTCTTTCACAAGGGCGCGACGCTCTACAATCTGCACAACGCCCGCAAGGCCGCGCATGACGCCGGAACGGTGATCGCGGTCGAAGGCTATGTCGACGTGATCGCATTGACTGCGGCAGGCTTCCCCAACGCCGTCGCGCCGCTCGGCACCGCGCTGACGCCCGAGCAATGCGGACTCTTATGGCGCATGGCCGAGGAGCCGATCCTTTGCTTCGACGGCGACAAGGCGGGGCTCAAAGCCGCTTTCCGCGCCGTCGACACGGCGCTGCCGCTGATCGGCCCCGGCCGCACCCTGCGCTTCGTGCTGCTGCCGGACGGGCAGGACCCGGACGAGCTGCTGCGCGCCGCCGGCCCCTCGGCGCTCGCGCAGGCGCTCGGCCAGCCGCTGCCGCTCGTCGATCTCCTGTGGATGCGGGAGACGGATGCGCAGCCTTTGGACACGCCCGAGCGCCGCGCGGGCCTGGAGCGGCGTCTGCGCGAAGTCGCCGGCCAAATCGCCGATGAAACGCTGCGCCGCCATTACCAGCAGGAATTGGCCGACCGGCTCGCGCGCCTCCTCGGTCGCGACAGAGGCGGCGGCGGGCGGGATTTCTCGCCGCGGCGGCAGGGGAATTGGCGCGGCGCGCGGCGCCCCGGCGACGACGGACCGATGCGGATTGGCCCGGGCCTTGCCAATTCGCCGCTGTTTCGCGGCGTCAAGAATGCAATCGCGCCGAGGGAAGGGCTTATCCTATTGATTTTAATAAATCACCCCGATCTGCTGGCGTCTCGGATGGATGAGCTCGCGACGCTCGAGCTTGCCTCCGCCGACGCTGGCGCGCTACGGGACGCGCTGCTGCGCTGGGTCGAGGCCGATGGCGGCGACAGGCTCGAGCTTCGCCGTTTTCTGGCCGACGCGGGCCTTGAGGACGCGGTGACGCGGCTCGAGGGCATGGCCGCCCACGCCACCCTGTGGAGCGTGCGGCCGGAGGCGGCGAGCGCCGACGCAGGCGAGAGCCTGCGACAGGCTTTCGTCTTGCATCGCCGTTCATCGGCGTTAAATAGGGAGTTGCGCGCGGTCGAAGCCAGGCTCGCCCAGAGTCCCAATGAGCAGGATTCCGCGCGACTGAGGGATATTCAGACCCAGTTGTCGGCGCTCGACGGCGCAGAAGCGGCGGTGGAAGGCTACGGCGCTCTCTCCGGTCGCGCGTCGCGCAATTTATGAGGTCGCCGGGGCGGTAAGTCCGCGGCGAAACGGCGGGTTGGTTAGCGCGCCGTTAAGCCGACGCGCAGAAGAGTTATGTGCGGTCGAATCGGACGCTTGTCCGGCGCTTCCGCGTTTGCCCTTAAAGGGAGTTGGCGGCCTCCCGGGCGCTAGATGAGACAGCATGCGCCTTGTCTGGCTCGGGAAACCGATCCGGCGACGGGCGCACGGAGTTTATTAATGGCGAAAAAAGACGAGGATAAGGTCGAGAACGAAGCGGCGGCCGCTGTGGACGCACCCGACGGGCCGCTTCTCGATCTCAATGACGCCGCCGTCAAACGGATGATCAAGCTCGCCAAGAAGCGCGGCTTCGTCACCTATGCCGAATTGAACGCGGTGCTGCCGTCCGAGGAAGTGTCATCGGACCAGATCGAGGACGTGTACGCGATGCTTTCCGAAATGGGCATCACCGTCTCCGAAGGCGACGATCCCGACGAGGCCGAGGCGGAAGAGCAGGGCGCCGACGAGGAGGAGGCCGAGGGCGGCGATCTCGTCGAAAGCCCGCGCGCCACCGCCGTCGCCACACGCACGTCCGAGCCCGCCGACCGCACCGACGATCCCGTTCGCATGTATCTGCGCGAGATGGGCTCGGTGGAGCTTTTGTCGCGCGAAGGCGAAATCGCCATCGCCAAGCGCATCGAGGCCGGCCGCGAGGCGATGATCGCGGGGCTGTGCGAAAGCCCGCTGACCTTCCAGGCGATCATCATCTGGCGCGAGGAACTCGAAGCCGGCAAAGTGTTGCTGCGCGACATCATCGATCTCGAGGCGACCTACGCCGGCCCCGACGGGAAGGCCACCGCGAAGCCGGCCGAAGCGGCGGCGCCCGCCGCCGAGATGGCGCCGGCGACCGCGCCGCGCACGCCGCCCGCCGGACTGGAAGAGGAAGCGCCGCCCGCCGAGGAGGCTTTCGAAGAAGAAGACGACATGGAGAATTCCGTGTCGCTCTCGGCGATGGAGGCTGAACTCAAGCCGAAAGTGCTGGAGACCTTCGCGCGTATCGCCGACGCCTATAAGAAGCTGCGCCGCCTGCAGGATCAGAACGTCGAAAACAAGCTCAAGAACGAGACGCTGACGCCGGCGCAGGAGCGCAAATATAAGACGCTCAAGAAAGAGATCGTCGCCGACGTGAAGTCGCTGTCGTTGAACCAGAACCGCATCGAGGCGCTGGTCGAGCAGCTCTACGACATCAACAAGCGGCTCATCGGCTATGAGACGAAGCTGCTGCGGCTCGCCGACAGCCATGGCGTCGCGCGCGAAGATTTCATCGACAAGTTCCACGGCTCGGAGCTCGATCCCAAATGGGTGATGCGCGTCGCCAAGCTTGGTTCGAAAGGCTGGAAGGAATTCGTCGCCGCCGACAAGGACCGCATCAAGGATTTGCGCGCCGACATTCATGCGCTTGCGACCGAGACGGGACTGGAGATCTCCGAGTTCCGCAAGATCGTGCATATGGTGCAGAAGGGCGAGCGCGAGGCGCGCCAGGCGAAGAAGGAAATGGTCGAGGCGAATTTGCGTCTCGTCATCTCCATCGCCAAGAAATACACCAATCGCGGCCTGCAGTTCCTCGATCTCATTCAGGAAGGCAATATCGGCCTGATGAAGGCGGTCGACAAATTCGAATATCGCCGCGGCTATAAATTCTCGACCTACGCCACATGGTGGATTCGTCAGGCGATCACGCGCTCGATCGCCGATCAGGCGCGCACGATCCGCATCCCCGTGCATATGATCGAGACGATCAACAAGATCGTGCGCACCTCGCGCCAGATGCTGCATGAGATCGGACGCGAGCCGACGCCCGAAGAGCTTTCCGAAAAGCTCGCCATGCCGCTCGAAAAAGTGCGCAAGGTCCTAAAAATCGCCAAGGAGCCGATCTCGCTCGAAACGCCGATCGGCGATGAGGAAGATTCGCATCTCGGCGATTTCATCGAGGACAAGAACGCGGTGCTGCCGATCGAGGCGGCGATCCAGTCGAATCTGCGCGAGACGACGACGCGCGTCTTGTCGTCGCTCACGCCGCGCGAAGAACGCGTGCTGCGCATGCGCTTTGGCATCGGCATGAACACCGACCACACGCTCGAAGAAGTCGGCCAGCAGTTCTCGGTGACCCGCGAACGCATCCGCCAGATCGAGGCGAAGGCGCTGCGCAAGCTGAAGCATCCGAGCCGGAGCCGGAAGCTGCGGAGCTTCTTGGATAATTGACGCGACGCGTGGAGAATCGAACTTACGCGTCGACATACTCCGCGACGGCGCTGGGCGGCGGCACGGCGAGGCCGTCCGCCTCCAGCCCTTCGATGTGGAAGCGGATCGCTTCGCGCAGCTCCCGTTCGACTTCAGGAACTGATGCGCCCGTCGCGATGCAACCCGGCAAATCAGGCACATAGGCCGAATAATTGTCGCCCGCCTTTTCGATCACGACCGCGTAACGCATCAGGGCTTCTCCTTGAGGCCTGCCTGTTTCAGAATGCTGTTCAGCGTTCCTGGCGAAATATCGTTCAAGATGGAATCCGGTTGAGCATTTCGAGTGACGTGTCATTCCCGGCAGGCCGAAGGCCTGACCGGGAATCCAGAGCAGCATCCACGAAGTTTGTTGTGATTCTGGATTCCCGATCGCGCGCAAAGCGCGCGTCGGGAATGACATCCGAGCGGTCCAATATTTTTCATCATACTATATTTTCTTCCTGCTCTATCCGCGAATTTTTCTTCGTATCCGGCATCGTCGCATAGACGACGAGCGAGACGAAGATCGCGGCGCTCGCATACCAATAGAACCAGCTCTCATGTCCATGCGCCTTGAACCATAGCGCGACATATTCCGCCGAGCCGCCAAAGAGCGAGACAGTGACCGCATAGGGCAGGGCGACGCCCGTGACGCGGATCGCCGCCGGAAACAGTTCCGCCTTCACCACGGCGTTGATCGAGGTATAGAGCGCGACGATCAGCCAGGCGCAGCAGATGAGCACGAAGGCCGCCCAGGCGTCGCGCGCCCTTTCGATCGCGCTCAGCAGCGGAACGGTGAGGATCGTTCCCAAAGCGCCGAAGGCGATCAGCATCGGCCGGCGCCCGACGCGATCCGACAGCGCGCCATAAATCGGCTGCAACAGGAGCGCGAATACGAGCGTTCCGGCCGAAATCCATGTCGTCTGCGCATCGCTCAATCCAGCGGAAAGCTTCAAGAATTTTTGCATGTAGGTCGTATAGACATAGAAGGCGATTGTGCCCCCTAACGTCAGCCCGACGACCGTCGCCGTTTCGCGCGGATGCGCGAGAAGCGCGCGCAAGGAGCCGCGTTCCTTTTCCGCGCGCGACGCTTCGAAGGCGCGCGTCTCGGCGAGGTCGCGCCGCATGACGAGCGCGACGATGGCGAGCAGCGCGCCGATCGCGAAGGGAATGCGCCAGCCCCAGTCGCGCAGCGCGTGCGCATCGAGCGCGATATTTTGCAAGACGAGCAGCACGCAAAGCGCCAGCAATTGCCCGGCGATCATCGTCACATATTGAAAGCTCGAATAGAAGCCGCGCCGCTCCGGATGCGCCATCTCGGCGAGATAGGTCGCGCTCGACCCATATTCGCCGCCCAAACTTATCCCCTGCACCAGCCGCGCGAAGAGGAGCGTCGCCGGGGCGCCCACGCCGATCATCGCATAGGTCGGCGCAAGGGCGACGATGAGCGAGCCGAGACACATCAGCAGCACCGACAGCATCAGCGCGGCGCGGCGGCCGCGTGTGTCGCCGATGCGTCCGAAAAGATAAGCGCCGATCGGCCGCATGAAAAAGCCGAGCGCAAAGACGCCCGAGGCCGACATCATTTGCGCGACGGCGTCGTCGCCTGGAAAGAAAGCGTCGGCGAAATAAAGCGAAAAGGCGGAATAGACGTAAAAGTCATACCATTCGACGAGATTGCCGACCGATCCGATGAGTATGGCCCGCAGGCGCACAGCCATATCGTCCGACGCATGCCCGCCTACTCCGTCGGGCGCGTCCTCAGACAAGGCCGCTCGCAATATTCACCGCGAGCGCCAGAATCGTCGTGTTGTAGAAGAACGCCAGCACGCCTTGAATGAGCGCGAGCTTACGCATGGTCGAGGATGACGTCGAAACGTCCGCGGTCTGACTGGCGACGCCGATGACATAGGCGAAATACAGAAAATCAAGATAAAGCGGCGCGATCTCTCCGGGAAAAATCAGGCCGCCCCGTTCCCGGAATCTCTTCTCGGACGGGATATCCTGCTCAAGATAATATTCGTGCGCATAGTGAAACGCGAAGACGAGATGCATGAAGAGCCATGAGTTGACAACAGTGGCCACGGCCAGGAAGACGTGCAACCATTGCTGTTCGCCCGATAAGGACTTCACGAGTCCGAGTTCCTCGATGATCGCGCCAATCGCGACGCAGGCGGCCGTCGTCGCGAGAAAAAGCACGATCCCGCGCCCCTCATCGGCAATTTGCGCGCGCGCGCGAATCGTTTGATGCGTCGCGCCGACAATGGTCAGCGCCGCGGCGAAGAGATAGAGCAGCACGGCGACGTTCCAACCGATGAGGCCCCGCGTAACGCCGCCCAGTTCCAGCGCGGCGGATCCCGGCCAATTTGGCGGCTCGAAAATAGCGTCCGGCAGCGCCAAGCCGACGAACGCGCCGATGATGGCGCAAACAAACAGCCGATAATGCGCGCGCAAGAAGCGAAACGGCGCGAAATGACGTTTGGATGTCGGGAAGCCGCGCGTCGGCGTCATTGCGCGTCTAGCTCCGCCGCGCGGCGACGAAGCGCGCCGCCTCCGCGAGAATGTCGGTCGCTTCGCCCAATCCCGTGTCGCGCAGCGCCGCCGTCGCTTCTTCGACGAGCGCATCGCGCCGCGCGCGGGCGGCGTCGAGGCCGAGCAGGCCAATGAGCGTCGCCTTGCCGCGCTCGGCGTCCTTGCCGGCGCGCTTGCCCAGCGCCGCGGTGTCGCCTTCCGCGTCGAGAATGTCGTCGGCGATTTGGAAGGCCGCGCCGAGCGCCGCGCCGTAGCGCGTCAACGCCTGCGCCTGATTGGCGTTGGCGGCGCCGAGAATAGCGCCGGCGTCGACGGCGAAGCGCAACAGCGCGCCGGTCTTCATCGCCTGCAGTTGCAGAATGTCGGCTTGCGACAATGGCGTCGCCGCGCTCTCCGCCTCAAGATCGAGCGCCTGGCCGCCGACCATGCCGCCGAGGCCCGCCGCCCGCGCCAACGCGAGCACGAGCGCGGCGCGCACGCCCGCGTCGGCATGCGTCGCCGGATCGGCGACAACGTCGAAGGCGTAGGTCAGCAGCCCGTCGCCGGCGAGAATGGCGGTCGCTTCGTCAAAGGCCTTATGCGTCGTCGGCCGGCCGCGACGCAGATCGTCGTCGTCCATCGCCGGCAGATCGTCATGCGCCAGCGAATAGCAATGGATCATCTCCAGCGCGCAGGCCGCGCGCAGCGCGCTCGCGCCCGTAACGCCGAAAAGCCGCGCCGACTCGATCACGAGAAATGGCCGCAGCCGCTTGCCGCCGCCCAGCGATGCATAGCGCATGGCTTCCAGCAGGCGCGAGGGGCGGGCGATCTCGCCGGCGAGCGGCGCAGGCGCAAGCAGCGCGTCGAGCGCGGCCTCGGTCGCTTCTGCGGCGGCGTCGAGACGGCGGCGAAATTCCTCGGCGCGGGCGGCTACGTCCATGGATATTGTCCTTTAAAGAAACGGTAGCGCCGCTGCTAGCAAATTTGCGGGCGAAGCCCAAGCGCCGCCCGGCCGTTAGACGTGGCGAAAAATCGTCAAGTTTTCGCCTTTTCCGCAGTTCTTGCGGCGACGGCAATATTCTTCACTGTTGTATTTTTGCGACAGCTATCGCCGGCGGCTTTCTTTAATCTGGCGCGCGACGCCAATGCGGCTTGCGGCTTCCCAAGCGGCCGTCGGCCGCGGCGTCGGCCAGACAGCGCGGCGCGCTTCGTATCGAGCTTAAGAGGCGCCGCAGCCAAATGCGGACGTGACCGAGCGTCACCCTCAAGGAGATACGCATGAAGAAATTACTGTTGCTGACGACGGTCGTCGCGATGGCCGCGCCGCTGATGGCGTGCAATTCTCCCGGCGAACGGGCCGCGGGCGGCGCCGTGATCGGCGGCCTTGGCGGCGCGGGCATTGGCGCGCTGGCTTCCGGCGGCCGCGCGGGCGGCACGCTCGCGGGCGCGGCGATCGGCGCGG
This sequence comes from uncultured Alphaproteobacteria bacterium, assembly GCA_963706255.1. Taxonomy (GTDB): domain Bacteria; phylum Pseudomonadota; class Alphaproteobacteria; order Rhizobiales; family Beijerinckiaceae; genus Methylocystis. The sequence goes on along the minus strand of CAVPMJ010000016.1, from coordinate 7,876 downwards.
CGTCTGGCGCCGTGGTTGGCGCGGCGACCGCTCCGCCGCAGCGTTGCGCGCGCTGGGGTTGGGATTATTACGGCAATCGCGTCTGCGTCGCTTTCTATAACTGAGGCTGCGTCGCCTTCGCATTGCAAACCGCAGGCGGCCAGCCTGCGGTTTATTTTTTGCGAATCTTGCAATCGAAACGCCAGGCAGCCAATCTGCGACGCTCAATGAGCGCGCGTCGCCGCTGGAGTTTCATGATGCCGGAAGGTCTGCTGAGAGTCATTATATTGGCTGCGATCGGCTTTTTTGTCGGCGCCACGATCGTCGGCTATTATTTCGGCATGGCCGAGTGACGACGTGAACATAGATCGCTCACCTTTATTCCTCGCCCCTCGTCTCATCCCCGCATCCGTCAAGCGGCCTCGGTCGTATGACGATCCTGCGGCGGCGCAAGCACGCGGCTCGCTGGGATAACGATCTCCATCATCGAAGCGCCGTCATGCGAGCTGATGACAAGATCGCCGTCATGCAGCTCGACGATGCGGCGCGCGAAGGGAATGCCGACGCCCATGCCTTGACGCACGCTGTCCGCCGATTTCGTCTTTGACGACGGTTGCGCGTCGGTCGCATTGACCGCCGAGGCGGCGCGAAGGGCGCTGATGACGAATTTCGCCTGCCCCTCCGCGGTCCGGCGCAAGGCGAATCCGACGCGCTCCACGCCGGCGCCGCTCATCGCGATCTCCAGCAAATGACGCAGGGCGCGCGCGAGCCAATGAAGATCGCAAAGCAGGTAGAAGTTTTCCCGCGGCTTCACGACGTCGAGCGGGACGTTCCTTCGCGCGGTCTCCGAAGAAAACTCGGCCGTCGCCGCGTCCATCACCTTGCTTGCGAGATATTCATCGTCCGTCAGATCAGCCGCGCCGGAGGCAAGTTGCGCGTATTGGATGAGATCCATGAAATTGTCTTGCAACTGCTGCGCCGCCGCGTCGATCTGCTCCGCATATGTCAAATAGCTTTCGACGCCGATCGGGCCGTCGATCTGCTGCCTGATGCAATCGCAAAAGCCGAAGATGGCGCTCAGCGGCGTGCGCGCCTCCAAGCGGATCAGCGACAGAAGATTATTGGTCAATTGCAGGAGCTCCTGCGAGCGTTTGCGTTCGCGCAGCAGGTCGGCCTCCATGCGCGCCGAGCGCAAGACGTAACGCAAGGCGTAGCTGAGCTGGCGCCAATTGATCGGCTTGGCGATGAAGGAATTCGCGCCGAGTTGGAAAGCGCGGTCGATCGAGGCGATGTCTTCGCGCCCCGTCAGCATCACCACGGGCAGATTGGCGAACCGCGCGTCGGCGCGCAATTTTTCCAAGAGCGCGAACCCATCGAGCGTCGGCGTTTCGATATCGAGCAACACGACGTCGAAAGCCTGCTGTTGCAGGCGCTCCCAGGCGTCCGCGCCGTCAAACGTCGTCTCGACCGTTGTGGTGGATGTCGACAGACGGGCCTTAGCCAATTCCGCGAGAACCCGATCGTCGTCGACGAAAAGGATCCGAACGCCTTCGTCGAATGCAGGCGTCCAGCGGTTCTCGGGAGTGTCCATCATATTGTTCTCACAGCGTAAACACATGAATTAACGACGTGATTTTAAGAAAAAGTTATATAGTTGTTCAGGAATCGGTAAATCGATCGGCGGCGCGCGCCTTCACTTATGACGCGCGGGCAAAGGCAGCGCGCGCGATAAAGGCGCGCAATGATTTACGAATTTGAGCGTCGCAGAGGACTGTTGACCGCCTAGCGACGCAAAGCGCGCCGCCCCGCCGCGCGCATTAAATTGCAGCAATGTCTTGGACTTCGCTGGGGCGCGTGGTTCGACGGGATTTTATGGAAATGGTGGTGGATAAATTGGAAGGGAGCCACGCCGCTCCCCCGCTTGCTTCGCGACGATCGGCTTTGTCGCGATTTCGGTTCGCCAGCGTCCCAGCGGCTGCGATGGTGCTGCAAGAGAGGATTGAACTCTCGACCTCTCCCTTACTAAATAAGTGATCCTTTATAATATATTGATATTAAAGGATTTAATATGACGTTGTTCGTATGTGATCGATTTCGAAGATGCTTTGTGGGAATGGAGTTCTAGGCAGAAATGGCCAAGGCCTGCGCGGTCGAGGCGTCGTTTGACGACCTCGAGCGCCGCCTGTTTTTCCGCCAGGAACAGTACCCGCTTTCCGGCAGCAAGAACGTTTGCGATGACGTTCGTGATTGTCTGGCTCTTTCCGGTCCCAGGCGGTCCCTGGATCACGAGATTCGAGCCTTTCATGACATCGACGAGGGCGCTGTGCTGCGAGGCGTCCGCGTCCTGGATTAGAAAGGGCGCCAGATGTTCGATCTCCGGATCGTCGATGGGGTAGTCTTCTGGGACGCTCGGGAGCTTGTTAGGATCCGCCTTTTGTTCAACGCCGCGTAGGATTGATCCGACAAGATCATGGGCGACCACGTCGCCCCATTTTTCAGGGTCGAGATCGGCATACATGGCGAAACGGCCGAACGAAAAATGTCCGAGAACCAGCCACCGCCGGACTTGCCACCGCTTCAATCCGTCGATCGCGGAAGTGACCTGCTGCAAGTATGATTCAATCGAGCCAATGGAGTCTTCATCATCGAGTTCGAAGTCCGGCAGCTTTCGACTGAAATTTGTTTCCAAAAGCTTTTGCAGGCTGAGGTTCGCTTCAGCCCCGCCTTCGCGGAGGGAGAGAGAATAGGAGTTCTTGCCGCGAACTTTCGTCTTCTCGATCTGGACCGGCAAGAGCAGCAGGGGCGCAAACGCATTCTTGTCCGATGTTTCGCTCTCAAACCATTCGAGGAATCCGAACGCGACAAAAAGCGTCGAGAGACCCATTTCCTGCTCTGCCAGTCGTGCGTCGCCCGAAATCCTTTCCATGACGGATTCGAGTTCGTCAGGAAACTTGAGGGTCTGAAGCGCACGCAACCCGGCGCTCTTTTTATCAGCCCGAAGGTCGAATGTCGGATCGATCCCTAGCGAGCGGGCATGCTCGACGCGGTTTATTTCTTTCCGCGTGGGTCGTGGTGGTAGTTCCAGTTCGGCGCGGATCTTGTCGCGCAGCTGTCGATCCAGTTTCTCGACGGCAAAATTGTCATTCCGACCGGTGGTCTCCAGAGCCTCAAGAGCTGTCAGATATTCCAAATCGTTCGAACGCGCTCGGTCCAATGCGGCCCGGAATTCTTCGGTTCGCTCTTCCGCCGGAATTCGCGTCCGGCTCCGGAAGGGCTTCGATCCGTAGGCTTGCCTCGTCAGCTACGAGACGACGGTGGACCTCCTCCAAGGGGGAGTTCGACGATTTGAAGTAACCGTCGCGACCTCGGGCTGAGCGAGTAATTCAGAAGCTGGTTTTTCCGGCTTAAATCAAGGAGACGCAGCCGCAATACATCATAGAGTTTGGCGAGTCGCGCCACATCCGAGTAGTCGAGCATGACGGCCTCTAGTCGCAATGTGACGCTATAAAGGAGCCTTGGAAGGCTGGGGCGGCTGGCGAATATTCGGGGGTAGCGGCTCTTGACATGATGTTCATGGGAACAGGGTGTATTGGTAATGGATTAGCCTAGAACTGAAGCGGTTGCGACACAAGCGCGGGGGGCCAGGTTGGCGTGAGGTAGTCTCCTTTTGCGCCCACAGCGAAAGAAGCGCGATGACCCGATTCCGGATCGGATGACGAGAATATGCGATGAAGGAGAGTAGGGCCTCGACCTGTCCCTTTGACAGCGTCTTTGCTTGTTTGCCAAGGGTCATGAGGATCTCCAGACTGGTGCTAGTTTGGGAGTTTGGAGCTTCATTATAATCAGTTTCGCGGCGCTGTACACGGTGGGGGCGGTCTGCCTATAGAGAAAACAATCGCTTGGGCAGACCCATGATGGAATGGCAATTCGATCAGTCTGGAATCGAGTCAACTCAAAGGTCTCAGTGAAGTGTGGAGCAATCATTAAGGTATGCTCTTGGCGAATGCCCCCTGCCAGGGAAGGTCCATTGTTGGCAATTCCGAAAATGTCGCGCTGCTCAGCTTTCGCAGTGCGACTATTACCTACTCGACGAAAGGCAGCGCAGACAAAGTGGTAAGCGCCACTACCGCCTGACCGCTTCCGTGAAATTTCCCTTGGGAGAGCCGCCTATGATCCGCATCGCCGCCGCGCTTATCCTTTCCTCCGTCGGCCTCTCCCCTGCCGCCGCGGAGGGCCTGGACTGCGCGAAGGCGGCGAAGGCGTCTGACAAGTTCATCTGCGCCGATCCCACCCTCTCGGCGCTGGAGAAGGAGGGGGCGCGGCTCGTCGAGTTGGCGCGGTCGGGTGCGCATATGACCCCCCTGCGGAGGAAAGAGCTTTCCGAAAGTCAGACGAGTTTCCGCAAAACTCTCTCCGCCTGCAAAGACGCCAAGCCCTGTCGGGAACGGACCCTTGTCGAGCACATTCACAGGTTGCGGGAGGGTTATTTCGATGCGCGGTCGAAAGACGGCGAGGGAATCAGTCTCGGCCCGATGGTCGCCGTCTGCCCCGGCCTCGAAGCGCTGGTCGGGGTGACTTTCGTCAATAGCAACCCTGCCTTCGCTTTTCTCGCCTGGCGTGACAAATCGCTCGTGCTGACCAGCGCTCCCGCGTCCTCGGGCGCCCGCTATATGGGAACCTTCGGGTCGGGCGAGGCGCAGTTCTGGGACAAGGGCAAGGAAGCCGCCTTCGATCTGCCGGGCAAGCCGTCGCTCAGCTGCCAGATGCAGGAGCCGGGGTGAGCCAGACCCATTTCCTCTGGGTGCCGGCGTTTCCTTTAGCGCGATAGACCGATTGTGGACTATCTCCGCATACAGACGAAATTTCCAGAGGCCCGAAGCGGCAACTAAATCACGGTCAGGACCGCAGCTTCGAGCAACTTTCGCGGCTTATGAAAGTCCACGCGCCGCGAAAAAAATTACCTATGGCCTTCGCAATAGCGCACGGTCTCAGGATCGACACCTGCCGTCGCCGCGAGCCTTCCGATGGCCAGCGCGCGCATGTTCGTGTACGATCTCTCTCTTGCACCCGGACCCACTACGGGGTGTAGCGTCGCTCAACCTGGGGCGAACGGCGAGCGTCATCGATCAGAAATCCACCAACAAAGAGACCCTGAAAAAGATGTCTGACCAAGAACGCATCGCGTTGTTCATCGACGGCGCCAACCTCTATGCGACAGCCAAGGCGCTGGGTTTCGACATCGATTACAGACGACTGCTCCGCGAGTTTGACCAGAGAAGTCGCCTTGTCCGCGCCTACTATTACACAGCCTTGATTGAGGATGAGGAATATTCGTCGATTCGGCCATTGATAGATTGGCTCGCTTACAACGGCTATGCCGTCGTCACCAAACCCGCCAAGGCATACATTGACGCCACGGGCCGTCGCAAGATTAAAGGCAATATGGACATCGAACTCGCGATCGACGCCATGGTTGTCGCGAGCAATATCGACCATATGGTGCTCTTCTCCGGGGACGGCGATTTTCGTTCGGTCGTCGAGGCCGTCCAGCGCAAAGGCCCGCGAGTGTCTGTGGTGTCAACGATCACGACCCGCCCACCGATGATTGCTGACGAACTGCGCCGCCAGGCGGACGAATTCATTGATCTGGTCGATTTCGCCGGCAAGATCGGTCGCAATCCAAATGAGCGTGGGGCACAGACGCAACGCGTCCAGGAGCATTCCTCTGTCGCAAGATCGATGCCCGTCGGTGAAGGCTGATCATAACCCGCGCAGCACATCTGTGGACAGCCGATCAGCCACACCCGTCATGACTCTGTGCATCAAATCCGATTGTCGCAAATAACCTGGCTTCAGGGCTTAGTTGCGCGCTTATTAACGGTGTGTCTCCCTTCACGGACCGAGGCGAGACGCGGTGAGAGCGATAGCGCGCAACCGCTTCTTGCCGACGATGGCAACGTTAAGATCCGGTAGTCGGTCGGAGGACGTGTTGCGCCAATTTCCACCATCGCGGATCGTTTGCCTAACAGAGGAGACGGTCGAAGCGCTTTACCTACTTGGTGAACAGGATCGCATTGTCGGAGTTTCGGGCTATGCTGTGCGTCCACCGCGGGTCAGGCGCGAAAAGCCGCGTGTTTCTGCGTTCACGTCGGCTGATATTCCGAAGATCCTCGCACTCGCGCCAGACCTTGTCCTCACTTTTTCTGATCTGCAGGCTGACATTGCGGCGGAGCTTATCCGCAGGGGGGTGGCCGTCCACGCATTCAATCAGCGTGACGTGGCAGGCATTCTCGCAATGATTCGTACGCTCGGTGCACTGGTCGGAGCGGTTGATGAGGCGGAGAAGCTCGCTCGGAAATACGAACTTCGCCTCAGCCATGTTGCATCGATGGCAAGCAGTAAGCCGCGACCAAAGGTTTACTTTGAGGAATGGGACGATCCGCTCATCAGCGGTATTGGATGGGTTTCGGAACTCATCGAGATCGCCGGCGGGAAGGACGTATTTTCGAAACTGCGAATGCATAGCTTGGCGAAGGAGCGTATCGTAACGGAACGCGATGTTATCGCTGCTGCTCCAGATATCATTCTCGCCTCTTGGTGCGGTAAGAAGGTTGTTCCAGACAAAATACGGCAGCGCCCCGGCTGGGACACAATTCCCGCCATACGGAACGGTCAAATCGTGGAGATCAAATCGCCGCTGATCTTACAGCCAGGTCCCGGAGCGCTGACCGATGGCTTGGATGCGGTTCTCGCCGCGCTTGCTGGTATCGCAGGAACCAGGACGATCTGATTTTCATCACGTGGCGCGCTCCGCGACCATAGCCGCGCGGCCGTCTGCGCAACCTCAATCAGGTCCGCCGCCCGCTGGCCCATAGGCCGACAATACACTAACATCCAAATTGGACCCGTCACTGGGGGCCGATCAGTGTTGATTATCAAAAGATGATGGCGTTAAGGCAGCAATGGCGCAACTTGGGCAGAAACCAAATTCCGAACTTGAAGCCGCGCGCGAGGAACGGGCGCGACGTAATGAACTTCGGCTGCGCCTAGCGCTCCATGCGGTCCCTATGATCAGCTTCGAGTGGGACATCGTGCGGGACATCGTGCGGCGATTCGATCCGTTTATTTCCGACCTTTCCCCGAGCGCAGGCATATTCAACCGTTTTGCCGATGTCCGGGATGCTGTCCATCCAGAAGATAGGGACCGATTTTGTGCGGATATCGACGCAGCGCTACGCGGTGAGACTGACCGGTTTGAAACTGAAGTCCGCGTCCTTAGTCCGGATGGAATAGTAACGTGGTACCGCGAACTAGGGATAGTCGAGCGAGACCAGCTAGGCCGGCCGCTTCGAATGATCGGGGTCGCCCACGATATCACGGCGCAGCGCGGTAAGCACGCATTGGAAGCAGCGCCTGACTGCACTGCCGCGACCTCAACACCGTCACTGAAGGCTCTCGTGATTGATGGCAATCGTGATGCCGCCGACAGGTTTGCGCTGCTGCTTGGAACAGTCGGAGCCTGTGTCCGGCTCGCTTACAGCGGTGCAGGCGGCGTGGACGCGCTGAACAAGTTTAGGCCTAAATTTGTGTTTCTTGATATCAGCATGCCGTATATGGATGTATATGAGATGACGCGTCGCATCCGCGCGTTACCCGAGGGCGACAGAATCTCTCTCGTCGCACTCAGCACTTCGGACTCGGAGCGTATAGTTCATCTAGCGAAAGACGCCGGTTTCGACGGTCTGCTTACTAAGCCGGCCCGGTATGAAGCGCTTCTTGATTTGTTGGAGAAGTCTTGAGGCTGGGACGCAGCCAATGAATCTTGGTTAGTTTGATAAGATGCTAGAAAGCGAACTTATAAATTCTGGCTCGCCTTGTGTCCGCTATGAGACCGCGC
>CAVPMJ010000015.1:0-40746 GCA_963706255.1 uncultured Alphaproteobacteria bacterium | reverse complement strand
TCATGAAGCCCTTCTTGAACGAGTGGATCGGCGTCCCATCCTTGTGACAGAAGACATAGTCGTCCTTCGACGGCCTCTCGCCGTTCATCTCCTCGCAGCGCAGGTCCCAGATCCGGCGGAAGTAGGTCTGGATCTCCGGCGTGCGGGCGACGACCTCCCGTGATCCGGTCTTGCCATTCACGTGGACGATGACATTGACCTTGTCCGGGTCGCTCGTCGGTTCGGACTCGACGTCTCGCCAGCGAAGCCCTCTCGCCTCGCCGACCCGAACGCCGGTGTTGGCGAGGACCAGGACGTAATTCGCCAGCATTACCCGGTCCCGGTGGATCGGACCCGACTTGTGCAGGCCCTGCTAGACCCATTCCCGAAGGAAGCGGGTGAGCTTCCGCCAGTCGGCGGCGTCGAAGTGAGGGCGTCGGACGCCGTCCTTCTTCGGCCTCTCGATATGGATCTCCCGATCCAGGTGGCCCCTGCGGTGGCACCATTTCAGGAAGGTCGTGAATTGGCTGGTCTCGTGAAAAATCGTCGTCTCCTTCGGCGCCTTCCTCTTCGCGTTCGTCCGCCGCCAGTCGAAGAACTTGGCGATCTCCTTGGCATTGATGTCGGTGACCTTGTTCTTGGTGAAGTAGGGAAGGGCGTAGGTCTTGAGAAAGGCGATGATGGAGAGGTTCCGTTTCGTCGGCTCCCCCTTGGCCCGCGCGAAGGTTTCGAATTCCTCGACCATCTTGGCGAGGTTCGGGCCGGTGATGGACTGTCCGAGCTTGGTCTTGATGCGGAGCTCGTCGAGCAGTTCGTCGGCGAACTTCCTGGCCTGGTAGAAGTCTGAGGTTCCCGTGCCCCGGTAGATGTAGCCAGCGCCGTTGGGGACTTTTATTCGGCAGAGCCAGAGCTTCTTGGGGCGATTCTCGAGCTGATAGAGGACGACTCTTCCGTCGTGGAAGGACTGCTGGTTGATGACCTTGGAGGCTGCCATGGGGGCAATTCTACCCCTGGGGCGAGAGATATGACACCGTAATATGATTGTAATACGGCCTGACCGAGACCTTATCGGACCCGTCGAATAGCATAAGCCATTGATAGCAAAGACAGAAAATGGTGCTGCAAGAGAGGATTGAACTCTCGACCTCTCCCTTACCAAGGGAGTGCTCTACCACTGAGCTACTGCAGCGCTGGTCGCCTCAAGGCGCTCGAAACACGCGCCTCAAAACCTCGGCGCCTGTGTGCCACAGGGCGGCGTAAGCCGCAAGCGCGCGGCCGCCGGCGCGCCCAGCCCGCCCGATCCGTCGATCTTTCGTAAAGGCGCGCGAGGCGGCGGGAAGCGACCGGCCGCGGACGAGATAGGTTGTATTGCCTATAAACACAACCTAGAGTAGATTAATCCGCAAATCGTCAACTCCGGAAGGCGTTCCGCGATGGAGGATCAATTGCTCGATAATTATCTTTCGGAAGAACGCTGGCGGAGCGTCGCGCCGGTCCTTGCGGGCAAGGATGGCGATCCCGGCTGCAGCGGCCGCGACAATCGCCTGTTTCTCGAAGCGGTGTTCTGGATCGCGCGCACCGGCTCAGCCTGGCGAAATCTGCCGCCGCGATTCGGCAAATGGTACACGATTTACACGCGCTACCATCGCTGGGAGCAGAAAGGCGTCTGGCCGCGCGTCATCGCCGCGCTCAGCCAGGACGGCGCCTGCGATTTCAAATATGACGGAGATGGGCTGCATTGGACGCCATTGAGCGGGACGCCCTTGAGCGGATTCGCCCTTGGCGAACCGGCGCCCGCCGATAGGGACGCCTTCGGCGAATCCGTCGCCGCGTGAAGCAAGTCGGCGCGCTACTGCGACTGGCTGAAGGTCGGCGTCCGCGCGACGCGCAACTTGACCTCCATGGTCTCCCCGGCGCCGCCGGCGCGCGCGCCGCGAATGGGCGCCGCGCTCAGATAGTCGAGCGCGATGGCGACGCGCACATGATTCTCATGCGGCGCGACGCCATTCGCGGGATCGAATCCCACCCAGCCGAGATCTTCGACATAGGCCTCGGCCCAGGCGTGGCCGGCGACCTGGTCGTCTCCGTCGCTGCGAAGGAAATAGCCGCTGACATAGCGCGCCGGCGTATCGATCGCGCGCGCGCAGGCGATGAAAAGATGGGCGAAGTCCTGACAGACGCCCTTGCGATGCTGGAAACATTCCGCCGCGGTCGTCGTCGCATGGGTGGCGTCCATGTCGAAGGTCAGCGATTCATACATTGCGCCGAGCAATGCGTGCAGCTTAGCGAGCGTTCCGCGCTGCTTCGCGGTCGTCTCGCGCGCGAAATCGCGGATCGCCGCGCTCGGCGCCGTAAGCGGCGTTTCGCGCAAAAACAGGACCGGCGGAAAGCGCTCGACCGCGCCAGAAACGACGCCCGCCATGTCGAAGGTCGTCACTTCGCCCTCGACGATGGTCGAGATCAACTCCAAGGGGCCGTCGGCGGAGAAGCGGTGCAAAATATTGCCGAAGGCGTCTTCCGATTGATGCAGGCGGCAATCGCGGTCGACCTCGATGCGCCAATCGACGACATGTTGTCCGTCGTAATTGCGCGGCGTCAGACGCAAATGCTGCACGGCGGCCTTGGCGGGCTCAAGATAACGATAGGTCGTCTCGTGGCGAATGCGAATGCGCATGAGGACTCGAATTCAGAAGAGATATTGCTCGGAGATCAGCGCTCCGAGCCGGTTGTTCTCGACGATGAACGACTGCACGAATTCATGCAGACCGCCCTGGAAAACGCTTTCCATCGTCAGTTTCTCGAGCTTGCCGTAGACGCCGCGCGCGTGTCGCTGCGATGCGCCTTGGCGCCCATGCGCGCGCGCGAGATTGTCGAGATTGCGCACGATAGCTTCATAGCATGAAATGAGCGAACGCGGCATTTCCGGGCGCAGGATCAGAAGATCGGCGACGAGCCAGGGCTTCATGCTTGTGCGGTAGACCCAATGATAAGCCGTGTGCGCCGAAACGGCGCGCAGAATAGCCGACCATTGGAAATAATCGAGCGAACCGCCGACGACCTCTTTCTCGGGCAGCAGCACGTGATATTTCACGTCGAGCAGGCGCGCGGTGTTGTCGGCGCGCTCGATGAACAGGCCGACGCGCGAGAACCAATAGGCGTCGTTGCGCAGCATGGTGCGATAGGCGCCGCCGTCATAAGTGAGCGACGTTTGCTTGATGAGTTCGAGAAAGCGCGCGAGCTCCTGCGCGCAGGCGACGCCGCCGCGCGCTTCGAGCGCGCGCATTTCGAGATAGGCGTCGTTGATCAATTCCCACATCTCGACCGTCAGCGCCGTGCGCACGGCGCGCGCGTTGGTGCGCGCCTGTTCGAGGCAATTGCGGATCGATCCGGGATTTTCCGGCGCGAAGGTGAGGAACTCGATCACATTGGCCTCGTCCACCGGGCGCCCAGAAATCTCGAACGCCAAAACGGCCCCGGAGGAGAGCAGCACGCTTTCCCACTCGGACTCGGCGCCCCCATAGGTCTTGGGGAGGGCGGCGAGGCGACGCGAAGCCTGAATGGCCCGCGCCAAAAAATCCGCGCGCTCCATATAACGCGCGAGCCAGTAGAGATTGTCGGCGGTTCGTGAAAGCATCAGGTCGTCCGGTTACGAGTTCGCGCATATTGTCTCAGCGTCATTGCAAGCGAAGCAATCCAGGGACAAGACGACGCTCTCTAGACTGCGTCGTCGCTTCGCTCCTCGCAATGACGGCAAACGACCTCATCCTGCGGCTTTCCTGTCATCACGCCTCGCCCATTGCGTCGTCAATCACCCAAGTGTCTTTTGTGCCGCCGCCCTGGCTTGAGTTCACGACGAGCGACTTTTCCGTCATCGCGACGCGGGTGAGCCCGCCCGGGACGACGCGCGCGCCATTCGCGCCTTGCAGCACGAAAGGCCGCAGATCGACATGGCGGGGCGCGACGCCCGACGCCACGGAAATCGGGCAGGTGGAGAGCGCGAGCGTCGGCTGGGCGATGAAATTCTCCGGATGCGCCGTAAGCTTTGCGCGAAACTCCTCGATCTGCGCCTTGGCGGCGTGCGGACCCACAAGCATCCCATAGCCGCCGGAGCCGTTCACTTCCTTGACCACCAGCTCGTCGAGATGGGCGAGCACATAGGCAAGGGGCTCCGCCTCGCGGCAGCGGAAAGTGGGCACATTCTTCAACAACGGGTCCTCGCCGAGGTAAAAGCGAATAATATCCGGCATGTATGTATAAATGGCCTTGTCGTCGGCGACGCCGGCGCCGACTGCATTGGCGAGCGTCACATTGCCTGCGTGATAGGCGCCGAGCAGACCGGCGACGCCGAGCGCGGAGTCGGGCCGGAAGGCGAGCGGATCGAGAAAGTCGTCGTCGATGCGCCGGTAGATGACGTCGACGCGGCGCGGACCTTCGGTCGTGCGCATATAGACGACGTCGTCGCGCACGAAGAGATCGCGGCCCTCGACGAGTTCGATGCCGAGTTTATCAGCCAGAAACGAATGTTCGTAGAAGGCGGAATTGAACTGGCCGGGCGTCATCAGCGCGATGGTCGGATCGCCATTGGCGTGCGGCGGCGCGACGGAGCGCAGCGTCGCGAGCAATTCGTCGGGATAATTCTCGATCGGCGCGACGCGATGCAGGGCGAAAAGCTCGGGGAAAAGCCGCATCATCACTTCGCGGTTTTCGAGCATGTAGGAGACGCCGGAAGGCGTTCGGGCGTTGTCCTCGAGCACGTAGAAGCCATGATCGTCGGTGCGCACAATATCGACGCCGGCGATATGGACGAAAATGTCGTGAGGAACTCGCCGACCGGCCATCTCGGGGCAATAGGCCGGGTTGCGATAGACGAGTTCGGCGGGCACGACCCCCGCCTTGAGGATTTCGCCCGCGCCGTATACGTCGGCGAGAAAGGCGTTGAGCGCCGCGACGCGCTGGATCAGCCCCTTCTCCAGCGCCGTCCATTCGCTGCGGGCCAGGATGCGCGGCAGAATGTCGAAGGGGATGAGGCGCTCGGTCGCCTCCTGCGCGCCGTATACCGCAAAGGTGATGCCGATGCGCCGGAAGAGAAGCTCGGCCTGCTCGCGGCGCGAGGCGAGAAGTTCCGCCGGCGTTTCCGCAAGCCAGTGCGACAATTTCTGATAGGGCGCTCGCGTGCGGCCGTCGACCCCGGCCAGCTCGTCGAACTGCGCAATGCGCGAGTCCATTGCAGGAACTCCCTTTCGCCGGCTTGCGCCTTGTTTTTTCCTATAGCCGCCGCTGTTTTTCATTTATCAAAGCAAGGAGCGCGCCAGCGGCCCGATTAATTATGTCATCGAGTTCTAATATTGCGTAATCGATTGATGTGCGCCCCGTCGGCGAGCCGTCCATTCTACCTTGGGTCATGAGCCCATTCTCGATTCTCCGCGCCGCCCTGGTCGGCCCATAGCGCAAGCGGGGCTTTCCTGCGCCTCTGGCTTTGCGCTTCTCATGGCGCTTCCCTTGGCGTTTCTCATTGCGCGCCCTTCGCCTCGCCGCTCGCGCCGCCAATCCAGTCCGGCGAGCGCGGCTCTCCGACTATGCCGGCTCCTGGACCGGGGGCGTAATCAATTGGGGGGTCGCTTCTCGTATTCGCATGTCGATGCGCTCCTTGCCGAATATCTGCGCGTCGGATCCGCCAACCGGCTTGTTTCGCGCCTCGAAGATCTTTTCCTATGTGTCGGGATCGCCCTCGGGATCGCCTATGGAATCGAAAAGGCGAAGAGGATTCGCTGCTTCGGCGCTGACATCTTACTGTCATGAGAAAATTCGTAGCATTCGCGATCCTTCCCTCCCCCGGATTGACTCAGATGATTGACCTCAAATTCACGGCGCTGATGGACTTCCTCGCCCGGTTGCGCGGACAATACCCGCAGAAGATTGAAAGCGGCGGCGCAGAAGAATTTGTGCCTTACGAGGACGTCCGCGAAGTGGCGACAAAAAAAATCGAAGAGTCGGACGCTTGTGGACCGACCGCGACCCCTGTCGAGGGTGGGAATCTCGGCGCGCCCGATGGCCGGCGGGAGTAATCGGTCGCTTCGCGATCTAAGCTGATTGCGCCTCGCTGAGAAACGCCTCCGCCACGGATGCGTTGACGCGCCTTTTTCGCCGGCCTTCGCCTTGAGCCCGCTAAACGTAGAAAAAGGCCTCGCGTGGGCGCGTGCGTCGCATGATTTACACACTCCGCCAATATTCGCGGCTAAAAGGCGGATATTTGCGCCGTCGGTCTTTCTCGCGCTTTTCCTGCGCGCTAATAGCGGCGGGCGAAAACCCTTGCGACAATCCACAATGCCCATGTCGTCGAAAAAAAGCCGCCTGCGTGCTTTGAGCCTCAGTTTCGCGCTGATTGCCCCTGCAATCGCCGAAGCCGCCGACGCGCCGCCGCCGATTTTCAACTGGGTCGGCATGTATCTCGGCGGCAGTCTCGGCGTCGGCGTTCCGTTGCATACGGGAGAGCGGCTGCAGGCGACAAGCGGCTTCGGCTCGCCCGCCTTCGATCTATATCCCCCGAGCGTCACGCGCCCCGGCGTCGCCGTCGGCGCGCAGGTCGGCTATAATTGGCAAGAAGGTCCCTGGGTCTGGGGTTTCGAGACGGACTTCAGCCTTCTTGACGGACGCCGGAGCCCCAACGGCCTCTTCGCCGCCTCGCCTGCCTATGCGCCGGGGCTTCCGTTTTATACGCTCTCCGCCAATTCGAGCGCGAATTTCTTCGCGAGCATTCGCGGCCGCGTCGGTTACGCCTATGGCCGCGCGCTCGTTTATCTCACCGGCGGCGTCGCCGCCGGCGGCGCGCGTGGGCCGGCGACGTTGACGCTTGGGCCGGGCGGACCCGACGCCGTCTTCACGGCGCCCTGGTCGCAGTCCTCGCGGATGAAATATGTTGTGGGCGCCGGTTTCGAATACGCCTTCGCCGATCAATGGTCGGCGCGGGCGGAATATCTCTTCCTTAGCCAGTCCCTGAACACGCAGACTTTCGACAATGGCGCGGGCTTCCTCTACGCCTCGCGCATCCGCAACGAAAACCATCTGTTGCGCTTCGGATTGAATTATCATTTCGGCGCGAAGAACGAGATTCCCGGTTCCCTGCAATACGGCCAACATTCAAATGGCGGCAATGGCGGAAACGGCGGGCAGGGCGAAAACCACGACGCGCCCGAACAATATAGCGTCCATGCGCAGACGACCAATGTCGTGCAGGCCTATCCGCGCTTTCGCGCGCTTTACGACGGGCCGAATAGTTTCCCCTCGGGCGGCAAGGCGAATGTCGGCTCGACGACGAACATTTTCGTCGGCCTGCGCCTGTGGGAAGGCGGCGCGGCCTATCTCAATCCAGAGGTCGACATCGGATACGGCCTCGCCAACTCCGTGGGCGCCGCCGCCTATGTGAACGGCGCGGTCGCCAAGGTGGGGCGCGCCGCGCCCTATATGCGGTTCCAGCGCTATTTTCTACGCCAGATCATCGGCCTCGACAGCGGCGGCGAACGCCAGAGAGATCCCGATGAAGGCTCGCGCAGCGAAGTGCTGGAATCGGTGCAGAACCAGATTTCCGGCAAGGTCGACAAGGACCGCATTATCATCACGCTTGGCAAATTCGCCGTCGGCGACGTCTTCGACGACAATATTTATGCGCATGATCCGACCACGGGCTTCCTGAACTTCGCTTTCAACACCCTTGGCCCCTTCGACTATGCCGCCGACTCATGGGGCTATACGCATGGCCTCGCCGTCGAGTGGAAGCAGAACTGGTGGACGGCGCGTGGAGGCGTCTTTCAGCTTTCGACAATTCCCAACGGCCTCGACATCGAGCCGGTGCTTTTTCGCCAGTTTATGGGCGTGGCGGAGCTTGAAGCGCGCTATGAGCTTCTCGGTCAGCCCGGCGCCATCAAATTTCTCGCTTATGGCGACAATGGCTATTTGAGCAAAATGGATAACGTCATCAACTATGCGTATCTCTCGGGCGAGTTTCCGCCGGTTGTCGACAGCATACGCAGGCGATCCGTAAAGATGGGCGGCGGAATCAACATTAAGCAGCAGCTTATGCAGAATCTTGGCTTCTTCCTGCGCGCCGGCATGTGCGACGGACGCTATGAGACGGTCGATTACACCGATGTCGATCGGCAAATTTCCGCCGGCTTGGTCGCCGCCGGCCAATTGTGGGGACGTGACGATGATGAAATCGGCGTCGCCGGCGCCTTGGGCGGCTTGCATGGCGATCGCGTGCGGTTCTTCGGACTTGGCGGAAGCAGCGTCTATATCGGCGACGGCGCGCTTTCATATGCAGGCGAGAAGAATCTCGAGGCCTATTACAAGCTCGGCTTCGGCAAGAATATGGACGCGACTTTCGATTATCAGCTGCTCGTCAATCCGGCGCACAATAGCGCGCGCGGACCCATCAATATCTTCGGCCTGCGTCTGCGCGCCGCTTTTTGAAAAAGCGCGCCGTCATTCCCGATGCTCGCGGAGCGAGCGAGCGTTCACGCAAAGTAATTTGGCAGCGTCGCTTCGAACTCAGGGAAGTAGCGCGCAATGACGCTTACGTCGAAACGCGTGAGAATGCTTTCCTTCGGTTCGCGGTCGAGCAAGAAGCGGAAGGCGGCTTCGATTAAGCGCGCCGCATCGGCGCCGTTGCACAGTCGCTCGAAGTCTTTGCGCGAGAGCGTGACGCGATGCTTCGTTTCGCTGTTCTCGTCGCGCAGGATTACGTCGAAGGCGAGCGGATCGCCGTCGTCGACTTTGCGCACTTCGATCGCGTTCACAGCAGCGCCTCGACGTCCTTCTCGATTTGTTGCGGCGTATCGGTCGGCGCGTAGCGCTTCACGACCTTGCCGTCGCGGTCGACAAGAAACTTCGTGAAGTTCCATTTGATGGCTTCCGAGCCAAGGAGCCCTGGCGCTTCGTGCTTCAGCAGGCGATAGAGCGGATGCGCGCTTTCGCCATTGACGTCGATCTTGGCGAACATCGGAAAAGTCACGTCATAATTCGCCGAGCAGAAGGAAGCGATCTCCTTCTCCGAACCCGGCTCCTGCGCGCCGAACTGATTGCAGGGAAAACCCAGCACGACGAAGCCCTTGTCGGCGAATTTCCGGTAAAGTGCTTCAAGCCCGGCATATTGCGGGGTGAAGCCGCATTTGCTCGCGACATTGACGATGAGCATGGCCTTGCCGGCATAATCGCGCAGCGGCTTTTCGGTGCCCTCGATCGTCGTCGCTTCGATGTCGAATATGGTCATGGGACCCTCCCTTGGCAGGGAAGCTCGCATGTTTCGCGGGCCTAGGCCACCAGCGTATCGGAAGGCTCCGAACCGTTCTCGGACCCTTCCTCCAGCCCATATTCCTTCATCTTGCGATAGAGCGTCGAGCGGCCGATGCCGAGACGGCGCGCGATCTCCGACATTTGACCGCGATAATAGGTCAGCGCGAAGCGGATCGTCGCCGCCTCGAGGTCCTCGAGCTTACGGATTTCGCCATTTTGGCCGAGCAGCGGCATGGCGTTCGGATCGCGGATTTCGACGCGCACGATCTCGCGTTCGCGCGGCGCGCTCGTCGTAGCGGCCGGCGCCGGAAGCGGCGGCACGCGCACGTCATAGCCCTCGACATGCGCTGCGATCTGCGGAAATTCGGCGACGGTCAGCTCGTCGCCGTCGGCGAGCACCACGGCGCGAAAGACGGCGTTCTCCAACTGGCGTACGTTGCCGGGCCAGTCATAGCTTGTCAGCAGCGACAGCGATTCGGCCGTCACGCCGCGAATATTGCGGCCTTCCTCGGCGGCGAAGCGCGCGGCAAAGCGGCGGGCGAGATCGGCGATGTCCTCGCGGCGCGCGCGCAGCGGCGGAATGCTGATCGGGAAGACGTTGAGCCGGTAGAACAGATCTTCGCGAAACAGGCCGCGTTTCACCAGCTCGATCAGGTTTTGATTGGTCGCCGAAATGAGACGAATGTCGACGCGCACGGGACGTTTGGCGCCCACGGGATCGATATCGCCCTCTTGCAAGGCGCGCAGCAGCTTCACCTGAATGTCGAGCGGCAATTCGCCGATCTCATCGAGGAACAGCGTCCCGCCATTGGCTTCGAGAAATTTGCCCGTATGCTTCTCGGTCGCGCCGGTGAAGGCGCCTTTCTCATGGCCGAAGAGAATCGACTCGACCAGATTGGCCGGCAGCGCGCCGCAATTGACGGTGACGAAAGGTTTGCCCTTGCGATCCGAAGCGCCTTGAATGGCGCGCGCCACAAGCTCCTTGCCAACGCCGGATTCGCCTTCGAGCAGCACGGGGATAGAGGAATGCGCGGCGCGCTCGCCGAGTCTGATCACGCGCGCCATGTCCTCGCTGCGCGAGACGAGGTCCTTGAAGGTCAACGCGCCCTGCGCGCGGCGGCTGATGCGCCGCACTTCGCCGGCGAGCGCATCGGCCGACAGCGCGTTCTTGATCGAGATTTGCAGGCGCTCGGCGCCGACGGGCTTGACCACGAAATCATGGGCGCCGGCGCGCATCGCCGAAATGACGGCTTCGATCGAGCCATGCGCCGTCTGCACGATCACCGGCGTCGCGAGCTTCATGTCGCGCATGCGCGTGAGCACGCCCATGCCGTCGAGGTCGGGCATCACGAGATCTAGGATAAGCAACGCAATCTGCGGCGCGCTCGGTTGCGTGAGCCGCGCGATCGCTTGCTCGCCGCTTTCCACCGTCTCCGCCTCGTAGCCGAATCGCCGCACCATGGCTTCGAGCAGGCGGCGTTGAACCGGATCGTCATCGGCAATGAGGATAATAGACGTCATTTCATCCCTTATCTTCCGGATCGCTGCGAACGGCAAAAATCGCCGCGCCTGGCCTGGCGCCTTCCGGAACCGTTCTTGTCGCCTCCCCAATCGTTGCGAAGCAGGGTAAAGGTGGAGTTAATCGCGCCAATAAGCACAGCTTTCCAGCGCCTTGGAAACGCCTTCCTAAAGCAAAGGAATAGCTTTGGCGCGCATCGGCGAGCGAATCGAACGTTTGGCGGGATGGAAAATAGCCGCTCTCAATGATGCGCCTTCGCGCGAAATGAACGGCAGAGGGCGGGGGAGCCTTAAAAGATGGATAGGCGAAAGATCGCCGGAAAGCTCGTTGTCGCGACGCATAATCCGGGCAAGCTCTGGGAGCTGCGGCAGTTGCTGGCGCCCCATGGCGTCGACGCGGTTTCGGTCGGCGACCTTGGCCTGCCGGAGCCGGAAGAGACGGAGACGAGCTTCGCCGGCAATGCGCTGCTGAAGGCCCGCGCCGCCGCCATGGCGTCGGGACTGCCCGCCTTCGCCGATGATTCCGGCCTTTGCGTCGATGCGCTCGGCGGCGCGCCCGGCGTTTATTCGGCGCGCTGGGCGGGGGAGGGCCGCGATTTCAAGGCCGCTTGCGAACGCGTCCAGCGCGAGCTTGAGGCGCGCGGCGCGAAGCCGCCCTATCGCGCCAATTTCACTTGCGCGCTGGCGGTCGTGTGGCCCGACGGCCATGTCGAGCAGTTCGAAGGCAGGGTCGACGGCGTTCTCGTCTTTCCGCCCAGGGGCGACAAGGGCTTCGGCTATGATCCGATTTTTAAGCCCGACGAACTCGACAAGACTTTCGGCGAGATGATGTCGGCGGAAAAACATGCGCTGCCGGGCGACGGCTCGCGGGCGCTCTCACATCGCGCCCGCGCCTTCCAGGCGCTGGCGAAGGCATGTTTGGACTAGCGTGTCATGGCTTGGCGGCGAAGCTGCGCGCATTAGATATTTGCGTTAAAATGCAAACAATAAAACATCCCGCTCGCCAATGCGGGGATCGAGGCAACGCCCAAGGAAACGCCTATGACCAAGCACGAAACTTTCGCCGCGCTCACGCCGCCGTTCAAGGCGCGCTACGGCAATTTCATCAACGGCCAATGGTCGGAGCCAAAGGCCGGCCGCTACTTCGACAATATCTCGCCGATCACCGGCCAGAAGGTTTGCGAGATCGCGCGTTCCGACAAGGATGACGTCGAGGCCGCGCTCGACGCCGCCCATGCCGCCAAGGACGCCTGGGGCAAGACCAGCGTAGCGGATCGCGCGCGCATCCTGAACCGGATCGCGGATGTCATGGAGGAGAACCTCGACCTTCTCGCTTCGGCCGAGACCTGGGACAATGGCAAGCCGATCCGCGAGACGACCGCCGCCGACATTCCGCTCGCCATCGACCACTTCCGCTATTTCGCCGGCGCCATCCGCACGCAGGAAGGCGGCATTTCGGAAATCGACCACGACACGATCGCCTATCATTTTCATGAGCCGCTCGGCGTCGTCGGCCAGATCATCCCGTGGAATTTTCCAATTCTGATGGCGGCATGGAAGCTCGCGCCGGCGATCGCCGCCGGCAATTGCGTCGTCATCAAGCCGGCCGAGCAGACGCCCGCGAGCATTCTCGTTTGGGCGGAACTCGTCGGCGACCCTGCTACCGAAAGGCGTAATCAATATCGTCAACGGCTTCGGGCTGGAGGCCGGCAAGCCGCTGGCTTCATCCAGCCGCATCGCCAAGATCGCCTTCACCGGCGAGACGACGACTGGCCGATTGATCATGCAATACGCCAGTCAAAACCTCATTCCGGTCACGCTGGAGCTCGGCGGCAAGTCGCCCAACATCTTCTTCGAAGATGTCGCGCGCGAGGACGACGATTTTCTCGACAAGGCGATCGAAGGCTTCGTGATGTTCGCGCTCAATCAGGGCGAAGTCTGCACCTGCCCGAGCCGCGCGTTGGTGCATGAAAAAATCTACGACCGCTTTATCGAGCGCGCCTTGAAGCGCGTCGGCGAAATCAAGCAGGGCAATCCGCTCGACCCCGAGACGATGATCGGCGCCCAGGCGTCGTCCGAACAGCTCGAAAAAATCCTGAGCTATATCGACATCGGCAAGCAGGAGGGCGCGCAGGTGCTCGCCGGCGGCGAACGCAATGCGCTACCGGGCGAACTTTCCGGCGGCTTCTATGTGAAGCCGACCGTGCTCAAGGGCCATAACCGCATGCGCGTGTTCCAGGAGGAAATCTTCGGACCCGTCGTGTCGGTGACGACTTTCAAGGACGACGATGAAGCGCTCGCGATCGCCAATGACACGCTCTATGGCCTTGGCGCCGGCGTATGGAGCCGCGACGTCAATCGCTGCTACCGCTTCGGACGCGCCATTCAGGCCGGCCGCGTGTGGACCAATTGCTATCACGCCTATCCGGCCCATGCGGCCTTCGGCGGCTACAAGCAATCGGGCATAGGGCGCGAGAATCACAGGATGATGCTCAACCACTATCAGCAAACGAAGAATATGCTGGTGAGCTATAGCCCGAAGAAGCTCGGCTTCTTCTGACGCCGCTGTTATTCCCAGCGCGACATCGCAGACTGTCATTCCCGGCAGGCCGAAGGCCTGACCGGGAATCCAGAGGAAACGTCGCGAATGACTGGTCTTGCCCTGGATTCCCGATCGCGCGCAAGGCGCGCGTCGGGAATGACAGGCGAGGGAGATCGCGTATTGAAGGAAGACCGTCCAGCGAGGGTCCTCGCCACGCAAGCGGCGCTCGATCTGATCGCGCGTCTGCGCCGCGACCATGGCGACATGCTTTTTCATCAGTCGGGCGGCTGCTGCGACGGCTCCGCGCCGATGTGCTATCCGCAAGACGAGTTTCTTGTGGGCGACAGCGACGTGCTGCTCGGCGAGATCGGCGGCGCGCCTTTCTATATCGGCGCCGCGCAATTCGATTATTGGAAGCACACGCAGCTCGTCATCGACGTCGTGCCAGGGCAGGGCGGCATGTTTTCGTTGGACAATGGCACGGGCGCGCGATTCCTGACGCGCTCGCGGCTCTTCACCGATGTGGAGTTAGCGAAACTCGCGTCCGCAACGTCGTACTAAAGCGTGCCAATTTCGGGTATTGTCCTATTTTGAATTTATCTGAGTTTGAAAGTCGGGCCGCTCGTATCCGTCCCGTCCGGTGCGACAAATTTAACGTTGATTTGGTCCGGACGCTGCGGAGCGAGGTTGAGTAATTGATCAAGCCTTGAAAAAAGTGTTGGGTGGCCATTACGCTTTGTCGGGTCCGCATTGACCGCCACATGGCCACCCTTAAGCCCTTTGAATGATATATGGATTGAACCATCGGGCTCTCGCCACACTCCGATCTCAGTATAAACCGCCTGTCCTTTTGCGCTGCGTTTCATCGTCGCCTCTTATTTGCTTGTGCACTAGACCAATTCTTCCTTCGACTAAAGCCGGTTATCAACCCGAGCCGCCCGAAGTGAAGGTCAATAGTCGCCTGCAAGGTGTCAAGCTTCTTTGAGAACAAGAGACCTTCTAAGGCCAGACCGTATGGGAAGGCGTGGTTGAAGTATTCTTTCTGGAGCGCAATGCCGTTCAACCCGCGCCTATGCGTGGTCATCGTCCCATAAAGGGGAGTGACAAGCGACGTTTCTATGCCGTGCTACCCTTTGTGCGGCATACGATCCTTACAGGACACAGTGAGGGCCGCAATCGTGGCGGAGGATAAAGCTGGCATAACGGGGAGTAAGACATGAAACGTACCACAGCTTCAATTGCGGTTCTGATTTTTGGGATGCACTCAGCTCATGCACAGGGGAGCGTGCAGCAACCTAATAATCGCTTCACGGCGGCATCGCTTTACGCCGCGTGTATGCATTCAGTGAGTGATGCTAAAACACCTCAAGACCACGAATATTTAGAGCAATTTTGTACGGCGTATTTCCGTGGTCTTACCGATGCGTTATTTGTAATGCAATCGCTTGCCGACCAAAGGATTCCGACTTGTATGTCCGTGAAAGAGGCAATCGGCGTTCAGGAAGCGCGGGTCATCTTCCAAAATTGGCTGAAATCGCATCCGAGTGATGCGACCGATTCAGCTGGATTGGTAGCGACCATGTCTGTCGTCGACGCACACAAATGCGGCGGCTGAAATTAGGACACTGCCCAATTTCGCGCGCGATTGACGCATTGCGCAATGCGCGTAGCATCGAACTTTGTCGCTCTATTTTCTAGGAGGTGAACATGCTTCAGGATTTCAAGAATTTCATTCTGCGCGGCAATGTCGTCGATCTCGCCGTCGGCGTCATCATCGGCGTCGCCTTCGGCAAGATCGTCGACTCCGTCGTCGGCGACATCTTCATGCCGATCATCGGCGCGATCACCGGCGGGCTCGATTTCTCGAATTATTACGTCCCTTTGTCCAAGGCGATCCATAGCGAGATGACCTATGACGAGGCCAAGAAAATCGGCGCGGTCATCGGCTATGGTCAATTCATCACCGTGCTCGTCAATTTTATCATCATCGCCGCGGCGCTGTTCCTGGTCATCCAGCTCTTTCAAAAATTGAGGAAGCCCGACGCGGCCGAGCCGGCGTCCCCGTCGCGAACCGAGACTCTGCTCGAAGAAATCCGCGACGCGATACGCAGCCGCTGATTTGCGGCGCCTCCATGCGCGAGGTTAAGCGGGCCAGTTTGAGGTTGACAGCGAGCGGCCGAGGATCGCATATGCCGCTTCCATTGGCCGCGCTCCGCGCGGCCTCTGTCTCGTTAACGGTCTGCTGATCGCTTAAGCGAGGCAAATGGGGGAATGTCCCGAGCGGCAAAGGGGGCGGACTGTAAATCCGCTGGCTACGCCTTCGTAGGTTCGAGTCCTACTTCCCCCACCAGACTGAAATTAAAGGCGCTTTTGAAGCGCAGATCGGCAAGAACGACCGATTTTATGTTGCGCCTTGCTGCAATTCGTTCCCCTTTATTTCCAATGATTTTCAAATGTCCCCCGGCGACGCACGCGACATGAGCGCCACATGGGGGCGCTCGCGCATCGTGGGACCGCGCCGCTATGGTCTCGCCATGCGACTCGCCCCGCCGAGCGCCTTTTCGAGCAGGCGCCGGATCGTCAATGCCGCCCCAAAAACGGCCCGCCGCTCTAGGCAAGGTGACGGGCCGCCCGAGGCTTGAGGCTGCGGCGCCCCAAGCCCACGCAAACAATAGAGCTGGTTTTTTAGCGATTGAGCAAGCCGCCAGAAAACTGGAAGAGTTCTCGATTACGAATGCTTGTCACGTCATTCCTGTCGCGAATAATTCGCGAGAGGGAGAACTCAGGCCGTGAGCGAATGGAACAGCAAGGAACCACCTGAGAACAACGCCATTGTGCACGTGCTTGCGGAGGATCAGCGCGGTCAATATGAGGTTCCGTTCCCAGTCGTCTTTCAAGACGATAGTTGGTGGAACGTCCACACCGGGGAAGAGCTCGATGCCTATATCGCGGCATGGCGTCCGCGCGAATAGGACGACGGTTCGCTTCCTATTTTGACTTCGCCTTTTTCTTCTTGAGCCGCACGCTTGGCTCGCCGCCGTTCTCGGCGAGCGCCGCAATTGGGAGCGCTATCGGACAGGCGCTGCGGTGGCGACGCTGCCGCATGACGTGATACTGCGACCAATCCGATGCAGGTAGCGAGTGGAAGACAGCGCGCTGAATGTCAGCGCCACGAGGCTTACGAGCTCGCCTACTTCATCCGCGATCACCATGTCGCCGATTGTAACGATCGCGAGCCCTTTGCATATTTCTGAGATGGCAAAAATGCCGTTGGAACGCGCCTGACACGCCAACTCGCCAATGGGCCATCGCCATTCATATAGCGGCGCTCGAACAAAGCTCATGCCCACCCTTTGCTAATGCGGGGATCTCGGTCTCCTTCCAGTATCGTGAAATTAGACCGTCATTGTGGCGATGGCTGTGATGGTCGTCGGCGCGCTGCTCCGGGAAGCAAAAAACGGAAATTTTGGAGGCGACGGCTCGGCCACTGTGTTAGATTTTCACGACGATCAGGAGGGGCGATAATGGCTTTGAACAATAGAACTAAGCTGGGAATTGCCCTGGGCGTTGCGGTTCTTGCCGGGCTGACATCAATTTCGCTCGCCGTGCTGCTTTTGGCGCTAGCGGGATTCCTAGTCGTGTGGGGTAGGGAACCCAAGCGCACGGAGGAATTTGTCGGGGGGCTGCCGTTCGGCAATCGCCTCCTTAAGGCAATGGCTCAATTAGACTCGATTATCTCGTCGCGGGAAGATTGAGCAGCGACCTGGAGCCTGCCGACATAGACGCGGCGCCGCGCGCCGCTAACAGAAGAATACAAAGTAAAATCAATTCGCTGTCGCGGAGCCGCTTAGGACTGTAAATCCGCTGGCTACGCCTTCGTAGGTTCGAGTCCTACTTCCCCCACCATCCTTATTAGCTTGATATCGCTGCGCGAGGCTCGCAGCTACGCTTGTGAGCCTTATTCGGGCCGCTCGGCGCCCGGCGCGAATTTGTCTACGGGCGGCGAGTCGCCCGGCTCTGCGAAGCCGGCGACATGCTCGCTGCGCGAAGGGGCGAGCGCGCCTTGTCCGCGCGCGCGGGCGGCCGAGCGAACGCCGGAGATTGAAGATCCCATCACCGAGCCGGGGGCTGTATGGCTCGCCGGCGCTGCGTCGGTGAGCGCGTGGAAGTTCGAGCGATCGAGGCGCGCCGGGACGACCGCGCTGCGCGGCGCGACGGGCTTGGCCTGCGCCTCGCGTTTTGTGTCCTGCGGCCTTCTCGGGGGCGTCGGTTGGTCGGCGCTTGCGGCGCCTTCAGACGCATAGGCGAGCGACTCGTCCGTCGCGGGTTTTGCTTGTTGGGAATCGCCGCCCGATGCGTCCATCAGCGTCGCGATCGCATGGCTGGCGTTGGCGTCGAGCGCCGCCGGTCGGGTCGGCGGCAGCGGCGCGTCGGCCGCCAAGGCAAGGAGAGTCGCGGGGCGGCGCGGCGGCAGCGGCGCATTGGCCGTGCGGGTCGCGTCGGATGTTGCGTCCGCGCCTTCCGCCTGCTGGAAGTCCACCGAACTGCGCAAGTCGCGCGCGCCGGCGGGCTCAAGACTGGCGACGGCGGCGGGTCCTCTCGACCTGCTATCTAGGGAGGCCGGGCGCTCGGGCGGCAGCGGCGCGCGAATGGCGGACGTCTTCTCCGTCGGCCTTTCCTGCTCCTGCCTTTCGGCGCCAGGCGCCGACAGCGACGCCTCGCCGCGCGGCAGGTCGGCTTCGGCGCGCGCCAGCGTCTGCGCCCTGCCGTTGCGGGCGTCCGTTTCGATCGGCGCGCCGCCTTCCTCATCCGCTTCGCCGCCCTTCGCGCCGCGTCCGCGCCGGGGCGCGAGCGAGGCCCATTGCTTGCGGGTGCTCGGCGCGGGGGCGGCGACTTCGGCGTCGTCCTCCTCGGCGGCGCCGCCGCCAAACAGCATGGCGAAGAAACCGCCGACGGTGCGGCGCGGCGCGGTGACATAGGCGCCATTGCCGCGCGCTTCGATCTCGGCGCGCGCTTCTTCATAACGGGCGAGCGGCTGCCCGTTCGTCGGCAGATGCACGGTCTTGCCGTCGGGGAAGAGTCGCACGAGCTGGTCGTAGTTCATGCGCGGCCAGGAGCGCACATTGCCGACGTCGAGATGGACGAAGGGCGTGCCCGCCGTCGGATAATAGCCGACGCCGCCGCGCTGCATGCGCATGCCGATCTCGCGAATGTTCGACATGGTCATGCCCGGCATGGTGGTGTCCATCGCCTTGCCGAGCATGTGCTGGGAATATTTCGCCACGGCGCGCGAGCGCGAGCGCAGCATGGCGTTTGTCTCGGGCGAGCGATAGGCCGAGACGACGTGGACCACCTCATTGCTCACGCCGGCGTTGCGATAGGCCTCCCAAACGACGTCGAAGAGGCGCGGGTCCATGTTCGTGGGTTCGTCCCGCCGCCAGTCGCGCAGGAACCAGTTCAATTGGCGCAGGACATTGCTGTCATATTGCCCGTTGACCAGATAGGTCGCCGAAATCGATTCATGCGTATGGGCGTGATAAAGATGGATGGTGCGCGTGTCGCCGTTAGCGACCGCCGTCTGCGTCATCTTCGGCGCAAGCGTCGCCAAGCATAGCGTAAAAAGACCAAGGACCGTCGAGAGCGACGCGGGGTATCGGGAGGCGCTGGGGCGAGGCGTCATCAATAGGTCGCTTCCCGTCTCGCTTGGAGCGCGCGTCTCAACCGACGTCGGCCCGAGAATTGTTTCTTGCCTTTGGCCCGACTGGCGCCGAGCGGCGGCCCCGCGCCGGTGAGGCGCCGAGCCTTAGCGGAAAAATTTGATCGCAACCGCGCGGCATAGCCGCGCCTTGCCCCTTCAGCGGCCGTCGCCGCCCTGATTCCCCGCCAATTGCGACGCTATGGTAACATCGTGGCGAAATATTGCTCAAGCTTCGCCATGCGAGGGCCTAGTTGGCCGCCATGGCGCGCGTGAATTGCCGTTCCAGGATCGGCTGAGCGCCGTTGATGAGTTGCTGATAGGCGGGCGTCGCCGCCGCGACCTCTTGTGCGGCGAAGGCCTCCGATGGCGGCCGCCGCGGCGGCAGCGGCGCGATCGCGGGAAGAACGCTCGCGGCGTCATCCTTCCCCTGCTGCAGATCGATGAGGGATTGTCGATCGGCGACCGCCACGCGGATCGGCGCGGCCGTCTGGCCTGCCGTTCCGGTGAGCGCGCTCGCGACGGCGGTTTGGACCTTGTGTGCGATGTCGCCGAAAGGAGCGAGGCTGGAATTGCTGTTCGGCCTCGCGCTCGCGACGCTCGTCGAGGGCGCGCGCTGCTTGCGGCTCGCGATCATAATGGAATTATCGCCTTCGCAATTGCGCATGCCGAGCGCGATGAGCTCCGTGCCGGTCAGGACGCGATATTCGCGCGTCAGATAGCCGAGACGCGCCTGCACGGCGGTCGGATAGGAGGAGAAGAGCCGCGACGAGACGCCGAGGTCGGTCTCGCGGTTGATGGCGTTATAGGCCTGATGGAATTTGACCTTCGCGTCCGGATAGACGCAGACGTTGGGCAGGCTCAAAGCCAGCGTGCAGGCCGAGCGGCATTCATGCAGTCGGACCTCGCGGTTCTCGCGACGATATTGTTCGGTCCGCGCTTCATAATCGCTGACGAGGCCGCCGACGTCCTTGTAGACGACGACGGGCGCCGGCATTGGGGGCGGCGACAAATAGCCCAAGACGCACCTCTACGCATTTGCGGGCTTACGCTTCAGCAAATGTTCACCATGGCGCCGTGAACATTACCTTAAGGAGCAGAATCAGCCCCTTATGCCAACGCGAAGCCCCGGCGCCGGCCTTTCTTGCAGAACATTGCGGCGAAAATGGAATAGAGCGGCGGGTCGGCCGCCAGTTTTTAAAGACATTTCGCCCGTGGGCTCGACAATGGCCGATGTTTCGACGAGCCGGCGGAAATTTTGCTTATGCAAATGACGGCCGGCGATCGCCTCTACTGTGCGTTGCAGTTCGGTGAGCGTAAACGCCGGCGCCATCAACTCGAAAATCACCGGCCGATATTTCATTTTGGCGCGCAGCCGTCCCATGGCCGTCGCTAGAATACGGCGATGGTCGTGGCGCATGGGCGCGCCCAGCGGCGCCAGAGGCGCCCGCTTCGCCGCCGCCTCTCTCCCGTCGCGCAAGGCTTCTTCGAGAAGGCCCGCCTCGTAGAGCAATTCATAGCGCTCGAGAACATTCTCCTCGTTGAAGGCGCGGCCCTTGCCGCCGAAAAGGAGATTGACCCGCACCTTGCGGGAGAGTCCGGAAGCCGAGGCGGCGTCTGGCGCTTCCGCGATCCAGGCGGCGAGGCCCGGCGCGATCGTCTCCTCGATGATCGGCGGCGGCCCTTCGCGCCAATCCTCCCAAGGAAAGAAGTCGTGCCAGCTGCGCCAGGCGCCGGGACGCCGTCCCGCATTCTCCCCAATGCGGGTCAGCGCGAGATAGCCGACCGAGACGACATGGGGGTCGCGGTCGCCGGCGCGGGCGTGCCGGCCGCGGTCGCCGAAAGTATAGAGCTGCTCCACATAGCCGAGCGGCGCGCCGGTCTGTTCGGCGACCCATTCGCGCAGGCCGATCTCGAAGGTGCGGTGGCGGATCGGATCGAATGGTCCGGAAGGCAAGGCGGCGACGGCGCCGCGCTCATCCGAACGCGTCGTGAGGATCAGGGGCTCGTCGTCGCGCACGGCGACGATCGCCGCCGTAAGGCCGATTTCGACCGGCGGAGAAAGCGCATCCGGCCCATCGCCGCTCTTAAGCGTCAGGCGAATTCGAGCGCGAAAGGCGCTCCCTCATAGCAATCCGCGCCGCGCCCGATCGCGGCGATCGCTTCGCTCATGCGGCCGTCGCGGCCGAGCGTTTTGTCGGCGAGCGCCACGAGGCGGCGGTTCGGCGTCGCCGTCGGCGAAACGCGGCGCAGCTCGCGCGCCAACTCCATTTCGCAGCGATGCGGCGCGAGCGCGCAGGCCGCGACATAGGCCGCCGCCGGCGAACGGCTGACCCCCGCATAGCAATGGATGACGAGCGGCGCGGAACGATCCCAATCCTCAAGAAAAGCGAGCAGCCGGTCGATATGTTCGTCGCCCGGCAGAACATGGCCCTCGCGCGGCGCGTCGATATCGGAGACGGCGATGCGCAAATGTCGGTCGCGAGCGATCTCGCAGGGCCGCACCAGCGACGCGCCGGCCGTGAGAATGGTGATGAGCGACCGGGCGCCGCTGTCGCGCACCGTGTCGACCACCTTGGTCAAAGAACAGACGTATAGGCGCCCGTTCGTCATCCCCTCCCCCGACGTTTTTTCTTAACCTTCGTCGATCGCCCGGAACCGGGCGAGAAAGCGCGCCTGCGTCTCCTCGATGGGAGCCGGCGCGAGTTCGTCCATGAAGGCCTGCGGCGAGATCGCCGGGCGGCCGAAGATGCGCTCGGCTTCGCCGCGTGTAAAGCCCGCGAGCTTCACGGCTTCGAAAAAGGCGGCGGCCTTGTCGGCCTGTTTGCACAGCCGCCCTAGGGCCGGCGAGGGCGCGGCGGGAAGCGAGAAGCGCAGCAAAATCGCGCCGAGGATGCGGTGCTCGACGCTCTTGTAGGCGTCGCCGATGACCGCCTTGAACGGCGAGATCATGTCGCCGATGACATATTCGGGCGCGTCATGGAGCAGCATGAACAGCCGGTCGGCGCGGCCGAGCGCCGGATCGAGCGCGCCCGCGACTTTTTCCACAAGCAGGCTGTGCTGCGCCACGGAGAAGATATGCGCGCCGACGGTCTGGCCGTTCCAGCGCGCGACGCGCGCGAGGCCATGGGCGATATCCTCGATTTCCACATCGAGCGGCGAAGGATCGAGCAGATCGAGCCGGCGGCCCGACAGCATCCGCTGCCAGGCGCGGGGGGCGCCGATCGCCTTGGCCGGCGAGCGTTTGATCGGAGGCGGTTCGCGCATCGTCTCAGGCGCCGTCGCCGCCAGCATGGCGATGGCATCCGACCAAATGGTCGTCGACCATGCCCGTCGCCTGCATGAAGGCGTAGACGATCGTCGGCCCGCAGAATTTGAAGCCGCGCGCCTTCAAATCTTTCGAGATCCGCTCGGAGAGCGGCGTCTGCGTCGGCACGTCGCTCATGCGCTTGGGATGATTGACGATCGTCCGCCCGTCGACAAAGCCCCATAGATAATTGGAGAAGCCGATGCTCCCTTCGACCTCGAGCCACGCCTGCGCCGACAGCACGGCGCCTTCGATTTTGGCGCGATTGCGCACGATTGCATCATTTTGCATCAGCGCTTCTATGCGTTTTTGGTCAAAGCGGGCGATCCTCGCCGGGTCGAATTTGGCGAAGGCGGCGCGAAAAGCCTCGCGCTTGCGCAAAATCGTGATCCAGGACAGTCCCGCCTGAAAACCGTCGAGCACGAGTTTTTCGTAAAGCGCGCGGCCGTCGCGCTCGGGACGGCCCCATTCATTGTCGTGATAATCGAGGTAAAGCGGATCCTCTCCCGGCCATGGGCAGCGGGCAAGACCATCGGCGCGCCAAACGACCGCTCGATCGCGCCAACTGGCGGGTTGTTCGCGGGCGCTCGGCAAGATTGAAATCCTCTCAAGACGCGCGGCGCTGCGGATTGGCGCGTCGCGTCGCGGCTTTATCGCGCGTTCGGATTGCGTTCACAACCAAGTTGGGACTATCGTCGCGCCGTCAAACGCATATGGCGCGGGTCCTGCTTCTTCGCGCCGTCGCAAGTCGCCGCGCTCAATTCGCGCCGCGTCCATCATGGGAGATTTATATGGTGATCCGTCTCGCTGTTTCTCACGCTGCGGCCGGCCTTTTCGCCGTGGCCATCGGCGTTTCCGCCGGCTCCGGGGCGGCCTATGCGCAGGCCAATGTGTTGAAGGAATGCGGATCGCAATATCAGGCCGCCAAGGCGGCCAACGAACTCGCCGGCCAGAGCTGGCAGGATTTCCTCAAGGCGTGCCGCGCGCGCCTCGCGGAACAGGGCAAGCCCGCTGAAGAAAAGCCGGCGGAAGCCAAGCCCGCCGAAGCTGCGCCGCCGCCCGCCGCCGAGACGAAACCCGCCGCGCCGCCGGCCGCCGAAGCGAAGCCCGCCGCGCCGCCGCCTGTGGCCGCGCCGCCGCCGGCTGCGGCGAAGCCCGCCGCCAAGGACGCGCAGGGGGCGATGCGCGCGCGCGAG
The DNA here is from genome assembly GCA_963706255.1 of uncultured Alphaproteobacteria bacterium. Classification (GTDB taxonomy): domain Bacteria; phylum Pseudomonadota; class Alphaproteobacteria; order Rhizobiales; family Beijerinckiaceae; genus Methylocystis. The sequence goes on along the minus strand of CAVPMJ010000015.1, from coordinate 17,221 downwards.
AAAAAATGCGGCGCGGAATGGAAGGCCAATAAGGCAGAATTGAAAAAGACCGACCCCAAGATCACCTGGCCGAAATATTGGAGCGCCTGCAACAAGAAGCTGAAGGCCGCAGGCGAATAATCGTCCGCGCCCCGTTTCGCCAAGCGCCCGGCGGCTCGTTCCGCCGGGCGTTTTGTTTTCGGCCTCGCGCGCATCTTGCCGGACGCGGGGCTTCATGGCAGAGGGTGTGGCGTGCGCAAAGATTGGGGGGAAGGCGTTTGGACAAGAGCGAATTGCGAAAGCTGCAGGCCTTCTTGCGCCGCTCGCTGGGAAGCGAGGACATTCGCGTCGCCGCCGATCCGAAGAATCCCGACGACGCGGCGGTGCATCTCGGCGAACGCAAGATCGCGTCGATCTCCGTCGACGACGAGGACGGCGATCGCTCCTTCGCCTTCGAGATGAAAATTCCCGTCGGCCGCGAAGTTTTGCAATCCTATTTGCGCAAGCTGTTCGAGAACGACCGTCTTTCAATCGCCGCGCGCGGCCGCAAGACCGATTCCGTCGAACTCAATTGCGACGGCGAATTCCTCGGCGTGATTTCGGCGGACGATCCCAAGCTCTCGAGCTTCACCCTGCAAATCGCCATTCTCGACTTCGATCTCGAAGACGAGTGACGCGCGCGGCTAATTCCTTTTTTTAGGCGGGGCGGCGGCCATGCGCGCGAGTAGGGCGCGCGCGCCTTCCTGCAGCGCGTCCCAATGTTCGAGAAGCGCCGGCGCGTAACGCAGCTCCACATCGACCGCGCCGACGCGGAAAATCGACAGACAGCCTTCCATCGGCGTCCCGCCCTGCGGCTTCGGACAGCGGGCGAAAAAGCTGCGCCCGTCCGGCGGCGCAAGGTAAAGCTCTTCGAGATCGTAAGGCGTATTCGCTTCGAAGCGCCGCAGGATAAGACCGCCCGGTCCGTTCCACGCCTCGCCGCCGAGAAAGCGCGCGTAAAGATGCGCGGGACGCTCAGTGGGCTCCATCGCATCGTCCTTGGGCGTCACGGCGATGGCGACCGCCCTTGCGCCGACGCGCTCCCGCGGCGCAAGCGGCGCGAAATCAGGAAACTGCGCCACGAAATTCAACCGGTCTGTCATGCCGCCCGTCTTGGTCGCGTCGTCGCGCGCATAGGCCGGCGCGTAAAAGAACCGCATGCCGGCGATATCCGCCTCCACGATTCTTCCCGGCGCATCCTGTTTCCATAGGAGCGCCGCCACAACGGCGCCGCTTGCGAGGAGCGCCGCGATAAACAGGAGAAGGACGAGTCTCATGGCGAAATGATCGCGCCGCGCCGCGCGCCTCAACCGGTGACGCGCCATTCGCCGTTCTGGCGACAGGCCTGGCCTTTCGCCTCCTGCGGCCGGCCATTGATGAAAATACGATGCATGTAGTCGCGGCAGGCGCCCAACTCGGGCCCCGGGACGATGAAGCCATATGCGCCGCGCGCGCCGCGCCAGCTCTTGCGTTCGCCCGACGAGACGGCCTCCTGCTGCGCGGCGATGGCGGCCTCGCGATCTTTCTCGTCGAGTGATTGGCCGATCGGTCCGCCGACGACTCCGGGAGCAGGCGGCGGAGGCGCCGAAGCGATCGGAATTGCCCCGGTCGCGCTCGTCGCCGGCGCTGAATTGCAACCGCTCAGGCTCGTCGCCGCGCAGAAGGCGCCGAGCGCCATCAGGACATATGCGCGCATGATTGGTTCCGCTCGCTTGATTCTCGCCGAGATTTTCTCATGCAAGATAGGCGTAAAGCTGTCAAAATCCCGGCAGCCGCAGTTCGGCGCGCAGCCCGCCGGCGGGACTGTCGTCAAGATGCAGCGAGCCGCCATAGCCCGCGGCGAGATCGGCGACGATGGAGAGTCCGAGGCCGGAGCCGGGTTTGGTTTCGTCAAGCCGGCGACCGCGCTGAGTGGCCGCCGCGCGCAGATGCGGCGCGAGGCCGGGGCCGTCGTCGTCGATCGTGACGCGCAGCGCGCGCCGCTCCGCGCCGTCCGTCGCCGGCTCAAGCGTCACGTCGATGACGACGCGGCTCTGCGCCCATTTGCCGGCGTTGTCGAGCAGATTGCCGATCATTTCCTCCAAGTCCTGGCGTTCGCCGAGAAAGCGGACTTGCGCGTCCGCGCCGCCGGAAAAGGTCACGCCCTTGTCGCCGTATATTTTGCCGAAGGCGCGCAGCAGGGCGTCGATCGAGGGCGCCACTTGCGTCGCGGCGCCAAGCGCGCCGCCGCGCGCCGCCGCGCGGGCGCGATCGAGATAAAAGGAAATCTGGTCGCGCATGATCCGCGCCTGCTCGCCGACCTTCTCGGCGAGCGGCCCCGGCGCCGCGTCGGCTTCATTGACGATCACCGAGAGCGGCGTCTTCAGCGCATGGGCGAGATTGCCCACTTGCGTGCGGGCGCGTTCGAGAATGTCGCGATTGGCGCCGATCAGAAGATTGAGTTCGTCGGCGAGCGGCGCGACCTCGCTGGGGTAGCGGCCGATGATGCGCTCGCGCTCGCCGCGGCGGATCGAGACGAGTTCGCCCTGCAATTGCCGCAGCGGGCGCAGGCCGAAGCGCACCTGAAAGGCGGCGCCGATCGCGAGCGCGATGGCGAGCGCGGCGAAGGCGATGGACAGCGCGAAACGAAAGCGCGCGATCTGCTCTTCCATCTCCTCGCCGCTGCCGGCGACCTGCACGAGATAGATGCCGAGATCGCCGACGTCGATCACCCGCTCGACGATGCGCAGCCTGCGCCCGTCCGGCCCCGGCGCATAGCCGCGGCGAAAGCCGCCGACCTCGGCCGCGACGCCAAGGTCGGAGAGTTTCGGCAGGCGTCCCGCAAAGAGCGAGCGCGAGGCCTTGATCTCATGCGCCTTGTCGTCGAGGCGGGTGATCTGCCAATACCAGCCCGAGCCCGGCAGTTCGAATTGCGGATCGCCGAGCTGCCCCGGTCCGGTGCGGCCTTCCTCTCCCGACTCGGAGACATCGGCGACGATGGCGCGCAGATAGACGTCGAGCCGCCGTTCGAAAACTTCCTCCGCTTCGCTGCGGTAATAGGCGGTGAGCAGAATGCTGGCGATGAGCAGAACGACCGAGCTCATCGCCGCCGCCATCAAAAATAGACGCGCGGCGATCGAGCGAGTGGGAAGGCTTAGTCGGCGCATCGGCCGCTATCGCTTCCCGCCGGCGTCCTCCGCCGGCGCCGCCGCCATATAGCCCAGGCCGCGCACGGTCTGGATCAGGTCGACGCCGAGCTTCTTGCGCAGCCTGCCGACGAAGACTTCGACCGTGTTCGAATCGCGGTCGAAATCCTGATCGTATAAATGCTCGATGATCTCGCTGCGCGAAACGATGCGCCCGCTGTGATGCATCAGATAGGCGAGCAGGCGATATTCATGCGAGGTGAGCTTCACCGGCGCGCCGTCGACGACGACGCGACCGGCCTTGGTGTCGAGCCGCACCCCGCCGCAGACGATCTCATTGGTCGCATGTCCCGCCGCGCGGCGCAGCAGCGCGCGGATGCGCGCCAGCACCTCCTCCATATGGAAGGGCTTTGAGACATAGTCGTCGGCGCCGGCGTCGAAGCCCTGCACCTTGTCGCTCCAGCGGTCGCGCGCGGTCAAGATCAGCACCGGCATGTCGCGGCCGGCGGCGCGCCATTCCTCGAGAATGGTGACGCCGTCCTTCTTCGGCAGGCCGATGTCGAGGACGACCGCGTCGTAAGGCTCGGTCTCGCCGAGATAGCAGCCTTCCTCTCCGTCGAAGGCGCGGTCCACCGCATAGCCGGACTGCTCCAGCGCTTGAGCGATCTGGCGGTTCAAATCCTTGTCGTCCTCCACGACGAGCAGCCGCAACGTCAGCCTCCTTCGTTCGGCCTCAAATCACTTGTCCAGGCGCTCAGAATGCGGCCGGCCGGTGACGGCGTCGACCAGAATTTTAACGATATGGCCGTCCCGGCGCAGCAGGCTGATCTCATAAAAGAGCGTTTCGCCCAATTCGCACAGCCGCGCGCCGAGCGGCTCTCCCGGCAGGCGCATGGCCGCCTCGCGCATGGACTGGAAAGGATCGACGAGCTTGTTCGCTTCCATCTTGACGCGCGCCTGCGCCATGGAGAGGCAATTGAGGCGCGCCGGCGCGTCTTCGGCGCGCGCCAAATCCAGGCGCGCGAAATCGACCCCCGCCACGGCCGTGGCGGCGGCGAGCGCCTGTCTGACCAAAGCCATGGCGGCCGGCATGCTCCTCTCCTTCGCGCATCCTCGGCGCAAAGCCATGAACGCGGAATGAATATGGACGCAAGCGCCGCCGCGCCGCTTTCACCGCTCCGACGCCCGGCAGGCGTCGCGCGTCTTCTTATAGTCGACAATCATGGCGGCGAGCGGCGAATTTCGCGGCAGCGCGCGCAGCTCTTGCGCCGCCTGCCTCTGTTCTTGCGTCGAATAAGCGACGAGCGGCGGGCATCCGCCGCCCGTCGACTGGCAGGCCGCGAGCGCGAGGCTAAAAGCGCCCATGATCGAGATCTTCCGCGACATTTTCCGCGCTCCTGCGCTGAGCCATGATTTCCGCCTGCAGCTTCGAGGCGCGCAGATCCGCTTCGGCGCGGCGCGCCTTCTCCGCCGTGGCGCCGGCGGCGCCAAGACGCGCCAGGACGGCGCGCCCGAGCGCATAGGCGACCGCGCCGACGGCGGCGACAATAAGCGCCGTCAGGCTCGACATGTCAGGCGTCCTTGCCCGGCGGCGTCGAGGTGATGCTGCGCATGATCGCCATCAGCGCCGCCGAGCCGATCGCCACGGCGCCCGCTTTGGGGTCGTTGAGAAAAGCAACCCAATCGGTCGCGGCGAGCACGCCGAAAACCGCGACGAGCGCGGCGGCGACATAAGTGCGATAGCCTTGCATTGTTATTTCCTTTCGTCATGCCGGAGAGCCGCCGGCCCGGATAAGTCGAATTGAGAAATCTCACTTGCGGCCGAAGACGCGCGAGACGAATGAATCCATGCGAACGTCGGCCGGGATCGCGCTTGCGCGTCGGGGCGATGTCGTCATGGCGATGCATGACGAGCAGCGTAGGGTTTCAAAGCGCCGCCGACATTGGGCGTCGGCGCCTGCGCGACAGTCTTGTCGTCACGATGCAGGACATGATTCTTCACGGCGAAGGCCATGGGCCGTCTCCTTCGTTGCTTGCAGATTTGATTCAGGAAGCGCGGCGCGGCGGCGCTTTAGGCGGTGATGGTCGCGGCCTCACGGAACAATGCGTCGAGCGTCTCCTCGCCGAGCGAGAAGACGCTCGCGAGCGCAGCGACGAAAACGCCCGCGCGATGAACTTCGCCGGCGTATTCCCAGGCAAGCGCAAGCGTCGGTTCTTCGCTGCGGCGGCTCTCTACATAGGCGTTGACCGAGTCGAGCAGCGTTCCCCCGCTTGGCGCGGGCGTGCGACGAAGCTGTTCGCGCGCCCGAAACATCGTTACGGAATCTGGAACGCTGGCGTTTTCGTGCGGCCTGTGGAAATTCGCGTCATCATAGGTCCATCGCGGACCCGCATTTTGAGCGGGAATCGCGACTACCGTCCGGCTGTCAAGGAATAAATTCCAGAAGCAAAAAATTTCTCACCATCGCGCCTTCTTCGGCCAGCGCTTCGGCCACAGCCTTATGAAATCCGGCAGATCGTCGGTCTCGACCTCGTCTTCGCCCGCCTCGACCCGGTCGCGCACGGAGACGCCGGCGCGATGCACGCTCATCGGATCGCCCGAAATCAGCGGATGCCAGGGCGGCAGCGGCTTGCCCTCGAAGCGCAGGAGATAGGCGCAGGTCGGCGGCAGCCAGCGGATCTTATCTAACTTCTTCAGCGTCAGCCGCACGCAGTCGGGCACGAATTTGCGCCGCTGTGGATAATCGCCGCAGCGGCAGCTCTCCTGATCCAGCAATTTGCAGGCGACGCTGGTGTGGTGGATCGCGCCGGTGTCCTCATCCTCCAGCTTCACGAGGCAGCAGCGCCCGCAGCCGTCGCAAAGCTTTTCCCACTCGGCGCGGTTCAGTTCGGAAAGCGGCTTTTCCCAGAAAGGCGCGGGGGCGTCTCCTTGGCCATTTTCGCCTTTTTTGCGCGCCATACTTATCTTTCGCGTTCGCATCTTCTGACGTAAACCATAACGGCAATGAGGCTGGGCGCTCACCGTCGTCAAGATGGTTTAAAAAGTGCTAAAGTCGGTCGGCGCCGCTGGGTTTGAGCGGCGCGGGGAGCATTTGAGCCGTGTTGAAGCGTTTCCAGTCCTCGCCCTTATATAAGCGCGTCTCGCGGATTCTGCTGGCGATCGACGCGTTGATCGATTCCGCCATGTTCCAGAGCGGGCGCCGCGCGCGCGAGCTCTATGAGGACTACTCGACCTTCATGGAGCGCTTCCACGTCTCGGGCCTCTCCCGGCTCGGCGTGGAGCTCGCCTGCGAGGCGCTGACGCTTGGCCTTGGCGCGCGGCATCGTCGCGATGGCGCTCGCCTCCTCCGCCTTCCAGATGACGAGCGACGACAATTGGCTCAAGCAGACCGATCTCGCCGTCACCTTCCTCGACCGCTACGGCGCCGAGGTCGGCCAGCGCGGCATCAAGCATGACGACGCCGTGCCGCTGGAGCAATATCCCGATCATCTGATCAAGGCCGTGCTGGCGACCGAGGACCGTCGCTTTTACGAACATTTCGGCATCGACGTGGTCGGCACGGCGCGCGCGCTCACCGTGAACGCGCGCTCCTCGGGCGTGGTGCAGGGCGGCTCCTCGATCACCCAGCAGCTCGCCAAGAATCTGTTCCTCTCCAATGAGCGCACCATCACCCGCAAGATCAACGAGGCCTTTCTCGCGCTCTGGCTCGAACGCCACCTCACCAAGCGCGAAATCCTCAAGCTCTATCTCGATCGCGTCTACATGGGCGGCGGCGCCTTCGGCATTCAGGCGGCGGCGGAATTTTATTTCGGCAAGTCGGTGAAGAACGTGACGCTCGCCGAGGCGGCGATGCTCGCCGGCCTCTTCAAGGCGCCGACCAAATATGCGCCGCATGTCAATCTGCCGGCGGCGCGCGCCCGCGCCAATGACGTGCTCAACAATCTCGTCGACTCGGGCTTCATGACCGAAAGCCAGATCGTCGCCGCGCAGCGCAATCCGGCGACGCCGATCGACCGCGCGCGCGAGACGAGCCCCGACTGGTATCTCGACTACGCCTATGGCGAAATCCGCAAGCTCGCGCAGGAGGGCAAGCTCGGCGACAACCGCGTGCTCAGCGTGCGCACCGCGCTCGATTCCAACGTCCAGAAGCGGGCCGACGAAGTCATCGAGAATAATCTGCGCGAGCAGGGCCGCAGCTATCACGCCAAGCAAAGCGCCGCCGTGGTGATGGAGCCTGACGGCGCCGTGCGCGCCATCGTCGGCGGGCCGCGACTATGGCGCAAGCCAGTTCAATCGCGCGACGGACGCCGCGCGCCAGCCCGGCTCCTCCTTCAAGCCTTACGTCTATCTGACCGCGTTGATATCCGGCAAATTCAAGCCGACGACCATCGTCACCGACCGGCCGACCTGCATCGGCAATTATTGCGTCCATAATTACAGCGGCGGCTACGCCGGCTCCATGCCGCTCGCCATGGCGCTGGCGAAATCCCTGAACACCATCGCCATCCAATTGTCGCAGGCGATCGGCAACGGCGATTCGCGCATCGGCCGCGCCAAGATCATCGACACCTGCCGGCGCCTCGGCATCACCACGCCGCTCGAAGACACGCCCTCGCTGCCCGTCGGCCAGAGCGACGTCATTCCCCTGGAGCATTCCGCCGCCTACGCCGCCTTCGTCAACGGCGGCAAGAAGGTCACGCCATACGCCGCGGTGGAGATCCGCAACCGGCAGGGCGATCTGCTCTATCGCCACGACCGCGACGCGCCGCCGCAGAAGCAGGCCGTGCCTTATGAGAAAGTCGTGGAGCTCGCGGGCATGATGAAGAAGGTCGTCGAGGAAGGCACGGGAAAACGCGCGCAGCTTGGCGAGGGCATCGACGTGATCGGCAAGACCGGCACCACCAACGGCTATAAGGACGCCTGGTTCTGCGGCTATTCCGGCACGATGGGCGGTTGCGTCTGGTACGGAAACGACGACAATGCGCCAATGAACAATATGACGGGCGGCACGCTGCCGGCGGCCACGTGGCACGACATCATGGCCTATGCGCATCAGGGCGCGACGCTGAAGCCCATCGTCGGATTGAAGCCGGATCCGGCCGGAGCGACGGCGGCGGCGAACGCCAATGTCGTCAAGCCGCTGGAGCTTGGCGCGCCGCAGCGTCCCGCCACTCTGTCGAAGGGCGCGATCGAGGCGCTCGACGCCATTCAGTTGAAGATCAAGACGATCGGCGGCGGAAAACAAGGCGCGCTGGACGCTCCGGCGTCGCTCGCCGCCGATGGCGGCGAGCGCGCCGCCGTCGATGTGATCCGGTAGTCGGGCGGAGGCGTTCCTTGAATCTGAAGCCTTACGCCAATTATCTGCGCGCCGGGTCGGCGATGATCGCGGGGCTTGCGCTGGGCCTTGTCGCGACTCTGCTGTCGCTCAACTACGGCTATGGCTTCAACGCTTTTCGCGCCGGGCCGTGGACGGCTTGGCCGCAAATCGGCGGCGCCGACATCGACCCTTACGCGCGCGCGGTCATCTCGCGTTCCGGCGAAGCGCCGCTGGGGCGCGATCAGGGCCTCGCCTTTGTCGCGCGCGCCGATTCCGACGGCGCGGCGCTGGACGCCGACTGCGAATATCGCATCGTCGATCCGCTGCCGTCCGCGCGTTTCTGGACCATCGCGCTCGCCAGTCCCGAGGGCGCGCTGCTCCCCAATCCGACCGAGCGCTACGGCTATTCCTCCATCGACGTGCTTCGCCGCGAGGGCGGCGCTTTCGACATCGCGATCGCGCGCGAGGCGCGGCCCGGCAACTGGCTGTCGCCGGGCGCGGCGCATCGCTTTGTCCTCCTTTTGCGTCTCTACGACACGCCGCTCGACGTCGAGGCGCATCCTGATCCCGGCACATTTCCAAAGATCGTGAAACTCGGATGCGCCTGACGATTCCCGACCGCTATCTCGATATTTTGCCCTGGGCGATCGCCATGCTGCTGATCGCCGGCATCGTGCATGTCGTCTCCGTGCTGTTGATGCCGACCGTCGCGCCGCGCGACGCCCTGGCGCGTCTCGCCGCCTACGCCAAATCCGCCAATCCCGCCGGCGGCCTCGTGCTCCTGCCGCAGATGGCGCCGGGCTCCGAAACCTTGCCTTTCGAAGATCCTTCCTTCGCCGAGGCGGTCTGCGTCTATGATCTGACGAAGGGTCCGCTGCGCATCACGACGACGGTCGATGGCGAAGACTTTCTCGGCCTTTCCTTTCATGCGAGCGCCGGCCGCATTTATCATTCGATGACCGACCGCTCGGCGATCAAGGGCAAGATCGACATTGTCGTCGCCGATGCGCGCCAGATCGACGCGCTGGAGGCCGCCGACGACGAAGATGCGCCGCCGCAGGAAGTGCGGCTCACGGCGCCGACCAAGCGCGGCTTCGTGCTGATCCGCTCCCTCGCCAAACGCGCTTCCGATCAGGAGCGCGCGCGCAACCGTCTGCGCGCCGTGACCTGTCAGCGCTTCGACTTGCCACAGGAGTAGCGGTCGTTGGCAATGTCATTCCCGGTAGGCCGAGGGCCTGACCGGGAATCCAGAGCAACGGCGTGAAGGATTGGTTTTTCTGGATTCCCGATCGCGCGCAAAGCGCGCGTCAGTTGCCGTCGTTCGGCAGGCCGGGGATGGGCAGAATTTCGATGCCGTCTTCGAGCAGCGCCTTCGCCTCTTCGAAAGTGGCGCGGCCGCGGATCGCGCGGCGCTCCGCTTCGCCGTCTTCGATAGCGCGCGCCTCCTGCGGAAAACGCTCGCCGACATCTTCGGTTTGCGCGATCACCGTGTCATGCAGCTCGCGCAGTTTCGCGCGCAGCTTGCGCGGCGCGTCGTCGCGCCCTCGCGCGATATTGGGCGCCATCACGTCGCGCGCAATCTTCGTCGAGTGGCAAAATGGACAGCTGATCAAATCTTTGGCCGCCTGCTTCTCAAAGGTCGCGCTGTCGCGAAACCAGCTTTCGAAGCTATGGCCGTCGTCGCAGATGAGTGAATAATGGATCATGCCGGCGCTCCGCCGGCGAGAAGCGGGTCGAGTTCGCCATCCTGGTCGAGCGCGTAAAGATCGTCGCAGCCGCCGACGTGTCGGCCGTCGATGAAAATCTGCGGCACGGTCGTGCGTCCATTGGCGCGTTCGCTCATGCGGCGGCGCCCGAACATGTCCCAGGCGACGGAGATTTCCTCGAAGGCGACGCCCTTTTGCGTCAGCAGGCGCTTGGCGGCGATGCAATAGGGGCAGGTGGGCGTGGTGTAGATTTCGATGCGGGGGGCCATGGCGCGCTTATACGCCGGAGGCTATGCGCTTGTCACGGCCCGGGCGAAAACCAGGAGGTCGACGCGCGCGGCGCCCGCCTTGAGCAAGGCGCGCGTCGCCGCGTTGGCGGTTGCGCCGGTCGTCAGCACGTCATCCACCAGCACGACGTTGCGGCGCTCGATCGACGCGACGCGTTCCGGCGCGACGCGGAAGGCCCCGGAAAGATTGGCGGCGCGCTGCGCCCGCGACAGGCCGACCTGCGGCGCCGTGGGCTTGACGCGCTGGAGGGCTAAATTATCGACCGGCACGGCGCTTTCGCGCGAGACGACCTTCGCGAGCGCCGCCGACTGGTTGAAGCGCCGCGCCATAAGCCGCAGCCGATGCAGAGGAATCGGGACGAGAATGTCCGCGTCGCCGAGCAATTCAGCGCCGGCGCGCGCCATCCAGCGGCCGATCGGCTCGGCGAGCTCCAGCCGGTCGTAATATTTCAGCCGATGCGCCAGGAGGCGGGCCTTATCGCTGTCGTAGCGCGCGACGGCGCGGGCGCGGCCGAAGGCCGGCGGATTGGCGGAGGCTTCGAGCGAAATGAGGCCGGGCTGCGCGAGGTCGCGCTCGAAGGGCGTTCCCAGCCGCTCGCAATAGGGGCGCTCGATGAAGGCGATCTCGCGCCAGCAGTCGGCGCAGATCGCGCCATGCGCGGCGACCGCCTTGCGGCAGACGATGCAGGACGGCGGATAGACGAGATCGAGAAGCGCCGCGCCGGCGCGGCGCGCGAGATGGGGAACGTCGCCGAGCCGCGGCGTCATCCGAGCAGCCCGCCGCGCGGCGGCGCCAGCGGGTTGTCGGCGAGCGCCTGCGCGTCGGGGCGGTCCGGCGCGGGCGCATTGACGAGCGCGCCATAAAGGCCATCGACGAATTTCTGATCGAGGTCCTTGACGATGAAGACGATGCGCGTGCGCCTGTCTTCGTCGGGCCAGGCGTCGAGGCGATGCGGCGGATGGAAGACATGCTGCACGCCATGAATGGCGACCGGCCGCGAAGGATCGTCGGCGAGCGCGACGATTCCCTTCACGCGCAACATGCGCGGGCCATGCGTATGGCGCAGAAGGTCGATGAAAATATCGAAGGAGGCGGGCGTCAGCGGCGCGTCGGAAGAGAAGCAGAAGGCGCGAATATGCGCGTCATGTCGGTTCACGTCATGATGATGATGATGGTCATGCTCATCGTCATGCGCCGCTTCCACGGCTTCGGCGTTCAGCCATTCCTTCACGCGCGGCGTCTTGGTCGCGGGATCATAGAGTCCGCAATTGAGCAGCGCCGCCGGCGTCGCTTCGCCCTTGGCGGCGTCGAGCTGGCGCGCGCCGGGATTGAGTCGCGCAAGCCGCGCCTTGAGCGCGTCGAGCCGCTCGGCGCCTTCGGGCAGATCGGATTTGGTGATGACGAGACGGTCGGCGACGGCCGCTTGCTTGACCGCCTCCTCATGCGCGTCGAGCGTCGCTTCTCCATTCGCCGCGTCGATGAGCGTGACGACGCCGTCGAGCCGGTAGCGCATCGTCAGATAGGGATGATACATGATCGCATGCAGGATCGGCGCGGGATCGGCGAGGCCGGTCGTCTCCAGCACGACGCGCTTGAATGGCCTGATGCGGCCATTGTCGAGGCGCCGCAGCAGATCTTCCAGCGCATTCACCAGATCGCCGCGGATCGTGCAGCACACGCAGCCCGAACTCATCAGCACCATGTCGCCGTCGATCTTCTCGATAAAGAGATGATCGAGGCCGATTTCGCCGAATTCATTGATCAGGACGAGCGTGTCGGCGAGTTCCGACGAGGCGAGCAGACGATTGAGCAGCGTGGTCTTGCCGGCGCCAAGAAAGCCGGTGACGATGGTGAGCGGTATCGGCGCGGGCGCCGATCGCGGCGGACGTTGGGCGGCGGCCTGCGTCAGATCATTCACTTGGATTGAACTCGCGCTTGGAGCAGGCGAGGGGTCTGCCCCTTAGAGATTCACATTCTCGATGAAAACGCTAAGCGTTTCCATCGGAACGATCTCGCCTTAGCTCTTGCCCTGCTCCGCCGAGCCGCGGACCTTCGGGGCGGCCTTTGGCGCTGCGGTCCGGGCCCCCGCGGCTTTCGACCTAGCGGCGCCGGTCGCCGCTTTCGCTCGCGCCGGCTTGGATGCAGTCCTGGCTACCGCCCTGGCCTTGGCGACGCTGTCGGGCTTGGCGGCGGTCTTGTTGGCCTTGGCGGCATGCGCGGCCCTGGCCAGGGCCGCCCGCTTGCCGCCTCTGCGCAGCGAAGCCGCGTCCGACGCCGCGTGGCTGATCGGCGACGCGTCGGCGTCGCCGGGTTCGGACTGCTGAGGCGCATAGGCGGTGAGATCCGGCTGCTCGCCGACCGGCGCGCCTGGCGCGCGCGTCCGCGCTACCGGCCCGGCATAGCCCGGCGCGCGGCCGACATAGACCGGCACCGGAGCGAAATGCGGACGCGGCAGGCGCGCGATGTCCTTGACGTTGATCTGTTGCTGCTGAGCGCCGCCCAGCGTGTCGAGCAGCGGAATGCCGGTCGGCGCCGAGCCGACCGGAATCGCCATATCCTCGACCTCGGCCATGAATTGCGCGGTGGCGGCGCCGCGATGATGGCAGACCAACTCGCGCATGTCTGGCGCGGCCGTCGGCCCCGAAGCTCGGCAGCGATGCGAGCGAAGCGATGGCCGAACCGGCGTGGAAGCCGCGATCGAGCAACGCCGCCGCTTTCGCGGTGCGCGCGACAGGATTGGGCGCGCCGAGCACGACGGCGATGATCCGCCGGCCGCCATGGGTCGCCGAAGCGACGAGATTGAAGCCGGCGGGGCAGGTGAAGCCCGTCTTCATGCCGTCTGCGCCGGGATAGCGGCCAAGCAGGCCGTTATGCGTCGGAATGATCTGTCTGCCGAGCTGCATCGCGCCGATGTTGAACAGATTGGCGTGTTCGGGAAATTGCAGATAAAGCGCGCGCCCGAGAATGGCGAGATCCCGCGCCGAGGTGACCTGGCGCGTATCGGGGAGGCCGTTTGGATTGACCCATTGCGATTGCGTCATGCCGATCGCGGCGGAGGCCCGGTTCATGTCGTCGGCGAAGGCTTCGACGGAGCCGGAGACGCCTTCGGCGATGGCGACGGCGATGTCATTCGCCGACTTCACCATCAGCATGACGAGCGCATTATGCAGCGTCACTTCGGAGCCCGGCCTGAAGCCCATCTTGGAGGGCGCCATGCGGCACGCGCGCGGCGACATCATCAGCGGCGTCTCGAGCGAGATGCGGCCCTGGCGCACGGCGTCGAGCGCGACATAGACCGTCATCAGCTTGGTGAGCGAGGCGGGATACCAGGAGGCGGTCGCCTGATCCTGCGACAGCACGGCGCCCGACGAAACGTCGATGACGATGGAGGGCGTGGCGCGCGCCGGCGCGAAGATGCACAGAGCCGCCAGCAGCGCTGCAACTCCCGCAATCAAATTCGATTTCGATAAGTTCATCCGCCTGCCCCGTCTCCCGGCGCTCAACGCGCGCGATCGACCTCTCGATGTCGCCCATATAATACCGCCTGTAGCGGAGAGCCTCCAAATATGCAGAAAATGGGGCAATTCGACGGCGCCGCGCCGCGCCTCCCCAGGAGACGCGCTTAACCAAGAGGCCGTCGCGACCCCGGCGCATTTAAGGATTTGCGCCGATGTCCGCCAATATCGAAAATCCGGGCGCAGCAAGGGGCTTTGTGCTAAAGAAAAAACAGCGCGGGTTGGGAAGCCGGTCGTGATCGAGAAGCTGGAATTCCTCATCGCCGTCGCCAGAGAAAAGAGCTTTTCGCGCGCGGCCGAAATATGCGGCGTGACTCAGCCCACGCTGTCGGCCGGCGTCAAGCAGCTCGAGGACTCGCTCGGCGTCCTGCTCGTCAACCGCTCGTCGCGCTATCACGGCCTCACGGCGGAAGGCGAGCGCGTGCTCGAATGGGCCAAGCGCATCGTCGGCGACGCCCGCGCCATGCGCCAGGAAGTGCGCACGCTCAAGGAAGGGCTCTCCGGCCAGCTCAAGATCGCCGTCATTCCCACCGCCCTCGGCATCGTCTCGGCGCTTGACCACGCCCTATCGCGAAAAACATCCGGGCGTGCGCTTCTCCGTCCTGTCGGCCTCGTCGACCGAAATACTGTCGATGCTCGACAATCTCGAGATCGACGCCGGCATCACCTATCTCGACAATGAGCCGCTCGGCCGGGTGCGCACCGTGCCGCTGTGCTCCGAGCGCTATCGGCTGCTGACCTTCGCCGACAATCCGCTGGGCGATCGCGATCAGCGTCACTTGGGCGGAGGTCGGGCGCATTGACCTCTGCCTGCTGACGCCGGACATGCAGAACCGGCGGATCATCGAACAGCTGATCGGCGACGCCGGCGCCGAGCCCGCGCCGATTCTCGAGTCGAACTGCGTGATTCTGCTCTTCGATCATGTGAAATCCGGCCGCTGGGCGACCATCTTGCCCGAAAAGCTCGCCAAGACCTTGGGGGCGGCTGCGCCCCTGCGCTCGATCCCCATCGTCGAGCCCGAAGCCGTTCACGAGATCGGCCTTGTCGCGCCGCAGCGCGAACCCGTGATCCCGCTTGTCGGGGCGCTTGTCGCCGAGGCCAAGAAACTCGCCGAAAGCGGCGTGCTGGAGCATTGATAGGTTTGCCCTATCGCGTAACGAATGGTCGCTATTGATGGCTTGATGGATTTCAGGCAGTGTTCTCGGAATAAATCCAAGGAAGGGCGACCGCAAGAGCGCAACGCCCTGGATTGAAAGGGAAGAAATGGCTGGCGTTGCTCCGTATAGCGACGAGCGCGCGCGGGAGATCATCGCTGCGCATATGGGTCTTGAGGGGCCTGCGATGCCTATTCTGCACGCGCTTCAGAAGGAATTCGGCTATGTGCCGGACGCAGCCGTGCCGAGAAATCGCCGAGGCGCTGAACATCTCGCGCGCCGAGATGCATGGCGTCGTCACCTTCTATCATGACTTCCATCGCGAGCCGCAGGACGCCATACGCTGAAGCTGTGCCGCGCCGAATCCTGCCAGTCGATGGGCGCGGAAAGACAGGCGCGGGCGTTTCTCGACAAGCTGAAACTCGAATGGGGCGACACGACCCCCGATGGCGCCTTGACGGTCGAACCCGTTTATTGCCTGGGGCTTTGCGCCCATAGTCCGTCGGCGCTTCTCGACGGCGAGCCGATCGGCCGCGTCGACGCCGAAAAGCTCGACGAGATCGCCGCGGAGGCGCAGAGCTGATGACGAAGATCTACATCCCCCTGGATATGGCCGCCCTCGCGATCGGCGCCGACAAGGTCGCCGCCGCGATCGCGAAGAGGCGGCCGCGCGCGGCGACGAGATCGAGATCGTCCGCAACGGCTCGCGCGGCATGCTCTGGCTCGAGCCCCTGGTCGAGGTCGAGACGGCGCGGGCCGGATCGGCTATGGGCCGGTCGCGGTCAAGGACGTCGCGTCGCTGTTCGACGCCGGCTTCCTCACGGGCGGCGCGCATGCGCTCTGCGTCGGCAAGCCGGAAGACCATCCCTTCATGGCGCGCCAGACCCGCCTCACCTTCGCGCGTTGCGGCATCATCGATCCGCTGTCGCTCGCCGATTATGTGGCGCATGGCGGCTGGCGCGGGCCTGGCGCGCGCCTTCGAGATCGGCCCGGCGGCGACGATCGACGAAATCACCAAATCCGGCCTGCGCGGCCGCGGCGGCGCCGGCTTTCCGACCGGCATCAAATGGAAGACGGTCGCCGACGCGCCGGCGCGACCGCCGCTATGTCGTCTGCAATGCCGACGAAGGCGACAGCGGCACCTTCGCCGACCGCATGATCATGGAAGGCGATCCGCTTCGTCGCTGATCGAAGGCATGACGATCTGCGGCTATCGCGGTCGGGGCGACCAAGGGCTATGTCTATTGCGCTCGGAATATCCGCATGCGGCCGCGTGTTCGACAAGGCGATCGAGGTCGCGCGCAAGGCCGGCTGGCTCGGCGCCAATGTTCGCGGCTCGGGCTTCGCCTTCGACATCGAACTGCGCATCGGCGCCGGCGCCTATGTCTGCGGCGAGGAAACCGCGCTGCTCGAAAGCCTGGAAGGCAAGCGCGGCATCGTGCGCGCCAAGCCGCCGCTGCCCGCGCACGGGCCTGTTCGGCAAGCCGACCGTCGTCAATAATGTGCTTTCCCTGGCGACCGTGCCGACGATCCTCGACAAGGGCGGCGCAGCATTACGCCGATTTCGGCATGGGCCGCTCGCGCGGCACGATGCCGCTCCAGATCGCCGGCAATGTCCGATATGGCGGCCTGTTCGAGACCGCCTTCGGCCTGACGCTCGGCGAGATCGTCGACGAGATCGGCGGCGGCACGCATTCCGGCCGGCCGGTGCGCGCGGTGCAAGTCGGCGGGCCGCTTGGCGCCTATTTTCCGCCGCCGCTGTTCGACACGCCGTTCGACTATGAGGCGTTCGCCGCCACGACGGCCTGATCGGTCATGGCGGCGTCGTGGTGTTCGACGACAGCGTCGACATGGCCTGGATGGCGCGCTTCGCGCATGGAATTCTGCGCCATCGAAAGCTGCGGCAAATGCACGCCCTGCCGCATCGGCTCGACGCGCGGCGTCGAGACGATCGACAAGATTCGCAGCGGCCAGGACGTCGATGCGAACATCGAGCTCTCTCAAGGACCTCTGCCAGACGATGAAATTGGGATCGCTCTGCGCGTTGGGCGGTTTTACGCCTTATCCGGTGGATGAGCGCGCTTCGTCATTTCCCC
>CAVPMJ010000014.1:0-73262 GCA_963706255.1 uncultured Alphaproteobacteria bacterium | reverse complement strand
AATACGCCCACGCGAAGAATTTGGCGACCCCGGCGATGGCGACGACCGCCGCCTTTAGAGCAATGTCCAGTGGCGGCATAGCGAATCTCCCTTCCGAAAGCAGAAGCGCAAAACACGGCGAGGAGAAGGCGGCGACCTTCCAGAGCGCCGCTTGTCTGCTTGCAGAGGACATCCGGTATGAAGATGCTCGCTACGGTCGCGGGATATGCTGGTATTGCGGTAATCGCTGACGAATTTTGAAGAAGTCCCACCAGGGATCTTGTTTGAGAAATGAAAGCCGATGCAATAGGCTCCCGAATGTGAAGTGGTCCGAACGAAGTCCAGGTGAGAGTTCGTCCCAATCTACCGGTGTCGAAATCGACGCCCGCGGCCAAGCCCGCGTCGAGTATGCCGCAACTGCGGTGGCGCCGCGGCCGTTTCGCAGATAATCAATAAAGATGCGATTGCTGCGTGCACGCTTCGAGATTGTGGCGACGTAACGGTCCGGTCTCTCCTTGGCCATCGTTTGGGCAACCATGGTGGTGAACGTCTTGGCGTCGTCCCAATCGGCCGCTGGCTCGACAGGGACCACGACGTGGAGCCCTTTCCCTCCTGAAGTCTTGACGAAGCTTTGCAAGCCGAGAGCGACCAGCCTGTCGCGAATGTCACGGGCTGCTTCGATGACGGCCGTCCAAGGGACATTTTCGCCCGGGTCAAGATCAAAGATCAGACGATCTGGCTTTCCGAGATTTTCGATGGTCGATCCCCAAGGATGGATTTCGACGACGCCCGCTTGCACCAAGCTGATCAGTCCTGCCAGATCGTCGATCGCGACCATCCGCTCTTTGTCTCCGGTATCGATGCGGCGGACACTGTCGTCCAACCCTTGCCACGGATGTTTGGCGAAAAAGCACTTGGCTCCCGTGCCCGAGGGGCACCGCAGCAGGCTCAATGGACGGCCGGCTATATGCGGAAGTATCCAGTCGGCGATGTCGACATAGAACTCGGCCAGCCCTTGTTTGGTGATCCCCTCCTCTTCCCAAAGAATCCTGTCCGGGTGGGTCAGGCGGATGCCGATGCGATCTGATGGAGCTTGGGGTTTTGATCGCTTGGGCGGTTCCTCCAGAACGATATCATCTGCAGGCCTGTCGTCCCTAAGCCCCTTGAACGCCGCCGCCCGAAGCAGTCTGTCTTGGGTCCAGCCGCGATATTCTATCTCGCAGACGAGGCGCGGCTCGGCCCATCGGACACCTTTCTCGGCGCCGGCCGGGAGCGGTTTTGCGAAGCGCAGCTTTGTCGAGTTGATTTTCTCGAGATCGTCGCGCAACGATCTCGATTGGCCACCGGACCACCCTGTCCCGACCCGGCCGGCATAAACAAGGTTTCCATTGTCGTGATAGCCGAGAGCCAGCGATCCGACGGACTTGCTGGTCACCGTCGAGGGGATGTAACCCAGGATAACGAACTCCTGTCGCTCGACGCACTTGCTCTTGAGCCAATGATTGCCGCGGCCGGATCGATACGGCAGGTCCGCGCGTTTGGATATGATCCCTTCGAGTCCGAACCGGCACGAATGCGCTAGCATGGTTGGCCCGTCCACCTCGAGATGCTCGCTGAAGCGAATGGGAGATCCGTCCGGCAGGCCGGCCAGGAGCTGCTGCAGCAGTTCTTTGCGGTCCAGCAGAAGCGCTTTGGTCAGATCGAATCCTTCGCAGTAGAGAATATCGAAGACGAAGTAGCGGAACCGGTCCGGGCGGCCGGTCTTAAGGTCGGCCTGCAGGTTATTGAAGCTCGAAATGCCGCTCGCGTCCTCGACGACAATCTCTCCGTCGATCAGCGCCGAGCCGAGACCGAGCGCCTTCAGTGCGTCCGCAATGCTGCGAAAGCGATCGGTCCAGTCGAGCTGCTTGCGCGTCAACAGACGGATCGTGCGCCCGTCGATCCGCGCCTGCATGCGGTAGCCGTCGTACTTGATCTCATGGATCCATTTTGGGCCGCTCGGAGGCTTTTCGCACAGCAACGCCAGGCTCGGCTCAAGGAACACGGGTAGCAGTCCCGTTCGAGCGCCCGAAAGTTTGCTAATGTCCGGAAGGACAATTTTTCGCGTTTTCGCCACACTGACTCTGGCTGCGTGATCTTTGCGCACCTCACCTGCGGTCGCGAGCTCTTCGTTCGTGCGGCCGCTGAGATGCGATGTCGTCTCCTCATCTGTGATTTCCCGATCGCCCGCTCGCCGGGCGAACTCGTCGTCCGATTTCATGAGTAGCCATGGCTCGGTCTTCTCTCCGGATCGCGGCCGGATCCGAACCAGATGCCAACGCCCCTTGAGCCGCGCGCCGTCAAGCGTAAACGTCAGATGGCCTTTCTCGAACCCTTTTTGAGGATCCCCCTCCGGCTGCCATCGGCCGCGGTCCCAGACGATCATCGAGCCGGCGCCGTATTCGCCCTTCGGGATGTTGCCCTCGAAATTGAGGTATTCGACCGGATGATCCTCGGTGCGGACCGCAAGCCGCTTTTCGCCGACTGTCAGGCTGGGGCCATTGGTGACCGCCCAGCTTTTCAATACTCCGTCGATCTCGAGCCGCAGATCGTAATGCAGCCGACGCGCCGCGTGCTTTTGCACGACGAATTCTCGGCTGTCGCCGCCCCCATCCGAAGCTATGGGCTCCGGGGTTCGGCCGAAGTCGCGCTTCCCTGCGTATTCTTTGAGCGACTTGTGCGCTCGCACTCGTATCGTTTTTTTCTCGCGGACCGGCACAACTGGTCTCCAATATCAAATCGCAAAGGTCTCGCGTAGCCACTGTTCGATTCGATCCAGCACCGCTTTGTAAGCGTCTTCCTGCGTGATGCCCGCACGCTTCAATATCTTCAATGAGTGGTCACCGCCTGCCACAATGTAAAGATCGGCAGGAGCTTTGAGCTTCTTAATGATCGGCCGCAGCTCGTCAGGTGTGCCGAACGCGTCGCGGGAACCTTGAACGAACAACATCGGAGCCATTATCTCCGACAAATGACTTCGCACGAAGCTGGTCCACTTTGCCGGGAGGATGCAGCGGGTAACCGATGAAAACGAGGCCTGCAACATTGGGGGCGCCGGCAGCAGCAACCTGTGAAGCGATTCGTCCGCCCATCGATTTGCCGCCAATCGCCAACGTACCACGGCCGATTATTTTGTGCCGAACAGTATCAATCACTGCCCGAAAACAAGCTTCGAGATTATCGTTCGTGTCTGGAACGCGTCGGCCGTATTCGGTGTATAAAAAGTTGAACGTGACCGCGTTAATTCCGCGCGCCGCCAGCTCAGTGGCAAATCTCGTCATGAAACCGCTTGTCTGACCGGCGCCAGCTCCATGCGCAAGAATCAGCGTGACACCAGCTGGATCCCGCTTGGCCGCAGGGTAGACAATCGCAGTCACTCCCCGGTTCGGGGCGATCTCGACCCGCATTTGTTCAGGCATGTCTCGTATCCACTCCCGTTGCCTGATCAAGGTCGCCTAATTGCTTGGGCCGCTGCCTCCGGGTTGGCGGCATTCGATGTCGCATTTGCCATCTGCATTTCGCAATACTTCAGGGCGCGTTTCGCCCGCTCGCCCCACGTCGACGTGCGGTCGTGCTCGAGATATTGCGTCCACCACATTGCTGCTTCTGCGTGCCTGCCAAGCCGCTGTAAGAACAACGCCATGTTGAACATGGCATCGACGTAATGTGGATCGACATCGAGCGCGCGCTTCTGGCAATAAACCGCCTCAGCAAGCCGGCCACTTTCATCAAGCAAGTCTGCCAGATTGTGCCACGCTGGAGCGAATTTTGGATCTACCTTCACAGCCCACCGATAGGCGGCTTCCGCCTCGACCGTGCGCTGCTCACCCCGCAGCAGATTGCCGAGATTGAGCCCCGCCGCCGGATCGTTCGGATCGAGCTTCATGACGCGCCGGTAGAGGCTTTCGGCCGTGCTGAGGTCGCCCGCCTCCTCGGCGGATTGCGCCTGCGCGAAAGCTCCGTCAGCGTCGGCATCGTCCGGCTTGGCGACGGGAAGCACGAACTGCCCTTTTGAATCCGTGCGACCCAGGAGCTGCTCGACCAGGATCTTATCCGAGGCTTCGGGAAACAGGCGCAGATTCGAAAGCCGCGCATCGGGGAGCCATTTGCGGATGTCTCGCAAGCTCCGGTGTGATCACCGAAAGCACTATCCCAGAGCCAAGCAGTTGCGCGACGTGGCGGGCGGCCGCGAGATCGCGGAAGCCGTAGTGGCCCTCCCAGGCCTCGATCAAGCCAAACATCGAAAGTTGCTCGATAACGTCCGCCGGTAGCTTGCTCAAGTGCAGCAATCTGGGCGGCCGTATATGTCTTGGCCTGCTCCTCCGGCGAGGATTTGCCGACCCATTCCAGGAACCGGCGTTCGCTGACGATCGGGACGCCGTAGGACTTCGCTGCGGTCAGGCTGTGCGAGGGCCGTCCGTCATCCTGGAGTGGCCACCCGAGCTCGCCGACGATCAAGACCCGGGTATTCTTGGTGACCCCTTGGCGGGGCTTTCCTCCATGCCTGGTGACGAGCGCGAATGCGTCCGCCCGTTTCATCGACGCAAGCCGTCCCGTAAAGGCGATGACTCCGCCCTCGAGCGACGTTGCGTCCGGTGCGCGCTTCGGCTTCAGCGTCCCGTCTTCCTCTTGGCGATCCCGCCGGCGCCGGCTCGGGCTTTCGTGCTTGCTGCGGCCGGCTTCTTCTTTGTCTCCGCGCCAATACTCGCCCGAAGTGCATCCATGAGATTGATGACGCGGTGGGGCGCCGGCTCCTCCTTTGGCGCCTCGATGACGCGGCCAGCCTGCTTGGCCCGGAGCATCTCGACCAGTGCGGTCTCGTAATGGTCCACGAATGTCGAAGGGTCAAAGTGCGATGCCTTGCTATCGACGATATGGGCGGCCAGCTCTTTCATATCAGCCGGCAATTTCATGTCGGACATATCCTCGAAATAGGCAGCCTGGTCGCGGACCTCGTATGGGTAGCGCAGCGTCGTCGCGAGCAGGCCCTTGTCGAACGCCTCAAGCATCATGACATGCTCGCGCCGCGATATTACGACACGGCCTAACGCGACCATCCCCTTTTCGCGGATCGCATCGCGGATGACGGCAAACGCCTCTTGTCCGACTTGGTCTGTGGGCGCGATGTAATACGGGCTGTCGAGGTAGCGATCGTCGATCTCGGATCTTGGCACGAATGTGTCGATAGTGATGGTGTGGGAGCTCTCGATCTGGATCTTCTCGATCTCATCGTCCTCGATCTGGAGGTATTGTCCCTTTCCAATCTCGTAGCCGCGACCAATGTCCTCCTTCTCGACCGTCTCGCCGGTTTCGGCGTCGACGAGCTGTTGCTTCAGCCTGTTTCCGGTCTTCTTGTTGATTCGGTTGAACGAAACTCGCTCCGAGCTCGACGAGGCCGGGTAGAGGGCGATCGGACACGAAACCAAGGACAGCTTGAGGTAGCCCTTCCAGGGAGCACGCGGGGCCATGGGAGCTCCTGAACGCGAACGGACGCCCGGAATCCCGGTTCCGGGCGGGCAGTCAACATCATAGCAAATTTTTGCAGTTGGCCGAAGCCCCCTCCGTCGGCTTCTGTCGGCTTCGGGCGTGAACCTGCAAGTGCGGCAGGCCGTTTGAGTGCGGATTGCTGGACCGGCAGCTATCAGGCTGTCGGGTTTTAAAAAATACCGAAAGTGAAAGCCTATCCGCTATCGCCTTCGGCGCTTTTTTCCCCTTCTGGTCCTATGCTGCTGCTCCGCCGCCGCGATCAGTGGTGCAGACGATCGCGACGAGGTTCTTGGCCTCGGTCAGTTATATTCAGAAGTAAGAGCAATCGTAAGAGCATGGCTTGGCATCAACAAAGAAGGCCTTTTAAAACAACTAGGTATTTAAATACTATCGCAGATGCTTTTGCGCCGTGATGGCGATGGCGGCGTCATCGAGATCGCCGCGCGCTTTCACTTCGACGAAGACGATTGTGCGCCCGCGCTTGGCGATGATGTCGATTTCGCCGCCTTGCGCCCGGTAGTTGCGCGCGAGAATTTGATACAGCCGCGCCCGCAGCCACAGCGTCGCGACCGTTTCGGCGCGGAGGCCATAGGCATAAGCGGCGCGGCGGGCTTCGTTCTTTGTCTCACTCATAATGCGGCTCGCTGTCATTCCCGACGCCCGCAAAGCGGGCGATCGGGAATCCAGGGCCGCTTCCAGCATTCGGCGGCGCGCTCTGGATTCCCGGTCAAGCCTTCGGCCTGCCGGGAATGACACTGGAGGCGTAGCCGATCAACTGGGTTTCACTTCCCCCGTCCCGCCACAAGCTCCAGCGCTCGCGCATAGACCTGACGGCGCGGCTGGCCCGTCGCGGCAGACACGACGCTTGCGGCGTCCTTCACCGAATGGGCGGCGAGCGCCTCTTCGATCCTGGCGTCGAGATCGGCGGCCGCGACCTGCGCCGCGCCGGCCTCGGGCGGGGCGACCAGCAGCACGATTTCGCCCTTGGGCGGCTCCTCTTCCGCGAGCGCCGCCGCAAGATCGTCGAGCGCGCCGCGCCGCACCGACTCGAACATTTTGGTCAATTCGCGGGCGATGGCGGCGTCTCGCTTGCCGAGAACCGCGGCGCAGTCGGCCAGCGTCTCGGCCAAACGGCGCGGGCTCTCGAAGAAACACCAGCGTGCCGGGAATCTCCGCCAGCTCGGCGAGCCGCGCGCGGCGCGGGCCGCTTTTGTGCGGCAGAAAGCCCTCGAAAAAGAATCGGTCGGTCGGCAGGCCCGCCACCACCAGCGCCGCGAGCACCGCCGAAGGGCCGGGGACGGCGGTGACATGCACGCCCTTCTCCAGCGCCTCCTGCACCAGCTTGAAGCCGGGGTCGGAGACGAGCGGCGTGCCGGCGTCGGAAACCAGCGCGAGCTTCGCCCCGGCCTCCAGCCGCGCGACGAGATGCGGGCGAATCACTTTGGCGTTGTGCTCGTGATAGGCGACGAGCGGCGTCGAAATTCCGTAATGGGCGAGCAGCGTCTTGGTGACGCGCGTGTCCTCGGCGATCACCGCGTCGGCGGCCGCGAGCGTCGAGAGCGCGCGGAAGGAAACGTCCTTCAGATTGCCGATGGGCGTGGCGACAAGATGCAGTCCCGGCTCGATTCTCTCCGCCTCGGCCCGCAGGCCGAAGGCGGTGTAGCTCGCTGCGGGCGAAACCTCGGCGTCGATCGTCATCGCATCCCCCGGCCTGGTTGTTCTTTTTAAGATACTCGACGTTCTTTTAATAGGACAAGCGTAAATCGCGGCGGAAAGCCGTAATTCCTCCAAATGGCCAGTCTATTGACTTTCGGCCAGGGAGGCGGACCTTAGCGCGAAATACGCTTATCGCGGGCAGGGAGCCGCAGGGCGCAGGGGGTTTTCTCAATGCCGACATTTTTTCCTTTCGCGCTCGCGACCGACCGACCGACTTGGCGCGGCGCCTGCAAGCGCGTCGCCCTCGTCGGCCTCGCCCTTGCGCTCGCCGCCTGCCATCCGGGAAGCGGGCCGGGCGTGCCGGGCGCCCGCGACTTGAAGCTGAGCGGATCGACAGACACCGCGCCGGCCGAGAACGAAACGATCGGCGCCGGCGCGGTGAAGATCGGTTTGATCGTGCCACTGACGGGGCCGTCGGGGCCATCCTCCGTCGGCGCCTCGCTGCGCAACGCCGCCAAGCTCGCCTACGCCGACAGCGGCGCCAATGACGTGACGATTCTGGTCAAGGACGACCGCTCGACTCCGGCCGGCGCCGCCGCCGCGACGCAAGCGGCGATCAATGAGGGCGCCGAGGTCATTCTCGGGCCGGTCTTCGGCGCGGGCGTGAAGGAGGCCGGCCGCGTCGCGCGTTCGGCCAACCGCCCGGTCATCGCCTTTTCGACCGATTCCTCGGCTGCGGGACGCGGCAATTATCTGCTCTCCTTCCCTGTCGAGGGCTATGTCGATCGCGGCGTCAATTTCGCCGCGCAGCGCGGCAAGAAGTCGATCGCGGCGCTCGTTCCCGAGAACGACTATGGCACGCTGGCGATGGCGCAGTTTCAGCAGAGCGCCGCCACCTACGGCGTGCGCGTGCCGGTCATCGAGCGCTATAAGCCCGGCGCGCCCGCCGACTCGGTGAAGCGCCTCGCCGCCGCGCGCGACCAGTTCGACGCGCTCTTCATTCCCGAGCAGGCGGAGGCGATGACGGCGGTGTCGAAGGAGCTTGTCGCCAATGGCATCGACTTCAAGAAAGTGCAGATTTTCGGCACCGGCCTGTGGAACGACGCGCGCACGCTGAGCCTGCCGGCGCTGCAGGGCGCCTGGTTCACCGCGCCCGAGAACGCCGGCTTCAACGCCTTCGCGCAGCGCTACAAGGCGAAATACGGCTCCGATCCCGCGCGCGTCGCGACGCTCGCCTATGACGCGGTGTCGCTCGCCATCGCGCTGTCGCGTTCGCAAGGATCGCAGCGCTATTCGGAAAGCGTGCTGACCAATCCGTCGGGCTTCAACGGCGCCGATGGCGTCTTCCGCTTCAAGTCGGACGGCGCCAATGAGCGCGGGCTCTCGGTGCTGGAGATCGGCGGCGGCTCGGCGAAGATCATTTCGCCCGCGCCGCGGACGTTTACCGGGAACGGGGCGTAGAGCGGGTCGCTGCTCCACCTCCCCCTTGAGGGGGAGGTCGGAGGGCGCGTCCGCCGGGTGGGGGTGAGGCGCGCGATTGGCTAGAATCATCCCACCCCGCGCCTTCGGCGCGACCCTCCCCCTCAGGGGAGGGTGGAGCGCTCCCTACGCCGCTCCCGTCTCTCCCGCGATCTTGCCGAAATCCGCGACGCCCATCATCACGCGGCGCAATTCGGCGAGCAGGCGCAGGCGGTTGAGGCGCAGATCGGCGTTGTCGGCGTTCACCGTCACATCGTCGAAGAAAGCGTCGACCGGCGCGCGCAGCTTTGAGAGCGCGCGCATCGCGCCGGCGAAGTCTTCCTTTTCCAGATGCTCGGCGGTCTCTTCGCGCGCGCGGGCGATCGCCGCGGCGAGCTTATGCTCCTGCGGCTCGATGCGCAGATTGGGCGCATGGCGATGCGCATAGGCGTTCGCGCCGTCCTTCTTTTCCTCGATCTTGAGAATGTTGACGGCGCGGCGAAAGCCCGCCAGCAGATTTTTGCCGTCGTCGGTTGAGAGGAATTTGTCGAGGGCCTCGACTTTGCGCGTGATCATGAGCAGATCGTCCTGTAGCGGCGCTTGTTCCCCTCCCCCTTGCGGGGAGGGGCTAGGGGTGGGGGTCTCGGCTTCTGGAACAGCCCCAAGCGCCGCATCTATCAGATCGTATCGCGCCCCCTTGTCGCGCAAGTAGACCTTCAGGCGATCGATGAAAAATTCGAGGAGGTCGACGGCTTGAGCGAGAGGGATCAAGTTACCCGTTGCCTGATCCTTCTGTCGTAGCATCGGCTCTCCCAACACCACGCTGCCCTTCTGCTTCGAAACCGTCAACTTATTGGATATCTCCAGTGACTGCGGCAACAAGCTTGTCTAGTAATGGTACGTAGCTTGATCTCTAATTCGTTTTCGAGGATCAACCTGATCACCCCCAGCGCCGCCCGCCGCAGCGCGTAAGGGTCCTTGCTTCCCGTCGGCTTCTCGTCGATCGCCCAGAAGCCGACGAGCGTGTCGAGCTTGTCGGCGAGCGCGACGGCGATCGACACGGGATCGGTCGGGATGCGATCGCTCGGCCCCTGCGGCTTGTAATGCTCCTCGCAGGCGGCGGCGACGCTCGCGTCCTCGCCTTGCGCGCTCGCGTAATAGCGGCCCATCAGCCCCTGCAATTCGGGGAACTCGCCGACCATTTCTGAAACAAGATCGGCCTTGCACAAAGTCGCCGCGCGCGCGGCCTTGTCCGCGTCGGCGCCGACGATCGGCGCAAGCTCGCGCGCCAGCGCCGCGATGCGCTTCACGCGTTCGCCCTGCGTGCCGAGCTTCTCGTGAAAGACGATCTGATCGAGCTTCGGCAGGCGGTCTTCGAGCTTCGTCTTGAGATCGGTCTCGTAGAAGAATTTCGCGTCCGACAGGCGCGCGGCGATGACGCGCTCATTGCCGGCGACGACCGTCGCGCCGCCGTCGCTCGCCTCGATATTGGAGACGAGAATGAAGCGGTTTGTGAGCTCGCCGTCGCTCTTGCGCAACACAAAACACTTCTGGTTCACGCGGATCGTCGCGCGGATCACTTCCGGCGGGATTGAGAGAAAGCTCTCGTCGAATTTGCCCATCAGCGTCACCGGCCATTCGACGAGGCCCGCGACTTCTTCGAGCAGTCCCGCGTCTTCGACCAGCTCCAGACCCTGCGCGAAGGCGAGGTCTTTCGCGTCGTGGAGAATAATGTCGCGCCGCCGCGCCGGGTCGATCACGACCTTGGCGCGTTCGAGCGAAGGCGCGTAATCGTCGAAGCGCTTCACATGGATCGCATGCGGCGCCATGAAGCGATGGCCATGCGTCACGTCGCCGGCTTCGATCCCGTCGACGTCGAAACGCACGATGTCGGGCGCCTCCGTCTCCGGCCCGAAGGTCGCGACGATGGAATGGAGCGGGCGCACCCAGCGCAGCGAATCCGTGCGCTCCGAGGCCGCGCCCCAGCGCATCGATTTCGGCCAGGGAAAATTCTTGACGATCGCCGGCAGAATTTCGGCGAGCACATCGATGGTTTCAGCGCCGGCGCGCTCGATCACGGCGAGATAAAACTCGGCGCCCTTCTTGTCCTTCTCGATCTTCGCCTGATCGAGCGAGGCGAGGCCGGCGCTTTTCAAAAAGCCGGCGATCGCCGCTTCGGGCGCGCCGACGCGCGGGCCTTTGCGCTCCTCGCGCACATCCGGCTGGCGGCCGGGCAGGCCGACGACCTGCAATGCAAGGCGTCGCGGCGTGGCGTAGGCGGCCGCGCCTTCATAGACGAGTCCGCGCTCGACCAGCGCGTTGGTCACGAGCCGCTTGAGATCGTCCGCCGCCTGCCGCTGCATGCGCGCCGGAATTTCTTCGGAGAAGAGTTCGAGAAGGAGATCGGGCATCGTGCTCGGCTATTCCCCTCCCCCCGCTCGCGGCGGGGAGGGGCTAGGGGTGGGGGGCTTCGGCGCTTGGTAGAGCGCCGCGCAGATCGTGTCCACAACGCTTTCCAGATTGCGCAGAACTTCGTGATTCCAGAACCGCAGCACGCGATAGCCGCGCGCTTCGAGAAATCGCGTGCGCGCCTCGTCACGGAGGCGCTCGTCATCGAAGCCATGTTGTTCGCCGTCGATCTCCACGACGAGCCGCGTGCGATGGCATGCGAAGTCCGCAAAATAGGGGCCTATCGGCGACTGACGGCGGAAATGCCCGCCGGCGATTCCGAGCGGCTTGAGTTGCGTCCAAAGCTTGCGTTCGGCAGGAGTGGCTTCGCGACGCAGGATTCTTGCGCGAGGCGTGCGGGGGTCAGAGCGGTCGGATTTCTCGCTCATTCTGCATGGCCCCCCACCCCTAACCCCTCCCCGCCGCAAGCGGGGGGAGGGGAATCGGACATCAGGCGATTTCCCTGACCGCGGTCTTCGGCGCGTCGAGCAGGAATTTCTCAACTTCGAGCGCCGCCATGCAGCCAAGTCCCGCCGCCGTCACCGCCTGGCGATAGATCTCGTCGGCGACGTCGCCGGCGGCGTAGACGCCAGGAATGCTCGTGCGCGTCGTGCCCGCCTCGACGGCGATATAGCCGGAGGGCTTTGTCGTCAGCTGTCCGCGGAAAAGTTCGGAGGCGGGCGAGTGCCCGATGGCGACGAAGACGCCGTCGGCCTCAAGTTCATGAATTGCGCCGGTCGAGACGTTTTTGACGCGCGCGCCGGTCACGCCCAGCGGATTTTCCTCCCCGACGATTTCATCGATCACGTGATTGAAGAGGATCGAGATGTTTCCCTGCTCGAGCAGCCGCTTAACCAGCACGCGTTCGCTGCGGAATTCGTCGCGCCGATGGATAATCGTGACGTGCGAGGCGAGATTGGAGAGATAAAGCGCCTCTTCGACGGCGGTGTTGCCGCCGCCGACGACGATGACCTTCTTGCCGCGAAAGAAGAAGCCGTCGCAGGTCGCGCAGGCGGAGACGCCGAATCCCTTGAACCTCTCTTCGCTCGGCAGGCCAAGCCACTTCGCCTTGGCGCCGGTGGCGATGATGAGCGCGTCGCAGGCGTATGTCCTGCCGCTGTCGCCGATGAGCGTGAACGGGCGGTCGTCGAGCCGCGCTTCGACGATATGGTCGGAGACGAGCCTTGCGCCCACATGCTCGGCTTGCAGGCGCATCTGCTCCATCAGCCAGGGGCCCTGGATCGGCTCGGCGAAGCCGGGGTAATTTTCGACGTCGGTCGTGATCATGAGCTGGCCGCCCTGATCGAAGCCGGCGATCAGCACGGGCTCCAGCATCGCGCGGGCGGCGTAGATGGCCGCCGTATAGCCGGCGGGGCCTGAGCCGATGATGATGACGCGGGCATGCTGGGGAGCGGTGTCGCCTTGCGACATGGGCGTGGCCTCGCAGGAGTGGGACGCCCGCAATCTAGTCATTATCAGCCGCGCCGCAACCGCTTCGCCAAGGCTGCCGCGCGAAAGCGAAAACGCCCTCCCGGACCGGGAGGGCGCTTGTCGTCACGGATCGGGGAAAGGCAGGACTTACCAGCCCCAGCCCCATCCGCCGCCCCATCCGCCGTATCCGCCCCATCCGCCGTAGCCGCTCGCCGTAGCCCCAGCCGTCGCAGACATTCACCCATTGGCGGCGCCAGCCCCAATTCGTCCAAACCCGGCGCAGCCGATAGCAGCTATCGCCGCCATAGTAGCCGACGTTGGAATAATAGGGCCAACCATAGCCCAAGCCGGCGCCGGCGAGGCCGGCTCCGTACCAAGGCCAACCGCCCCAATAGGCGCGGCGCCAGGGACGATAATAGCCCACGTGCCGGCCGCCCCAGCCGCCCCAACCGCCGCCCCAATGTCGGCCGCCCCATCCGCCGCCCAGGACGCCGCCCCATCCGCCGCCGCGCCAACCGACCACGCCGCCGCGCCAGCCGCCAAACTGGGCTCCGCGCCATCCGCCGCCACAATCCGCCGCCGCCCCATCCGCCGCCACGGAAACCGCCGCCTCTGAATCCCCGCCGCCTCTAAATCCACCGGCCTGCGCTTGCGCGTCAGCGGCGCCCGTATGCGCGAGCAGGCCGATCATCAGCGCGGCTGTCGCAGTGGCAATCTTCAACCCTTGGTAAGACATCTCCAGCTCCTGGTCGTGAGTGCGCTGGCGAGCGGAAATGCGCGCGCGGCCCGGCCGCGCCCATGTCCGCCGCCAACCCCGCCGAGTCGGATAAATCGCGCGCCGCCAACGCCAATCAAGTGAAGCCGCATAGATTTCAAGCGCGCTCCGCCGCTGCGCCTTCGCCATAAATGTTCGTTCGAATAGTTCTTGCATGTTACAAAAATACCACAGGAATATTGACTGCTGTTGTAGTCGCTCTATGTCTATGATGAATAGTTTAGAATAAGACATATCTCACAAAGCATCGTGTATTGACGGTATAATTTTAGCAGAGCCTGAGATATCGGATTTTATAGCCATAGCCTCGGCAATTTTTCATGCCTTTATTTTGCCAACAGGGATCTTTATTGGCGCAAGCGATGCGGCGCGACGCCGCGCTGCCTAACAGGAGAAACGGCTGTTGAGAAAACTGATGATCGGATTTGTCGCCTTGATCGCCATGACCATTGGCGCGCAGGCCAGCGGCTGGGTCGGCAAGGCGTCCTATTATTCGCTGAAGGGCCGCACCGCGAGCGGCGGCCATGTCGGCGCCTACACCGCAGCTCATCGCACGCTGCCATTCGGCTCGCGCGTGCGCGTGACCAATTTGCGGAACCAGCGCTCGGTCGTCGTCACCGTCAATGATCGCGGCCCGTTCACCGGCGGCCGTGTGATCGACGTCTCCGCACAGGCGGCGGAAAGCCTCGGCTTCCGATTGGCGGGCGTCGCCCATGTCAAGGTTGAGCCGATCACGGACTGACCAAAAAATTCACGATCAGTAGCGCCACCACAGGGCGCTGATCAGGCCGCGTTCGGCCGGCGAATTGACCCCGCCGAGCGCGGTCACAGCGCCGAGCTGCGCGGATAGCCAGGGCGTCACGTCATAAACCGCGCTGAGTTGAAATTTCTGGGCGGCGACGACGCTGGCCGCGCCGCCCTTTGGCGCGAAGGCCGAGAAACTCTGCGCCAAGATCAAAATATGCGGCAACGGCCGCAGACCGCCAGTGAAATCGGCGCGGATCTCGTCGCCGTTCTGCCCACGCGAGCGATAGCCGATCTGCGCGTCGAGAAAGCCGGGAAGACCGAAAAATTCGAATGGCCGACCGACGAGCAGGCGCGCGTCGACCTGGACGGGATCGCGCATGTCGAGGAAACGCCGCGCTTCGGGCGAAGCCGCGCGCAGCGCGCCTTCGAGCGAGATGACATAATCGCCGTATGTGAAGAGCCGCATGCGTGCGCCGAGCGCGCCGAGGCCCAGCCCGTCATAGCGCGGTCCCGGCGGTCCCCGCAGCGACAGCGGCAGCCCCGCCTTGGCCTCTTCAATGAGCAGATTGAGATGGTCGAAAGGCGCGCCGGCGCCGCGGAAGTTCATATAGCTTCCCTCGCCGACGATGGTGAGCCAGTCGGCGAGGCCGTGCTCGACATAGGCGCGGGTCTCGAATCTTGTATAGGGCGGCGTCTCGATCAGCCGGCCGCGCGCGTCATAGGCCTTGCGCGCGTCGGCGAAAGTCGTGGTGACGATGACTTGGCCCTTGCCCTCGGGCAGAAGCCAGGCGCCGGCGCAAGCGGAGGGAAGCCGGAAGGAGACGCCGCAAACAGCTAAGAAGAACAACGCCCATGAACGCATGGCGCCACGCAAAGGGAGATCGTCGAGACAATGATCCCCTTGATGCTAGGGGCGAATTCTTCCCCTGGCAATCTCCCTGCGCGCAAGAGCGCCGTAATTCAGCCTGTCCGCCTAAGCCGCCGCGCCATGAACATGCACGTCGTGACCGCCGTTGCGCTGCATGGCGTCGATGGCCGCGCGCTCGCGCTCCGCGGTCCAGGTCCGCGCCCAGAGCAGGAGCCCGCCGCGCGCCAATTGCGCCTGCGCCCAGTCGCGCTGGCGACGGCGGATGAGCTTGGTGACGGCGATGCCGAGAAGGCTCGCGCCTAGGCCCGTCAGCACGCCAGCGAAGATCAACTCGGCGAAGGAGCCGCGCGTCGTCCACACGGCGATGGCGCCGACGACGGCGCCGACGTAAAAGAGCAAGCCGACAATCGAGGCTTTGCCCTCATTGAGCGATTCAGCCTCGATATAGGGAATGCGCGGCGCCTCGTCGCTGTCCTCGAGTTCGATGGAGCGTTTCGCGCCGATCTTCTCGCGCGCGGCGTCGTCTTCGGCCAGCAGGCTGATTTCCGAGCGGTCGAATCCGTGGGTCAGAAGATCGTCGATCGCCGACTGCAGCGTATCAACCGTGTCGAACAGGCCGACAACCTCGCGAAATTCGCGGCGCTCCTCCGGCGTAATGGTTTCCTTCGTTTCCATGGCGTCCCTCCCGGAGCGCCGCGGCCGCTGATCGATGCGAGCCTTCGCGCGCTCCTGTCTTCTTAAAGGGAGCGGGAGCAGGGGCTTTCAAGATGTGCGGGGAGCGGAAAATGGGAACGCAGCAGCGGGTCGCCGCGCCAAATCTCCCGCCGCCTTTCGGCGCGGGGTTGATGAGGGAGTCCGGGACGCCTCGGCTCCGTTTCGGCCGAAAGCGATAATGAAATTGCGTATCGGGGCCAAATTGTCCCGGACACGGTCTTTCTCCACGACGCACCTTTCCCGAAAGCCGCACGTCCCCTTGACCGCATTGGCTCTCTCGAGCACGGCGCCTGACGGCGCCGCTTCTTTCCCAAACTGCTCGCGCAATTCGAGCGCGTCGCAAGGGCCTCTTATCGCCGCCTCTCAGGCCCGGTCGTACCCCTTTCGGTTGGCGCTCCCGTGCGCGGCCTTAAAGACTATTGCGGCCCAGCTATTTCGCGCGTGACGCGCACGCGCCCTTCGCACGCGGAAGGAGCCCGGCCGGCGACGCGATGCCCGCGCAAGGTCGAGGGTCGCCGCCTTGCGCTTAACCGCCCCGCCAGCGCCGTCGACCCGTGACGGCGCCCCTGCAAGTTGGCGAGGTGGGAGGAGCATAGGGGCGGTTTGGAGGGTGGGGATAAGCAAGCGGTCGCATGTGAAATTACTCGTAGCGTGCGTCTCGAAGCACAGGTCCCCGCGGAAGATCATAGCCTCGCGCTTGTCGCGGGCATCCACGTTGCGAAGTTTCTCGGGATGCGTAGTCATTGCGCCGCGTCCAGACGTGGATCGTGCCGGCGACATAGCGCGAGCGAAGCGACGCCGTCTTCTGAGGTTCCGCCCGGCGATGACGCGCAGTTGATGACGCAGGCAAGATACGTTGGAGCGCGCGCGCAGCTCTTGCGCGTGCAGTTGGCCAACGACTGACCGCAGCGATGCGCGGCGGCTGCGGGTTTACATCCTGACCAATCGGCCCAACCGGGAAGCTTGGCCGACGTTCGAGTTGCTCACGCGTCGCGCGGAACGGCGCATCAAGGGCGCGTCGCCGGAAGCTTTACCAAACGATACGACCTTGAAGCGGCTGGCCGTGCGTCGAACGAAGCGCAAGCAGTCCGCATGCGAGGAAACGCGCGAAG
The DNA here is from genome assembly GCA_963706255.1 of uncultured Alphaproteobacteria bacterium. Lineage (GTDB taxonomy): Bacteria > Pseudomonadota > Alphaproteobacteria > Rhizobiales > Beijerinckiaceae > Methylocystis. Next base: position 56,548 of record CAVPMJ010000014.1, on the reverse strand, counting down.
ACGCTGTCTCGAAGCACGGGCCTGCGCGCTGGAAGTTTGCGCCAATGGATGCGGCCCCTCGTCCTTCGAGATGATGCAGAGCGGCGTTCCTCAGGATGTGGCGCACTGACTCACGATCGAACGGTCACCCTTGAAAGCCTGCAACGCCACCGCGTCATCATCCCGAGGTTGCGCCGAAGGCGGCGTCTCGCAGGACGAGGACTGCGATGCGTCGAAGTTGCGCGTCTATGTCCTACTTGCGCCGACGGCGGTGATCAAACGACTGCGGCGTTGACAGAATACGCGACAATGAGTCGGCCTCGTCTTCGAGACGTCTTCAGCTCCTCGGATGAGGGGCCTTGGGTTGCGCAGCGTGCGCGGAGGGACACTTTCAGCGCCCTGAAGCACCACGCGGTCCTGATCCTGAGGAGCGCCCGCAGGGCGCGTCTCGAATGACGTCGATTGCGCATTGTCCCGACGTGGATGGCCGAGAAAGCCCGGCCATGACAGGCTCGGCGTGATTCTCGCTTCTGCTGTCATTTGCTGCGTCAGTCGAGCAGCGACTTGCGTCATGCCCGGCCTTGCGCCTCAGCGCATCATCGCGGTTGGCCGCGTGCTAATTATGTCGTCAATCGAACGCAGATGCCTCGGCGTGGATGGCCGGGACAAGCTCGGCCTATGACGGCTGGGCGTGATTTCCACTTCTGCTGCATTTGTCGCGTCAGCCGAAACGCCTCGGCGTCATGCCCGGCCTTGCGCCGGGCATCCACGAACGGTTGGGCCGCGCGCATCATGCCAATCAATCGCGCGATGTCCGCGGCGTGGATGGCCGGAGTCGAGCCCGGCCATCGACGGTTCGTTGACTGACAATCCCTTCTCGCTCAGCTGCACCCCGTCGGTTGACCCGCACGTCTCGCACTTCAGGCACGTCCCGTTGCGCACCAGCGTGAAATTGGCGCATTCGGGGCAGGCTTCGCCGACATAGCCTTTCATGCGCGCTTCGGCGCGTTTTTCGGCGATGCCCGTGATGGTCTTCGTCGGCTCGGTCCAGCCGAGCGTCGACAGCGCCTCCATCTCATGCGCGACTTCGGGCGACGGCTCGCTGCGTAAGGCGGTCGCGCCGCCTTGCACCACCATCAGCTTGTCGGTCTTGGAGCGCAGCAGGCCGCGCGAGACGACGGAGCTTGTTTCGGGCGCCTTGCCCTCATGCTCGCCCTTGCCGAGCACGTCATGGCCGATGTCCTCGGGCGAGACATGCGCGAGATCGTTGCGGCCGAGATAGGACACGGCGAGTTCGCGGAACACATAGTCGAGGATCGAGGTCGCGTTCTTGATCGCGTCATTGCCCTGCACCGGACCCGCGGGCTCGAAGCGCGTGAAGGTGAAGGCGTCGACATATTCCTCGAGCGGCACGCCGTACTGCAGGCCGAGCGAAATCGCGATGGCGAAATTATTCATCAATGAGCGGAAGGCCGCGCCTTCCTTATGCATGTCGATGAAGATTTCGCCGATGCGCCCGTCGGCATATTCGCCGGTGCGCAGATAGACCTTATGGCCGCCGACGGCCGCCTTTTGCGTATAGCCCTTGCGCCGGTCGGGCAGCTTCTCGCGCTCGCGCGTCACCTGATGCACGACGCGTTCGACGATGCGCTCGGCGATCTGCGCGGCGCGCGCCGGCATGTTGGCGGCGACAAGCTCTTCGACCCTGTCTTCCTCTTCGTCGTCGCCCTGGATGAGCTGCGAGGAGAGCGGCTGCGAGAGCTTGGAGCCGTCGCGGTAAAGCGCATTGGCCTTGAGGCCGAGGCGCCAGGACAGCAAATAGGCCTGCTCGCAATCCTCGATCGTCGCGTCATTGGGCATATTGATGGTTTTGGAGATCGCGCCCGAGATGAAGGGCTGCGCCGCCGCCATCATGCGGATATGCGAGTCGACCGAAAGATAGCGTTTTCCCGTGCGCCCGCATGGATTGGCGCAGTCGAAGACGCCGTAATGCTCGGGCTTGAGGAAGGGCGCGCCTTCAAGCGTCATCGCGCCGCAGATATGGACATTCGCCGCGTCGACGTCGGCGCGCGAGAAGCCGAGATGCGTCAGCAGGTCGAAATTCTTGTCGTCGAGCGATTCCGGCGGGACTTTCAGCGTCCCGGTGAGGAAGTCGGCGCCGAGCGTCCATCTGTTGAAGACGAATTTGATGTCGAAGGCGCTGCGCAGCGCCGCCTCCACCGTCGCGAGCTTCTCGTCGGTGAAGCCCTTCGCGCGCAGGCTTGCCGTATTGACCGCCGGGGCATTGGAAAGCGAGGCGTGGCCGACGGCGTAAGCCTCGATCTCGGCGATCTCGCTTTCGCGATAGCCGAGCGCGCGCAAGCCTTCCGGCACGGCGCGGTTGACGATCTTGAGATAGCCGCCGCCGGCGAGCTTCTTGAATTTAACGAGCGCGAAATCGGGCTCGATGCCGGTCGTGTCGCAATCCATCACGAGGCCGATGGTGCCGGTCGGCGCGACGACGGTGACCTGGGCGTTGCGATAGCCGTGAAGCTCGCCTTGCTCCAGCGCCTTGTCCCAGGCGGCGGCGGCGCGCGCCATCAGCAGCGGATCGGGGCAGGCCGCCTTGTCGAGCGGCACGGGCGAGATCGCGAGCTTTTCATAGCCGACGCGTTCGCCATGGGCGGCGCGGCGATGGTTGCGGATGACGCGCAGCATCGCTTCGCGGTTCTCCATGAAGCGCGCGAAGGGGCCGCGCTCCTTCGCCATTTCGGCCGAGGTCGCGTAGCAGACGCCCGTCATGATCGCCGACAGCGCGCCGGCGATGGCGCGGCCCGCCTCGCTGTCATAAGCGACGCCCGACGACATCAGGAGGCCGCCGACATTGGCGTAGCCGAGCCCCAGCGTGCGGTAATCGTAAGAAAGCTGCGCGATCTCCTTTGACGGAAACTGCGCCATCAGCACCGAGATTTCGAGCACGACGGTCCAAAGCCGCACGGCGTGTTCGTAAGAGTCGATGTCGATGCGCTTCGTTTCATTGTCGCGGAATTGCAGCAGGTTCAGCGAGGCGAGATTGCAGGCCGTGTCGTCGAGGAACATATATTCCGAGCACGGATTGGAGGCGCGAATGGCGCCGCCGGCGGGGCAGGTGTGCCAGTCGTTGATCGTCGTGTGGAACTGAATGCCGGGATCGGCGGAGGCCCAGGCGGCGTAGCCGATCTTCTCCCACAGATCGCGGGCTTTCAGCGTCTTCGCCGGCTTGCCGTCGAGGCGGCGGGTAAGCGTCCAGTCGCCGTCCTTTTCGACGGCCTGCAGGAACTCGTCCGTCACGCGCACGGAATTGTTCGAGTTCTGGCCGGAGACGGTGAGATAGGCTTCGCTGTCCCAGTCCGTGTCATAGGTGTCGAAGGAAATCTCCTTATAGCCTTGCTTGGCGAACTGGATGACGCGCTTGATGTAATTGTCGGGCACCTCATTGCGGCGCGCGAGCTTGATCTCGCGCTTCAAGGCGGGATTGATCTCGGGGTTGAAGCAATCGTCGCCATGCCCTTCGCAATTCACGCAGGCGCGCATGATCGCCTTCAAATGCTTCTTGACGATCTTGGAGCCGGCGACGAGGGAGGCGACCTTTTCCTCCTCCTTCACTTTCCAGTCGATGAATTGCTCAACGTCCGGATGATCGATGTCGACGACGACCATTTTCGCGGCGCGGCGCGTCGTGCCGCCCGACTTGATCGCGCCCGCGGCGCGGTCGCCGATCTTGAGGAAGGACATCAGGCCGGAGGACGAGCCGCCGCCCGAGAGCTTCTCCTTCTCGCCGCGCAGTTTGGAGAAATTCGTGCCGGTGCCGGAGCCATATTTGAAGAGACGCGCCTCGCGCACCCACAGATCCATGATGCCGCCGTCGTTGACGAGATCGTCCTCGATCGACTGGATGAAGCAGGCGTGCGGCTGCGGATGCTCATAGGACGATTTCGACCTCACCATCTTGCCATTGGCGTAGTCGACATAGAAATGGCCCTGGCTCGGCCCGTCGATGCCGTAAGCCCAGTGCAGGCCGGTGTTGAACCATTGCGGCGAATTGGGCGCGGCCATTTGCGCGGCGAGCATGTAGCGCAATTCGTCGCTGAAGGCCTGGGCGTCTTCCTCGCTGTCGAAATAGCCGCCCTTCCAGCCCCAATAGGTCCAGGCGCCGGCGAGACGGTCGAAGACCTGCCTGGCGGAGGTCTCGCGGGCCGTGGCGCTGGTCCTTCGGCAGTTCCGACAGCGCTTCCGTATCGGCCACCGAGCGCCACAGGAAGGAGGGGAGGGTGTTTTCCTCGACGCGCTTCAGGCGCGCCGGCACGCCGGCCTTGCGGAAATATTTCTGCGCCAGCACGTCGGCGGCGACCTGGCTCCACTGGGCGGGGACTTCGATATTGTCGAGCGAAAACACCACCGAGCCGTCGGGATTGCGGATCTCGCTCTTCGTCGTGCGGAACTCGATGTTCGCGTAGGGAGACTCGCCTGCCGTCGTGTAGCGCCGCTCGATCTTCATTTTCCCATCCCCTCAAAGCGCAGGCGATCGCCCGCGCGCAGCCGTTCGCCGGCTCGCGACGCTGTCAGATAATTGCAATACGCGGGACGCGTGCGCCCCATCGCGACGTTCAGGACGATCGCCGCTGGGACAAGAACACGCAGAGAACTAGAAAGCGCGCTGACGCCTCGCTCGCGCTTGTTGCGTTTGAACGTCTGTAAGGGCGTTCTTCGCTGCGTCATCGCATGCCCCTAAGGTGTGCGAGTCTTCTGCCTGCGTCAACAAGATATTGTGTTGGATATTAAAAAATCGACAATATGTGGAGAATTTAGTGAATTTTGGGGAAAAATCCAGCGGAGCTGGAAGGGCAGGGTCGACCATCTCGCGAGATTCGGCAAGCGCGACTTTCGGGGCGCTGGCGAAACCCCTAGCCCTCATGCTGAGGAACGTCCGCAGGACGCGTCTCGAAGCACGAGGGCTAGAGGGGTTTCCTCGTCCTTCGAGACGGCCCTTTCAGGGCCTCCTCAGGATGAGGAAACCTACTCGCTACTCGCAGGCCTTCGTTTCCGCCGGCCGGAGCAGAAAGGCGTGATTCTCCGCATTGTCGGGGCCGAGATAGAGATAGTTGGAGCGGCCGCCCCTATCGGGCCCCGGCATCTCCAACCGCTCGACGACTGTCACGAGCACGCCCTCAGGCTGCGTGGCGATCCGGAAGGAGCCGGATTTGTCGTAGCCGATCCGGCAATGCCGCACGCCGTCGTTCTTGGCCTTGCAGAGGTCTGTCTCCTCGGCTGAGAGCGAGGCGTTGCACAAGAGGCCGCCGCCGTCCTCCTTGCAGGCGCCGAAAGTGGAGAAGGTCGATTTGCCGCGCCCTTTCACGGAAAATTGCAGCGTGGCGAGGAAAGGATAGGGCGGCGTGTCCTTGCGCGTCTCGATCGAAAGCCAGGCTTCCTTCACGATCTGGCCCTTATGCGCGGCAAGATGCGCTTTGTCATAGGCGCGCGCGTAACAGCCCAAAGCCGGAAGCGGCTCCGCCGGCGCCGCGACTGTCGCGAGAACAGATGCGCCCATCGCCGCGCCGCTTATCAGATGAAATTTGGACATTCCGTCTCCTGGTCGCCCTGCTATTTGCACGTCGCCGCCGGCGCGGCTTTCAGCAGGAAATCATGATTTTCGGCGTTGTCGGGGCTGAGATAGAGATAGGGGCCGACGTCCGAGCCCGTCTGCGGCAGTTCGAGCCGCTCGACGACGCTCAGCAACACTCCTTCGCCCTTCGCGGCGATGCGGAAGCGCCCGTTGCGCGCGTCATCCCTTCTGCAGTCGCGCACGCCGTCCTTCTTCGTCTTGCAGACACTGGTTTCGGCGGCGGAATCGGAGCCGTTGCAGATGAGGCCGTCGTTCTCCGCCCAGCAGACGCCAAGCGAGTCGAAGCTCGTCTTGCCTGTTCCTGCCCACATCTGGAGTATGGCGTCGGCGATCGGCGGCTTGTCGCCGCCTTCCGATTTCGGCGCCGAGGTCGCGCCGACCTTGAGCCGCACATGGCGCACGATCTGGCCCCGATGCGCTTTGAGATGCGCATCGTCATAGATGCGCTCGTAGCAGCCGGCGAGCGGCGTCTCGGCCCGCGCCTGCGTCGCCATCGCCCCCACGAGAAAAAGCGCCGCCGCGACGCCCAATCCATATTTCATCGTCAAGCCAACTCCAGTCATTTCGGGCGGCGAAATTATGCCGGAACGCGCGCCCTGTCAGCTTGAGCGTCGCCCGCCGCCATCGTCGCCGCGTCACAAAAGCTTCGCTTCGCCGTGATCTTCAAAGGTTCGGCCCGCAGCGGAGCGAATCGGAAATGTGGACGATCAACGCGGATTTCGGTCAGACGATTTTCGCCTTCGCCAATCCGCAGACTGGTTCAAAAACGCCAAAGAAAGCCAAGAAGGCGCTGGAGGAGACGCTTGGGCGCCTCGGCGCGCTCGAAGTGCGGCTCGCGCGCGGCAAGAGGGAAGTGCGCAAGGCGCAGCGCCTGCGCTACGAGGTCTTCTATAAGGAAGGCGGCGCCATTCCCGACGCGCGCACCGCCTTCACGCGCCGCGACGCCGACCGCTTCGACAAATTTTGCGACCATCTCATCGTCATCGACCATGCGGCGAAGAACCGCCGCGGCAAGACAAAGCCGCGCATCGTCGGCGCCTATCGGCTGCTGCAGGGCGATATGGCGGCGAAAGCCGGCGGCTTCTATTCGGCGGACGAATATGACATCGCGCCGCTGCTCGAGCGCCACGCCGGCAAGCGGGTTTTGGAACTGGGGCGCTCCTGCGTGCTCGCGCCCTATCGCAGCAAGCGCACCATCGAACTCCTGTGGCGGGGGCTGCTCGCCTATGTGCGCGCCAATGACATTGACGTGATGTTTGGCTGCGCGAGCTTCCCCGGCGCCAATCCGCTCGCTCACGCGCAGGCGCTGAGCTATCTGGCGCATTTCGCGCCGGCGGAAGAAGCATGGCGCGTCGCGGCGCGCGAGGAGCGGCATGCGCCGATGCGGATGCTGGCGCGCGAGGCGCTCGATCCGCGCAAGGCGCGCGACGCGCTCTCGCCGCTCATCAAAGGCTATTTGCGGCTCGGCGCGCGTTTCGGCGACGGCGCCGTGGTCGATCGCAAATTCAACACGACGGATGTTTTCGTCGTGATGCCGGTCGATCAAATCGACGCGCGCTATCTCGATTTCTTCGGCGGCGCGCATCACCGCCGCGCGGCCTAGTCTCCCGCCTGTCATTCCCGACGCGCGCAGCGCGATCGGGAATCCAGAGCCTTTACAATTTAGGATGTTCTAATTCTGCGATTCCCGATCGCTTCGCTGTCGCGAAGCGCCGGGAATGACATGCTGCCTATAAGGCGAGCGACGCGAGCAACGCCCGCACTTGCGCCTGCGTCTCCGCGGCGAGCGCCTTGCGGTCCTTGCCATCGGTCTCGATCGCCTCGCCGAAGATGATGCGGCAGCGCGCGTCGCCGCGTTTCATCAAGCGCCACAGATGCGGCAGGAAGGTCATGTCGCCGTACCAGCCGACGTCGATCCTCCCGGCGCTGTCGGAATAGGAGATCGCCGCCGGCGCGAGCGTCGGCGCCGCGCCCTGCGCGGCGAGCGCCTCGAGCGGCGCGAAATGCGCCGAGCGGAAGGGCAGAACCTGCCCGCCGTCGCTCGACGTGCCTTCGGCGAAGATGACGAGATCGCCGCCCGCGCGCATGATCATCGCGAGCGCCTCATTGACGCGGGCGACATCCTGGCGCGCGCCGCGTTCGACGAAGACCGTGCCCTGCAGCCGCGCGAGCTGGCCGAGCGCGGGCCAGCCCGCCACCTCGGCTTTAGCCAGAAAGACGAAAGGGTAAAGGCTCGTCAGCGCGATGATGTCGGTCCAAGACACATGGTTCGAGACGACGAAGCGCGGCGCGTCGCCGGGCAGGGCGCCTTGCGCTTCGACCTTCACGCCGATGATCGCGCACATGACCCGGCAAAAGCCGGTCTGGATAGCGTGCTGGAGCGCCCAGCCGCGTTTGCGCGCCAGCGCCTGCACGGGAACGACGAAGACGAAAGCCGCCGTTAGCGTGACGACGAAAGCGAGCGCGCGGACGTATGGCATGGCGCGCAGATGGAGCGCCTGTGAGACGGGCGTGTGACAGTTAGCGTGGTTCTGCGCCAGGAGCGGCCGTTTCGGTTCGCTCGGGCGCGGGCTAAAACGCCCCAGGACCAACGGCCCTCCGAAAAAATAAAGTAATGCAGATTCTTGAGGATAGCGAAAAGCGATATGAGATCGTCTCTATCGCCCGCTGTTTTTGTTCTTCGGGAAGTTTGACAAAAGCCCAGCTATAGCAGAATGACCTTTGGCGGCAGAACAAGAACAAGCCAAGTCAGGCGCTGCGGGGAAACATTGAGCGTATTTTTCGGACCGGCTGCCGGGTTCCATGGCGTGCGCAATCCGGATGCAAGAGCGCTGGCCCAGCGCATGACGGCGCTCCAAGCTCTGGCGCGCAAAAAGGGTTACTTTAACGTCCCGCTCTGGGAACAGGCGCTTCGCTGTATCGAACTAGCGGCGCTTCCTGCGCTCGCCTTCATTCTATTGGCGAATGGAGGCGCGGCGGCGGTTGCTGGCGCCATTCTCCTCGCAATCCACTATCCGCGAACAGGATATCTTGGCCACGACATCGCTCACAATCATTGGGGGCCGCGAAACGACGCGAAGCCGCGTTTCATGCTTGGAGCAGTGGCTCTTTTCCAAGGGTATGGTCCGACGTGGTGGGTCAAGAAACACGAGTTGCATCACGCTTTTCCCAACGGATGTCGGGTGAGCGACAGCGGAATCCTCACGCCGATCGACGGGGACATCGATTCCGCGCCTTGGCTGGTATGGGACAAGGCTCTTGCTGAATATTCGAAAGCAAGAAAATCAACTTGGGCCAAGCTTCTCTCATGGGCGATGCCGCGCTTGCAGGTCCCATTGTTTTTTCCCTTCCTTTCCCTCGTCCGCTTCAATTGGAGTTGGCAGAGCATCGATACCGCGGCGCGCGAGAAGAAATTCGGGGAGGCGGCTCTTTGCACGGCCCACTGGATTTTAGGGCTCACTGTCGCCGGATTGCTCACGCCCGGTCCGGCTTGGACAGGATGGATATGGTTTCTGTGCGCGCAGCTTTTGGGCGGATTTATTCTCGGGAGCGTCTTCGTCCTCAACCACACCGGGATGGAAGTTTACGACGCAAGCCAAGCCGGCGGCTTTTACGATAGGCAGGCCAGAGCCACCCGGAATACGCCAAGCTCCATATTCCTTGACTGGATGACTGGCGGCCTTAACAGCCAGATAGAGCACCACATGTTTCCTACGATGGCCCGACGCAATCTGAGCAAGATGCGCGCGTTGACAAAAAACGCCATGCTGGAATGCGGATATGCATATGAGGAAATGGAAAACCGGAAGGCGGTGCGGGCGGTTCTAAGTTCTTTGAGCGACGCTGCGCGCGCCTGATGACAGCGGTATTTCAAGCTGGTTTGGAATGCCGGCTATGGGTCGGAAGCGGAGATTTATGCGGCCCCTCCGCCGATCGCCTCTCCGCTTGACGCCGCCGCGCCTGGCGCCCTTATGTGCATGGACCGCCGCGTCCCGGCGGCCAAGGTCAGGCCCTTTAGGAGAATTTCCCATGTCCTTTGTGGTTGCGCGCCGCGCATTCGTCGTTGCGGCCCTCTCGCTCGGCTCCGCCGCGCTTCTTTCGGCGTCGGCCCTTGCGCATGGCCCCTCGCGCCAGAAGGTCGTCGAGAAGATCGAGATCGACGCGCCGGCCGCCAAGGTCTGGGAGATCGTCGGCAATTTTCAGGATTTGAACTGGCATCCGGCCGTCGCCAAGACGGAAGGGACGGGCGGCAACGGCGCCGACGCCAAGCGCAAACTTACCCTCAAGGACGGCGGCGTGATCGAGGAAACGCTCACGAAATACGACGCCGAGGGCAAGTCGATGAGCTATAAGATCGACAATGTCGACGTGAAGGTCCTGCCGGTCAATAATTACGCCGCGACGATCAGCGTGAAGGAAGAGGGCGGCAAGAGCGTCGTGGAATGGAAGGGCGCCTTCTATCGCGGCTTCATGAACAACGACCCGCCGCCGGAGCTGTCGGACGAGGCGGCGTTGAAAGCCGTGACGGGCATCTATAAGGCCGGCCTCGCGGCGGTGAAAGCCAAGGCCGAGGGCAAGTAAGCTCCGCGCCAAGCGGGGAGCGTTGAGTCATGAGAGTTGTGTCGCGCCGCGCTTTTCTCCTCGCTCTTGCTGCGCTGGCGCCCTCTGTGGCGCTGGCGGCGCTTTTCTCCGTCACCGCGCTTGCAGCGCATGGCGCCTCGCCGCTGAAAGTCGTCGAGACGATCATCGTCGACGCGCCGCCTGAAAAGGTTTGGGCCGTCGTCGGAGATTTCGCCCATGCCGAATGGCTGCCGGGCGTCGCGCGCGTCGAGGCTTCGGGCGGCGACGTTCCCGATCAGGCGAGGCGCAGGCTTCATATGAGCGACGGCGGCGGCGTCGAGGAACTGCTCACCAAGCGCGAAGCCGAACGCATGATGCTCGGCGTGCATCGCGAAGGCGACGACGTGAAGCGGCTGCCGGCGACCAATTACACCGCCCTCATCACGCTGCGGCCGGCGGAGGGCGGCAGGACGGAAGTGGAGTGGAAGGCGCGCTTCTATCGCGGCTATCCCAACAACAATCCGCCGCCGGAGCTTAACGACGATGTCGCCATCGCCGCCGTGACCGCGCTGCATCGCGCCAATCTCGCGTCGTTGAAGACGAAAGTGGAGGGGAGATGAAGCCTCAGCCCGTCATGGCCGGGCTTGTCCCGGCCATCCATGCGGCCGTGAGACGCTTGAGCGCTTTTCCATGGACGCGTTGCAGCGTTCTGGCGTGGATGCCCGCGCCAAGCGCGGGCATGACGATGAAACTGCTTCTTTCCATCCTACTTCTCACCACCCCCGCCGCCGCCGACGAAGCCTTCGTCACCGCGCAGGGCGCCGACGCGCTGACGATCGTCGATCTCGCCAAGATGCAGACAATCGCGACGCTGCCGATCGGCGGCAAGCCGGCCGGCGTCGCGGTCAGCCGCGACGGCGCGCGGGTCTATGTCACGAGTCCGGAAGGCAAGTTTCTCACGGTCATCGACGCGCCGGCGCGCAAGATCGAAAAGCGCATCCCGGTCGAGGGCGGGCCGCTTGGCGTCGCCGCGAGCCCGGACGGCAAGCGCGTTTATGTCGCCGATCTCTACGGGCGTCGTCTCGTCGAGATCGATCCCGTGAACGGCGGGGCGCAGCGCAGCGTCGGGGTCGGGGCGATGGCGTCGGGCGTCGCCGTCGCGCCAGACGGCAAGACCATCGTCGTCGCGGATCGCGACGACAATGCGCTTTCGCTCATCGACGCGTCGACATTCGCGCGGGTGGCGACGATCCCCGTCGGCAAGCATCCCTTCGGCGTCGCCATCGACGCCGCCGGCGCGCGCGCCTATTCGGCCAATGTCGAATCGGATGATGTGAGCATCGTCGATCTCGCCGCGCGCAAGGTCGTCGCGACGCTCAAATGCGGCAGCCGGCCCTATACTGTGGCGCTCGCCAAGGGTCGCGTCTTCGTCGCCAATCAGCATGGCGACAGCGTCAGCGTCTTCGACGCTGCGACCTTCGCGCCGCTCGAAACGCTGAAGGTGGGCGAATATCCCGAAGGTCTCGCCGTCAGCGGCGACGGCGCGCGCGTCTATGTCGCCAATTGGTTTTCGAACGAGCTCTGGGCGCTCGACGCGCAGACGCTGAAAATCCTCGGCAAGGCGGAAACCGGCGACGGCCCGCGCGCCTTCGGCGCTTTCATTCGCGAGACGAACTGACCGGGCGTCATACAGCATCCGCTTGAACAGTTGGGATGTCATTCCCGACGCGCGCAAAGCGCGCGATCGGGAATCCAGAGTCGCAATTCGAATCTGCGAAATTTGCTCTGGATTCCCGGTCAGGCCTCCGGCCTGCCGGGAATGACACGCCCAAAGAACGGAACAGGCGGAATTCATATCACAGCTGCGTTTCGACATGCTCCGGCCGCACGCCGAGGCCGATGAGCCGCGCCGGCAATCGCCGCAGCAGCGGAACGGCGTCGAGCAATCGCAGCGCAAGCGGCGCATCAAAGGGCTTGTCCGCGGCGAGCACGCTGCGCACAACGCGGTTCTGAATGGCGAGCTGAATGCTCTGCGTGACGCGCGTGGGAAATTCGCGGCGCCGCTGGACGGCCGCCAAATCGTCGTCGGTCACGGCGCCCGCGCGCAGCTTCGCCGCCAGCAGATTGGCGGCGGCGACGGCGTCCTGAATGGCGAGATTCACGCCGACGCCGCCAACCGGCGACATGGCGTGCGCCGCGTCGCCGATGCATAGCAATCCCGGGCGGCTCCATGTCTTGAGCCGGTTGACCTGCACGGTCAGAAGATTGACGTCGGACCAGTCTTTCAGCACGTCGACGCGATCGGCGAGGAAAGGCGTCAGCGCGGCGATGGAGTCGCGAAACGCCTCTATGCCTTTCTGATGCAGCTCCTGCGCGCCGCCCTTGGGGATGACGCAGCCGCATTGCCAATAGGAGCCGCGATCGATCATCGCGAGCATGCGCCCCGGAGCGACCCGGCCGAAGCTCTCGTCGGGATCGCTCTCCTTGCGCGGCAGCTTGAACCACAACACGTCCATCGGCGCGCCGAAATCTTCGACGTCGAGATGAGCGGCTGCGCGCAGGCGAGAGCCGCGCCCGTCGGCGGCGATGACGAGCTTGGCGCTTATTTCCAGCGGTCCGTCGGGGCTCGTCGCCGATACGCCGGCGACGCGGTCGCCGTCCCAAATGAGATCGTCTGCGGCGGTCTGCATTAACAGGCGAAAATTCGGCAGGGCGCGGGCCTGCGCCGCGATGAAATCGAGGAAATCCCATTGCGGCATGAAGGCGATGAAATTGCATTTGCCCGGCAGGCTCTTGAAATCCGCGACCTTATATTTGCGCTCGCCGATCCAGGCCGCGAGCTCATAGGCCTTGTGGTGCGGCAGGCGCAGGAATGCGTCGAGCAGGCCAAGCTCGTCCATCAGCCGCAGCGTCGAGGGATGAATCGTGTCGCCGCGGAAGTCGCGCAGAAAATCGGCGTGCTTTTCGAGCACAATGACGTCGACGCCGGCGCGGGCGAGGAGAAACCCCGCCATCAGTCCGGCGGGACCGCCGCCGACAACGCAGCATTGGGTGGAAAGGGTCGCGGACATTGGTCCTCCAGCGCGGAATTGGGGCGCCTGTAGCGTGGCGGGGATCGCGGCGGATCGTCAAGCCGACGCGCCGCGACGCTGGACATTGACGCCTTCAGACGCAATAAGGGGCGCAACCCATTCGAGGACGCCCGACACATGTCCTACATCGTTCGCTTCTTCACCTGGTGGAACAAGGCTACGCTCAGCACCGGCCTGTGGACGCTGCTCTATGGCGAGCGCGTCGGCGAAGACGAATTCGGCAATGTCTATTACCGTCGGCGCGGCGGCAAGATCGACAAGGCGCTCGGCTTCGAGCGGCGCTGGGTGATCTACAATGGCTATTGCGAAGGTTCAGCGACGCCGCCCGGCTGGTACGGCTGGCTGCATCACACGGTGGACACGCCGCCGACCCAGGAGAGCTACAGGGCCAGGGAATGGGAGCTGCCGCATCAGCAAAATCTCACTGGCACGCCGCAGGCCTATCGCCCGCCCGGATCGCAGCTCGCCTCGGGCGACCGTCCGCCGGCCGGCGGCGACTATGTGGCCTGGCGGCCCGAAGGCTGAAGCGGCGCTTGTCCTTGGAAACGCCTTTCTTGCCTGTTTTTCTTGCCTGTTTTCGTCGCCCGCCCGCCTCTGGGCCGCTTTGCAAACATGCGGTGACCGTATGAAGCTTCGTCTGTCTTTCGCGCCCATGGCCGCAGTGGGCGGGCTCGCGCTTTCCGCCGGCGTCGCCATCGCCGAGCCGATCCGGCATCCGACCGCGATTTTCGCCGGTCTCGACAAAACCACCGGCCGCATCATCAATTTCGACGTCGCCATCGACGAAACCGTGCAGTTCGGCGCGTTGCAGGTGACGCCGCGCGTCTGCAACACGCGCCCGCAGACCGAGACGCCGCAGACGACGAGTTTCGTCGAGGTGGACGAATTGATCCTCAAGCCGGATCGCCGCCCGGAGCAGAGGCTCGAACCCGCCAAGGCCGACGGCAAACAAGAGGCCAAGCGCATTTTTTCGGGTTGGATGTTCGCCGCGAGTCCCGGCCTGCATGGCGTCGAGCATCCCGTCTATGACGTGTGGCTCGTCGACTGCAAAGGCGGCAAGGAAGTCGCGCAGCCTGCGGCGGCGGCAGCCGCGCCGCCGGTCGAGCCCGAAGCGACGACGGCCCCCGAGGGCGGCAAGAAACGCCGCTCGCGCAAGGTCGAGCCAGCGGCCCCGCCGCCCATGGAAAATCAGCCGATAGGCCCCGCCGATCAGCAACCCGGCGGCGCGCTTGTCGAACCGGGCGCCCCGCCGCCGGACGTCGCCGCGCCCGCCGACGGAGAGCCCGTTCCGGCGAAGAAAAAGAAGAGGAAGCGCGCGCAGCAACCCGACGCCGCTCCGGCGCCGGCGAGCAATCCGCTGTTCCCGTTCTGATTAGAGCGCTTTCCGACCGCATGGAATCATGCGGTCGATGAGAAATCGCTCCAATTCAATAAGCTGGAGCACGTTCTGATCGAAAAAGTCTGTCAACTTTTTCGGAACGCGCTCTAGTCTTCGAGCGCGGCAAGCGCCTGAGCGCCTTTGAGCGGCTCTTCCTTGGCCCAGACGTGAAAGTTCGCTTGCGCCGTCAGCGCCTCTTCGAGGGCGCGATGATAGGCGTCTCGCGAAATCTCGATCGCGCCGAGCGAGGCGAGATGCGGCGTGATGAATTGCGTGTCGAGCAGCTGATAGCCGCCGATCTTCAGCCGCGCGATGAGATGCGTCAGCGCCACTTTCGACGCGTCGCGTTCGTGATGGAACATGCTCTCGCCGAAAAAGGCGCCGCGCAGCGAAACGCCATAGAGGCCGCCGACAAGCTGGCCGTCCCGGCGGCATTCCACCGTATGCGCGAAGCCAAGATCGAACAGCTTGCGGTAGAGCTGGCGGATTTCGGCGTTGATCCAGGTCTTTTCGCGATGCGCGGCGGGCGCGGCGCAGGCGCCGATCACCGCGTCGAAATCCTGGTCGACGCGGACGTCGAACCAGTCCGACCGCACGGTCTTGGCGAGCGAGCGCGAAACGATGAAAGTGTCGAGCGGGAAGATCGCGCGCCGCTCCGGATCGACCCAGTAAAGCTGGTCGTCCTCGGCGCTCTCGGCCATGGGAAAAAGGCCGATCGAATAGGCCCGCAACAGAAGTTGCGGGGTGATCGAAAACGGGGGATTGAGGCGCGACATGGCTGAAAGGATAGCGGCGCCGCGATTTTGCGCCAGTCCCGCGCGATTAGTTTCTTTCCAAGCTATGCCCCGGCGCTACTTCCCGGTCGCGCAGTTCAGCTTTTCGCCGCGCCATTCGACAATGGCGTCGTCGCCCTTGTTCCAAAATTCGATGTCCTTGGCCACATAGCGCGCGCCGCTCGCGGCCATCGCCTGTTTGGCGATCACCGTCTCGCCTCTGAAGACGAGCTTCGCCCGTCCGGCGTTGGCGCCGAGAAAAGTCACGGTCAAAGTCGCCGTGGAATCGCCGGAGCAGGCGAAGGCGAAAGGACCGCGCGTCGCCGTCTTGGCGAACGCGCCGGCAGGCGCCAGCGCCGTGAAGGCGAAAGCAAAGGCGAGTAAGAACGATGCGCCTTTTGTCATTTGCCCCTCCTTATCGCGCTTAAAAGCCGGGCTCGATGCCGCCCGTCGCGAGGAAATGCTCCAGCCAGTGAATGTCGTAAACGCCGTTCTGCACGTCGGCGTTACGCACCAGCGTGCGAAACAGCGGCAGCGTCGTATCGATGCCGTCAACGATGAATTCGTCGAGCGAGCGGCGCAGACGCATCAACGCCTCGGTCCGGTTGCGGCCATGCACGATCAGCTTGCCGATGAGCGAGTCGTAATTGGGCGGAATGGCGTAGCCCTGATAGACCGCCGAATCGACCCGCACGCCGACGCCGCCGGGCGGATGGTAATAGGCGATGCGGCCGGGCGAGGGCCGGAAGGTCGCGTGATGCTCGGCGTTGACGCGGCATTCGATGGCGTGGCCGTAAAACCAGATGTCTTCCTGGCGCAGCGACAAAGGCGAACCGGCGGCGACGCGGATCTGTTCGCAGACGAGATCGACTCCGGTGACCGATTCCGTCACCGGATGTTCGACCTGGATGCGCGTGTTCATCTCGATGAAATAGAACTCGCCGTTCTCGTATAGAAACTCGACCGTGCCCGCGCCGGCGTATTGCAATTCGCGCATCGCCCGCGAGCAGACCTCGCCGATCTCCATGCGCTGCGCGTCGTTAAGCGCGGGCGACGGGCTCTCCTCCCACACCTTCTGATGGCGGCGCTGAAGCGAGCAATCGCGTTCGCCAAGATGTATCGCCTGGCCCTTGCCGTCGCCAAACACCTGGATTTCGATATGGCGCGGCTTTTCGAGATATTTCTCGATATAGACGGTGTCGTCGCCGAACGCGGCTTTTGCTTCGGTGCGCGCGGTGGCGATGGCGATCGCGAGATCATGCGAGTCGCGCGCCACCTTCATGCCGCGCCCGCCGCCGCCCGCCGCCGCCTTTACGAGCACCGGAAAACCGATCTTCTCGGCGACTTTCAAGGCTTCCTTCTCGCTGCGGATCGGCCCGTCGGAGCCGGGCACGCAGGGAATGCCGAGCTTCCTGGCTGTCGCCTTCGCTTCGATCTTGTCGCCCATCAGGCGGATATGCTCGGACTTCGGCCCGATGTAGGTGATGTTGTGCTCTTCGAGAATTTCGGCGAAGCGGGCGTTCTCGGAGAGAAAGCCGTAGCCCGGATGCACCGCGTCGGCGCCGGTGATCTCGCAGGCCGACAGCAGCGCCGGAATATTGAGGTAGGAATCGCGCGCCGCCGCCGGCCCGATGCACACCGACTCGTCGGCGAGCTTGACATGCATGGCGTCGGAGTCGGCGGTCGAATGCACCGCGACCGTCGCGACCCCGAGCTCCTTGGCGGCGCGCAGGATGCGCAGCGCGATTTCGCCGCGATTGGCGATGAGGATCTTGTCGAACATGCCTCGCCGCCGCCTATTCGATCACGAGGAGAGGTTCGCCATATTCTACCGGCTGGCCGTCGTCGACCAGAATGGCCGTCACCACGCCCGACTTCGGCGCGACGATGTCGTTGAAGGTTTTCATCGCTTCGATGAGCAGCAACTTGTCGCCGACAGCAACGCGCGAACCGACCTCAATGAAGGGCTTGGCTTCGGGGTTCGGCCGCAGATAGGCGGTGCCGACCATCGGCGATTTCACCGCGTCCAAATACTCGGCCGCGGGTTCGGCTTCGGGCGTCCCCGGCGCGGCGGGCCTTGCGGGCGCGGGCGGCTGAAAGGACGGAGCGGCGGGTAGGGAGATGGTCGCGTTGACGGGATGCGGCGCGGCCGGCGTGCGCGCGGCGCGGATGCGCAGGTCGCCTTTCTCCACCTCGAATTCGGTCAGATCGCCGCCCGCGACGATATCGGCGATCGTGCGCAGCAGTTCCGCGTCGATGACGTTGGACGCGCCAGTCGGCGCCGGCTTGCGCGGAGGAGCGGTGCGAGGCGGTTGAGCTTTGCGCGCCATGAGTCTCTCAGCTCTTTCTCAGTTCGTTTTCGAAAACGGCTTCGAGCGCCAGCAGGTAGGACAGGGGGCCAAAGCCCGCGATCACGCCTCGCGCCGCCGGCGAGATGTAGGAATGCTGACGGAAGCTCTCGCGCGCATGCACGTTGGAGAGATGCACCTCGATCACCGACGCTTGCGCGCCCTTGATCGCGTCATAGAGCGCGATGGAAGTATGCGTCAGCGCGCCGGCGTTCAAGATGACGGGCGCGCCGGCCTTGCCAGCCTCCTGAATCCAGCCGACAAGATCGCCTTCATTGTTGGACTGGCGAAAGACAAGCGAAATCCCGCGCAGGGCGCAGCGCTTTTCGAGCGCGGCGCGAATGTCGTCGAGCGTCGCGGTTCCGTAGATCGCCGGCTCCCGCGCGCCTAACAGATTGAGATTGGGCCCGTTGAGCACATGGACGGCTGACATAGCTTTTCCGAAACGATCCCGAAAATCTCAAAGGCGCGGCAGGTTGTCTCTCTTAGCCTCATTATGGCCGCAAAGAAAGCCCGGCGGCCAGGCGCCGGCGCCGCGCTAACACACGGACTTGCCGCATTTGCGCATGTTGTCGACCTTGGCTTTGAGCTGAGCGAAGGGCAGGCTGCCGACGATGGCCTCTTTGCCGATGACCCAGGAGGGCGTGCCGTCGAACCGTAGCTGATCGGCGAGCGTCGCGACTTCCTTCAGCGCCGCCTGAACTTCGGGCTTGGCGACGTCCTTCTCGAGACGCGCCATGTCGGCGCCGACCTCTTTCGCCGCGGCCAAGGCTTGCTGCTTGCCGATATGGCCGCGCGTCGACAGAAGCTTGCGATGGAAGTCCCAGAATTTCTGGCTGTCGAGCTGCATGCGGGCGGCGGTGGCGATCTGGGCCGCTTCAACCGAGTCCGGGCCGAGGATCGGCAGGTCCTTCAGCACGACGCGCAGCTTCGGATCGCTGTCGATCAGTTTGGCGATGGCGGTGAGCGACTGTTTGCAGTAGCCGCAATTGTAATCAAAAAACTCGACAAGCGTAACGTCGCCGTTGGGATTGCCGACGACCGCCTGATTCGGAGAGTGGAGAATCTTGTCGCCCTCCTCGTTGACGACCTTCTCGCGAGAGGCGGCCTCCACGACCTTCTGGCGCTTCTCCAGTTCGCTGATCGCTTCCTTGATCACTTCCGGATTGGAGATGAGATAGTCGTGGACGATCTTCTCGATGTCGGTCTTCTGCTGGGACGAGAATTCGGTTGCGGCGCGCGCCGTCGGCGCGCTCAGGAAAGATAGGAAGCACGCACAAGCGGCGGCCAATAAAGTCGCGCGAGTCGGCGTCGCGATGCGGAAAGGGGGACGGTGGACGGAAAAGCGCATTCTTTTCTCCTTGTCGCGCCGAAGCGCGTTGTTGCGTGATCAGGCTATTGGGCGCGCGGGGCGTAGAGGCGTCTCAACTGGTCGAATTACCAGCGGGGGGAGGTCGTCGTCGACCGCACGCCGTCGTTCACCAGCACCGAGCCGACGCCGTAATTGAACTTCGCTTCGCCCAACGTGCGCAGCTGCAGCGTCACCATCACTGTCTGATTGCGCGCGGGCAGGCCGGTGAGCGACTGAGGTTGATAGATTTGCGAATAATTGATCGACAGCGTCGTGCATTCGTCGTGATAGCCCACGCCTGCGCCGAGCGCCGCCACCGAGAACAGCGGCGCGGTGCCGACGAGGTTGACGCCGGTGAGTGTGGTGTTGAGCGCGAAGTTCGTCGGGTTGGTGAGCGAATTATAGAGATAACGGCTCATATCGAAGGTGACGGTGCCGGTCAGGAAGTAATTCTTCGTTATGTCGTAACGACCCGTGGCCGACATGCCCTGGCGGCGCATGTCGAAGCCGATGGCCTGCTGCGATGCGTAGTTGGCGTATTGCACCTCGAGCCAGATGGGATCGAGGTTCAATGAGGCGAAAACGTCGAGCCGCCGCGCGCGCAGACTGTCTTTGTCGAAACGGCCCTTGGCGACGAGACTGAGGAAGGACGACGGCGCAAAGGCGAAACGGCCGACAATGTCCGATGAGCGCGTGTCGAGACCGGAATTGAGGCCGACATTGGCGGCGTCCGCCTGCGAATAAGAGTTGGCGCCGGCAAGCTGGTGGGACTGGCCGAGCATCGCATTGACGAAACCGCCATTCGCCAAGGAGAGCGTCGCCTGTCCGCCATAGTTGAGACGGGTGCCGGTCTCGAAGCGGTCGTAGCCGGAGAATTTGCTCCATTCGAACAAAGTCGAGTCGTCGAAGACGAGGCTCTGCGCGTCCATATTGACGAGCGATGGGATCGACGTCTGGTTTGGCCGTGCGACGATCTGCGCGATCGGCTCGAAAACGATGTCGCCGATTAGGCTGCGCGCCAGGATCGGATAGCGCCATTCGGCGCCGACGCCCGGCGTCGCCTGGCCGCGGAAGCGGTTGTCGGCGCCGTCGAAGAATTGCCCCTGCGCCGCGTTGGGGATGGGCTGCCAGAACTGATTGTAGATCGGGAACAGGCCCTGGCGGTCATAATCGAGGTAGCTGCCGACGAAGCGCGCGAAGGCGAAGGGCGTCCACACGCCCCCAATGGGATCGATGAATTTGCGCTTCCAGGCGCCGCTGATCGTCGCGTGCTGATAGTCGCCGCCGACGCCCCGGAGCAGACAGGTGCTGCGCTGAGGCACGACGTCGCGCGCATAGAGCTGGCAGACGTTGTAAAGGCCGTAGACGCTGTCCAGCCTGCGCGGATTGATCGACTCGTAATTGGCGACATCGGCCGAGGTGCTCGTCACATTGGCGTCGAGTTCGACCTGGCCGCCGACCCCGGCCGTCATCGCGGGATCGATGTCGAAGACGCGGTTATAGTCGGTCACCGGATGCACGACCGATTGCTGCGCCTGCACGTCGTTGGGCGAGAGGACCTGGAAATAATAGCCGCGCATATCGAAGAAGCTGCGCGGACCCTGGCCGGTCAGATAGATCGTCGACGACGATTCGCGGAAGAAATAGTTCTGCAGCAGATAATTGTACTGCTTGTAATCTTGCAGGAAGTAGCGATCCGAAAGCGCCGTGATGTCCCAGCCGGCGCGCCAGCGGTCGTTGAGCCAAAAATCGCCGAATGATTGGATCGCGCCGCGCCATTGCTTGTTGCCTGCGCCCAGCGGCGCGGCCGCGAAGGCGCTCGTGTCTTGCACATGCGTGCCTTCGGCGCGGATCGTGTAGCCGCCATTGTCGAAGCGCTGGCGGAACTCGCCCGTCAGGAAGGGTCCTTGCCGCGAGAAATAGGTCGGCGTGATGGTGAGGTCATAGTCCGGCGCGATCGCCCAGAAGTAGGGCACGCCGAAGCCGGCGCCGAGCTGCGAGCGATAGGTGAAGGTCGGCGTCAGAAATCCGCTCTTGCGCTTCACCGACGGATCGGGCGAGGACCAGAAGGGCACATAGGCGATGGGCGTGCCGAGAAGCTCGAAGGAAGCGTCCTCATAGTAGATCATCTTCTCGACGTTGTCGTGGATGATCCGCTTGGCGCGCAACTGCCAGGTGCGCGGCTTCGAGGGGTCGTCGCGACAAGCCTCGCAGGCCGTATAGGTGCCCATCTCGAAGGTCGTCGTGTCGCCGGCGCGTTCGGCGCGCGGCGACGTGAAATGGGTGTTGTTGGCGGAATTGACCTGAAGGCTTTCGATGAAGCCGTTCTTGAAGTCGTCGGTGAGGTCGAAGCGTTCGGCCCGCGCGATGGTGCCGTCCTTTTCGGTCAGCTTGGCGTTGCCCTCGGCGTAAACGCGCGAGGTGTTGCGGTCATAAGTGACGCGGTCGGCCTCCAGCACGCGGCCCTTGTAGTAGATTTGCACGTCGCCGCGGGCGGTGACGGTGTTCTTTTTCTCGTCATAGACGAGTTCCTTGGCCTCGACGACCATGCGCGCATTGTCGTCGCCGCCGCGCGGCGCGGCCACGGCCGAAAAAGCGGCGAGCGCCGCCAGAGCGAGGGTGAACGCGCCGAGGAGCAGGGTCGAGAGACGCGAGGAGGAGCGGGCGAAAGCCATCAGCCGTCCTCCGAATACAACAGGGTGAGCGTGCCCAACATGCTCCCGACAAGCGCAGGCGACCATGCGGCCACGACAGGGCTGATCATTCCCGCGCCGCCAAGATCGGAGAGGACTTTAGTAACGATATAAAGCACGAAGCCTGCAGCCACGCCACCGGAAAGGGTTTTCGCCACGCCGCCAAATCGAAAGAATCTTAATGAAAAGGAAGCGGCTACGAGAACCATAGCGACAAGCAGCAGCGGACGCGCCAGAAGCGTCTGAAACTGCAACCTGTAACCGGTAGCGTCGAGACCGGCCTCGGCGGTGCGGGCCGTCATCTCCGGCAGATTCCAGAAGGGGGTGCCCTGCGGGGGCGTGGTGGCGGCCGCGACCTGTTCGGGCGTGAGGTCGGTGGCCAGCATATAGGAGCCGACCTTGCGCGCCGGTTCGCCCGGCGCGCTCACCTGCGCGTCGGAGAGAACCCAGACGCCCGGCTCCAGCTGCGCGCGTCGCGCCTCGACCCGCTCCAGAAAGCCGCCCCTTGGCGCGTAAATGTTGACGCTGACCTCGGAAAGTTGGGAGCCGCCTTCAGACGCGTTCATCGCATGCATGATCGCGAGCCCGTCGACGCCATGCTGGCGCAGCCAGACGCCATGGTCGATGCGCAGACTGCCGGGCACGCCGAAAAGATCCCACTCCATCTGCTCGGAGCGCTGCTTCATCGACGCCGACAGCGGGTTGTATATTGCGACCGATACAATCCCGATGAGCAGCGCGGTCAGCACCGGCGGCGCGGTGAACTGCCAGACCGACATGCCGGCGGCGCGGGCGACGATCAATTCGAGCTTGCGGGTGAGGTCGACGAAGGTCGCCATCGAGCCGAAGAGCACGGCGAAGGGCAGGATCATCTCGGCGGCGGCGGGAACGCGCATCGCCGTCATCAGCGCCACCGTCGCGGCGCCGGCCTGCGGATTGTCGCTGGCGCGCCGCAGCATCTCGACGAAAACGACGACGAACATCAGGCAGAAGATCGTGAAGAAGATCGCCAGAATCGTGCGCATGAATCGCAGCGCGAAATAGCGCGTGATCGTGGCCCCGATCATGGCTGCGGCGACTCCCCATCGTGTTTTGGCGCGCCGCCCCTGGCGCGGCGATTAATAGCCCAGTTAAGGATGGCTAGACGCTCGCCTCTCGCCGCGCAAGCGTCGCGCGGCGGCCGCGGCCGCCTCCAACGCATTCATTTTCTAAGCGTTGCTTTTGCGCCACGGCCAGATTTGTGGGGACAGATCGCGGCGATTCCACGGCGGAGGCGGGCGGCTCGGAAAGGGTCCAAAAGACGACGCCTCGATTGACCCCCGCCGCCGCCCGGAAGATAGTGCGCGCGAACCCCCGCCAAATCGCGCGCGCTGCGCGCGCCGCCGGCGCTAGCTATCTGAAGAATCGCCGTATTTTCACGCCGACCGGCGTCCGCTCGGCGGAAAAATGCTTGAAGAGGCCCGAATGCTCGCCAACGCCAAGTTCGAACTGCAGACTTTCCACGACGCCGAGGCGCTGCTGCGCCAGCCGGAGGACGCCGCTCAACCCCGCACGCTGGTGGTCTTCGTCGGCCGCGATCTGGCGATGGGCAGTAGCGCCACCGCCATCTTGAAGGACGCCGCGAGCCATATTTCCCGCGCCGCGGCGGCGGCGAAATTCAAAGGCAAGTCAGGCTCTTCGCTCGAAATTCTCGCCGCGCCCGGCGTTCCCGCGAGCCGCCTCATCCTCATGGGCGTCGGCCCGGCCGGCGGCGACGAGACGGAAGGCGAGGGCGGCGAGCCGGCCAAGCCCTTCGAGGATTTCGTCGCGCTCGGCGGCCAGGCGGCCGGAAAGCTCGGAGCAGGCGCTCGCGCCGTCGCGATCTTTGACATGCCCGAGGGCGTTGCGGCGACCCCTGACGCAGCCGCGCAATTTGCCCTCGGCGGCTGGCTGCGCGCCTATAAATTCGACCATTACAAGACCAAGAAAAAGGACGAGGCCGACCGCGACGGCCCGGTGGAAGTCGTCGTCGCGACCTCTGATCTCGATGGCGCGAAAACCGCCATGGCGGACACGGCCTCGCTCGCCGAGGCGGTGATGCTGGCGCGCACGCTCGTCAATGAACCCGCCAATGTGCTGACCCCGGCCGAATTCGCCCGCCGGGCATCGGAACTGATGAAACTCGGCGTCGAGGTCGAAATCCTGGACGAAAAGGCCATGGCCGAACTGGGCATGCGCGCGCTGCTCGGCGTCGGCCAGGGGTCGGAGGCCGAGAGCCGCCTCGTCGTGCTGCGCTGGAGCGGCGGGGCGGAGGGCGCCGCGCCGATCGCTTTTGTGGGCAAGGGCGTCGTCTTCGATTCCGGCGGCATTTCGATCAAGCCCGCGGCCTCGATGGAGGATATGAAAGGCGACATGGCCGGCGCCGCCGCCGTCACCGGCGCGATGCACGCCATCGCCGCGCGCAAGGCCAAAGCCAATGTCGTGGGCGTGCTCGGCCTCGTCGAAAACATGCCCGACGGCAAGGCGCAGCGTCCTGGCGACATTGTGAAATCAATGTCCGGCCAGACGATCGAGATCATCAACACCGATGCGGAAGGCCGCCTCGTGCTCGCCGACGCGCTGACCTATGTCATCGAAAAGCACAAGCCGGCGGCGGTCATTGATCTCGCGACGCTGACCGGCGCCATTCTCGTCGCGCTGGGCCAGGAATATTGCGGGCTTTTCTCCAATAATGACGAACTCGCCGATCGCCTGACCAAGTCGGGAAGCCACATCGGCGAGAAACTGTGGCGCATGCCCATGGGGCCCGCCTATGACAAGCTGATCGACTCGAAATTCGCCGACATGAAGAACACCGGCGGGCGCCACGCCGGCTCGATCACCGCAGCGCATTTTCTGCAGCGCTTCGTCGGCAAGACGCCCTGGGCGCATCTCGACATCGCCGGCACGGGCATGGGTTCGCCGACAAGCGACACCAATCAGAGCTGGGGCGCCGGCTGGGGCGTGCGGCTCCTGGACCGGCTGGTGCGCGATTACTATGAGGCGTGAGCCTTAGCCTCGATTACGAAGCCGGATGCTGACGGGATGCGCCGCAATCCTGTCAGCCCGGCAAATCTCTTGGCCGCAAAGCAATGTTCAGCTGGCGTCTAAATAAAAAATAATGCTTCAGCTTGGCAAAACCAAACTATAGCTTCACGCCTGCGCCATTTTTATATGGATTCTCACATTTTTTGTTTGAAATGCTTGCCTGTCGTCCCGCCTAGCCCAATTGGCTCAGCAATGCGGGAACGCCTGTCCTCGGCCCGAGACGCCCTACGAGGCGCCGGGCGGGCTGCCTTGGCGGAACCCGCGTAGGACAGAAAGGAATGCACCATGATCGAAAGACACTGGAACGCCGATGTTATCGCGACCACGCTCGGCATTGTCTTCGTGGCGGCGGGCCTTCTCGGCTTCATCCCCAATCCGATCGTGTCTGACGGCGGCTATTTCCACGTCAACACGGCGCACAACGCCGTGCACATTCTCACTGGCGTGCTGCTTCTGGCGAGCCCGTCATTGGGCATTCCGGCCATGATAATCCGCCTTGTCGCAATTCTTTATACGGTGATCGCCGTTCTTGGATTCATCGCGCCCGAGGCCGCCTCGCTCGGCGGGCTCATCGCCATGAATCATGCGGACCACTGGTTGCATGCGGCGCTGGCGGTCGTGCTGCTTTTTGTCGGCTTCGCAAAGCCGATGGAGCGCTCGGTCACGACGGCGCATATGTAATCCGCGTGACGAGAGAAAGCGCGCCGCGGTTTTGGCCGCGGCGCGAGAGGCGTGGAAATTGAGGCGAATATGGCCAGCATTATGAAACTATGGCTGCGCGCCGCGGTGCGGGAGGCGCTCCAGGACAGCGCCGTCGGCGACGCGCGGGCGATTCGCGTCGAGATCGACGGCGACGAAATCGTGCTGAGGGGCGCCGTCTATTCGCCGGATGATCTCGCTGAGGCGGGATACGCGGCATCCCGGGCGTGCAGCCTTGTGAAGATTCGCAATGAATTGACGATCGCCTTCGTTTGGGAAGGTCCCTGCGACGATGTTTACGAGGCCGGCATAGAGTCTTTTCCCGCCAGCGATCCTCCCGCCTGGGCTTCCCGCTGAGGGCTGATCCGCTCCGGCGCGCGTCATCGTTGCGGACTTGCGTAATAATGCGAGATTGGCCATCACTGGCGTCGCGAGAAAATTCACGCGAAAGCCATGCCCGAGATCGCCTTCTATCACCATGCGCGGCGCAGCGTCGACGACACGCTGCCGAGCCTTCTGGAAAGATCGCTTGCCCGCGGCTGGCGCGTCGTCGTGCAGGCGGCGTCCGAGAAGCGCGTGAAGAAACTCGACGCGCAACTTTGGTCGTATCGTCCCGAGAGTTTCCTGCCGCATGGGACGAAGGCCGACGCCGCGCCGCAGACGCAGCCGATCTATCTGACCTGCGAGAACGATAATCCCAATAGCGCCGACGTGCGCTTTTTTATCGAGGGCGCCCGCATGGCGCCGGCGCTCGCCGGCGACGCCGCGCCGCGCCAACGCGCCGCGCTGCTCTTCGACGGGGCCATTGACGAAGAGCTTGCCGACGCGCGCGCGCAATGGAAAGAACTGCGGGAATTGGGCTATAGCCTCGTCTATCACCAGCAGAGCGAGAGCGGCGGATGGGAAGAGAAGGCGCGGGAGCCGAAATCTTGAGCGACGATTTCGCCGCGCGCCGCGCCCGCGCCCGCGAAAGGCTCGACGCAATCGATCCGCATAAGCGCCACGGCGGCGTCGAGGCCGATCCCAAGCGGCGCGAATGGTTCGAAGCCGTATACGACCTTGCCGGAGACGATGCGGCCGGCGTGCCCTGGGCGGGACTCGCGCCGCATCCGCTGCTCGCGCAATGGCTCGCAGGTCGATCGCTCGCTGGCGTTCGCGCGCTCGACGTCGGCTGCGGGCTTGGCGACAACGCCGAGGCGCTTTCGGCAGTCGGCGCGCGCGTTGTCGCCTTCGATCTTGTCGAACGCGCGGTGGAATGGGCGCGCAAGCGCTTTCCGGAAAGCGGCGTCGACTATCGCGTCGCCGATCTCTTCGAGGCGCCGCAAAAGTGGCGCGGCGCTTTCGATCTCGTGCATGAGCTTTATACGTTGCAGGCGCTGCCCGAGGCGCTGCTTCCGGGCGCCGCGCGCGCGCTGGCGTCCTTCGTCGCGCCTGGCGGAAGGCTTCTCGTCATCTCTCGCGCGCGCGGCGAGAAGGAGCATGTCGACGGTCCGCCCTGGCCGCTGACGCGCGCGCGCATCGAGGCGCTCGCCATCGACGGTCTGCGGCTCGCTTTGCTCGAAGACATTGCCGCGGCCGGCGACATGGTTCGACACTGGCGCGCCGAGTTTCGTCGCGCCGAGGCGCATGCGTGAGCGCGCCGCTGCTCTCGATCGCGCAGGCGAGCAAGAAATTCGGCGCGGTCGTCGCGCTTGACGATGTCTCGCTCGATGTCGGCGCCGGCGAATTTTTCGCGCTGCTTGGGCCTTCGGGCTGCGGCAAGACCACGCTGATGCGCTGCATCGCCGGCTTCGAAGCGCCCGATAGCGGAAAGATTTCGCTGAACGGCGACGATCTTTCCGGCGTGCCGCCCCACCAGCGGCCAGTGAATATGATGTTTCAATCCTATGCGCTGTTCCCGCATCTCAATGTTTTCGAGAACATCGCATTCGGCTTGCGTCGCAAGGGCGAGGCGAAGGACGCCATTCACGCGCGCGTTTCCGAACTCCTGGAGATGACGCAGCTCGCGCCTTTCGGCGCGCGCAGGATCAACGAGCTTTCCGGCGGACAGAAGCAGCGCGTCGCGCTCGCGCGCGCGCTTGCGCCGCGCCCAAAGCTGCTGCTGCTCGACGAACCGCTCGGCGCGCTCGACCGCAAGCTGCGCGAGGAGACGCAGTTTCAATTGAAGGAGATTCAGCGGCTGACGAAAACGAGCTTCGTCATCGTCACCCATGATCAGGACGAAGCGCTGGCGCTCGCCGACCGCGTCGCGGTGATGCGCGCGGGCAGGGTGGAGCAGATCGCCGCGCCGATGGAAATCTACGACCGGCCGGCGACGCGCTTCGTTGCGGGCTTCGTCGGCGAAACGAATTTCATCGAGGGACGCCTGGAGCGGAACGGCGCCGTGCTCGTCTCATCTTTCGGACGAACTCCCTGCCTCCCCGGCGCGCTTCCCGACGGCGCGCCCGCGACGCTGAGCGTGCGGCCAGAGCGCATCGGCGTCTCGCGCGAAGGCGAAGGGATTGCCGGCGTCGTCGAGAATTTCGTGTTTCGCGGCGAGACGACGCTGCTGCGCGTGCGCGTCGCGCCGGACGTGGTGCTGCGCGCGGCGGCCGCGCATGGCGCGCGCTATGCGATTGGCGACGCGGTGCGATTGAGCATTGCCCCTGATGCGGGAACGCTTCTCGCGGAGGAGTCATGAGCGCGCGGCGCAGGCTCTCGCTCGGCCAGCGACTCGTGATCGCGGCGCCTTATCTGTGGATCGCCGCCTTCTTCCTCGCGCCGATGCTGCTCATCGCCAAAATTTCGCTGTCGCAGTCGGTGCTGGCGCGCCCGCCCTATCGGCCGATTTTCGAACTCTCCGACAGTCTCGGCGAGATATGGGCCAAGGCGCAGACCTTCACGCTCGACTCCTATCGCGCGCTTGTGAGCGACACGCTCTATGTCGAATCCTATCTTTCCTCGCTCGCGATCGCCGGCGTCGCGACGCTTATTACGCTTATCGTCGCTTATCCCTTCGCGCTTGCCATGGCGCGTGCGCCCGAGCGCATGCGGCCAATGCTGATTGGCCTCGCGGCGGCGCCCTTCTGGACGAGCTTTCTTATCCGCGTCTACGCCTGGATTGCGCTCTTGAAGGACGAGGGGCTGATCAATAATGCGCTGATGGCGCTCGGCCTCATCTCCGCGCCGATCCAGATGTTCGCGACGACGGGCGCCGTCGTCGTCGGCATCGTCTATTCATATTTGCCCTTCATGCTTTTACCGCTTTACGCCGCGCTGGAGCATCAGGACGCGAGCCTGCGCGAGGCCGCGGCCGATCTCGGCGCCTCGCCGGCGCAAGTCTTTCTGCGCGTCACTCTGCCGCTCTCGCGCGAGGGCGTCATCGCCGGAACACTGCTCGTCTTTATTCCCGCGGTCGGCGAATTCGTTATTCCCGATCTTCTCGGCGGCTCCGACACGCTGATGATCGGCCGCACATTATGGAACGACTTCTTCTCCAATCACGATTGGCCGGCGGCTTCGGCGGCGGCCATCGCGCTGGTCGTCCTGTTGATGATTCCGCTGCTTTTCTGGGAGCGCGCGCGACTCAAGGAAGAAGAGGAGAAGCGATGAGCGCCGTCGCGACATCGACGAGCGCGGCCGCGACTTGGGCGCGCCGCGCGGTGCTCATCGCCGGCTTCGTCTTCCTTTATGCGCCGATCGTCATCCTCGCGACGATGAGTTTCAACGCGTCGCGGCTCGTTTCCGTCTGGGGCGGCTTCTCAACGAAATGGTACGCGGCGCTGCTTGAGAATGAGCAATTGCTTCATTCGGCGAAGATCAGCCTCGCCGCCGCTTTTGTTTCGGCGATGCTCGCGACCCTGCTTGGCCTGCTCGCCGCCGTGGCGCTCGCGCGTTTCGGCGCTTTCCGCACGCGGCTGCTGTTCTTCGGCGCCGTGCATGCGCCGTTGGTGCTGCCGGAAGTCGTGCTGGGCCTGGCTTTGCTCACCTGCTTCGTGGCGCTCGGCGTCGGCCGCGGCTTCATGACGCTCGTCATCGGACATGTCACGCTGACAATGTGCTTCACGACGATCGCCATTCTCGCCGCCTTGCGCGATTGCGATCCCGCGCTGGAGGAAGCGGCGATGGATCTCGGCGCGACGCCGTTCGAGGCCTTCATGCGCGTCGCTCTGCCGCAGGTCGCGCCGGCGATCGCAACCGCATTTCTCCTCGCTTTCACCCTGTCGCTCGACGATCTCGTCATTGCGAGTTTTGCGACAGGCCCGGGCGCGACGACGCTGCCGATGCGCATTTATTCGCAAGTGCGCCTCGGCGTCTCGCCGCAGATCAACGCGATCTCGACGCTGCTGCTAGCCTTCGTCGCCGTGGCGCTCGGTCTCGCCGCCCTTGTCGCGCACAGCCGCGCGCGACGTGCTTGAGCGCGCCTGTTGTGAAAATCGCCGCGCGCGCCAAATAATCTTTTTATGGCTTACGATTGGTTTTCCTCGCTGCCGAATTTCATCACCATCGGCCGTCTCATTTTGACGCCGACCGTGATCGCTATGATTGTCGAGCGAAATTGGAGCGCGGCCTTTGTGCTTTTCGCCGTCGCCGGCCTCTCCGACGCGCTCGACGGCTGGCTCGCAAGAGCTTTCCATCTGCAATCGGAGCTGGGCGCGATTCTCGACCCCATCGCCGACAAGGCGCTGATCGTCTCGATGTATGTGACGCTCGCCATCGTCGGCGCGCTTCCGGCGTGGCTCGTGATCATGGTCGTTTCCCGCGACCTGATGATCACCGGCGCGGTCTCGCTTTCCTGGCTGATGGGGCGGCCGGTCGCCGTGCGGCCCCACATTTCTTCCAAGGCGACCACGGCGGCGCAACTTTTGCTCGCCGGAGTCATCCTGGCCGGGCATGCCTACGGGATCCATGTCCCGATTCTGGACGTAAGCCTGATCAGCCTCGTCGCCGCATTGACCGTCGCTTCCGCCTGCGTCTATCTGTGGCTTTGGGTCCAGCATATGAGGCTGTGACATGTCGCAGAGAAAACAGCCGGGCGCCGCCAACCTCCCCGCGGAGACGCAGCCCGCGGCTGCGCCGCCGCCGACCGAGGTCGACATCGAGCTCCGGCCGATGCAATGGGCCGGGCTCAGCCTGGAGCGGCAATTGGCGCTTTGGGGCCTGACGCTCCTGGCGCTGGGGACGGCGCTTTATTACCTCAGCCCGGTTCTCGCGCCATTCGTGGCCGGCACCGCGCTGGGCTATTTGCTTGATCCTGTCGCGGACCGGCTGCAGCGTCTGGGTCTGTCGCGGCTCGGCGCGGCGGGGCTGCTGCTCGTCGTGTTTCTGTTCGTCGTCGGCGCGGCGGCGGTGGTGCTGGTCCCGATCCTGTCGCATCAGCTCGTCGGCTTCATCACCTCGCTGCCAGGCTATCTGCAGACGCTCCACGGTCTGATGGCGCAGTGGAGCGAGAGTTTCACCAGCGAGCATCTGAATGTCTGGCTGAAGGAATACGGACTCGGCGGCGCCGCGGCCTCCTTCGACGCGCAGAAATACATCAGCGACCTGACAAGCCAGGGCGCCACGCTGATCGGCGATTTTCTCAAATCGCTGCTGTGGCGCGGCTATGCGCTGATCAATGTCGTTTCGCTCATCGTCATCACGCCCGTGGTGGCGTTCTATATGCTGCTCGACTGGGATCACACCGTCGCGATCATCGATGACCTCGTCCCGCCGCGCCATCGCGAGGATGTGCGAGGGCTCGCCCGCGACATCGACCGTGCGCTCGCAGGCTTCGTGCGCGGGCAGTCGCTCGTCTGCCTGTTTCTTGGCGTGTGGTACGCGGTCGGCCTGTCGGCGATCGGGCTGAATTTCGGCTTCCTCATCGGCGTCATCGCCGGCGTGCTGAGCTTCATTCCCTATGTCGGCTCGATCACGGCTTTCGTTCTCTCGATCATCGTCGCCATCGTCCAAGGATGGCCGCATATCAATCTGCCAATCGAAGCCGTCGCGCTCGTGACGACGGGGCTTATCATGGACGGCTATGTGCTGTCGCCGCGTCTTGTCGGCGCATCGGTCGGTCTGCACCCGGTCTGGATCATGTTCGCGCTGCTCGCTTTCGGCGCGCTCTTCGGTTTTACCGGCCTTATCGTCGCCGTGCCGGTTGCGGCGGCGCTCGGCGCGCTGATGCGCTTTCTCGCGCGGCGCTATCGCGCGAGCGCGCTCTACCAGCATCCCGTGCCCGATCGCGCATGATGAGCGCGGGCGCGCCCGACGAACGCGATTCTTGCGGGCAGTTGCCGTTGGAGCTGCCGACGGCGCCCCGTTTCGGGCGCGATGAATTTCTGCCCGCCGCATCGAACCGTGCGGCGCTGGAGATGATCGACCGCTGGCCCGACTGGCCCGACCGCGTTCTGATGCTCATCGGCCCGCCGGGCGCGGGCAAGAGTCATCTCTGCGCCATTTGGGCGGCCCGGGCCGGCGCGCTCGTCGCGGCGCCCGAGGCGCCGCCCGCGCTGGAGGCGCTGTTGACGCAGGCGCCGCGGGCGGTCCTCATCGACAATATCGATCGCGTCGCCGACGAGACGGCGCTTTTTCACTTGCTGAACTTCGTTAACGAGACGCGGCGCCTTTCTGCTGATGAGCGCCGCGCGCGCGCCGAGGGCAGGGGAGGTGCGGCTTCCCGACCTTCTGTCGCGTCTGCG
The DNA here is from genome assembly GCA_963706255.1 of uncultured Alphaproteobacteria bacterium. Classification (GTDB taxonomy): domain Bacteria; phylum Pseudomonadota; class Alphaproteobacteria; order Rhizobiales; family Beijerinckiaceae; genus Methylocystis. The sequence continues at coordinate 24,306 of CAVPMJ010000014.1, read as the reverse complement.
CCGCGCCCCGGTCGTCGAAATCGGCGCGCCGGATGAAGAACTGATGCGCGCCGTGCTGGAAAAGCTGTTCCGCGACCGCCAGCTCCTTGTCGAACCGCCGGCGCTGGCCTATGCCGCGCTTCGGCTGGAGCGTTCGCTCGACGCCGCCCGGGCCTTCGTCGCCGCCCTCGACCGGGAGGCCTTGGCGCAGGGCCGGCCTGTCACACGGGCGCTGGCGGCGCAGGTTATGGAGAGATTCCCCCAGGGTTGACGCGCGGATAGCGTTCCCGCGCGCCCGCGCCTGTGCCATGATGGCCGGGCGATCGATCGGAAAAGCGGTATGAAACCTCATATTCAGGACAAGCTCGCGGCCGAGCGCACCGGCGCCGACATCGACGTCATGGATCGCGCTGACCAGATTCTCGAAGAAGATCCGGCCAAGCTTGCGACATCGCCCCAGCGATTCATCAATCGCGAACTCTCCTGGCTCGAATTCAATCGCCGCGTGCTGGAGGAGGCCTCCAACCGCAATCATCCGCTGCTCGAGCAACTGCGCTTCCTGTCGATTTCCGCCAATAATCTCGACGAATTCTTCATGGTGCGCGTCGCCGGCCTGCGCGGCCAGGTTCGCTCCGGCGTCACCGCCCGTTCGGAGGATGGCCTCACCCCGGCCGAGCAACTCGCCAAGATCACCGAACGCGTAACGCTCCTGACCAGCGAACAATTGCGCCGCTGGCGCGAGTTGCGCGCCGAGATCGAGGAGGTCGGCATCGTCATCGTCGAGCCGGCGGACGTTTCCAAGGCCGATCGCGAATGGCTGGAGGATTATTTCCTCAATCGCGTCTTTCCGGTGCTGACGCCGCTCGCGGTCGATCCGGCGCATCCCTTCCCCTTCATTCCCAATCTCGGCTTCACGCTGGCGCTGGAGCTCGTGCGGCCCGGCGACCGCAAGACATTGCAGGCGCTGGTGCGCTTGCCGCCGAAGATCGAACGCTTCGTGCGGCTGCCAAGCCCCCCGGGCGGCGCCGGACGCGACCGCTTCATGCTGTTAGAGACGCTGATCGCGATGAACGCGCAGCGTCTCTTCCCCGGCTATCTGCTGCGCGGCCAGGGCCTGTTCCGCGTCATCCGCGACAGCGATCTCGAAGTCGAGGAGGAAGCCGAGGATCTCGTGCTGCTTTTCGAGACGGCGCTGAAACGGCGCCGGCGCGGCTCGGTGATCCGGCTTGAAGTCGCCGCCGACATGCCGACGACGCTGCGCACGCTCGTCGCCGACGAACTCGACGTCAATGAGCGCGAGACCTTTGAAATCGAAGGGATGCTCGCGCTCAACGATCTTTCGGAACTCGTCGAGCTCGACCGGCCGGCGCTGAAATTCAAGCCCTATAATCCGCGCTTTCCCGAGCGCGTGCGCGATCATGGCGGCGATTGTTTCCTCGCCATCAAGCAGAAGGACCTCGCGGTCCATCATCCTTACGAATCCTTCGACGTCGTCGTGCAATTCCTGCAGCAGGCGGCGCGCGACCCCAATGTCATCGCGATCAAGCAGACGCTGTATCGCACCTCCAACAACAGCCCGATCGTGCGCGCGCTCGTCGAGGCGGCGGAGGCGGGAAAATCCGTCACCGCGCTCGTCGAATTGAAGGCGCGTTTTGACGAGGAGGCGAATATCCGCTGGGCGCGCGATTTGGAGCGCGCCGGCGCGCAAGTGGTCTTCGGTTTCATCGAACTGAAGACTCACGCGAAACTGTCGCTCGTCGTGCGCCGCGAAGGGTGCGGGGCTCGTCACCTACTGCCATGTCGGCACCGGCAATTATCATCCCGTGACGGCGCGCATCTATACGGACATTTCGGTGTTCACCGCCGATCCCGCGATCGGACGCGACGTGTCGCGCATCTTCAATTTCATCACCGGCTACGCCGAGCCCGCGGGGCTGGAGCGCATGGCGGTTTCGCCGATTTCGCTCAAGAAGAAGCTGCTTGAGCATATCGATGAGGAAATCGCTTTCGTGAAGGCCGGCAAGCCCGGCTCGATCTGGGGGAAATGCAACGCGCTCGTCGATCCAGAGATCATCGACGCGCTCTATGTCGCGTCGCAGGCGGGCGTGTCGATCGATCTCGTCGTGCGCGGCATTTGCTGCCTGCGGCCGGGCGTGCCGGGACTGTCGGAAAATATCCGCGTGAAATCGATCGTCGGGCGCTTCCTCGAGCACGCGCGCGTCTACGCCTTCGGCGGCGGCCATACGCTGCCCCATCCGCGCGCGCATGTGTATATTTCTTCCGCCGATCTGATGCCGCGCAATCTCGACCGGCGCGTCGAAGCGATGATGCCGATCGTCAATCCAACAGTGCATCAACAGGTGCTCGATCAGATCATGCTCGCCAATCTCATCGACAATGAGCAGAGCTACCGTCTGCTGCCGGATGGGTCGTCCTTGCGCATTACGCCGCCGGAAGGCGAGGAGCGGTTCAACGCGCATAAATATTTCATGACCAATCCGTCGCTCTCGGGTCGCGGCAAGTCGCTCAAGGATTGGCGGCCGCGCTCCTTGCTCAAGCGCGCCCAAAATGCTTGAGACGCCATACCGCCAGGAGGCGCAACGGCCCGACGCGGCGCCGGCGCCCGTCGCCATCGTCGACATCGGCTCGAATTCGGTGCGCCTCGTCGCCTATCAGGCTTTGACGCGCGCGTTGACGCCGATCTTCAATGAAAAGGCGATGTGCGGCCTGGGCAAGGGAGTCGTCACCAGCGGCTATCTGCCGGACGACGCGGTCGACAAGGCGCTGAATGCGCTGCGCCGCTATCGCGCCCTTTGCGAAACGATGGGCGTCGAGGATATCGAGGCGATCGCCACCGCCGCCGTGCGCGAAGCCAAGAACGGCCCCGCCTTTCTCGAGGCCGCGCGCGACGCCATACGCCGCGACATCTCCCTGCTGTCGGGGCGTCGCGAGGCGGAGCTGTCGGCGCTTGGCGTCGTCTCCGCCGTCCATGAGCCGGACGGCGTCGTCGGCGATCTCGGCGGCGGCTCGCTCGAATTGATCGACGTGCACAAGGAGTCGCTCGGCAAGGGCGTGACGCTGCCGCTTGGCGGGCTCGCGCTGATGGACGCCTCGCGTCGTTCGATGCGGGAGGCGACGCGCATCGCGCGCAAGGCGATCGCCGACGCGAAGCCGCTCGAACACCTCAAGGGCCGCACCTTTTACGCCGTCGGCGGCACCTGGCGTTCGCTGGCGAAGCTCCATATGCGTCAGCGCAATTATCCGCTCGGCGTCATGCATCACTATCGCATCCAGACGAACGAGGCGGCCGACTTCGCCGAACTCGTTGAACACATCGACAGCGAAGCCTTGGAGGACATCAACTTCGTCTCGACGGCGCGCCGGCCGTTGCTTGCCTATGGCGCGATCGTGCTCGACGAGATCATCCGCCGCGCCAAGCCGCGCGAGATCGTCATTTCCGCCGCCGGCGTGCGCGAGGGCATGTTGTATGAGCGCCTGTCTCCCGCTGAACGTCGCGTCGACCCCTTGCTTGCGGCGACGCGCGAGCTTGAAGCGACATTCGCGCGCGCGCCCCGCTATGGCGACGATCTCATCGATTGGACGGACGCCTTCATGGACAAAAGCGGGGTCGACGAGACCGAGGAGGAGCGTCGCCTGCGCCATGCCGCCTGTCTCCTCTCCGACATCGCCTGGCGCGCGCATCCCGAATACCGTGCGCAGCGGGCGATAAATATCGTGACGCAAGGGACATTCGTTTCGATCGATCATCCTGGCCGCGCCTTTTTGTCGCTCGCGATCGTCTTCCGCCACGAGGGGCCCGAAGGCGCGGAAGGCCTCGCCGATTTGCGCGGCCTCTTGACGACGCGCTTCTTCGTGCGCGCACGCATCCTGGGCGCTCTCATGCGCGTCGCCTATCTTTTGTCGGCGTCGATGCCGGGCGTGCTTCCACGCACGCGCATGCGGCTTAGCGACCGCGCCGTGAGGCTCACCTTGCCGGCGCGCTATGCCGATCTTGCGAGCGAGCGCGTGCTCAATCGCCTGAAGGCGCTGGGGCGACTCCTCGGCGTCGACGCGCAGATCGAAATCGCGACCTGAACGATCGCCGCCAATCGCTGATTTTTTCGCGCATTGCGACAACGACAATATTCGATGGAGGCGAGGGACTATGAACAAGCAATTTGCCAGATGCCTGCTGACGGGCGCCATGATTGCGCTGCTGAATTCCGCCGCGGACGCATGCACGCGCGTGCTCTATGAGACGGCCACAAAAAATTATCTCGTCGGCCGAACGATGGATTGGTACGACGATACGGGAACCAACCTCTGGGCCTTTCCGCGTAGCATGGCGCGTGACGGCGGCCTGGGCGCCGGCTCCATCAAATGGACGTCGAAATATGGCTCGCTCGTCTCCGATATTTACGGCGTCGCGACGGTCGAGGGGATCAATGAAGCGGGCCTCGTCGCGAACGTTCTTTATCTCACCGAATCCGACTATGGCGACGCGAAGGCGTCGAAAAAGCCGCTGCTCTCGGTCGGCGGCTGGGCGCAATATGTCCTCGACAATTACGGGACTGTGGCGGAGGCGGTGAAGGCGCTGCAAAAAGAGCCTTTCGCGATCGTCGCGCCGGACCTTCCAGGCGGCAAGAAGGCCGGCGGCCATATGGCGCTGGCGGACGCTTCGGGCGACAGCGCCATCCTTGAATATCTCGGCGGCAAGCTCGTCATCCATCACGACCGCAAATATACGGTCATGACCAACTCGCCGCCTTTCGACCAGCAGTTGGCGCTCAACGCTTATTGGAATGAGGTCGGCGGCCTTAAATTCCTGCCGGGCACGCATCGCGCATCCGATCGCTTCGTGAGCGTCAGCTGGAATCTGAACGCGACGCCAAAAGTGGAGGACCCCCGGGTTGCGACGGCGACGGTCTTTTCCTTGATTCGGAACGTTTCGGTGCCGCTTGGCATCGCCGATCCGGAGCGGCCGAACATCGCCTCGACGCTTTGGCGTTCCGTCATCGACATCAAGGAGCGGCGCTATTTCTTCGAACCGACTCTCAACCCGTCGATCTTCTGGGTCGATCTGTCGAAGCTGAAGCTCGAACCGGGGTCCAAGCCGACAAAGCTCGATCTGAAGGGCGATCCGATTCTTGCCGGCGAGGTCTCGGACAAATTCATTCCGACCGAACCGTTTAAATTCCTCTCGCACTGACGGCGCTAGAGCGCGCTGCGAAAAAGTGGAATCCGGTTTTTCGCGTAGAGCGCGCTCTAAACTATAAGATTGATCACGTTATCTGCATTTGGGCGATTCCGCCCAAATGCAGCGTGATCTAGAGCAGGATCGTTTGAAAAGGAAGCGCATCGCGCTTCCATCAAGAACGATCTCGCTCTAGGATCAACGCGCCGGGGTGAAGACATCCGATCGGATTTTCTTCAGGCTCGCGCCGCGCATGAAGAGTTCGCGCTTTAGGCGCTTCACCAAATTTTCGCCGCCGCACAGAAAAATCGCGGCGTCCGCGACGCTGGTCTCCGTCTCAAGCGCAATCGCCGCGACATCGCCGCCATGCGCCGCGGCGGGATCGAGCGCGCAAGGGCGATAGGCGAGATTGTCGCGAGAATCCGCAAGCGCCTGCAATTCGTTTGATAGATAAAGGCCCTTGCGGCTGCGCGCGCCGTGATAGAGCCGGATCGGCCCGCGATGGCCGCGCTTGAGCGCGTCGCGCAACACGCCGTAAAGCGGCGCGAGGCCGGTGCCTGCGCCGATCAGCAGCATGGGTTGGTCCGCATCGACGCCTTCATAGAAGCATGTGCCCGAGGGGCCGGCGACATGCAGCCGGTCGCCGGGCTTCATCCGCTTCGAAAGATGCCGGCTCATCCGGCCTTCGTCATGCAGGCGGATGTGCATTTCGAGGAATGCGTCTTCTTCGGGATGGCTCGCGAGCGAATAATGCCGCTTGAGGTCTTCCCCGGCGATCAGCTCCAGAAACTGGCCGGGCCGATAGGCGAATCCGTCCGCTTCGACGCGCAGCCGCATAATGTCGTCGCTTAAGGGATCGATGGCGCGCACCACCGCGTCGATGCGCGCGCCGAGATCGTCGGGCCGAACGATCGTCAGCGGCGAATTCGGGCGGCATATGCAAGGCAGGAAATAGCCGAGCGCCTTTTGCGCGTCGGTCAGGCCGGTTTGCGACTCCGGCGGCGGGACGCCGTCGATCGCGCGATGCATGCACGTATGGCAATTGCCGGCGCGGCAAGAACTCGGCGCGTCGAAACCGGCGCGCAGCAAAGCTTCAAGAACGGTTTCGCCCGGCGCGATATCCACCGGGCGATCTTCACATTTGATCACGGATGCGGATCAGCGGTTGAGCACGTCGTCGCGAACGGAATTGGCGAGCGCCGCGACTTCCTTCACTTCCTTTTCGGCGACGCCGAGGTCGCGCAGCGTGTAGTTGAGATTCTCGATCACCGCGTCAACGTGGGAATCATTCAGGCCCTTTTCAACGAGTTGCTTATGCGCGTTGCGCATATCGGCGCCCGTGTAATTGTTGGGGCCGCCGAAGACCATTGTAAGAAAAGCCTTCTGCTTGGCGATCTGGCTTTCCATATCGACATTGTCGAAGAAATGCGCGATGCGCCCGTCGGCGAGAACCTTGCGATAGAAGAGTTCGACGGCGGCGTTGACGGCGCCTTCGCCGCCCAAGCGCTCGTAAAGACTGGACATGTTCGCCCTCCCTGGAATTGGTCTTGTTCGCAACCATAGTCACGAACGTCGCGGCCGACGCAAAGGCCAGCCGCGACCATTTCCAGGGCTTCGATGGAGCCACGATGCTGCGGCGCCGTTCTATAGGCGTAGGCGTCGCCGCTTGTGCGCCCCCGTCACTCCGCGGCAGGGTAGACGGCGAGACGATTGATCTGGTCGACATGCATCGCCTGCGCGCCCGGCGTGCAGGTGAAACGCAGCGACTTGCCGACCGGCGTGTCGAAATGCGCCGCCTTTCCGTCCGCGACCGTGACGACGAGACGCGTCGCCTCCGTCGCGGGAGCCGTCTCTTCCGCGGACGCGGAGTCGATGACCATCATTGTGAGCCGGCATCCGTTATCGCCGCCGACGAAATAGCTCACGACATGCTTCGATCCCGCGTCGAAGCTCGCCGCCATTAGCGGCCTCATGTTGAGGGGCGACCAGGCGTCGGCGGCAGACAGGCCCGAGCTTGCTGCAAGGCACAACGCTCCACCGAACGCCGCCGCGACAATTCGATTTCCTGTGGTCATATCTCTTCCTTCCACCTTTTCGATGGAGCGGATCACAGCCGCCGCAAGCGACTGATTCTCCGCTCGCCATCAAAGGTAGATATCGCAATGCACAACGGCAATATTGCAACGCATTAAAATATCTCCATGCGCTTATAATATATTGTTTTTTAATGGCGAATATTGGGCGCACAAATTTCCGTCAGATCATTGAGCGCAATAGATAGGCAAGCGATGACGTTGCGATGCAGCAGAAAAGCGCCAAAGGTCACTCGGCGTTCGCGGAGGCCTGGGCTTCCTGCCAGTCGAAAGTCACGACCCTGCCGTTCTCCACGGCGAGCGCCAGCCGTCCGCGCTTCAGCTCCAGCGCCTTTTCGCCGAAAATCGCCCGTCGCCAGCCCCTCAGCGCCGGCACGTCGGCCCGGTCGTCGGCGGCGATGGCTTCGAGATCCTCCACCGTGGCGATCATCTTGGCGGCGACGCCGGTTTCTTCGGTCACCTGTCGGAGCAAGACCTTGAGCAGCTCGACCGTCGCGCCATTGGAGCCGCGCCGCTCGCGCTCGATGCGCGGCACGGTGGCGGGGTCGCGCGCGAGGCCGCGCTCCACGGCGGCGACGATGTCCGCCCCGGCGCGCGAGCGCTCCATTCCCTTGGGGAAGGCGCGCAGATTGCCGAGCGCCTCCACGCTGCGCGGCGCCGCTTGAGCGATTTCGATCAGCACGTCGTCCTTCAGCACCCGCGAGCGCGGCACGTCGCGCGTCTGCGCCTCGCTCTCGCGCCAGGCGGCGAGTTCCATCAGCACCGCGAGGTCGCGCGGCTTGCGGGCGCGGTGGCGCAGGCGCTCCCAGGCGTTATCGGGATGCTGCTCATAGGTCGCGGGCGAGGTCAGCGTCTGCATCTCGTCCGCGAGCCAGTCGAGCCGATTGGCGCGCTCCAGGCGCGCGCGCAACGCCGTATATATGTCGCGAAGATGCGTCACGTCGGCGATGGCGTATTCGATCTGGGCTTCCGACAGAGGTCGGCGCGACCAGTCGGTGAAACGCGAGGATTTGTCGAGATTGGCGCGCGTGATCGCCTTCACGAGTTCGAGATAGGACGCCTGTTCGCCGAAGCCGCAGACCATGGCGGCGACCTGGGTGTCGAACAGCGGCGCCGGGATCAGCCGCGCCAGACGCCAGATGATCTCGAGGTCCTGGCGCGCCGCGTGGAACACCTTGACGACGTCCGTATTGGCCATCAGCGCAAAAAAGGGCGTCAGATCAATGTCGTCGGCGAGGGCGTCGATCGCCACGGCCTCCTCGGGCGAGGCGAGTTGAATGACGCAGACTCGCGGCCAGAACGTCGTCTCCCGCAAAAACTCGGTATCGACGGTTACAAAGGGATGCCCGGTGAAACGGTCGCAGGCCGCGGCCAGTTCGTCATTTGTGGTCAGCAAGCTCATTTGATTTATTCTAAACGTTTTTCGGCCGAGTTCTGAAGCCCTGAAGCGCCCCTTGCGCGCGGAAAAACCGGTCACGCCCGCTCTACGATCACCGCCGTGCCATAGGCCAAGACCTCGGTGACGCCGTCCATGATTTCATTGGCGTCGTAGCGCATGGCCACGACCGCGTTCGCGCCGGCTTCCGAAGCGTGCTGGCACATATGTTCGAAAGCCTCCTGACGCGTCGCCTCGGCGAGATTGACGTAGACGGAGAGCTTGCCGCCGAAAATCGTCTGAATGCCGCCGAAGAAATTGCCGACGACCGAGCGCGAGCGCACGGTGATGCCGCGCACGAGCCCCAAATGGCGCACGATGCGATAGCCAGCGATGTCGTTGGTGGTCGAGACGATCATGAAAGCCCTCCGGTTGATCGGCGAGAAGAGAATCGCAAAGCTGAACTTACGATATTTCGAGTTGCAGGCGGCGCCCAATGGGCTAGCATGCGCCGCCACTCTTTATCGGGGAGCCACGTCCAGAACATGAATGAGCGTTTCTTTGTCGTCGCGCGCATGGCCGCGCGGCCTTCGTCCGCCGCCGCCTTTTTTGCCGCTTTCGGCCTGTTATGCGCGCCCGCCCTGGCCGAGCATAAGGGCGGCGTCAGTCCCGCCTGGGGCCAGTGCCGCGCGCCGGATCCGGATGCGCGGATCGCCGGCTGCACGCAGGTGATCCAGGACATCGACAAGGAGACGCCCCACAACAAGCTCGCGGCCTATGTCAATCGCGCCGGCGCCTATCAGGCGAAAGGCGATTATGTCCACGCCATCGAGGACTTCGGCAAGGCGCTGGAAGTCGACGCCAAATCGGCGGTCGTGCTCGTCGCCCGCGGTGCGGCGCATCAGGCGAAGGGCGATCTGGACCGGGCGCTCGCGGACTATGATCAGGCGATCGCGCTCGACAAGAAGAGCGCCGCCGCCTTTGTGGCGCGCGCCTCGATCTGGCGCGCCAAGGGCGATGTGGAGAAGGCGCTCGCCGATCTCGGCGAAGCGGCGAAACTCGACCAGAAATCGGCCGCGCCGCATGTCGCGCGCGGCGCGCTCCATCACGCCAAGGGCGATCACGACCGAGCGATCGAGGATTTCTCGGAGGCCGTCAAGCGCGATCCCAAGCTCGCAGCCGCGCGCAACGGGCGCGGCGCCTGCCATTACGCCAAGGGCGAGTTCGACAAGGCGATCGCCGATTTCGACGCGGCGCTGAAGATCGACCCAAAATATGTCAGCGCCCTGGTCAATCGCGCCAACGCCTGGCGCGGTAAGAAGGACTTCGCCCGCGCCAAGGCCGATTACGACGCCGCGCTGGCCGCCAAGCCCGACCTCGCCGCCGCCAAGAAGGGCGCGGACGATATGACGAAGCTGATCGCCAAGAAACGCCGCCGGAGCGCCCGCGCCCCAAGACGCCGCGCCCAAGGCCGAGCACGAGCATAATTGAGGCGCATAAGCGCGCGGGCGCTACAGCGCCTTCGTCGCCGCCAGCACTTCCTCCGCGTGGCCGGGCACTTTCACCTTCCGCCATATTTTGGCGATCCGGCCGTCGGCGCCGATCAGGAAGGTCGAGCGCTCGACCCCCATATATTTGCGGCCATACATGCTCTTTTCGACCCAGACGCCATAGGCGCCGAGCGTTTCCTTCGCTTCGTCGGACGCGAGCGGCAGCGACAGTTCGTATTTCGCCCGGAACTTGTCATGGCTTTTGACCGGATCGGGCGACATGCCGACGACGACCGTCTTCGCTCTAGCGAATTTGTCGCGTAAACCATTGAAATCTATTGCCTCCTTGGTGCAGCCGGAGGTGTCGTCCTTGGGGTAGAAATACAAGCACGACCTTCTTGCCCTTCAGCGCGCCGAGCGAGACCTTCTCGCCGCCCGCGCCGGGCAGATCGAAGGCGGGCGCCGCGTCTCCCTCTTTAAGGATAGCCCCGGCTTTGCCGGCGGTTATGGTCATGGCTGCCTTCCTTTCGTCGCATCCGCAGCTAAAATCAGTCTTTAGAATGCAGACTGGGCGCCAGCCGGCAAGACCGGCCTCGTATTATCCGCGCCAATTCTGCGCATACGCCGAGAGCGAGGCCAATTGACCGAAGGGATGGGGCGCCAGCATAGCGGCGGCGAGCGCGTCGGCGCCTTGGCGCGGCGCGCCGTCTTGCGGCTTCGGCAGGCGTCGTGGCGTCCGCCGCCTTTACATCTGCCGTCTTTGCGGGCGCCGCGCCGCGGCGTGCCGCGTCTCATCATGCTGGCCGCGCTTGGCGCGGTGCTTCTCTTCGCGCTGACTGTCGGCGGATTTTTCTTTGTCCTGTCGCAGGGGCCGATCTCCTTCGCCTGGCTCGCGCCGCGGATCGCCGATTCGCTCGATGAACTCGCCGACGGCCGCTATGATTTTTCGCTCAGGACCGCATCCCTCGCCAATGGCGATCATGGGCCGACGCTTTCCGTCGACGACCTGATGGTCAAGAAGGACGGCCGCGCCATTCTCGCCGCGCCGCGCGCCGAACTGTCGCTGGATTTCCGTTCCCTGTTGATCGGTCAGATAAAGCCGCGCCGGCTGGAAGTGCTCGATTTGGACTTGCGGCTGTCGGTGACGCCTGACGGCGCCATCGCCGTCTCCGCCGGCGCCGGCCCTGTGGCGACGACGCGCCCGCAACCGACTGGCGGCGCGCTGAACGCGCCGGCGCAGACGGCGGCCGGGGCGGGGGTCGAACGCGTGGCGCTGCTGCGCGAAGCGGCGGGCGCGCTGCGCGGATTGATGGACCTTGCGACGAGCCCGGATAGTCCCATCGGCGCGCTGGATCGCGTTGGCGTCGCGCATGGCCGTCTCGTCATCGACGATCGCACCATCGACCGCGTCATCCGCTACGACGACGTGACGCTCAGCCTCGACAAGGGCGGCGGCGGCATGCGCTTTTCGCTGGCGGCGAACGGGCCGTCGCGGCGCTGGACGGCGGTGGCCGTCGCCAAGGGCGCGCCCGGCGCGCGGCGCGACTTCCAGGCGCAGTTGCGCGATCTTTCGATCGACGAGATCGCGCTTGTCGGCGGCTTTCGCACCGCGGGTTTCGACACGGACGCGCCATTCGCATTCGACCTGCGCTTCGCGCTCGGCCGCGACGACGACGTGCTCGAAGCGTCTGGACGCATGGAAATCGGACGCGGCTACTTCCGCTTGGACGAGCCCGATCACGAGCCGGTGATGATCGAGAAGATCGCCGGCGCTGCGACATGGGACAAGGCGGGCCGCAAACTCGCCATCGCGCCGCTGGCGTTCAAGGCCGGCGGTTTCGACATGGCCGTCGTCGGCGAAGCGCGCGCGCCGGCGGCGATGGCGAAATCCGGCGACGTCCTCGCCGCGGGCCTCGACGAACCCTGGACGATCGCGCTGCGTCTAAAGGCGCCGACGCTGGTGGCGCCGGAGCGCGCGGGCGAGAAGAATGTGCGCATCGACAGCGGCCTCCTTGACGCGCGCTTCTTTCGCGACGAGCGGCGGGTCGTCTTCGACAAATTCGCCTTCGTCGGTCCCGAAGTGAATGTCGGCCTCAATGGCGCCTTGAGCTGGCGCGACGAAAACCGCGTCGCTTTCACGCTCGGCGTGCAGGAGACGCAGATACGCGCGCTGGCGCGGCTGTGGCCCACGCATGTCGCGCCGTCCGTGCGGGCCTGGTTCGTCGATCACGTTCCGGCGGGCGTTCTGCGTCACGCCAAATATGCCGCCAATTTCGACGGCGCGGCGCTGACGACGATGCGCTACGAGCAGTCGCCGCCCGATAATTCGCTGCTCATGGAAGGCGAAGTCGCCGACGGCACGGTCACCGAGATCCTGCCGGGCATGGCGCCGCTCACGGGCGTCAACGGACGCCTACGCATTACCGGCCGCACCGCGACATTCGCCGCCACCTCGGGCGCGATGGAGACCGCGCCGGGCCGCCGCCTCGCCATGTCGGAAGGTCGATTCTCGATCGCCGACAGCGCGCTGCGCCCGACGCCGGCCGTCGTGGAGATCAACGTCGGTGGAAATGTCGAGGCCGTCGCCGACCTGCTCGCTCTGCCGGCCATCGCGCGCCACGCTTCGATCCCGGTCGATGCGGGAACGCTGAAAGGCGGTTTGGAAGGTCGCCTCCGCGTCGACTTCGAGACCGGCTCCACCGCCCGCGACGAGCACACGACCTTTCTCATCGACGCGACGACGTCGAATCTCGCCATCGACAAGCTGATCGGCAAGGAGAAGCTGGAAGGTGGCGCGCTGCATGTTCTCGCCGACCGCGCCGGGCTGCGCGTCAATGGGACCGGCCGCATTTACGGCGCGCCGGCGACGCTGGAACTGCGCCGCGCCTTCGGCGAAAAAGGCGCCGCGCAAGCCCAAGTGACGCTGACCTTCGACGAAGCCGCGCGTCAACGCGCCGGCTATGTCGTCGCCGGCGTGAGCGGTCCGGTGATGGCGACAGTGCGCACGCCGCTGCCGGTCGAAGAAGTCAATACGCAGATCGAACTCGATCTGACGCGCACGAGTTTCGACAATCCGCTGCCGGGGATGACAAAGCCGGCGGGCAAGCCGGCGAAAGCCTCATTCATGCTGGCGCGGCGCCCCGAAGGAATGGCGCTCGAACAATTAAATTTCGACGCAAGCCCGGCGCAGGCGCAGGGCGTGATCGAATTTTCGCGCGAAGGCGCCTTCCGCGCGGCGCGGCTGTCGCAGGCGCGGCTTTCGCCCGGCGACGACATGCGCGTCGACGTGCAGCGCAGCGGCGATGTTGTGAAGATCGTCGCGCGCGGGACCAATTTAGACGCGCGTCCGGTGATGCAGGCGCTGCTGCATGGCGACCGCGGCGGCGGCGGCAAGGGAACGGGCTCGTTCGAGGATATCGATCTCGACTTCAAGGCGCCGATCGTCACCGGCCATGGCAAGCAGATTCTATCTAACGTGGATTTGAAAATGGAGCGGCGCGGCGGGCGGCCGCGCTCCGTTGCGCTCACCGGCTCTTTTGGCCGCGAACAGCTCACGGTCGGCATGACGCGCAATCAGAACGGCGCGCCGCAGGTCGAAATCTCGACGAATGACGGCGGCTCGCTACTCGCGTTCTTCGATCTCTATCGCAAGATGGACAGCGGCGCGCTGACCGCGACCGTGCAGCTCGGGCAAAATCGCGCCGACTGCTCCTTGCGCATTCGCGACTTCTTTGTGCGCGGCGAACCGATGGTGCGCCAGCTGATGGCGCAGAGCGGCACGGCCCGACCCGACGAGCGCGGCAACTACCGTTTCGATCCCGACTTGGTGCGCGTCGGCCGGCTGGAGAGCGACTTCACCTGGTCCGGCGGGCAATTGTCGGTGCGCGAGGGCGTGTTGTCCGGTCCCGAAATCGGCCTGACCTTCGACGGCTATATCGACTTTGCCCACGAGCGCCTTGATCTCGTCGGCTCTTATGTGCCGGCCTATGCGCTCAACAGCCTGCTGTCGAACATACCGGTGCTTGGCGTCGTGCTCGCCGGCGGTCAACACGAGGGCGTGTTCGCGCTCAATTACCGCCTGACCGGCGCGCTCAACGCGCCGGCGGTGAACGTCAATCCCTTGTCGGCGATCGCGCCAGGCCTGATGCGCAAGATACTGGGCGTGCTCGACGGCACCGCGCGCATGCCGCTGGAGCAGCGGTAGCGGCTAAGCGCGCTCCAGCAGCACGTGCTTTTTCTTGCCCAGCGAAAGTTTGACGACGCCGTCGCTCGCGAAATCATTTTCGCCGATCACGCCGCGTTCGTCCGTCACCGGCGCGTCGTTGACGCGCAGGCCCCCGCCCTTGATCTGTCGCCGCGCCTCGCCCGTCGACGAGACAAGCCCCGCCTTGACGAAAGCGGTCAGCACGCCAAGACCGGTCGCGATCTCCTCCGCCGACACGGCGACCTTGGGCAGCGACAGAGCGAGCGCGCCTTCTTCAAAAGTGGCGCGCGCGGTCTCCGCCGCCTGATCCGCCGCCGCGCGGCCGTGAATCAGCGCGGTCGCTTCGGTCGCGAGCGTCTTCTTCGCCTCGTTGATCTCGGCGCCTTCGAGCGCCGCGAGCCGCGCGATCTCATCCATCGGGAGGAAGGTGAAGAGCTTCAGGAAGCGCGCGACGTCGGCGTCTTCCGTATTGCGCCAATATTGCCAGTAGTCGTAGGGCGACAGCATGTCGGCGTTGAGCCAGACGGCGCCCGCCGCCGTCTTTCCCATTTTTGCGCCCGACGATGTCGTGAGCAGCGGCGAGGTCAGCGCGTAAAGCTGCGGACAGCCCATGCGGCGGCCAAGATCGAGGCCCGTGACGATATTGCCCCATTGGTCGGAGCCGCCCATCTGCAGCAGCGCCCCGTAACGCTTGTTGATCTCGACGAAGTCGTAAGCCTGCAGGCACATATAGTTGAATTCGATGAACGACAGCTCGTGCTCGCGCTCCAGGCGCAGCTTCACCGAATCCATCGTCAACATGCGATTGACGGAGAAATGCCTGCCGACGTCGCGCAGGAACTCGATGTAATTGAGCGCCGCGAGCCAGTCGGCGTTGTCGAGCATCAGCGCGTCGGTCGGCCCGTCGCCGAATTTAAGGAAGCGTTCGAAGACGGTTCTGATCGAGGCTTTGTTCGCGTCGATCTGCTCGACGGTCAGCAGCTTGCGGCTTTCGTCCTTGCCGGAAGGGTCGCCGACGCGCGTCGTGCCGCCGCCCATCAGCGGCAGGGGCTTGCCGCCCGTGCGTTGCAGCCAGGCGAGCATCATGATCGGAAGAAGCGAGCCGACATGGAGCGAAGGCGCCGTGCAGTCGAAGCCGATATAGGCCGCAAGTCCACCCCCCAGCGCCTTTTCGTCCAGCCCGGGAAAGTCCGAGCATTGATGCACGAAGCCGCGCGCGACGAGCGTGCTCAAGAAGTCGGATTTAGGGGAGAAAGCGTCGGCCATGGGGCAGGGTGATAGGCGCAAGGCCGCGCGCGCGCAAGGCCGCGCCGCCTGCGCGGCGGTCGGGCGATGCGCAGTCTATTTGCGATCTGCCGCGACTAATCGATCGGGACGGCGCGGGACGTCCTCACGCCGGATGTGCAGCAACTATTGCGGCTCGCCCGCGGAACCGCTGTTTTCAGCCAGCATCGGCCTGACGGTCCCTGTATGCCGGGGCGAACATAGGTCCATGCGCGGCATTGATTTTCCGCCTGGCAGGAGAAGCTGCACTGCGCGGCTCCCGGCGAGGCGATATTTTTGTAATCGAGCCCGGGCCGATCGACGCCTCGTTCGAAGGTGAAAAATCTCGATTGAGCGCTGGCGTCATATGTGAGCGATAGGCCCATCCCCAGGATGAGCGTCGCCATGAAGAAGATCCGGCGCATAGGTTTCTCCTTAAAAAAATCATATCAATGCAGAGATGCTAACCCAGGCGGCGCAGAGCCGCAACTCGCGTTCGCCAGGCGCTTTCCTTGCCGCTTTGCGGGGCTTTTGCTAGAAGCCGCGAACCGTCGCGCTTGTGCCGGCGCTCTGCGAAACGCAGGAAAATCATGCTTTTTTACGAGCCGCTGTTCCTGTTTCTTTTCGGGCCGGCCGTCTATCTGCTTTATCTTTTTTTCGGCGCGGCGCGCAGTCGGCGAGCGCTCATACTGCTCGCGGCAAGCGTTGTCTTTTACGCCTGGAGCGAGCCGGTCTTCGTCTTCGTCGTCTTTGGTTCGGTCGCGCTGGATCTATATGTGGCGCAAAAGATTGCTGCGTTGTCTCTCAGCGACCCCGATGTCATTCCCGACGCTTCGCATCAGCGAAGCGATCGGGAATCCAGGGCCGCAGGCGCATCTGAGGTTGCTCTGGATTCCCGGTCAGGCCTGTGGCCTGCCGGGAATGACATGCGCGCGCGCTGGCTGGCGCTCGGCGTCGTCGGCAATCTCGCGATCCTTGTCTATTACAAATACACGGGCTTTCTCGCGCTCAATCTCGACGCGCTGCTAAAGGCCCTGACTCTGCCGGGCATAAACATCCCGCAAATCGCATTGCCGATCGGCGTCAGCTTCATCGTCTTCGAAAAGATTACCTATCTCGTCGATGTCTATCGCGGCGTCACCGCGCCGGCGCGCCGGCCGTTGCTCTATGGGCTGTATGTCTTCTTCTTCCCCAAGCTTCTCGCGGGGCCGATCATCAAATATCACGACATCGCGCGCCAGTTCGAGGAAATGCCCCACGCCGACGTCGACGATTTCGTCATGGGATTCTCCCGCTTCATGCTCGGCGTCGTCAAGAAGCTGCTGCTCGCCGACACGCTCGCGAGCGGCGCCGACATGATCTTCGCGCGCGACGTGGGAGAGCTCGGCTTTGTCGAAGCCTGGGCGGGCGTGATTTTCTTCACCTTCCAGATTTATTTCGATTTCTCCGGCTATTCCGACATGGCGATCGGGCTCGCGCGCATGTTCGGCTTCCGCCTGCTTGAAAATTTCAACATGCCTTATGTCGCGACCAGCATCACCGATTTCTGGCGACGCTGGCATATGTCGCTGACAAGCTGGATACGCGAATATCTCTATTTTCCGCTCGGCGGAAACCGGCGCGGCGAGGCGCGCACCTATTTCAATCTGTGGGTCTGCTTCCTTGCCTCGGGCATCTGGCACGGCGCCGCTTGGACCTATGTGGCCTGGGGCGCCTATAATGGCGTTTTCCTTGTGCTCGATCGGCTGTTTCTGGTGAAGCGTTTGGAGCGCTTGCCGGATTGGCTCGCCAATATCGTCACAATGTTCGTCGTCGTCGTTGGATGGACTCTCTTTCGCGCCGTCTCGCTCACTCAGGCGGGCGCGCTGTTGTCGCTGATGGCCCAGCCATGGGCGCAAGCGAGCGCGCCTGTCGCGATTCCTGAAGAATACATCGTCATCGCGCTGATTTCGGCGGCGATCTGCGTCGCGCAGCGCGTCGCCTTGTATTTTGAGGGCTTCGATTGGGCGGTTGCGGCGCGCCGTTACGCCCTCGCGTCGAACAGCGCGCTGTCGATCCTGTTCGTCGCGGCGCTGGCGAAGGGACTCGCCGATCCGTTCAAACCTTTCATCTATTTCCGGTTTTAGGACGATGCGCAGGAACCGTCATTGCGAGCGAAGCGAAGCAATCAGGAGCGAGGTGTTCTCTGGATTGTTTCGTCGCTTTGCTCCTCGCAATGACGGCGCGATGAGGGGAGCGCGGCGATGAAAAACATCACATTCGCCCGCCTCCCGATCTTCGCCTGCGCAGGCTTCATCGCCTTTCTCTTTCTCGCCAATCTTTGGAACTTCGCGGTCGAGCGCGACTGGCCGAAACTGCGCATCCGCAGCGCTTCGCCGCTGTTTGGCGTCGCCAGGCCGAAGCCCGCGCCCTGGACGCTCGACGCCTTTCTCTCCGGCGAATTGCAAAAGGCGGTTTCGATCAATCTCGGCAGGGCGTCGCCAGTTTTTCCGATCGCGGTGCGCGCGAAAAACCAGCTTGTCTTTTCGCTGTTCGGCGGCTCGGCGGCACCGGGCGTCATCATCGGGCGTAATGGCCAGCTTTATGAGCAAATGTACATCGACGAATTTTGCGCGCGCGACGGCGCGCCGGATCCTGCGCGCATCAACGCCTGGGCTTTAACGCTTCGAGAGATAGGGGACGCGGCGCAGGCGCGCGGCAAGAGTTTCGTCTATCTCGTCTCCCCCTCGAAAGCCGCGCGCTATCCGGAAGATTTGCCGGCTTCCGCCTCATGCGCGTCACGCGCGCCATCTATGCCCGACAAGCTCGCGCCCTATCTTGCCGCGCTAAACGAAAATGGCGTGCGCCATGTCGACGGCGCGTGGCTGATGAGCGCTGAGCGCCCCAAACACGCGATCCCGCTTTTCCCGCGCGGCGGCACGCATTGGAACAGCGTCGGCGGCGCGCTGGCGTTGCAAGAGGCGACGCGCGCGCTTCCGGCCTCGCCGATCGGCCAATTGGACTTCGCCTCGGCGCCCGCGCCCGAAGCGCTCGGCACGGATCGCGACCTGCTCGATCTGCTCAATCTCTTGTGGCCGGACGCGCATTATCCGACGGCTGTAATCGGCAGGGTGGGGGAGGCCGGCGCATGCGCCCACACGCCGCGGCTGCTCGCCATGGGCGGCAGCTTTGTGCATCAGGTTCTGGCGGCCGCGACTCTCGCGCCCTGTCCGCCGCAGATCGACTATTGGTTCTACATGCGCACCGAGGACAATGGCGTCGAACTCGGACATTATCGCCGCGCGCCGGGCGACGCCTCCAACGGCGAACGCCGCTCCGCCGCCTTCGACGAACTCGATGAAAATCTCGCCGGCGCGGATTTCATCCTGCTCGAAGAAAACGAGTCGAGCATCGCCACGATGAAGCAGGTTGGCCATCTTTCGGAAGCGACGCGCCGCCTGCGATAGCGCCTCGAAGCGCTCTAAGCCGCGCGCGAGGGGTCGCCCCAATAGCCTTCAGCCCGCGCGATTCGTACGTATTCGGCGTGGACGGCGGCGGGGCCGTAGAAGCGCTCCAAACGCCGCACGACGAAATGGCCACGCGCCAACGTCTGGAAATGTTCCGTGAAGGCGAGGTTGATCGCCGCGCCGCTGATGGCGCCGATGAAGGGCACGGCCTGCGCCGCCGTCTTCTGCGACACGATGACGCCGAAGCGCGCCGCGAGCTGGCCGATGAGCCGCGCCAGCGCGGGCGCCGCCTCGTCGGCGACGCTGCGGGCGGCGATAAAGCGCGTCGCATCCGTGACGGATTTGGCGAGGACGGCGCGCAGCGCGATATAGCCGCCTTCCAGCACATTGCCCTCGGGCGCATGGCCGCCAAGCGCGAAAACTTCCAAACAGGCGAGCGCTGCGTGCGGGTGGCGCAAATCCTCGCCTTCGGCGCGCGCGATCTCGGCGATCGAGCGCAGCATGATCGTCGTCGAAAGCGGCAGTTCGAGCGGCAGGCTGGCGAGGCCGACGGCGCCGCCGACGCCTCCCGTGACGGCCGCCAGACGCCTGTGAAACCGCGCCGAATCCTTTGCCGGTCGGCCGTTGAGGCTGGCCAGCGCCACTTTCATCGCCGCCGTCAGCGCCTTTTGCGCGGCGCTCGTCGCCGCCGCATGCAGGCGCGGGGGAAGCGTCATGGCGCCAAGCCCCGCCCGCCGCCCCGCGACGACCGCAAGGCGCGCGGCGAAGCTCTGGCGCTCGAGCGCCGCGACGGCGGCCCGCAGCGCGGCGAGGTCGGACTCGGAAAGGCCCAGGTCCAACGGAACGGGAAGCGGATAGGTCTCGGGCACAGCCAGCCTCGGTGCGCTATAGCTATATGCGTAAATCGGTCGCCGCCCGGCCGTTTGCAAGCCGGACGGGCATGATAGCGCCAAGCGGCCACAATGGAAAAGACCGCGCAAGCGGCGCCGCCTGTGCGCTGGCGCACGAGAGTCGCCTGCGGCAAAGCCTATGCAGAGGCTGCGCCTCGCAAGGGCGTCGCTATTGCAATTCCGCGGTTGATCTATAACTCCAACTTGTGCGTAGCAGCTCTGTGATCCCATAAGAATGGCGCAAAGCCGCAGGGATAGGAAGAGGAGGACCATATGCTGAAATTCGGATTGGGTCGCGCGCTGAGCGGCGCCTGCGTTCTTGCGTTGCTGGCGCCGGCGGCCGCTCTCGCCGGCAACCGCGTCGGCACCCTGCAGTGCCGTCTGATGGGGAATGGCGTCAGCGTTCTCGTAGAGAATCAGCCGATCGACTGCATGTTTCGAGACGAGGCGGAGGGCGCCGTCCCGGCTCACTACACCGGCATGCTGACGAAGGTCGGTCCCAATATCACGGTCAATGGTCCGGGCGAACTTGGATGGGGCGTCGTGGCCGAGACCGATCACATCGGCCCGGGCGCGCTGGCCGGCAATTACGTTGGACCGGGCGTGTCGGCCAAGATTGGCGTGGGCGGCGGCGGCGCGATGCTCGTCGGCGGCTCGAACAACACTTTTTCACTGCAGCCCTTCAATGTGCAGGCAGGCGCGGGTTTTGGCTGGAATGCCGGCGTCGAGAGCCTGACGCTTGTTTTCGTGCCGCCTCCGCCCCCGCCCCCGCCGCACATCCCGCGTCATCACCACCATCACCACCCCCACGGGTAAGGCGACGCAGCGGCGCGGTCGAGACGTCCGCGTTCAAGCCGGCGAGCGAAAATCCATGAGCCGGTCGGTAGGAAAATCATAAAGCCTCGCGCTCTCGCGCCATTCCGGCGTCAGCAGCGCGAGGCATTTTTTTGCAAATTCTTCGGGCGTCCTTAGCGTCGTCGGGTCTTCGCCCGGCATCGCCTGCGCGCGCATGCGGGTGCGTAGCGGGCCGGGATTGGCGAGCATCACCGTGACGCCGTCGCCGGCGGTCTCGGCGGCGTAAGTGCGCGCCATGGCTTCGAGCGCCGCTTTCGAAATGGCGTAAGCGCCCCAAAAAGGCTTCATCGTCGCGCGATGGGCGGCGCCGGAAGTGATGAAGGCGACGCGGCCGGCGCCGGAAGCGCGCAAAAGCGGATCGAGCGAACGGATGAGCCGCCAATTCGCCGTGACATTGACGGCGATGACCCTGTTCCAGTCCTTCGGATCGACATGGGCGAGCGGGGACAGCGGGCCGAGCACGCCGGCGTTGCCGACGAATGCGTCGAGCTTGCCCCAGCGCTCGAAGAGCGCGGCGCCGAGCCGGTCGAGCGCGTCGAAATCGGCGAGGTCGCAGGGAACGAGCGTCGCTTCGCCGCCCAGCGCGCGAATCTCGTCGTCGAGTTCTTCAAGCGCGCCCTGCGTGCGCGCGAGCGCGACGACATGCGCGCCGCTTCGGGCGAGCTCCAGCGCCAGCGCGCGGCCAATGCCAAGCGACGCGCCGGTGACGAGAGCGATGCGGGGGGAGGAGGAAGGGGGCATGGGGCGGCTAATCGAACAAGGCAGGCCGAAGGTCTAGCCGCACGTGAATCAACGCTCGGATGAAGACATGGTCGCTCTCATCGGAATAGAAGATGAAATGCGACTGGAAACGAAAACGATGAAGCCTTGGCTGAATTTCTTCAGCGTTGACTCCAATTCCGGGAAAGTCCGCGAGTAGTCCAAACGTGCGCTCCAATCCCGCGAAATAGGCTTCAGCCTGATAGGATCCAAAATTCGCTTCCGTGAAAGCATAAATGTCGAGCAAATCAGTCCTGGCGCGGCGCGAAAGTCGGAATTCAGTCACGACGCCGTTCAGCGCGACTGCGGGCTTCGGCCAAAATTTCGCTTATGGTGGCGGTAGCGGCGCTCGCGCACTCGACTTGATCGAGAGCGTCGCGAAGGCGGCGCAATTGCTCGTCGCGTGGCAGAGCTCGCCACTGCTCGATATCAGTCTCGCTGGGCGTCGCCGAGGGTTTGACGGCGGGTGCGGCTAGTTCACTCGACATGGCGATCCTTGATAGCAGTCCTTAGATGGCCCGTCACCGAAATTGCTTTTTTCAGTCTTGCGACCCACTATAGGTCTTAAGTCGCTTCAGCTCGCCTCCGCCAGCAACGACAGCTGCGCGCGGTTCTCGCCGACGAGATCGGTGAGCGAGGTCGGATAGTCGCCGGTGAAGCAATGGTCGGTGAACTGCGGGTTGATCGGATCGCGGCGCTCTTAGCCCATCGCGCGATAGATACCATCGACCGACAGGAAGGCGAGCGAATCGCACCCGATATATTCGCGCATTTCCTCGAGCGATATGCGTCGCGGCCAGCAGCTTGTCGCGTTGCGGCGTGTCGATGCCGTAGTAGTCCGGATGCGTGATCGGCGGCGAGGAGATGCGGAAATGCACCTCGCGGCGCCGGCGTCGCGCATCATCTGCACGATCTTGACCGACGTCGTGCCGCGCACGATCGAATCGTCGACCAGCACGACGCGCTTGCCGGCGACCACGCAGCGATTGACGCTATGCTTCATGCGCACGCCGATATCGCGCGCGATCTGCGTCGGCTGGATGAAGGTGCGCCCGACATAGTGGTTGCGGATGATGCCGAGCTCGAAGGGAAGCCCCGACTGCCTGCGCATAGCCGAGCGCCGCGGGCACGCCGAAGTCCGGCACCGGCACGACGACATCGACTTCGATCGGCCTGTTCCCGCGCGAGCTCTGCGCCCATGCCTTGCGCACTTCGTAGACCGAGCGGCCGTGCACGATCGGAATCGGGGCGCGCGAAATAAATATATTCGAAGATGCAGGGACGCATCGGCGCGGCGGAAACGGCTGCAGGCTCTCGAGTGCCGTCCTTCGGAGATGACGACGACCTCGCCGTTCTCGATGTCGCGCACGAAGCGCGCGCCGATGATGTCGAGCGCGCAGGTCTCAGAAGCGAGAATATATTTGCCGTCGAGCTCGCCGATAACGAGCGGGCGGATGCCGAGCGGGTCGCGCGCGCCGATCAGCTTCTTGTTGGACAGGCCAACCAGCGCGTAAGCGCCTTCGATCTGGCGCAACGCCTCGATGAAGCGGTCGACGACGCGGCGCTGCGGCTGCGCGCGACCAGATGCAGAATGACCTCGGTGTCGGAGGTCGATTGGAAGATCGCGCCGTCCGCGACCAATTGCGCGCGCAGCGGCGCGCATTGGTGAGATTGCCATTGTGCGCGACGGCGAAGCCGCCGATCGAAAGATCAGCGAACAGCGGCTGCACATTGCGCAGAATCTCGCCGCCTGTCGTGGCGTAGCGCGTATGGCCGATGGCGACCGAGCCCGGCAGGCGCTCGACGCGCTCTCCTGGCGAAATGTATCGCCAACAAGACCGAGATGGCGCTCGCGGAAACGCCGCCCGTCGAAGGAGACGATGCCGGCAGCCTCCTGCCCGCGATGCTGCAAAGCGTGGAGGCCGAGGGCGGTTAATCCTGCGGCGTCTGGCATGCCGAAGACGCCGAAGACGCCGCAATATTCGCGAAGCCGGTCGCCGTCGAGGTCGTCGATCGTGTCGAGACTCGCGCGATGGAGTGACGTGTCACGATCCTCCCGGGCTCCGCATGCTGTGCCCCCGTACGAGCCGCCCGCCGCTCTCGCCGACAATCCGCGCCGCATCCCTCACCTTTGCCAGTCGGCGGGCGCACCGCAAGACTGCCGTTCGTCTCTGCGCCTTCTCGCGGGTTCAGCTGTTCCTCGCCCAATTCCGGCGCGCTTCCGCCTTGCGCCGGCGTCCGCTTCGGCCGGGTCGCCTTCCATTGGCGACTCTTCACCGCCGGCGCCGCTCTTCTTCGCCTTAATCTTCGCGACGAGCTGTCGATGTCCTCCGGCAGCAGTTCGCGCAACTTGTCGCCGCCGGCCTGCAAAACGGCTTTGCGCGCGCGTTTTTGACCCATTCCGGCTCATTCGCGTCAGGCACCAGCCAGGCGCGTAGAAAACGAACGCGACGACCGCCAGCAACGCGCCGCGGACGGCGCCAAAGACGAATCCGAGCGAGCGATCGAGCGCGCCGACCTTTCGAATCCAAAATCAAATCCGAAAGCTTCACCGTGATCAGCACACCAGCGCCAGCGGATGAAGAAGACGGTCGCCACCGACGCCGCGAGAGCGATTTCGTCCTTGCTGATATACGGCTTGACACTAAGGCAGTGCGAGCGGGTGAAAGAAATAGGCCGCCGCCGCCGCGGCGACCCAGGACACGATCGCCAGCACTTCGCGCGTGAAACCGCGCAGCAGAGCGAGCAGCCCCGACAC
>CAVPMJ010000013.1:0-54748 GCA_963706255.1 uncultured Alphaproteobacteria bacterium | reverse complement strand
GGATTTCGGACGAGCAGGTCTGTGCGCAATGGATCGAAAACGCCTATTTCCAATTCTTCTGTGGGGAGACCTATTTCCAGACCAGACTACCGCTCGATCGCACTTCGATGTCGGTTTGGCGCGGGCGCATCGGAGCCGACAAGCTCCAAGTGCTGCTCGCTGAAACGCTGGCCGCGGCCACACGGGCAAAGGCCGTCGACAAGTCTCAGATGCAGCGCGTCACGATCGACACGACGGCGCAGACCAAAGCGGTCGCGCATCCAACTGACAGCCATCTGCTGCTACGCCATCGAATGGTTGAACAAGCTCGCCAACCAGCAGGGCGTCAATTTGCGCCAGTCCTATCTGCGGCTGGCGACGCGCGCCCGGCGCGAGGTCGGCAGGTTGATCCATGGCCGCGGCCACAAACAGGCGATGCGCTTCCTGCGTAAGATGCGGACTTGGACGGGCCGGCTGGTGCGCGATATCGAACGCAAAATCGAGGGACAGCCCGAGATGCAGGAAGCGTGCGCCGTTGGAACGGGTCAAGGAGCTCTTGGCGCAAAGACCAGACGACAAAAACAAGATCTGCGCCCTGCATGTGCCAGAGGCCGAATGCATCGCCAAGGGTAAGGCGCGCACCCGCTATGAATTCGGCGTCAAGGTCTCGATCGCCGTCACCAACGCACGCGCCGACGGCGGTCAGTTCGTTGTCGGCATTCACGCCGTCCCTGGTCTTCCCTATGACGGCCATACGCTTGAAGGATCAAATCGCACAAGTTGAACGCCTGACTGGCGTTGCAGTAACGCGCGCTTATGTCGACAAAGGCTATTCGCGGCCACGGACTCCGATCGCCCGACATCCATGTGTCGCAAAGCACGGCCAAACGAACGCCGACGATAAAGCGAGAACTGCGAAGGCGCAGCGCCATCGAACCAATCATCGGTCACGCCAAGAGTGACGGCCTTCTCGAGCCAAACCACTTGGCCGGAGCAACAGGCGATGCGATCAACGCCATCCTCGTGGGCGCTGCTGCTCCTGGCTTGGTTGAGGCGCCTTTTGTTCTTCTTTTTTCTAGCGCTGATCGTCTCGGTTCTTTCACCCTCAAGCACCAGGCGCAATCCCGTCGCAAGCGCCGCTTGATCTGAAAATGCATTTTTCACCGACGACCATCTACCGGCCCCGCAGAGGCTCGCTTGTCGAGCGGCGGTGATCGACCTTTCCTGAGAGGCGAGATAACATCGGCAAGCCAGTCTCCAGGAGACGCGGGCGTCCCTGCGCCTCATCGTCTACATGACGATGCTCTACGTCCGCGCTAAGTCCGCCATCGATGGCGAAAATTTTGGGTAGGAATCTAATACTTTGATTTAATTGGTGTGCGCACAATGTGTCTCAGCTGCAACATATGCCCCAACATATGCCCTGACGAAAAACGGCCTTTTCAGCGCGTCGTAAAACATGATCTAGTGTTTTGATTTTAAATGGCTCCCCGAGTAGGACTCGAACCTACGACCTAGCGATTAACAGTCAGCTGCTCTACCAATTGAGCAATGCGGTTCTGCGTTTTGCATAAATCGAGTCTCGCGTCTTTCTCTACTCTCAGCGCTGTCGACGGTTGGGCAATCGACGTGCACGCACTGGTCGCAGCGTCGGGCGTCAGAGATGGGGCGGTGAGGGGTGGCGATCGTCGGTGAAGTCTTCGGGGCGCTGTCGTCGAGGGAAGCATTGACCAGTCTTGCCTTGGCCGAATCAGTGGCCTAGCTTTGATGCAAGCTGATTTGGTTTCGACCACTAGGCCAAAGAAAACCCCCGACGCCGGATGTAAGCGCGGGGGTTTTTATATGGCGAGGGGAAGATAGGGCGTCCGGGCGTTGGGCCTTGCAGCCGACCGCGGATACGAACCTTCGCCCGGGCCGACTCTGAGGTCAAGCGTGCGCCGCTCGGATGAACGGGCGGGGCGTTTTGCCTTTCTTAGGCGCGCAGACGCCGCGCTACTTTGTCGCTGCTTCCAGGTGCGTCAACGCCTCCTCGGCATGCCCCGTTGCGGCCACAGGATCCTTCTTCTTGCCTTCGGCGATCGACGCCTTGAGGTGCGTAATGCCTTCCTTCGTATGGGGGTTGGCCTTTGCTTTCTCCGCCGCGTTGGCGTGTTGAAGCGCGGCTTCGGCATGGGTCACGAGGACGTCGGCATGGCCCATTTTGCCATGCTCTATCGCCTCTTTCGTGTGGCTGATGGCTTCGGCCAAATGATCCTCGGCCATCGCCATGCGAGGCACGAATAGCATAGCGACGCCGAGGCCGATGGAGAGTGCACAAAGGCGCGGCGCCGCTGGAGCAACGGGCGATCGTCTCGGCAAGGAAGCTTTCGAGCTTGGCGAGGTCGCGGAGTTTCGCCCGCACGTCGTCAAGATGCGCACGTCCGATTTCCCTCACTTCAGCGCAGGAAGAGGCGTGCGTCGGCTCAGCAAGCGCAAGGAGGGTGCGGATTTGCTCAATGCTGAACCCGAGTCCGCGAGCGCGGCGGATAAAGGCCAGCCTTCGGACGTGCGTCTCTTCATAGGCGCGATAGGCGCGATGCCCGCTCGCCGTCCGCGCAGGTGGCGGCATGAGTTTGATGCGCCGTAATAGCGCACGGTCTCAAGATTGACGCCTGCGGCCTCGGCGAGCCGTCCAATCGTCAAAGGCTGCATCGACATGGGGCTGGTTTTTCGCTTGCATCCGTAGCTGCTACGGGGTGCAGGATAGCCCAGCCATCAAGGAAGGGCGAGCCATGACTATCAACAGCGCCGCAAAGGAAACAACGCCAGCAGCTTCGTCTTCCGCCGCTTCGCCGGCCGCGCCCAGGTGGTTCGCAGCATTGGGATTGGTTGCCGGTCTCGGGGCGGTCATCGCCTCTTCGTGCTGCGTCGTCCCGCTCGGGCTCGCGGCGCTTGGCGCGGGGGCGGGCGTTCTGGGCGGCCTCGAATTGCTCGCCGAATGGCGCGTCCCATTCCTTTCGGCCAGCGCCTTGGCCATTGTCGGGGGCTGGGGCGCATGGTGGTGGAGACGCCCTGATGCTTGCGTAGTGGGTTCGAGCTGCGCGGCGCCCGCGCGCTCCCGCGCAACGCTGGTGCTGCTCCTTTGCGCTTCAGCCGTCGTGTTGGCGGCGGCAAGCTGGGGCTATATCGACCCCATGTTGCTCAAACTGTTTCGGGGACGTTGAAATGCAGCTCGTCTCGACGATCACCTGCCCGTCGTGTGGCTATCAATCGGCTGAGACGATGCCAACGGACGCCTGCCAGTTCTTCTATGAATGCAAGGGCTGCGGCGCCCTTCTCAAGCCGAAGACGGGGGATTGCTGCGTCTTCTGCTCTTACGGCGACGTGCCTTGTCCGCCGATACAGGAAGCCAAGGAGCGCGGCCACGCGACCGGATGCTGCTCTGAGGCGTAGGGCGAGGCGCAACGTCTCGCTTACCGCTGCGCACGGCGGCCAGTCGGGCATGAGATAAACGTCCCGCGACCCGCATTTTCGAGCAGACGAAGCGCCGCGAGCGGATGAGCGCCATAAAGGGCGTTTATGGTGCCGCGCGCCTGGCGTGAAAGACGATCTCGCCGTGATGCGTGCGGCGTAGGCCGGTGCAACGGACCCAGGCCGCGGGGACCTGTTAATCGCGAAGATCGTCAAGCCGCGGATGGCCCGGACATATCATTTGCCGCTGACACGCAATCCATGCGCGCGTTGACGCGCCCGAACGGCGTGGCTAGGCTCCCGATAATGCAGCAGGATCAGGAGCAGCCGAGGGCGAACTCTCCGGAAATACTGGCGCCTGCGGGCTCGGCCGCTGCGCCGGCTTTGAGCGGCCAGGCGCCTGACTCTTCGACCGAAGCAAATAAGCAAACCCCAGAACAGGCGCGGGCTGCGGCCGCCGAGCAGGAACTCGCCGCCGCCCACGCGAAATACGAGCAAACCGCCGCCGCTCTGGCCGAGGCGCGCGCCGCGGAAGAGGTGGCCGCAACAGGGCTCGCAGCCGCGCGTGCGACAATAGAGACGCTCTCCGGCGAAAAGGAGCGGCTCGCGGCGGCGCTTGCGCAGAAGAGTTCGGCGGCCGAGACGATTAACAGGGAGCTCGCCGCCGCGCGCGACGAGATCCGCGAGCTTTCCAGCCAGCGTGCCGCTGTCGGCGCACAGGCGGAGGCCGCGGCCAAAGACCTCGCAGCGGCGCGCAAACAGATGGAAGTGCTGGCCGCGGAGCGCGATAAATTGGCCGGAGAGCGCGACAAATTAGGCGCACAGCTCGCGCAGGCAGCCAGGGCGGCTGAAGCAGCCGCTAGCGAACTTGCCGACGCGCGCGAGCACATCGCCGAGATCACCAGGCTACGCGATCGCGCCGCTTCGAAAGCGGCGGAGATCAAGGAGTGGGCCGAGAGCGTGCTGGCGGACGCGAAAGCGCTGCACGCCCGGCAACTGGTGATGGACGGAGAAAGCCTCTCGGCCTTCATCAGACGGCGTTATTTCGGGAAGATATGACATCGTTGGGCTGTCTGGACGCTCAGCGCGCAGATCGGCGATTCTCGGAGGGGCGGAGGCATGGATGGAGTATCCAGGCGATTTTGAACCCATAGTGAACCCAATTTGGCTCCTTCAAAAAACCCTTGTCAAAAGAGCGCATAATTACTTGAATTTATTTCATAAAATGGTCGAAGTGGCGGGATTCGCAACCCCTCCCCCAACACCGGCTCCAGCTCCGCCAGGGGTGCGCTCACTGCCCACCCTGCCGGCGGGCCGCACGCAGGATGGCGGCGCGGGCGAACCGGCAGCCGTCGAGCGCCGTTCGACGAGCGCGTGGCTCAGTGTTGGCTCAGAGTCGAGACAGCGGCAGCGGAAGCGCGAAGAGAATCGTTTGCGCAAGCGGTTCAGTCGGCTGCCCAGAAGCCAAGGGGCACAATGGCTAGAGCAGGGCTGTGCTCTGGGGGCGCCTAAAAGAAATTTAACCGGGCCAAAGTGTGTCTCTGG
This sequence comes from uncultured Alphaproteobacteria bacterium, assembly GCA_963706255.1. Taxonomy (GTDB): domain Bacteria; phylum Pseudomonadota; class Alphaproteobacteria; order Rhizobiales; family Beijerinckiaceae; genus Methylocystis. The sequence goes on along the minus strand of CAVPMJ010000013.1, from coordinate 49,774 downwards.
CGTGTCTCCATAGAAATTCTTGGCTCGGAACGGTCAGGAAAGTATTATTAAGTCTTTGATTTAATGGCAGGAGTGGAGGGGCTCGAACCCCCAACCCCCGGTTTTGGAGACCGGTGCTCTACCAGTTGAGCTACACTCCTGCGGACGCCTAAAGGCGCGCGCCTTCAATGCCGCAACCCCGCCCGCGACGCAAGGGGCGCGTCGCGCCGAAATATCAGGAATTGCCGCCCGAAAGCACCGTCACGACGCGGCGGTTCTGCGACCAGCAGGAGATGTCGTCGCAGACCGCGACCGGACGCTCCTTGCCGTAGCTCGTGGTGCGGATGCGCGAGGCGGACACCCCGCGCGACACGAGGTAATTCTTCGCCACCTCCGCGCGGCGGGCGCCGAGCGCGAAATTATATTCGCGCGTGCCGCGCTCGTCGGCATGGCCTTCCATGGTGAAGCTGTAGCGCGAATAGCGATTGAGCCATTCCGCCTGCTTGTCGAGCGTCGCCTGCGCGGTCGAAGTCAGCTCGGTCGAATCCGTCTCGAAGAAGATGCGGTCGCCGACGTTGACGACGAAATCCTGGCTGCTGCCGGGGCTCGCCACGCCGCCGCGCCCGGCCGCGCCATAGCGGCCTCCGGCGAGATCGCCCGCGGCTTCATCCGCCGTGTTCTTGGCGCAGGCCGCCAGCGCCAGGGCCGCCGTCAGCGCGACGGCGAATTTGGCGCAGCGAGCGCTTTGCGAAAACAGCATGGGGGAACTCCTGTTACGACTACCGACTGGGGATAGTCCTAGTCTCGCAGGGTTAAACGAAGGTTCCGTCAACCTTGATCGAAGGTATCTTTAACCTGTCGCATTTGAGCAAATTCGCTCCTTCGTTAATAAGAGCTTAAATGGTTAACGGAAACTTAACGGCCTGTTTTGGCGCTGTTCAGGCGTCGAAATTTGCGCCCTCACGCCTATTCCAGCGGCGCCGACAGAAAATCTCATTGTTTTGAGTAGCTCTAAAATAGAGCTTCTATCGCTTTGACGCGATGGGCGAAGCGCGGTTGCCCTGGCGCCGTCGTCGCCCGTAGTATCGCTGCAACAAACCGCGCAGGGCGGCCGCGCGCGAGCGGGAGCAGGCTATGAACGAAGGCATCGCGCCGTTTCTGTCGCCGATCACGCTGCTTCTGGGCGGCGGTTTGATCGCAATAGGCCTGCTGTCGCTTCTCGACCTGCATTTTTTCAAGACCAAGGCGCAAGGCAAGATCGCGCTGGCGCTCGGCCTCGTCTTCATCGTTGCGACCGAGGCGATGTTCGTCACCAGCGGCGCCAGCGGACGCTATTTCGAAGGCCAGAAGATGGACGTCACCGATTGCGAATTTCAGATCGAGCGCGACTTTTCGCAGGAGCGGCGCGACAATCCGAAACTGGTTCACGACAAGATCGTCGCCTGCATGGACACGCTTGGCTATGATTGGAGCCGGGAGCACTATCATTGCGTCGAAGCGCCGGTCTCGACGAATGTCTTCTGCTATCTTCCGAGGGCGCCGATGCAGCGCAGCATCGTCGCTTGGCAGATGAAATTCGAATAATTCAAAAAAGCGAGCCCTGATCGCCGCGTTTCTTCGCTCTCGGGCGGGGCGGAGCGGCAGCCTGCGGCTCGGGCGTGGCGGCGCCGGCGCGGGCGTCGATTCTGCCGTCGGCGACCTCGATCGCAAGCGCGGTTCCGGGCGGCGCCTGCTTGACGCTGCGCACCAGCGCGCCTTTTTCGTCGCGCACCAGCGCGAATCCACGCGCCAGCACCGAGCGATGGCTCAAGGATTCCTGCAGCCTGTTCAGCCTGTCGAGCCTGTCCCGCTTCTGGCCGATCACGGCCTTGATCGCGCGGGTCAGTCGCTGCGCGGCGTTGGCGGCGCGCTGCCGGGCGGCGGCGTTCTCATGACGTCCCAGCGCGGCCCGCGCGAAAAACCCTTGGCGCAGCCTCGCGTCGAGGCCGCGCAGCCTTTCGCGCACGCGCGCAAGCTCCGCCTGCGGCGAATGGCGCGAAAGAAGGCTCGCGGCGCGGGAAAGCCGCAGCCGCCGGCCGTCTTGCGCGATGCGCGACCCGCCGCGCAGCCGTTCGCCGGCGCGGTCGAGACGCTGGCGGGGATTGGCGAGAAGCGCGTCGGCCGCCGGAAGCAGACGCATAAGCGTCGAAAGCTGCGCGCGGCGCTGCTCCATGCCGCGTTGCCTGGCCGCGCCGAGGCGGCGCGCCCGCGCGGCGAGCTGTTCGAGCAATTCCGCGCGCACGGGCACGGCCTTTTCCGCCGCGCCGGTCGGCGTCGGCGCGCGCAGATCGGCGACATGGTCGATGAGCGTCGTGTCGGTCTCATGGCCGATCGCAGAGATCAGCGGGATGGCGCTCGCCGCCGCCGCGCGCACGACGATCTCCTCGTTGAAGCCCCACAAATCCTCGAGCGATCCGCCGCCGCGCGCGACGATCAGCACGTCCGGACGCGGGATTGCGCCGCCGGGCGTCAGAGCGTTGAAGCCTTCGATGGCGGCGGCGACTTCCTGCGCGCAGGTCTCTCCCTGCACGCGCACCGGCCAAAGCAGCACGCGGCGTGGAAAGCGATCGCTGAGACGATGCAGGATGTCGCGAATGACCGCGCCGGTCGGCGAGGTCACGACGCCCACGACGCGCGGCAGGAAGGGCAGGGGCCGCTTGCGCGCTTCGTCGAACAGCCCTTCCGCGGCGAGCGCCTTGCGGCGCGCGTCGAGCAGCGCCATCAGCGCGCCGACGCCCGCGGGCTCCAGCGCCTCGATCACGATCTGATAGGAGGACTTGCCCGGAAAGGTCGTGATGCGGCCGGTCGCGATGACTTCCAGCCCTTCCTGCGGCCGCGTGCGCAGCCGCGAGAAGGCGGATTTCCAGATCACGGCGTCGAGCCGCGCGCTTTGGTCCTTGAGGCAGAAATAGGCGTGGCCGGAGGCGTGCGGTCCGCGATAGTTCGAAATCTCGCCGCGCACCCGCACGCGGCCGAAGCGATCCTCGATCGTGCGTTTCAGCGCGTTGGCGAGTTCCGAGACGCTGATCTCGGGCATATTGGTCTGGGACGCGGCGGCGCCGGTCTCGCTCAGATCGGACATGCCGCAGATATGGCCCATTCCGCGGCTGCGCGCGAGAGGGCGCGAAAAAGGACGGCGCGAGGAGGCCTCGCGCCGTCAGTCTTCGGAGCGGAAATCTTCTCAGTATTTGCGGATGAGCGGCGGCGGCACGAGAATCGGCGGCGGCGCCAAGGCGGCGAAGACGTAACGGAAGCCAAGCCGCACGTCTTGCGACGCGAGATAGAAGGAATGACGTTCGCCGAAGCAGGGCGCCGCATTACAGTGGATCGGGTTGCTGGTGATGCGGCCCATGTCGAGGTAGCGGTAGCCAAGCTCGACCTTGAAGTTTGGCGTCACGTTAAAGGCGAAGCCGCCCATCACCGCCCAAGCGAAGTTCGTCGGCTTTGCGTCCGAGGCGATGCCGTAGCCGCCGTTCGCAACACCGAAGCCATAATCAGTCAGACCAGCGAAATTGTGGAATGCTGCGCCGATGCCGCCGCCGACGAAAGGCGTCACGCCATACCAGGTGCCGAGGTCGAAATAGGTGTTGGCGAGGAACAGGGCGGTGCCGAGATTGGCGGTGTATTGATCCAGGCCGTAAAAGATGGCGCCGCCGCCGCCGACGAAAGTGAAGTGGTTCGTCGCGCGGTAAGCGGCATCGATGCGGTACTCGCCCGTCAGATCGAAGCGAAGCCAGTTATTGAACTGGTAGCCAATACCGGCGCCGGCAAAAACCGTGTCCTGCAGATAGCGATTCGTGTTCCAAACGGGACCGCCGGGGATCTGGATGGCGCCGTTATTGTCGATGCCGGGGTGCAGCGAAAAGTTCCAATTCGAGATCTGGGTCGCGCCGACGCCGACGTCGCCGCGCAGATACCAGCCGCTGAATTCGATTGGCGGGGGAGGAAGCTCTACCGGCGGAGGCGGCGGCAGAAGATCGGCGGCCTGCGCGCCGGCGGTTGCGCCAGCGACGACGGCGGCCGCTAACAAGAGGGCAATGGAACGGCCCATGACTACTTTCCCCTTCGCGTATTGAGCGCCGCCGTGCGGCCTCGTGACGAAACGCCAGTGAGGGGAAAGATGCGCGAGAACGCTTAAAGGCAGGTTAACCTTACCGCTTAACCACAAACTTCATCCAAATGATCGACGATTTTAAGCAGTTAGGCGAGGGCGCCGCGAATGCGCCACCCTTTGTCCGCATTCTATTATGCGCTGGCGTCAGGCGGCTTCCGCCGATTCTTTCAAGGCGCTGCAAACCTGCGCGACCAGCGTCTCGACCAGTTCGCGGTCGTCGCCTTCGCCCATCACGCGGATGACAGGCTCGGTGCCCGAAGGCCGCACGATCAGCCGGCCGGAGCCGCCGAGCCGCGCGCGCGCGTCGTCTATCGCGAGAGCGACGGCGTCGCGCTCCAGTTCGCGGCGCTGGGCGCGCACATTCTGGAGCACCTGCGGCAGCGGCTCGAAGCGGTGGCAGACTTCGCTTACAGGGCGGTCCTGGCGCTTCACCACGGCGAGCACCTGCATCGCCGTCACCAGCCCGTCGCCGGTCGTCGAATAGTCGGAGAGAATAACGTGACCCGACTGCTCGCCGCCGACATTGTAGCCGGCTTGCCGCATGCGCTCGATCACATAGCGGTCGCCGACAGGCGTGCGCTCCAGCGTCAGCCCGAGCGAGCCGAGGTGGCGCTCCAGCGCAAGGTTGGACATGATCGTCGCGACGAGGCCAGGCTTTGAAAGAAGCCCCTGATCGCGCCAGCTTTCGGCGACCACCGCCATCAGCTGATCGCCGTCGATCAGATGCCCGTGCTCGTCGACGAGCAATACGCGGTCGGCGTCGCCGTCGAGCGCAATGCCGACGTCGGCGCGCAATTCGCGCACCTTGTCGCGCAACGCCTGCGGCGAGGTGGAGCCGACGCGGTGATTGATGTTGAAGCCGTCCGGCTCGACGCCGATGGCGATGACCTCGGCGCCAAGCTCCCAGAGCGCTTCCGGCGCGACCTTGTAGGCGGCGCCGTTAGCGCAGTCGATCACGACGCGCAGTCCCTCGAAGCTCATGTTGCGGGGCAGGGTGCGCTTGGCGAATTCGATATAGCGCGCGCGCACGTCGTCGATGCGGCGGGCGCGGCCGAGTTCCGTGGGCGCGGCGAGCTTGCGCGTCAGATCGCTGTCGATGAGTTTCTCGATCTCCTGTTCGATCTCGTCGGAGAGCTTGTGACCGTCCGGACCGAAAAGCTTGATGCCGTTGTCCTCGAAGGAATTATGCGAGGCGGAGATCATGACGCCGACGTCGGCGCGCATCGAGCGCGTCAGCATGGCGACGGCGGGCGTCGGCATGGGGCCGAGCAAAAGCGGGTCCATGCCGACGGAAGCGAAGCCGGCGACCAAAGCATATTCAATCATATAGCCCGAAAGACGCGTGTCCTTGCCGATGACGACGCGATGGCGACCTTCGCCGCGGTGAAAAATCAGCCCGGCGGCCTGGCCGACTTTAAGCGCGAGCTCGGGCGTGATTTTCTCATTGGCGAGACCGCGAATGCCGTCGGTTCCGAAATAGGTGCGCGTCATGAGTCTTTCCCAGCCAGTCGAAGCCGGCGCGTCGCCACGCCCAAGCCTGCGCCTATATCGGCATAATGCCATAATGGCGAAGGCGTGTGTTCCTTCGCCCTAATCAACAGTTAATAGGAACCTCGCACATCGACCGAACGGATGTCCACATGGAAGTCAAGATCTACCACAATCCCGCCTGCGGCACGTCCCGCACCGTCCTGGCCGCTTTGCGCGAAGCGGGTTATGAGCCCGAAGTCATCGAATATCTGAAGACGCCGCCCGACCGCGCGACCTTGAAAAATCTTCTTAAACGCATGGGCAAGAGCCTGCGCGAGATTCTTCGCAAACGCGGAACGCCCTATGAGGAGTTGGGCCTCGACAATCCCGCGCTGTCGGACGACGAGGTTTTTGCGGCCATCGAGAAGCATCCGATCCTGATCGAGCGGCCGATCGTGTCGATGGGCGGGAAGGCCGCGCTCTGCCGACCCGCGGAGACGGTGCAGGAATTGATCGCGCAGGCAAAGAAGTAGGGGAGGCGTTAGGGTTAACGCAAAGTTTGCGCGCGCCATCGCCATTAATGGCTTCGAAAGCCCCAAGGCGGCGAATAAAATAACCTTGCTTCTTAATCATGAGCGAGGCGGGCCACGATGAGCGAACGTCGGCAGGCGCTGCGGCGGCGAACGTTGCTGAGCGGGAAGATCGATTTCTACAATCGCGCGATCTTTGATTGCGTCGTGCGCAATCTGAGCGATGGCGGGGCAAAGATCGAATGCGCGCAGCACATCGCCCTCCCGGACGTCTTTCACCTGTCCATTGCCAAGCGCGAAGAGCGCCGCCGGGCGCGGGCCGTCTGGCGCGGCGGAGAGGAGCTCGGCGTCGAATTCGTCGAGGAAGAGGACTACGGGAATGTCGTCGCTTTCATGCCGCAGCGACATCCGCGGCAATAAAAAGCCCGGCGGTTTCGCCGGGCTCTTTTTTATGGGGAGGCCGATCAAATCGGATGGGGCTCCAGGCCGCCTACGTCGGGCTCTGGCTTTTGCCCCGTCGTCGGCACAGCGGAGCCGCGCGGCGGCTGCGGCGCCGAAGGCGTCTCGTCGCGCACCGGACGCTTGCCGACAAGCAGGCCCTTGATCTCCTCGCCCGTCAGCGTCTCGAACTCGAGCAGCGCCTTTGCGAGCGTATCGAGATCGGCGCGCTTCTCGGTGAGGATCTGCTTGGCCTTGTTATAGCCTTCCTGCACCAGCCGGCGCACTTCGGCGTCGATCGTTTCCTGCGTCTGCTCCGAGAAGGTTTGCTGACGCCCGAGCGAATAGCCGAGGAACTGCTCCTGCTGCGGATCGGCGTAAGCGACCGTGCCGAGCTTGTCCGAGAAGCCAAGCTGCGTCACCATCGCGCGAGCGATGCGCGTCGCCTGCTGGATGTCGGAAGCAGCGCCGGAAGTCGTCTTCGCCGCGCCGAAGATCAGTTCTTCGGCGACGCGGCCGCCCATCGCCATCGCCAACATGGCGACGAGCTCCTGGTAGTTCTGCGAAATCTGATCGCGCTCCGGCAGGCCCTGCACCATGCCCAAGGCGCGACCACGCGGAATGATCGTCGCCTTGTGGATCGGGACCGAGCCCGGCATGTTGAGCGACACCAGCGCATGGCCGCCTTCGTGATAGGCCGTGAGTTTCTTCTCCTCGTCGGTCATCGCCAAGGTGCGGCGCTCCGCGCCCATCATGATCTTGTCGCGCGCGTCCTCGAATTCGGCGTTCGTGACGATGCGCTTGCTACGCCGCGCCGCAAGCAGCGCCGCCTCGTTGACAAGATTCATCAGATCGGCGCCCGAGAAGCCAGGCGTGCCGCGCGCGACGACCTTCAAATCGACATCCGGCGCCAAGGGCACCTTGCGGGCGTGGACTTTCAGTATCTTCTCGCGGCCGATGAAGTCGGGGTTCGGCACCTGGATCTGACGGTCGAAGCGGCCCGGACGCATCAGGGCCGGATCGAGCACGTCGGGACGGTTCGTCGCCGCGATGAGGATGATGCCCTCATTGGCTTCAAAGCCGTCCATCTCGACGAGCAGCTGGTTCAAGGTCTGCTCGCGCTCGTCATTGCCGCCGCCAAGACCAGCGCCGCGGTGACGGCCCACCGCGTCGATCTCGTCGACGAAGATGATGCAGGGCGCGTTCTTCTTCGCCTGCTCGAACATGTCGCGCACGCGCGACGCGCCGACGCCGACGAACATTTCGACGAAGTCGGAGCCCGAGATCGAGAAGAAGGGCACGCCCGCCTCGCCGGCGATGGCGCGCGCCAGCAAGGTCTTGCCCGTGCCGGGCGGACCGACGAGCAAGACGCCGCGCGGAATGCGCCCGCCGAGCCGCTGGAACTTCTGCGGATCGCGCAGGAATTCGACGATCTCCTGCAGATCTTCCTTGGCCTCGTCGACGCCGGCGACGTCTTCAAAGGTGACGCGGCCTTGCGTCTCGGTCAAAAGCTTCGCCTTCGACTTGCCGAAGCCCATCGCGCGGCCCGCGCCGCCCTGCATCTGGCGCGACAGGAAAATCCACACGGCGAGGAAGGCGACAAGCGGCAGCGCGTTGAGCAGCAGCGACATCAGGAAGCCGCCGCCTTCATTGTTCGGCTTGGCGCTGATCGACACATTCTTCGCCTGCAGCCGCGGCACGAGATTGGCGTCGTCGGGCGCATAGGTGGTGAAGGGACGATTGTCGTTGAAGTGGCCGGCGATCTCATTGCCGGCGATGGTCACGTCATGGACGCGGCCCTGATCGATCTGCGTAAGCAACTCGCTGAAGGAAATATCGCGGATCGGCGTGCGCTGGCCCGGCTGCTGAAACAGCATGACGAGCGCGACCACCAGCAGGCCGATGATGGCCCAGAGCGCGAGGTTTCTGAAGTGTGCGTTCATAGGGAAGCCTGTCGGGAGCCGCTCGGTCGGGCTTATCCCCCGCAACGCTCCGGTCGTTGGCTTAATTTAGGCCCGCCTTACCCGCTTGCCAAGACTGCGAAAGGATGAAGACGGCCGACATCGCTTGAGAAACGAAGGGCGGGGCCTCTCGATAAGTCTATTGCAGATACCGAGAATCCGGCTTGGGACGATCAGCGTCGCGATCGGCGCGGCGGCGCCGGGCGGAGCCGAACGCGCCCGTCGCGCGCATCGATCGAAATATCGGCAAGCGTGATTCGCAGCGGCTCGCGGGCTGCAAGCGCCGTCGCAAGGCGCGCGCTTGCGCGTTCGAGCCGCTCGAGCCGCAGGGCAGGCGCCGGAGAAAAACGCGACATTGCGTCCGCCAATAAGCGTTGCAGAATTTCAAGCGGGGCGTCGCTCAGCGAGCCTGCATCGAGCTCAACGCATGACGCTTCGCTGTGACGCAGCGCGCGCGTCAGAGTCTCCCTCGCGCAATGCGAAAGCGCTGCGTCTGCGCGCGCAGCCCGCGCGCCGAGCCGCAATAGCCCCTCGACGTCGAGGCCTTGGGCCGCAAGAAGCGGCGCCAGTTTGCGCAGTCTCACGCGCGCGAAACTTTCATCGGCGTTCGATGGATCGCGCAAGAACGCATGCCCCGAACGGGCGCAGACGCCTTCAAGCTCGCGCTTGCGCCAATCGAGAAGCGGCCGCAGCAGGGCGGCGTCGCCGCAGCGCCCGACGCGCGCCATGCCCGCAAGCCCCGCGACGCCTGAGCCCCGCGTCAGTCGAAACAGAATCGTCTCGGCTTGATCCTCCGCGTGATGCGCGGTGACGATCGCCGCGGCGCCGATGCGCTTTGCGCAGTCGGCGAGCAGCGCATAGCGCGCTTCCCGCGCGCGCTCCTGCACCCGCGTCTTGGGCTTTTCGCCCTTCCAAGTCAGCAGATGATGCTCAAAGCCGAGCGCTTGCGCCCAGCCGCGCACCTCTTCGGCTTCCGCGCGCGCTTCCTTGCGCAGGCCGTGATCGACAGTCGCGACGCAAATGTCGTGAGACGCGCGCAAAGACCATTGCGCGCAGAGCAACATCAGCGCGACGGAATCCGGACCCCCGGAAACCGCCAGCACGAGCGAGGCGTAGGGCGCGAGCAGGGCGAGCGCTTCTTCGCGTCGCTCGACTGAGTCAAGAAGTTGATTCGATCCGCCGATCGACTCGCGAGTTGGTTTTTCGTCGCGCGGCATGCGCTAGGCCGCAACGGCGTCCGTTGCGACGCAAACGCCTAGCATTGGATCTTCTTGCTTTCGCGCTGCGCCGCTTCGCGAATGCGGGTCGCCGCCTTGGGATATTTGACGTTGATCTCGGAATAGGAAGCGCAAGCCTGTTCCTTCGCGCCCATCGCGCCTAACGATTGGCCAAGGCGCAGCAGGGCTTCCGGCGCCTGCGCCGATTCTCCGAACTTGGTGGAAACCTCGAGATATTTCTCGGCCGCCTCGCGATGTCGCCCGCGCAGGAAGAAGCTCTCGCCCAAGCTAAAGGTCGCGGCGGGCGCGAGCTTGCTCTTTCCGTTCTTGGTCAGGAACGTCGACAAGGATTTCTCGGCCTCCTCATATTTGCCGGCGCGTAGCGCCGTTACCGCCTGGTCATATTCTTCCTTGGGGCCGGGCGGCGCCGCTGGGGGCGGCGACGCGATTTCGGCGGGCGCGGTCGTCGGTTGCTCGCCGACGAGGCGGCCATGCGCGATGTCCAAAGGCTGCCCGACCTCGCGCACGGGCGGAGCGGTCATTACGGAGCCCGAGGGGCGCGCTGCGTTGTCCAAAGGGGGCGATGGCGCTGTCGTTCCCAGCGGGCGCGGCGCGCCGGGCGCCGCCGGCTGAGCGAGGGGGTCGAACGCGTCGCCGCGCTTGCCGGCGGCTGGGGCGGGCGTCGCTGGGGGAGTTGCAGGCGCTGCGGGAAGGGGCGTGGGGCGCGCTGCGGCGTCGCCGGCCCGCGGCGGCTCCTGCTTGGCGGCGCGCAACTGTTCTTCCAGAAGCTGCACCTTGTGTTGCAGTTCCTCGTTCTGGCCGGTGAGGCGGCGCAAGTCGCGCTCCAGCCGGTCGATGCGCATGGTGAGCGCGGCTGCGTCGGAACCCGGCCCAGGCGCCGAATCCGGGCCGGAGTCGATATCGGCCGGGGGATGATTGTAGCCCTGGGCGGGAACGACGTCGGAATCGGGCCGCGCGCCGAAAGCGTCAAAGGCCTGCGCGGCGCCCGCGCTGAGGAGGAGGGCGAGGATGAGAGCGTAACGAGAGAGCATGGTCGCGAAAGGGCCGGAGCAAGCGCGAAGGCCGCCGCTTTTTCCGCGCCGGCCTGATGACGCCTTAGCATAGGCGCCCTTTCGGCTAAATTGGGGCGATAGGATTGCGCGACCTAGACCAGGGGAGCAAAAATTCCGTGAAGCTTAGGCAGTCGAAGAAGCGGCGTAATTTTCGTTGCGTCGCGACCCTGTCCGTCGCTATTTGCTGCGCCATTCTCCGTTCCGCGCCCGCACTCGCCCAACCGCCCGCGCCGGAAACGGGGGCGTGCTCGCTGGAAGGCGCCGTTCCGGCCACGGTTGCGGCGGTGGACGAGGATTTCGAACTGCTTCTCGACGACGGCCGTCGGGCGGTGTTGTCGGGCCTCGAATTTCCCCCGCCAGTCAAGGAAGGCCCCGATTTGCGCGCCGCCGCCCACAAGCGTCTCTCCGACTGGCTGGCGGGCCGCGACATATTCCTCGGCGCCTTTGCTTCGACGTCGGACCGCTGGAGCCGCGTCCCTTCGCGTCTCTTCGCCGTCTCGGGCGAGGGGGCGAACGCCCCGCTCGTCTCGGTCGCGGCGGCGCTCCTCGCGGCGGGCGAGGCGCGCTTTCGCCCCGATCCCACGGTTGCGGCCTGCGCCAAGGACTATCTTTCCGCCGAGGCGCCGGCGCGGGAGGCCGGCCTCGGGCTTTGGACCCGGCCTGAGTTTCATCCCATTAATCCCTCCGCGGCGGGCGCGCGCGAGGATTTGATTCGGCGCAAAGGCATGGTCGTCGTCGCCGGCGCCATTCGCTCGGTCGGCGAGTCGGAGCGAGCGATCTACCTAAATTTCGGGGAAAAAAGGCGCGACGACTTCGCGGTCGTGATTTCGCGGCGCAATTTGGCTATGTTCGCGGGAATCGAGCCACGCTCGCTCGTCGGGCGGAAGGCGCGCGTGCGAGGACTTATTGAGACAGGGTTTGGACCGCGCATCGAAATCGTCACCCCAGCCGAGATTGAGTTTGTCGACGGCGATGCTTCGCGTTAAAGCGCAGGCGCGCGTCTGGGTGGCGACAGTCTGTACGCTTGCCATCGCCGGTTGCGCGGAGCTCGAGCGGCAGGGACAGCTATTCACCGCGCCGCTGCCGCCGACGCGCCCGTCCGCTCCGCGCACGGACAACCGCAGCACCGTTCAGCACAAGGAGCTGGTGGCGCAATTTGGCGGCGAATACGAAGCGCTCTCCGCCGAGCGCTATCTCGACGCTATTCTGACCAAGCTCGCCGGCGCGAGCGATACGCCAGGCCAGGCCGCTTATAAGGTGACAATTCTGAATACGCCGGTGGTGAACGCCTTCGCGCTTCCTTCCGGCAATCTTTACGTCACGCGGGGGCTGCTCGCGCTTGCGGGCGACGCCTCGGAAGCCGCGGCGGTCATGGCGCATGAAATCGCCCATGTTTCGCTCCGGCACAGCGCCCTGCGCGCCGAGAAGGAACGCGAGGCGGCGGTGATCTCGCAGGCCGCCGCCGTGATCCAGAACAGGCAAAAGGGCGAGGAGGTGCGTTCCAGCCAGCGCCTTTCGGTGGCGAGCTTCTCGCGGCAGCAGGAGCTCGACGCCGACGCCGCCGGCGTGCGGGTCATCGCGCGCGCGGGCTTCGACCCCTATGGCGCATCGCGTTTCTTGACGGCGTTGGGAAAATCCACCGAATTGCGGGCGGCGCTTTACGGTAAGAAAAAATCGCTCGATTTCGACATCATGTCGACGCATCCTTCGACGCCCGACCGCGTCGCCAAAGCCGTCGCGGCCGCCCGACAGATCGGCGCGCCGGGCATCGGCGTCGGCGACCGCGCCGGCTATTTGGACGCGATCAAGGGCGTGGCCTTCGGCGACGATCCGATGGAGGGATATGTCCGCGGCCGCAAATTCACCCATCCGCGCCTGCGTTTCGCCTTCACCGCGCCCGAAGGCTTTCTGCTCGAGAATTCCAGCGAGGCGGTGTTCGGCGTGCGCGAGGCGGACAATGAGGCGTTGCGCCTCGATAGCGTGCGCAACCCATCCTTCGACAGTCTGGAAGCCTATGTCGCCTCCGGCTGGGTCGACGGCTTGCTGCCGTCTTCGGTGCGCAAGTTGGACATTAACGGGCTGCCCGCCGTCACCGCCGTCGCGCGCGCGGGAGAGTGGAATTTCCGCCTGGCGGTGATCCAGTCGGGCGAATTTGTCTATCGGCTGATCTTCGCGGCGCGGACGCTCAACGACGACGCCGAGCGACGATTCATGGAATCGATCAATTCCTTCCGCCGGCTCGCGCCCGACGAAACGCATGAAGCGCATGCGCTCAAAATCGCGGTGACGGCCGCCGCGCCGGGAGATACGATTGACGCCATGGCGTCGCGGATGGTCGTGCCCAATCGCCCGACGGAATATTTCATGCTCCTCAATGGGCTTTCGCCCAGCGATCCGCTGACGCCGGGAGAACATTACAAAATCGTAACAGAGTGAATTTTCACCATTTTTGTTAGCCGCGGGAACAAGTGTCGCGCCAGACGGTTATCCGCTAGAGGCAAGTTCTAGACGCGCGGATTTCTCCTTCGCATTTGAACAGGCGAAAGCCGCGTCATGGAGAGCGTCATGGCTTATATGCCGGGACTGGGGCGCGAATTGATGAAGGCTGCGGCCGAAGCGCCATTCTTGGAGCGCGACGAAGAAAAACAACTCGCCATCGCCTGGCGGGAACGGGGCGACGGCAAGGCGCTCCATAAGCTCACGGCGGCGCACATGCGTCTCGTGATCGCGCTTTCGGCGAAGTTTCGGCACTACGGGCTGCCCCTCGCCGATCTGGTGCAGGAGGGTCATGTCGGATTGCTGGAGGCCGCGGCGCGTTTCGCCCCGGAGCGCGACGTGCGCTTCTCGACCTATGCGACTTGGTGGATCAGGGCGTCGATTCAGGATTACGTGCTGCGCAACTGGTCGATCGTGCGCGGCGGCACGAGTTCGTCGCAAAAGGCGCTGTTCTTCAATTTGCGGCGCCTGCGCGCGCGGCTGGCGCGCACGGCCTATGACGCCGGCCCCATCGACGCTTATCAGACGATCGCCAATGCGATCGGCGTTTCCCGCGCCGACGTCGAAATGATGGACTCGCGGCTTTCAGGATCCGACGTGTCGCTGAACGCGCAGCTTGTCGACGACGATTCGAGCGGCTCCGCGCAGCGTATGGATTTTCTCGTCGACGATAAGCCGTTGCCGGACGCCGTGGTTGAAGAAACGCTCGACTCGGATCGTCGCGCGCGCTGGCTCAAAGACGCGTTGGCGATTCTGTCGGAACGCGAATTGCGCATCGTGCGTGAACGTCGCCTCGCCGACAATCTCGTGACTCTGGAGACGCTTGGAGACAAGCTTGGAATCTCGAAAGAGCGCGTTCGGCAGATCGAAAGCCGCGCTCTCGTGAAGTTGAGGCGCGCCCTGTCGCGCATGCAGGAAAGCGGGACGTCGGACGGGGCCGCGACCGCCTAACGAAAAACCCCCGGAAGATCGTTTTCCGGGGGTTTTTGTTTCTTAAAAGCCCTTACGCGGCGCGATCGACATCCGTTTCGTCGGGCGCGTCCTCGACGGCGTCGGCGTCGCTCTTTTGTCCGCGTCGCGGACCTTTGAGCAGATAGGACTCGATCAGCTTCAGCGCTTCTGAATCTATGAGCTTGCGCACGGCTGCGATCTCGCGCGCCATTCGATCCAGCGCGGCTTCATAAAGTTGACGCTCCGAATAGGACTGCTCGGGCTGCGTGTCGGAACGATAAAGGTCGCGCACCACCTCCGCGATCGTGATGAGATCGCCAGAGTTGATCTTTGCCTCATATTCCTGCGCGCGGCGCGACCACATGGTGCGCTTGATGCGCGCGCGGCCGCTAAGCGTCGTCAGCGCCTTATCGACGACGCTCCCCTCGGCGAGCTTTCGCATGCCGACATTGTCGACTTTGCTGGTCGGAACTTTCAGGATCATCTTGTCCTTGATGAAGCTCACCACGAACAGCTCGAGGCTGAAGCCTGCGACCTCCTGTATCTCAACGCCGGTGATCTGGCCGACGCCATGCGCCGGATAGACGATGAATTCGTTGAGCTTGAAGCCGAGCTTCTGCGAGGCTGTGGGCTTGGCTTTCACGATCGGCGAAGCCGGATGAAGGCCCGGAACAGGGGCGCGCATGCCCTGCTGCTGCCTGGCGGCATGCGACGGGGGAATATAGGAATGTCCGGGCGGTCTTTTGGACAATGGCTGCACCTGTTGGGCGACTGCTGGTTTGGGCTGCACGCCGGCGGTCGCAACGGCCGGCGCCGCAGGCTTGGGCGGAGCGGCCTTCGCGGCGATGGGTTGCTTGACGACAGGCGCTTTGATCGCGGTTGCGGGGCCCGCCTTGACCTTAGCCGCCTGCGTGACGGGGGCCTGAGGGGCCTTCTTGTTTTTCTCGACGATCTGCGCGGTCTTCGCAGCGGTCTTAGGCGCCGCAGTCTTCGTCTTAGCGGTGATCTTGGCCGCGCTGGTCTTGGCCGCCTTAGCCGCAACCGCCGCCTTGGCCGGCTTCTTGGCGACCGCCTGCGTCTTGCTCGCGCTCGGCTTGCTCACGCGCGGCTTGGCGGCCGAGACGCTGCGCGCCGTGGAATTACGCGCGCTCGCCGCGACGCGTCGGGTCGCCGCGCGCGTCGTCGACGCCTTGGCGGCCTTGCCGACTGCCCCCTTCGCGGATTTGGTTGAATTCGCTGTCCCGGATTTCATGATTTTGGCGGCCTTTTTCGGCGCGTTTTTGGCGGATGATTTCACGCTGGCCTTTCGTGAGGAGGACGTCGCCGCGCGCGCGGCAGGCTTATTGGCGGAAGCCGCGCCGCCGCGCGTCCTTGCGGCGGCTGTTTTCGTCTTAGAAGCCCCGCTTCTGGAGGCTCCTGTCTTGGAGGCTCCAGTCGCCGCCCTCTTCGCGAGGGACTTGGCAAGGGATTTGCCAGGGGATTTGGCGAGCGACTTGGAACGACTGGCCGAGCCCTTGGCGCGAGCCGCTGCGGTGGAGGCAGAAGCTCTCGTCTTTTTGTCGGCTTTTTTGTTGGAGGGCATACGCAGGCTACTCCTATGCCGCCCCGCTGTGGAGACGGGGCCATATCCGCCGCCTGACGAATCGCTAAGGCGACGGCGCAAAGCCGAACGCCCGCGAAAGCGGCTGATGGAAACCTTGGCTCGCGCCGCATACCGAACAGTCGGGCCTCTTGGCCGACAG
The DNA here is from genome assembly GCA_963706255.1 of uncultured Alphaproteobacteria bacterium. Lineage (GTDB taxonomy): Bacteria > Pseudomonadota > Alphaproteobacteria > Rhizobiales > Beijerinckiaceae > Methylocystis. Next base: position 33,764 of record CAVPMJ010000013.1, on the reverse strand, counting down.
CCTCGAAAAATAAGAGCTTTTCGATTTCGTCGCGAGGCGGTAACTGTGGCGCTGGATCGCCCTTCGACAAGGCGGTTAGTGCTGTGACATATATCACACGGCGCTGCAAAAATCAAAGGCGCCGCGCGACAGTCGGCGAGGACGCCGATATCGTAGCGGGCTCTAAACAACGGCTAGCATTAGTGTTTCTATCAAATTAAGGATGTGGAAACTCTTTGCCCCCGGCGCCCGTCCTCAGGACGGTCGCGATGGAAATCACACGTCAAAGCTGTTCAATCCCCCTGACCAGCCTCTGCGGAAAAAAATTCCTCAAACTTGCCGGGCTTTCCGTCCCATTCCTTGGCGTCGGGCGGGGGGTCGCGCTTAATCGTGATATTGGGCCAATTCTGCGCCATTTCCGCGTTGAGCTTCAGCCACTGATCGAGATTCTCTTCCGTGTCGGGTTTGATCGCATTCGCCGGGCACTCGGGTTCGCAAACGCCGCAATCGATGCATTCGTCCGGATGGATCACCAACATGTTTTCGCCCTCGTAGAAACAGTCTACCGGGCACACTTCCACGCAATCCATATACTTGCACTTGATGCAGTTTTCCGTGACGACATAAGTCATTAGGGTGATCTCTCCGCGACCTCGCCGTTTGCTAGCTTTTTTGCCAGCGTCACGCAAGGTGAGCAAACAGCACGGGGCGTCGACAGACATATGATCGCGCGGGAAGCAGACAAGGTCCTGAAATGGCCGAAACAATAAATACGATCAGCGCGCCGGTCGCGAGCCGGCGAACCGTCACGGCGCGCGCCTTGCTGCTGGGCGAGCGCATCGACACGGGGGGACTTGAGCGCGCCGATCTCGTTTCGACGGCGCCCTTGGCGTTTCATGTCGGTCAAGGCGGCTTCGCGGTGCTCTATCGTTTCGGCGTCGCGGTTCTCTTTGGCCTCTCCCCATTGGAAGAGGACGAGGTCGTCCAGCGGGTGGGCGCGCGGGTGGCGGGCGCCTCTCGCGGCGACGACGAGACTTTGATCGTCGAAGCGACGTCAGAAGGCGATGAAAAGGCGCTGCCGGACGGGCGTCTGGCGGTGAAAGATCTTTCGGAGGCGCGGCTCTTGGTGATCGCCGACGCGCTGGCGAAAAGCGTGGCGCTGGCGCGCGACGAACGGCGCGTCAACGCCGTCTTCGACACGATCGAACCCTTCGCCGCCGAGCTTGCGGCGAAGGGGCGCCCGCCATGGAAGCGCAATGCGATGCTGGAGCTGATCGGCCAAACTCTGCTCGTGCGCCATCGCGTCTCCGGCCGCGTCGCCGTCGAGGACAAGCCTGACGTGCTTTGGGATCGGCCAGATCTCGAACGCCTCTATGCGCGTCTCGAGGACGAATATGATCTCGCGCCGCGCGCCCGCACGCTCGGCGCCAAGATCGACGTGATCGGCGAGACGGCGCGCGCGCTCACCGACCTGATCGACGCCGCGCGTTCCGAGCGACTAGAGTGGACGATCATCGTGCTGATCGGATTGGAAATCATTTTGACGCTGTTTCAGATGTGGGTCGCGCGCGGGCATTGAGCGCGGCGTTACGAAGCGCTCGTCACGCCCGAGACGGCGGCGACCAAGATCGCGGCGAGGAACCAACCGACGACGCCGACAATGGAAAAAACGAACATCTGAAAGCCGGTCAGATTTTTTCGTTCAGGGTCGTTGAAAAAATCCGTGAATTCGCGACTGATTTCGATCACTGGCAGGAGCCGAGTAAAACTCGCGCCCCAGCACCAAAGGAAAGTATGGCCGGCGTCGCGCACGCCTTTCGAGCACTTCCGAAGATAGAAGGTGCCGGCCAGCGAAATGCCGGCGATCCAGTAGAGAACCCAGTGAGGATAGACGCCGAAGCCCGCGATCCATCGCAGGGGCCAGGACCATACCCAGTCCATTCCTTTAAGGTTCTGTTGTTCCCGCACACGGCTCCTATAGCGGATGGCGTCCGACAGGTCGCGGTCGCCGGCGGCCGCGAAAGCGTTTGCGAGTTGCTGATAGGGATGGGGATTGTAATTTCGATCGAGCTGCGCCCATTTGTCCCACCACTCGTCTCCGCGGATACGGGGATCCGAGTTTGCGTCTTGCTCGAACCCGCCGAGGTGAGCGAAGGTAAAGCCGTGGAGATGCAGATAACCTTCATCTGGCCATGATTTCTTTAAGTCTCGATCATCCACCAAACTGCCGACGCGCGTGTTCTTGAGAGTCAAAGCGCCAGGCGTTCCTCCTTCGGCGCGCCAGACGGTCGGGCCCAGCCGAAACTCCCCGCCGATGGTCGTCCCTGACAAGTCGAGTTCAGCAAATTTTGCGCCGCGCAGATCGAGGTTGCCGGCGATCGTCGCGAAGAGAATGTTGACGGCTTTAGCGCAAATTGCCCTGCGGCATGAATAAGTTGGTTCCGACCTGCAGCGAATCTGCATTCAGCTCGCCTTCGAACTTCGCGTCATTCAATTCGAGGTTCCCGGCCACGTTGGCCATGCCGAGGTTGACGTTCTTTTTGAAGCTGGCGCCGTCTCTCATGAACAGGCTGCCGCCGACCTGCATCGCATTGGCGTTTATATCTCCATTGAACGCGGAGCGGTCCATTTCGACATTGCTGGCGACCATCGCCCGGACCAGGTTCACGCCCTGGAAGCTGGCGTTGTTGCTGGGTGTCGATCTCATAAAAAGGTGGCTTTTCACCTCTAAAGAGTCTGCATTGAGGAAGTCTGCGAGCACGTGCTCCGTCCATGTTCGCCTGGCCGGCAATTTTGGCGAGGCGAAGGATTACCCCCTTGAAGCTGGCGCCGTCTCTCATGAACAGGCTGCCGCCGACCTGCATCGCATCGGCGTCCACGTCTCCGCTGAAAGCGGCGCCGTCCATTTCGACATTGCTCGCGACCGTCGCCCGTAGCAGCTTCACGCCCTGGAAGCTTGCCTTGTTCCGGGAGGTCGATCTCATAAAAAGATAGCCTTTCACGTCGAGAGAGTCCGCGTTGAGGTAACCTTCGAACGTGGCTCCGTCCATTTCGACGTTGCCGCCAACCCTCGCGCGCACCAAGCTCACGCCCTTGCAGGCTGTGTTTCTCAAGAACAGGTCGGCTCCGACCTCCAGCGCGGCCGCGATAAGGTCGTTCTCGAAACTGGCGCCGTCCATGTCGATCTTTCCGTCGAGCTTCGCATAGGCCAGGACGACGTTTTTCTTGAACTTCGCGCCGCGCAAATCAAGCGAGCGTTCGCCGTGAAATCGCGATGATGCGGAAAAAGCGCCGGCGATGCGCGAGCCGATGAACCCCACATTGCTGTCGGTTTTCATGGCGTCGAGATTGACGCTGTTTTCAACCCGACTTGCTTCGATGGAGAGCTCGCGGTTCAGCTTCGCGTTGCGCAGATCGATGTCGCCCTCGATCCGAGCGCCGATAATGTGTACGCCCGCGAGGTGGACTTGATCGCGCCAGGGCGTCTTCGTCAGAACGTCGATCAGAAAATCCGCGTTGAGCCGGCGACAGGAGTTTTTCCATCTCTTCTCGTCATCGGCGCGCGCGTCGAGCGCCGGCGTCTTGCAGCGAATGTTGAAATCCGCCGGCTTGCCTCGTTCGATCAGCGCCCAGGCCCAGCCTTCTGCGGTATGCGGATTGTCGTAGGCCGCGCTCGCGAAAACCGGTCCCGCGAGACCCGTCGCAACGGCGATGACCGCAAAATATGTGATTCGCCATGAACAATTCCGAAAAGCCATGGATCAACCTCGCCATGCGCAGGATGGCTTCAATAAAAGGTCCGCCCGGCGGAGACGCTATTTTCTAAAGAATGCGACTAGTCTCTCGCTTTTTCAACTCTCTAAGCAGTTCCTCGAAATCGCCGCCCGCGAGCCATCTAAACCCCGCCAATTGATGGCGGGCGAAGGTGAATTGCCGCTTGGCGTAGTGGCGCGTATCGAGCTTTCCGCGCCGTATCGCCTCGTCGAGCGACATGCGGCCGTCGAGATAGGCGATGAGATGCGGCACGCCATGGGCGCGCATGGCCGGGAGCGCCGGATCGAGGCCGCGCGCCTTGAGCGCCGCGACTTCATCGAGGGCGCCGGCTTGCATCATATGCTCGAAGCGCGCGTCGATGCGCCCGTAAAGCCTCTCGCGTTCCGGCGCCAGGAAGAAGGCGACGCATTCGGAGGCGTTCAAGAGGGGCGGGTTGCGCGATCCCTGGAAGGACGCGAGCGGCTTGCCTGTCGCTTCCAGGACTTCCAGCGCGCGCAGCACGCGCTGCGGATCGGTCTCGCGAAGTCGCGCGGCGGTTTCTGGATCGCGCGCCGCAAGTTCGGCGTGCAGCGTCTGCGCGCTCTTGCCCTGCGCGCGCGCGCGCACCGCCTCGCGCACCTCGGCCGGAACGGCGGGAATGTCGGAGAGTCCATAAAGCGCCGCCTTGAAATACATCCCCGTGCCGCCGATGAGAATCGGCGTCGCGCCCTGCGCTTCGAGGTCGCGCAGCGCCGCTGCGAGATCGTCGAGCCATCGGCCTACCGAATAATTTACCGACGCATCGACATGGCCGAAAAGAAGATGCGGGACGGATTCTTCCTCTTGAAGCGTCGGCCGCGCGGTGATGATGCGTAGGTCACGATAGACCTGCATGGCGTCGGCGTTGACGATCGCGCCGCCGACGCGCTGAGCGACGCGAAGCGCCAGCGCGGACTTGCCCGAGGCGGTGGGACCTGCAATGAGAATGGCGCGCGGCTGCATGGCCGCTATTGCCGCTCAAACGGTCGAGATGTCAAAGCCGATTGAATTTGTTGCGACCTTCGTCGCGGGGCGGGGGAGGGCGCTCAACGACCGAGCGATATCGGGCGCGCTCTTCGATGCTGGAGTTGCTGACGTGAGACGCGATTGGCTGGCGCCGGACATTGCGGCCGACGTGTTTCTTCAGGGCGAGGCGCAGGACCTGGATAATCTCCGCGCCCGCCTCCACGCTGCGGTCGAGGACGATCCCGTCGACGTTATCGTTCAGCCTTCGGAAGGCCGGCGCAAAAGGCTGCTCGTCGCCGACATGGATTCGACCGTGATCCAGCAGGAGTGCATCGACGAACTTGCAGATTGCGTCGGCATTCGCGACCGCATCGCCGCCATCACCGAACGCGCCATGCTCGGCGAGATCGAGTTTGAGGGCGCGCTGCGGGAGCGCGTGGCGCTGCTCGCCGGGGCGCCGCTTGCGCAGATCGAGACGCTGCTGTCGCGCATCACGTTGACGCCAGGCGCGCGCGCGCTCGTCGACACAATGCGCGCGCATGGCGCGTATACGGCGCTGGTGTCCGGAGGCTTCGCGCAGTTCGCCGAGCCTGTCGCGGCGCGCGTCGGTTTTCACGAGTCGCGCGCCAACAGGCTGGAGATTAAAGGCGGGGCGCTGACAGGCGCCGTGCTGGCGCCGGTATTAGGCCGCGAAGCGAAACGCGCGGCGCTTGAAGAATTGCGCGAGGCGCGGGGACTGCCGCGCGAGGCGACGCTCGCCGTGGGCGACGGCGCCAATGATCTCGACATGTTGCGCGAAGCGGGGCTCGGCGTCGCCTATCACGCCAAGCCGAAAGTGGCGGCGGCGGCGCATGCGCGCGTCGACTTCGCCGATTTGACCGCGCTGCTTTACGCGCAGGGCTACAGGCGCGAGGAGTTCGTGGGTTAGGGCGTATCGTCCCTCTCCCGCTTGCGGGAGAGGGTGGCCCGGCGCAGCCGGGTCGGGTGAGGGCCCTCATCCGTCGTCACTTCGTGACGACACCTTCTCCCGCAGGCGGGAGAAGGAGCGCAATCATTCCACCGGCAGCGCGACGAAATGCGCGTCGCCCTGGCCGTTGGCGACGATCAGAAGCGCGGTCTTCTTGCCCGCGTCCTTGAGCGCCTTGATCTTCTTCACCGCCTCGGCGGGATCGTTCACCGCCTCCTGGTTCACCTCAAGCAGCACCTCGCCGGCCTGCAGGCGCTTCTCGGCGGCCTCCGAGCGCGGGTCGACGGCGGTGATCAGCACGCCGCTCTTCACCGTGTCCTTGATCTGATAGCGCGCGCGCAGATCGTCGGAGAGGCGCGAGAGTTCGAGGCCCAGAGCGCTCTGCGACGACGAGGCGCCGCTCGACTCGGGCTTCTCCTTGCCGTTCTCCTTCGACGCAACCTTCTCGCCGTCTTCGAGCCGGCCGAGCTTGACGATCTTCGTCTGCTCCTTGCCGCCGCGCATGATGACGAGTTCGACGTCCTTGCCGACGGGCGTCGCCGCGACGAGCTTGGGAAGATCGCGCGATTCCTTGATCGGCTTGCCGTCGAACTTCACGATCACGTCGCCGGCTTTCAACCCCGCGGACTTCGAGGGACCTTTGTCGTCGACGCCGGCCACGAGCGCGCCGCGCGTCGCGCCGAGACTGAGCGTCTCGGCGATGGCGTCGTCGATGTTCTGGATGCGCACGCCGAGCCAGCCGCGTCGCGTCTCGCCGAACTGCTGCAATTGCTCGACGACCGGCTGCACGGTGTTCGCCGGCGTCGCGAAGCCGATGCCGACCGAGCCGCCCGAAGGCGACAGGATCGCCGTATTGATGCCGATCACTTCGCCGTCCATGTTGAACAACGGCCCGCCGGAATTGCCCTTGTTGATCGACGCGTCGGTCTGAATGTAATTGTCGTAGGGCCCGCTATCGATGTTGCGGTTTCGCGCCGAGACGATGCCCGCCGTCACGGAGCCGCCGAGGCCGAAGGGATTGCCGACGGCAAGGACCCAGTCGCCGACTTTCGCCTTATCGCTGTCGCCGAACTTGACCGCCTTCAGCGGCTTCTCGGGCTTCACTTTCAGAACCGCGACATCGACCTTCTGATCCTTGCCGATGATTTCGGCTTTGAGCTTCTGGCCGTCATTGAGAATCACCGTCACTTCATTGGCGTCGGCGATGACGTGATTGTTGGTGATGACGATTCCCGAAGGATCGATGACGAAGCCCGAGCCGAGCGAACTTGATTTGCGCTGGCGCGGCAGCTCCGGCATCCCCTGGCCGCGACGCTTGAAGAATTCCTCGAAAAGATCGTCGAATGGCGCGCCCGGACCCATGCCTGGCGGCAGGCTGGGGCCTTCGTTCTTGCTGCTGCGCTTCGAGTCGAGCGTTTGAGTGGCCGAGATATTGACGACGGCGTCGGACACTTGAGCCGAAAGCTCGGAAAGCGAGTCAGGCCCTTTCGCTTGAGCCGACGGGGCGAAGAGATAGAGAGCGGGCGCGATCGCAAGGGCTATTCTCGCGGCGCGGCGAAATGCGGACGTCATGCGTGCTGTCTCCTGTAGCGGGACGCGAATTGATCGCGCGCTTTAACGCGCGCGTCTCCGAGTCACTTTTTTTGGGTCTGGTCCGGAGACGTTTGGTCCGCGCTCCGCGCGGCGCTCGCCTCCGGCGCTGAGAAAAAACGGAAGAATTCCGAACGTGGGCTTACGAGAAAGCGCGTTTCGCCTGGCTTGAACGCGGCCTCGTAGGCCTGCATCGACCGATAGAAGGCGAAGAAGTCAGGATCCTTGCCGAAGGCGTCGGCGAAGATGCGATTGCGTTCGGCGTCGCCTTCGCCTTTGGTCTGATCGGCCTTCTGCTGCGCTTCAGCCTTGAGCACGATCACGTCGCGGTCGGCCTTGGCGGTGATCTTCTGCGCCTGTTCGGAGCCCTGCGCGCGATATTCCGCCGCCTCTCGCTGCCGCTCCGTCTGCATGCGGCCAAAGACTTTCTCGGATATCTGCTGCGGAAGATCGACGCGCCGAATGCGCGCGTCGACGACCTCGACGCCGAACTTGCGCGCCTCTTTATCGGCCTGCTTTTTGATTTCGGTCATCAGCTTGGCGCGTTCTTCCTTGACGATCTGCTGCTGATTGGCTTCGCTCAGCACGCGGCGCACCGCGGAGTTCAGAACCGAGCCGAGCTGGTTGTTGGCGCCCATGACGCTGTTGACGGTCTGATAGAAGCGCAGCGCGTCGATGATGCGATAGCGGATGAAGCTGTCGACTTCGAGGCGCTGATTGTCGGCGGCGAGCACTTCGAGATTGGGGCTTTCCACGTCGAGGATGCGGTTGTCGAAGGTGACGACATTCTCGATCAGCGGAATTTTGAAGTGCAGCCCGGGCTGGGTGATGAGGCCGCGTCCCGCGACCGGCTCGCCGAAGCGCAGCACCAGCGCCTGCTCGGTCTGCGTCACGGTGAACAATGCGCCGGCGAGGCCGACGACCGCGATAAGCAGCGCGACTGCGAGCGTGAAAAGAAGGCCGGACCTCATTTGCGGCCTCCCTGGAAGGGCGCGAAGGCGGGGAGGGGCACGAAGGGCGCGACGCTCGCGCCGCCTTTCGAGGGATCGTCGAGAATGACCTTGTCGGCGCCGCCGAGCACGCGCTCCATCGTCTCGAGGTAAAGGCGCTGGCGCGTGATGGCCGGCGCATTTTTATACTGGGCGTAAATCTGATCAAAGCGCGACGCCTGGCCCCGCGCTTCGGCGACGATCTGCTCGCGATAGGCTTCGGCCTCCTGCAGGATGCGCGCCGAGGCGCCGCGCGCCTCCGGCACCACGCGATTGGCGTAGGCTTCGGCCTCATTGCCGAGCCGCTGCAAATCCTGCTGCGCGGCGGTCACGTCGCGGAAGGCGGCGATCACCTGCTGCGGCGGATCGACCGACAGCAGCAAGACCTGCAGCACGAGCACGCCGCTGTGATATTCGTCGAGCACCTTCTGCATCAACGCCTGGCTGGCGGGCTCGATCAGCTTGCGGTCGGCGGTGAGAATCTTCTGAATTTGCGTCTGGCCGACGATCTCGCGCATGGCGCTTTCGGCCACGGCCTTCACCGTTCCCGCCTGATTGGCGACATTGAAGGCATAGTCCTCGGGCTTGGCCGGATCGATCTGCCAAATGACGCGGAATTTCACGTCGGCGATATTTTCGTCGCCCGTCAGCATCAAGCTTTCTTCGGGCGCTTCGGGACCCCGCGAACCCGGCGCCGGCGCGCGCCGGCGGCCTTCGACGACGGCGGCCTCCTCGCGGAAGCCCACATCCGTGATGTTGCGGTCCGTGACGGCGAGCTTGATGACCGAGCCGATCGGGGCAGGCAGATTGTAGTTCAGGCCCGCCTGGGTCTTTCCGAGATATTTGCCGAAGATCAGATTAAGGCCGATCTCGTTGGGCCCGACCGTGTAGAGGCCGGACAGCAGCCATGCGAGCACGGCGAGAAGAACGAGGATCGCCAAGCCCCGTCCCCCGAATCCGGAGGGCAGGATCTGTTTGAGCCCCTCCTGGCTGCGGCGCAGCATTTCTTCGAGGTCCGGCGTTTGACCGCCGCCGGGGCCTTGCCCCCATGGACCTCCGGACTGACCCCACGGATTATTGTTCTGATTGCGTGGGCCGCCTTGATCGCTCCAGGGCATTTCGTCTCGCAGTTGGTGTGGGTTGTGGCCTCGGGCGGCGGTTTCGCCGCGCTTCGCCAATGTTATAGGCATTCGCCGCCCCTGCGGCAATGACGCGAGGCTGCGCGCTGTGCGCCAAGGAGGCTTTCGAATGATTCGCGACTACGCCAATATCGCCGCCAATGAGCGCACCTTTCTCGCCTGGGTCCGCACCGGCGTCGCCATTATTGCGCTCGGTTTCGTCATCGAGCGCTTCAACCTGTTCTTGCTCACCATCGCCGGCGCGGTGGATGACAAAGCGCTGAACCAGCATATCCAACGATTTGCGAGTCCGGCGGGACGTTTCGGCGGCGCGGCTCTGGTTGGCGCGGGCGTCGTCCTGATCGTCCTGTCGACGATCCGCTTCATCCATACGGCGCGCTTATTGTCGGAGGACGCCAATTATACGGCGCGCGCGACCCGCGCCAGCATGATTTTGCTGGCGGCTTTGGTGCTCTGCGTCGCGGGGTTCAGCGCCTATCTGGCGATCGGCTGAGATCCGCGATGGCCCAACGCCCGCATGCAGCAATTTGGCCTGTTCATCGGAGCCGGCGAGCGCCGCGAGAGTATGGGCCGCGCGTCAATCGTTCCTTGGGCCGGCGAACGCAAACTAATCGTCCATCGCCGCGACAACCGCCTTGACCGCCTCATCCACACATTTGCGAAAATGGTCGCTTGCGTGGCCATCGTAATTATAGACGATGAGGTCATGCAGACATTGCTCGCCGTGTTCCATTGTAAGGTTGGCGAGCGGAGGCCAAGGCGTGTCACCCGGCTTGTCAGCCAAAAATGATATCTCGTTTTCGAGCGCCTTGCGCGCAGGAGTCGGGAGCGCCGTTAACACCTCGCCCTGAAAATATGTGCGCAGGTTATTGGCGGCGTCGCACAAGAAAGCCGCAGCTTGCTCATCGGCGGACATTTCGATTAGTTCGAGCTTCGTCATTGGCGCTACCGAAACGATTACCGCCCCCCACTGGACCGTAAATCCTCTACCAGCGTAACCGTCGCCTTAGATTTGGGCGGTAAAATGTCGCGTCGTCGATTCAACGAAAAACGGCCCCGCAATGAGGCGAGGCCGTCGAGGGGGCAGACGAAATTACCGCGGCAACATTTGAATCGTCGCGCAATAGGCGGCCGCGGTCAATTGTCCTTTAGGCGGGTAAGCACTACCACTTTTGATCGCGGATCCACCGCCGCCATGATCGCCGACGACAGGCGGCGGGCCATCCCCTTCGCAATCGCAGTCAAAGACGAAATGGGTCTCGGAATCGCCATTCGCTGCGAAGGGAGAGAATTTACAGGTCCGGCGAGTTTTGCCTAAGTTTTCGTCGCGCAAGCGGGCGGCGACAGTTGCCAGGCCTTCGATGTAATCCTTGCGACGGGCGATCTCGGCCTATTCAGGAGAGCGCGACGCCGAGGTTGCGGCATCACCGCGAAGGCGGTTGCTCTTTTTGCCACAAGCGAGAGATGCGGCTATTGGCGACCGCGAACAAAAAGCCCGGCCATTGCTGACCGGGCCCTAACTCCGGAGTAGTGCGCTGGCCGGCATGCGCCGACCATCGTTCAAGATCAGCTAGCGTAGCGACATGTGAAGTCCAGCGCGGCTGCAAATGCAAAAACGCCCCGCCGCTACATGGAGCGTTCATGCCTGGGTCGTCTCGCGCTCAAGAATGGCAAGCGCGTTGCGAATGGCGTCAGTAAACACGTCTTCAAGCAGGCTGTCGTCTACGCCGATTTCATCGAGATGATCGGCGGCATGACGCAAGAGGACTATAGCGCCTGCTGGGCTTATTGGCGTCGTTTCGAACATGACGCGTTGGGCGTTATCGGCCTCAATCTGCGCTTTGCCAGCCGCCGCTTCGGCCGCCTCCAGTCGGCAATCATGCCGTGCTTTCTCATGGGCCGGAAGGCATTCTTCGAGCGCAGTTGTGAACGCCTTTTCCGCATCGAAAGAAGCATTCCACGCTGCGTTGGCGACCGCCTGGCGACGCTCGTATTCGGCAAAGGCGGATATGACCGGGTCGTTTTCTTGAATGGCCTCTGAGATCGTCGGATATCTTATGGCCGACGCGGCGGCTAGACCCGCAATAATCGTACGGCGGGAGGTTTCGGCACGCATCGTTTCTTCCCTCGCCTGTGAACTAATGTATGAAAATCTGGCTGCGAATGCCGACGGCCATTCGGCCGAACGCGCTAGCTCATTCTCGACGATATTGGTTTTGCTAAACTGAATTTTTTAGAAGCAATTCTTGCTGACGCCGGCGCAACGCCGCGTCGCGCGCGCCCCTCTTGATTGATCGCCGCCAGCCGTTGACGGCCTCGCCGTCGCCAAGAGCGCCCCGACCACGGATGAACTGGCGGGGCGTTTTGCGTTTTAGGGGGTTGAAGCCGTTCGCGGTGGCGCTAATTCCATAAGCAGCAAAGTCGGCGCAACCCGCGCCGACGCAACCCTCCCAGGTTGCGCCACTTATCGCCCGGTCAGAAATGGCCGGGTTTTTTTGCGACCATCTCCACATTCTGGCGCAAGGCGATCTATGAGGAGTTGCACCCGGAGGACGCAGCACGGCGGCGCATCTCCTCGTAAAGCCTTCGATAGGATGCGCCACGCCATTTGATTCTGCTTCGTTTCCATGGCTCCATCCTCCCAAGAATTGGAGCTTCGGCAAACCCGGGGCGGGGCATTATTCGTAAGGCGCTCAGATTGAGCGCACTGTGGAAGGCGGCTCAAAATGATCTTCACGCTATTTGCGCTGGCCGTAGCCGTCGTCTTCTTTTTCACCTCGCTCGCCTTGTTGAATTATGGGCGACTCGTTGGCGTGCGTCATCTCGCCAAAGAGGGCGCCAGCGCGATGGCCGGGCTCAACGCCGTCGAGGGGGCTGGCGGGCTTTGGAATGGCGGCCGCGAAGACGCGAAGCTGGATTCATATCGTGGCGTTTGCCCTGGCCTTGGCCACCGCGCTTTACATCATCACTGAAATCGAATATCCGCGCCTCGGTTTCATCCGCGTCGATGCTTTTGATCACTTCCTCGCGGAGGTACATGCGCGGATGAAGTGAGCTACGACGGCGATTTCGGCGACGGGGGGTCTTTCCTGTCGGTGGATTTAGCCGAATTCACGGTGCGCATTCTCGTTTTCTTGAGCGAAGGCCGCGAGCGCCTCCATTAAGTCACGCCGCCCTCGGTCTCAAAATCTCTGACGACGGGCAGCGCATCTAATGACAATAGGATCATCATGGAAAAAAGTCGCATCACGAGCGTGACCTCCGTTACCGTGATCCTCTTTATCGTCCTCGCCGCCTGCCAGCTCGCGCAGGCGGTCGTCGAACCCGTCGTCTTTGCGGTCTTCATTATCGCGATTATTTGGCCCACGCAGAAGGCGCTGCAGGCGAGATTAGGAAAGGCGGTTGCGCTGATCGTGACTGTCGTCATGACCTCGGCCGTGATCCTGGCGCTATTTTCCCTGATCGCTTGGGGTGGCCGAGAGGTCGTGGACTGGATCAGACAGAATCTGGACCGTATCCAGGAGGCGCTGATTACGTCGACGTCGTGGCTGGAAGAGCACGATATTTTCGTCTTCACGCTCATTGCGGACCATTTCAATGCCGCGGCGCTCCTAAGGCTTTTTCACGTGGTCGCCGTGAGAGTGAACACAATTTTGGCCTTCGCGGTCATCGTCCTCGTCTATGTGATCCTGGGACTTGCGGAAACCGAGGCGTTTCAAGCGCGAATCGCGTCCCTGGAGAATCAAGAGACGAGCCGGCGCCTGCTGGAAGGCGGCAGAAAAATCGGCGAGAAGTTTCGCACCTATATGTTCGTGCGGACGATCGCCAGCATTGCGACAGGTCTCGCGGTGTGGGGATTTGCCCGATTCATGGGACTGGAGATGGCGGGCGCATGGGGCGTGCTGGCTTTTGCGCTGAACTATCTGCCCTACATCGGCTCCCTCATCGTCACAGTGCTTCTGCCGCTCTTTGCATTCGTTCAGTTCGGATCCTTTGAAACCCCTTTGTTCGTTTTTTTTGGCGTATCGGTCATCCAGTTCATTATCGGAAGCTATCTGGAGCCGGTGTTTTCTGGATCCGCTCTGTCAATCTCGCCTCCTGTCGTCCTTTTTTCGATTGTTCTCTGGACCTTCCTGTGGGGCGCGCTTGGAGCCTTTCTCGGCATCCCGCTTTCGATCGCGGCGCTGACGATATGCGAGCAATTCCCATCGACTCAGTGGGTCGCGGATTTGTTGTCAGGGGGACGGCGCATGGGCGCTTCGACGCCCCGACCATCCTGAGCGGCGAGGGGAGACGTCTCCACGCTTTTCTTCAAAACGTCTGCGTCCCGCCGCCTTCGCGCCTGTTGGATCATCTGACGCGCGAAGCCCTTGCGTCGTCACTATCGATGCTCCTCAGGCGAAACATATGGCTGATGCCGCCGATATAAGATAAGAAAATGGACTGAAATCGCGCAGAGAGGCATCAGATGCTTTGGCTGATCCGATTCATTGGCTTGGTCTCCCAAGCGGTGTTCCTCGAATTTGTGCATATCTTCGGCTTGATCGTATTTTTGATCGCCATACTCCTTGGCTATTTCCGCACTCCCTGGTGGATCGTGCCAATGCTCGCCGTCGCTTGCGGCCTAATCGCGGACAGGTTCGTCGATCTGACCTATCTAACGGGGATACTCCGCAGCGCGGTATCCGCGAATGATCGCTGGGCCTTCGTGATCCTCGTCTATTTCGCGATCACGATCGGCGGTTACCTCACCGGCTTTCTGGGACGTTTTTTCGTCAGGCGAAAGAAGCGATCATAGCCTCGCGGGAACCGCGACGCGGCGATGCTTTTCTCATCTCCGCAATAGCTTCCAATGTCGTATCCTTAAGGCTCTCGCCGCACCAGCCATGCAGTAAACAAGCGTACGGCCGCTTTTCTTAAACGATCGCCGCTGGCCGCCGTACCGTTCTACGGCCTCACGACGGGACGACGGCGTGGCGGCGCCGGAGTGGGCCGTGGCGGCGAGTTCGAGGCGCTCTCGGCCCGGTTCGGGCGCGTTGCTGTTTGGCAGAGCCGGAAGGCGCTCTTCAATACGCTGCGCCATGTAAGAAAAGAATGGGTTCGACGACATGCGCAGAAGGGCGTCCAGACTGACGATCAGCGTGCCGCGCTCGCCGCGCGGCGCCAGAGAGCCCAGGTGGACGCCGAAATCTTCGGAGAGGTCCGGCGTCAGGCCATAGAGAGAGTCGCTGAGCGGAAAGGGCAATGCGACATGCGAGAGCGAAAACACGCCCTTCGGATACTGTAGCCCCAACGGGCGGCTTTGCTCGGCCGTCGCGCCGGCCTCAACGACGCGCTCCACCGCATCGTCTGTTCCTTCGCCGGCGTTGGTCACGATCGTCAAACGGTAGTTTCTGACGCCGGAGGGCACGATCCGGGAGAGCGCGGTATCGGCAGAGGCGCGAAGCAGCGGACCAAATTTGACGTTGCGATTCACGTCGAACAAGACGAGTTCGCTTCCGTTCGCGGGGATATGATCATAAAGCCCGGAAAGCACGGCTTGGGTGCTGACGGTAAAATCCATGACGGACTGGAACGTCAGGATTGGCGGCAGCGCGGTCAATCGTCCCTCGCGTCGAGAAACCGACATCTGCGCTCGCAGCGCATCCGTGAGGCGATAGGACTGGCGCGCGCCATTCACGGGAAAGGAATTATATTTAAATGGATTGAACTCAGGCAGCACGCTGAGCCAAGCCGCCTTGGCGAAGGCGGGGAGCATGGCCGGCAGACCCGCCAGGCCGGCAAAACGCGCGAACCTCGTGATCCCGACCATCGGCGAGATCAGGATCAGACGCTCCGCCTGAGCGAGACGCCTATCCTCAATTGCGTCGAGCGTATATTTCAGAGCGAGCGATCCGCCGTTCGAGAATCCGACAATATGCAGAGGCGCCGGATCCGGCGCGCGTCGTCGCGCCTCCCTCACCGCGAGACGCGTCGCGGCCAACCATGTCTCCCAGTCCACTTCGGTCAAGGCCGCCGGCACTGTGCCATGCGCAGGCAGCCTGATTGCGACCACTGCGAATCCGCGATCGCGATAGAAGGAAGCGACGTGGCGCAAACTATATGGCGAATCGGTCAAACCATGCAGCAGCACGACGGCGCCGACTGGCGGCCCCGCGGGTTCGAGAAGATAAGACCGGTTCCAATCCTGCGAAAAATGTCGCGGGTAAACGGGACTGCCCTCGAAATAGCGATTGAAAGGAACCTGTTCTTCCGGCGTCAACTTTTGGCTGACGTTGACGCGCAGGGAGTCGAATATTTTCTCCTCGGCCTCGAGATAGGTCCCCCAGTCGGCGGCGTCGATTTCTTTCGGGCTCAACTCATGCGGCACGTAAGTATGCCAGACATCAAGCGGCAGCCCGCGTTGAGAGTTGTAGATTCGCACGGCGAGAAACGTAACGACGAAAAGGCTCAGCAACGCCAAGAACCATTTGGCCATTTTGAGCGCAATGCCCAGCATCATTTATCCTCGGCTCATGCCCCCGATCGCCCCTCGAACTTGCAAATGGTCGACGCGGCGCAGAAGTTGCTTGCCCAATCGGGCGCGCCCACACAAAGTATAATTCATTCGACCGCGAGCCCAGCGGATAAATCGATCGGGCTTTTTGGACAATGGGCGGGCGCTACCGAATTATGCGCCGGGCGGGTTTGGTTGGGACTCGATTTGCTAGGTCGCTGACGCAGAGGTGGAGCCTTGCGGATATGACGCGCGACGCGGTTCTCGTTGATCTCGCCTTACAGGGCGGCGGCGCGCATGGCGCCTACACGTGGGGCGTTCTCGACCGTCTGCTGGAGGAATCCTGGCTCCAGATCGAGGGCATCTCGGGCACATCGGCCGGAGCTATGAACGCGGCGGCGTTAATCAGCGGCTATGTCGACGGCGGGGCGGATGGCGCCCGCGCGGCGCTCGAGCTTTTCTGGCGGCGTGTTTCGCTGGCGGCGCGGCTCAGTCCGTTGCAACGCAATCCTATCGACGTGTTGATGGGTCGCTGGACGCTGGATGCTTCCCCTTTCTTTGTCGCGACCGACATCATGTCGCGCCTGTTCTCGCCCTATGACCTCAATCCGAAGGGCGTCAATCCGCTGCGGGAGATTCTGGCCGAAACCGTTGATTTCGAGCGGCTCGCGCGCGCGCGGATAAAGCTTTTCGTCACCGCCACAAGCGTCTCGACCGGCCGCGCCCGCGTGTTCAGAAACGCGGATGTAACGCCGGACGCGCTTCTTGCTTCAGCGTGCCTGCCGACCATGTTTCAGGCTGTAGAGATTGACGGCGAAGCCTATTGGGATGGCGGCTATTCCGGCAATCCGACCATCACGCCGCTCGTTCGCGAATGCGAGTCGACGGATACGATCCTTGTCCAGATCAATCCCATCCAACGCATGAGCACGCCGCGGTCGGCGACCGAGATACTGAACCGCCTCAATGAAGTGTCGTTCAACGCGGTTTTGCTCAAGGAGCTGCGCATGATCGCCTTGTTGCGCCGCGCCGCCGATCCCGGCGACAAAGAGGGTTCACGCTGGGCGGGGATGCGCATCCACCGGATTTCGACCGAGATGATGACGCAGCTGAGCGCGTCTTCGAAACTGATCGCCGAATGGGATTTTCTCTGCATGCTGCGCGACGAGGGACGCCGTTCGGCGCAAGCGTTCCTTGATCGCCATGAGCGCGACGTCGGCGTCCGTTCGACTCTCGACCTTGACGTCCTGCTGGAGGGGATCTGACGCGATGGCGCTTGTCGGAATTCTTATCCCCCTTTGCGGTCTCATCTGGTTCGCATACCGGGGCTGGAGCGTATTATTGCGGGCGCCGGCGGCAGCTCTGATCGCCGCCGCCTTCGGGGGCGAACCCTTGCTGGGTTCGGTCTCGACCTGACGTGAAGCAACGCGTCGAACGCAATCGAAGCGCGCGCTCGGCGCCGAAGGAGCATCGGTCACGGCTGTCCGTCGTTTCCATTTCGCGACCGTCGTGGGATTGATCTGTTAGCGGCCAGCTCGACGGGCCGCCTAAGTCCTGCGAGCGCTGACGTGAATTACTAGTCCATTATCCATTCCGACCGATATAGCCCGAATCTCCGCCGTCATACTGCGGGTCTATATGCTTAGCGGCCCGCCAGCCGCTTTTCCCGCCGTGCGCGGGCCCTTATGATCTCCGTCGCCAGCAGTCCGGGTGCGACATGAAGATTAATTTTCTGAGTAAGAACATCGACCAGGGCGACTTCGCCTCTCGGACAGCCATCGTGGCTATGATCGCGGCGGCGACCGTGGCCGTCGCATTCGTCCTTTGGAAGCTGACGGACCTTCTCCCTGCGGTTTTCGCGACGATTCTCATCGCGCTCGCTTGGCGCGGCGTCGCCGAGCGCGTCGCCGCGCGTCTCGGCCTGTCGCAGGGCCTGTCGCTCGCCGTCGTCGCGCTCGCTTCGCTCGTTTCGGTCGTTCTGGCGTTGATGCTATTTGGCGGCCAGCTCGTGCGCCAATATGACGAGGTTGCTCTCGACGTTCCCGCTGCGATCGCCCTACTGGAGCGCATCGTGGAAGAGCACCCTTGGGGTCGTTTCGTCGAAAAATTTGTGGTTCATGTCGACTTCTCCAAAATGACGACCCCAGTCGCCCAGCAGTTCGGCGCGCTCCTCGGTTCTGTCGGCAATGGCCTTGCCTATGGGATTTTCGCGATCATTGGCGCCGCTTATCTCGCCGCCGATCCAAAGGGCCACGCCGCTGGCTTACTCGCCTTGACGCCTGCGTCGCGACGGACCGACATGACGCTGTTTCTTGAGCGCTCAGGCGCCGCCTTGCGGCAGTGGCTTTTCATCCAACTCTATGTCGTCGCCATGAACGCATTTTTCGCGGGGGCCGCGCTTTGGGCGTTTGGGGTCCCGGCGCCGTTGGCGCTCGCGACGATTAGCGGCGCTTTAGCGTTCGTTCCTTATTTCGGCTCGATCATCGCAATGATCGTCGGGGTGCTCGTCGCATTGCCGCACGGTCTGGAAAACGCCGCGCTCGCGGCGCTTGCGATCGGCTCCGCGAGTTTCGTCGAAGGCTATCTGATCACGCCCTATCTGCAGAGCCGCTCACTGAGCGTGTCGCCGGTCGTGCTGCTTTTCTGCATGCTCGCCTTCGGCTCGCTCTTTGGGGCGATGGGCGTGGTGCTGGCGGTGCCCGCGACGGTCGTTCTGTCCATCGCCTATGGTATCTTCGCCGAAACCCAATAGCCGCACGTGTTCAATTCCTGTGAAAAATCGAATGTCGTTGCCCCCGGTCCTTCGCCAGACAACCCAAAGACAATGCGGCGCCAATGGATAACAACTCTCGGCGCCACGATC
This sequence comes from uncultured Alphaproteobacteria bacterium, assembly GCA_963706255.1. Classification (GTDB taxonomy): domain Bacteria; phylum Pseudomonadota; class Alphaproteobacteria; order Rhizobiales; family Beijerinckiaceae; genus Methylocystis. The sequence continues at coordinate 14,983 of CAVPMJ010000013.1, read as the reverse complement.
GCCAGACAATTCAATACGCGCCACGCCATCTGATGGAGCTTGTGTAAATCGGACAGGAATCGACAGATATGTATAGACTGACCAATATATTAGATACAGAATAGATGCCGGGCTTGCTCCCGAGCGGACAGTTCGCAAAGAATTTACGTCGCGAAGTGTTTAAGCTCAGTTTGTTCATCGCGTGACTGGGGCTTTCGGCTTACAGGCCCCGATTGTCGGAGAATTCTATGCAACAGCAATTCGACATGTTCGTTGGCGAAGCGCCGGATGTCCTCGCGGTTCATTGGGGATGGCCTATCGCGCTCGGACTAGGTCTCATGGCGTTGGGGATCATTGCGATCTGGCGAGCGAGCGCGACAACAACGATCTTCGTCCGTTTTCTCGGCGTGTTGGTTTTGGTAGGGGCGGTATCTGTCCTTTTTTTCGCATTTTCTCTCGCTGGCTACTGGGTCGCCTTTTTCGCCCATGTGTTGTGGGCCGTTTTGCTGGCGATCGTAGGACTGATCATGTTCCTGCGGCCAACCACCAGCGCTGAGGCTGTAACATTGATGATCGCATTTTATTTCATCGCATCCGGACTTTTGACAGTCGGCTTTGCTTTTTTCTCCCACATCGAGGGCGAGTGGCTTTACGTAGCGGAAGGGCTCGTGAGCGCGGCCCTCGGAGTCCTTCTTTTGGTCGGCTGGCCTTTCTCCGGCACATGGGTGATTGGGACTTTTGTTGGAGTCGATATGCTCTTCAAAGGCGGTGCGATTGTCGCTTTGGGATTGGGCCTCCGCGCCATCTCCGAGGGCTAGACTCCGAACTCATAACCGTCTGTGGACGCCCCTTTGGACGCAATGAATTTTTTGGAGCCAACGGCGCGTAGTTGGGTGCTGAGATCTGTCCGGCCTCGAATGCGGCCGTATCCCATCTCCCTGATCGTTTGCTCGGGCCGAACCGGCTAGCTGGCCTATTGACCTCGCTGGCTGAAAAGTGGGCCTCAAGCGTCGCGGAGGTCCAGGAGCGAACCAAAGTCCTACAAAGCGACATCACCCAAGCGGATGACAAGCTCCGCCGTCGACTTTTCTTTGTCGAATTCAATTTGCTTAGCCAATTCCGCGGTTGACTGAACCCAAAAATGTATCGGCGCTGCCTGATCGGCCATGAGCACGATGCAAACGACGCGCAGTGCGTGCAGCCGAGTCTACGGCTGCCAGGCTCGACGGGGATTGGGAACGCGCGAAGGGATCGAAAGCCGAGAGGAAGCAGGCCACGTTTAGACTGAGTGTGGCAATCTTCGCGAAGCCGAAACAAACGCCCCGACCGTGAATGTCACAGCGGGGCGTTCTACGTCTCAGGCGATCTTCGTCACTTCGTCGCAGCTTCCAAGTGTGTCAACGCCTCTTCGGCATGCCCTGTTGCGGCCACGGCATCCTTCTTTTTGCCCTCGGCGATCGACGCCTTCAAGTGCGTAATGCCTTCCTTGGTGTGCTCATTCTTCTTCGCCTTTTGTGCCGCCTCGGCATGCTTGAGTGCGGCTTTGGCGTGCGTCACGAGCACGTCCGCATGGCCTTGTTTGCCATGGTCGATCGCCTCTTTCGTGTGGCTGATGGCTTCGGCCAAATGATCCTCGGCCAATGCGACACGTGGCGCAACCAACGCGGCGACGCCGAGACCCAGTGTAAGTGCAAAAATTCGGCGATTCATTTCAAAGCCCTCCCTGGCTCCATTCCTCTCGTGGGAATGTGCGAAGGATCATAATTCACGATTTGCACGAGTTGATTGTTGCCATTGACGCAGCGTCTTCGCGCTCTAGCTCCCTGCAGGCTGGAGGGGGCGTCCAGCAGTGTATGCGTTGGCCCGGCCAGCAATGGCCGGGTTTTTTTGCGCGGCCATCTCCACTTGCCGTCGCAAGTGATCTACGAGGAGATGAACGCCGAAACGGGCGCGGCGGCGCTATAGCACGCCGTTGATTAGCGCTCATATCGGCATTTACCGTGTCGATGTCTTGGGGTCTTGGCCTATAGAGCCTTCGCAAACCATCTGAGAAACGGCCGCCGCGACGGCGGAGGCGGCGCTTGATGCGCTGGCCGCAAGGATGCCGGCGTCGCGAATTTCTTGCCTCAGAATATTCTCAGCCGCCTGCATCGCGTGGGTCAGGATGATTTCGAGAAAGGGCAGTCGGTCTTGGAGCGCTTCCTCAGCATTGGCCGAACCTTCAACCGCGCGCCGTTCGGGGGGCGGGAGAGCATTGACAACGGCGATTTCGAAAGCGTCAAGAAATGAATCATGCGCCTCAAGAAGTCTCGAAACAGCGTCGTGCATAGGCGGACACTCCCTCATGGCAGGAAAGCGCCCGTGCTTTTGCACCTTGAGCTCAAGAACGCAACCCGTGAACCGTCTCCTTCTGCGCGTGTATAAGCTCGCCAAGGCGGCGCTCGGCGGCGCCTGCCCAGGATCACGCTTCGTATCTACGGTCCAGCGCCCATCATGATGCGCAGGATCAGGCATATCCCGAAGATTAGGCCGACGATGCCGATCGTGTGTTCGATCATTTTCGCACACGAATCCGATCAGCGGGCAACGTTCAATTGCCTGCCTGGAGACACTAACGCCGGGATGCGACCGGGGCCGGAAAGAACGATCTTACGCAAGAACTAAACGCCAACACTGGCTCGCTGCGCCCGCCGTTCCCGGTGCATCCTCTTAGTGGCAGAGCATTCCACTCTGCTCTTATTCAACTAAAAGTAGAGTGATTGGTTCCGTGGAGAGCAATCTCTGCGTGCGCCGTCCCTGCGCATCCGCGCTAAGCGCCGCTCGATTGTAAGACCGCTATCGCAATTCAATCAGAAATTACAATTAAATCAATGCAATTATACGATTATCTGGCGGAGACGGTGGGATTCGAACCCACGATAGGGTTTCCCCTATAACGATTTAGCAAACCGTCGCCTTCAGCCTCTCGGCCACGTCTCCGTCGGGTCCGCAGCAATGCGGCGGCTCGCTTCGACATATGCCAAAGCGCCCCTTCCTTGGCAAGAGAAGCGGGGGCGGGGTAGTGGCGTCGGCGGCTGTGGCGGATATGCAACGCCGACAGTTTTTCGGACGTTTGAGACATGAAACGCACCTTGTTGCGATTGATCTTCCACTGAGCCTCGCGAATAGTTCCGACATCGCGCTTCGATCGCCGCCGCGTCCGAAGCGCCCGCGCAGGACAAAGTTCTCTCTGATATTGCGAGGCCACAAATGAAGCTTTCTACTCTTTTCGCGGCCGCTTTGGCGCTTGTGCTGACAGGATCGGCCTTCGCCGCCGATCTCCCCCATTACAAGGCGCCACCGCCGCCGCCCCCGCCGCCTCCGCCCATGTGGACCGGCTTCTATGTCGGTCTGAATGCCGGCTATACGTGGTCAGGCAGCAATAATGTCACGCTGGGGGCATGGTCGGGCGCCTTCAATCCGGCCCAGGGGAACGCGGCGATCTTTGCCGCCAATTATGCGCTGCTGTCGTCGGGCGTGTTCGGCGCGAATCACGACGGCTTCATCGGCGGCGGCCAGATCGGCTATAATTGGCAGTTCTATAACGGCGCCATTGTCGCGGGCGTTGAGGCCGACATCCAAGGCGTAGCGGGCAGCAACTCGCGCACGAATTTCGCCACCGGTCTCGTCGACCAGTTCGGCAATACAATCGTGTCGGCGACCTCGGTTTCCAAGAGCCTCGACTATCTCGGCACGGTGCGCGGTCGCCTGGGCTGGCTCTTCACGCCGACGTTGCTCGTCTATGGCACGGGCGGTCTCGCTTATGGCGGGGTCAACACCTCCTTCTCGATCGCGCAGTTCAATTCGAATGTCTTCTTGGGACCGGGCTTCGGCGCGGGTTCTTTCGCCGATACGCGCGTCGGTTGGACGGCTGGCGGCGGTCTCGAATGGATGTTCTGGCCGAACTGGAGCGCCAAGGTTGAATATCTCTATTACGATCTTGGCAACGTGTCTTACAGCGGAGGCGTGATCGCCCCGGCGCTCGTCGGCGTGGCCGGCGCGCCCAACCCGATGTTCGGGAACTTTTATCAGGCGAATGCGCGCTTCAACGGCCACATTGTCCGCGTGGGGCTGAACTATCACTTCAACTGGGGCGCGCCCCCGGTCGTCGCGAAATACTGAGCGCCGCCTTATATCCAAGAAAAAGCCCGGCTCTTGCAGCCGGGCTTTTTCATATTGCGATGGCGGAAACCTCTGACGCCAGTCAATTGATTGAATTGAACGCGCCGCGCGGAGACAGTCCTCGCGCGTTTTGCGTGACGCTTACAGCGCCTTAACGGTCTGCTTCTTGCCGTCGTGGGTCTTGATCGTGATCATTCTCACGTAAAGGCAATCATCGGAATTGGACAATTTGAACTTGTCGCCCTTCTTCATCGCCTTGTGACTCATCTTTGCGTCCGGGGCGCATTCGCCGCCATTGACGTCGACGGAGTTGACGGACACGCCGTCTTTCTTGGCCTTGCATTCAAGAACGCCGTCCTTCTTGCCGCACTCAAACGCATCGTCGCTGGCGTAGGCGAAGGAAGGTATGAGAGCGAAGAGAAGCGCAAACTTTTTCATCACAATCTCCATTATGAGCGCGGGAGGATTTGGGCTTCTCGAAAGAGCAACCTCGTGACGCCTGTGCACGCCCGGAGCGCACTGCAGGCGTTTCCGATAATCACAACAGCATAAAAGGAATGTGACAGCCGCGCCGCGCTCGCTTCTCCGCAGACCCAAGCGCCGCTTCGTGATTAACGTCGCGTCTCAGGTTTACGAGTTAACCTGTTAATTTTGATGCCTGTTACAGGATTCTAACCCCCGACCAATCGGCGGCGCCTTGTGGAGAGGACGGCATAGTCACGAATACACAGCCTCCATCCGCCGCCTCGTCTCTTGTCTCTAAGGAAGCAATACTGCGTTTCGTAATTAAAATAAATCCAAAGAACAGACAGAATTAATTACATTAATTCTAAAATAAATTATTTTTATACTAAATAGAGATGCGATATATTACACGTGTCATTGGCGGCGTGCCTATCGATAGAGCGGCTGTTTCTGCGTTTCTTGGCGTAACCGCTGATTTTGACCGTGAAGCCGACGAACTCGAGCCGTTGGCGGTTCATCACCAGTGAACGTTTCAGAACGAGGCCGTCGGCGAGAACGAGACTAGCGCCGTCCTGCACGACGGCGGCGATCGCGTCGCGCGGCGGCAGGGCAGGGGCCTCGGCGCCGAACGTCTCGGCGAGCGCGACAGCGTTCGCCGACGAGACGAGGCGGCCGATGATGCGTTCGCCCTCGTCGGTCTGCAGGCGATAAACGCGGGCGGTCTCGTCGGGCAGGCGGTTCCAGACGGGAAGCAGCAGGCCCGTGACGATATTGAACGCGCTCTCGGTGAATTCCGGGAGGGCGGCGACTTCGGCTTCCCACGCCTGCCGAAATTCCTGTGACGTCGCCTCGCGCCAATGCGAGCGCTCCAACGCTTCCACGGTGACGAGATCGCGATGCACGGGGTGCAGCAGCCGAACGCGCGCCTGAACCGTTCCATCGTCCTGCATGAGGCCCGGCGCCGGCAGTTTGATGGCGGCCCGGCCCGACTGCGTATTGATCATCAACCGGGATTTTTGCGATGCGGTGGCGAAGCCGAAGGCCTCGTCGAGCATCGTCACCCGCGTTCTGTCCTTGCGGGCGATGGTGACGAGCGAGGTTTGGGCGCCGCTCCGCTCGTGGGCGGCGATGGTTTGGCGATTGGCAACGACGAGGCTCTCGGCCGTCACCGTTTCGACGCCGACGTCGAAAATCCCGGCCTGGACGGCGGCCTCGATCGACGCCTCCATCAAGCCCTCGAACACCTCGAAGAGACGGTTCTGGAGGGCGATCGGCAGAGCGAGGATGCGATTAAGGAAGGTCGAGATCGGCGGCAGCTCTTCCTTCAAGCTTCCGTACTGATCGGTGAGGTCGAGGCCGGTCGCCTCCTGGAAGCGGGTAAGCGAGCAGCCCTCGACCTTGCCGGCATAGAACAGCTGATAAAGCTGGCGCAGCGCGGTGCGCCCATAGACCGATTCGAGATTGTCCTCGGGGCGAAACAGCCCCGCCGTCTTGTCGGACTCCAGGATGGCGTCGATTACAGGGAGCAGCGGACCCAGCTTCGGACGCTCCGGCGCCTTCGTGCGCACGTAACCCGGCGGCGCCGAATAGCGGCACATCTTCGCGATCGTGTCCCGGCTCAGTCCAAACACCCGCGCCGCTTCACGCCGGCTATTGCCCTCAATGAAAACAAAGCGTCGAACCGCCGCGTAAATCTCCACCGCAAACATCCCCGGCCGCCCTCCCGAATCAATGTTCGGGAAGTCAGCCTAAATCTGGCCGGGTTTTACGCCGCCACGCGGCCGCAATATGCGCCGCTCACTGGCCGATTATTGCGCCGCCGTGTACACAGGAGGTGGCGGAAATTATTCAGCAGGACGAGCCTCTCGCCCAGAACATTCTCGATCCGGTGCGCCCGACGTGCACCATTCATGCCGCCGGCCTTGCACTTCACGGAAAAAAGCCTGCCTATTTCGCCGTCGGACTCACTTCCTCTCTACGACCAAGCATGGCAACACGAACGCGAGGCGCAAGGGCGTCCAAAGGACCCGTCAGGCGTTTCGCGAAGCTACTGGGAGTGGGATTGCTGGGATGCGCTCGTGGCGCGGCGCGCGCACCTCGAACGCTCTCCATCTCAGCTCGATCGGTTTTAAGCGATGAGGTATATCGTGTCACCAATCAGCAAGTAACCGGCTTCACCGCCTCCATCGCGGACCTCTATGATAAAGGCATCAGCACTGGCAGCATATCGAAGACTTGGTCGCTCGCGGGCTTGCGCGTAGGTTGGATCGTCGCACCTGCACTTGGGCTTAGTGGTTAAGGCGAGGAATTGCGCCCCCTGCCGGTGGGATAATTCCCACGACAGCGGGGTGAGTCCCCACTGGGAGCGGGGTCCCCACCACCTTGTTAGTGGTCGTGTCAATTACCGAAACATTGTTGGAGCGGCTATTCGCGACGTAGACGCGTTTGCCATCCGGGGTGACGGCGACCCCAAAGGGGCCGATCCCCACCCGGATCGGGAACCCTTTCCCCGTCAGCACGGTGTTGGTGGCCGTATCGATCACCGAAACAGTGCCGTCTCCGAAGTTCGTGACATAGGCGCGTTTCCCGTCGGGTGTGATGGCGACCCCATTGGAGTTGGCGCCAACCTGGATCGTGGCCGCCACCGCGTTGCTGGCCGTATCGATCACCGAAACAGTGCCGCCTTGGTTGGCGACATAGGCGTGTTTCCCATCCGGGGTAATTGGTATCCAGCGCGGGCTGTCCCCCACCGGGATTGGGCTCCCCACCACCGTCCTGGTGGCCGTGTCGATCACCGAGACGTTATTGGAGAACCGATTCGCGACATAGGCGCGTTTCCCGTCCGGCGTGATGGCGACCATGGAAGGGGATCTCTCCACCGGGATCGAATTGCCCACCACGGTGTTTGTGGCCGTGTCGATCACCGAGACGGTGTTTCCATGGTCGGTGAAACTATTCGTCACATAAACGTATTTCCCGTCTGGGGTGACGGCGACTCCAGAGGGGCCACCCGCCACCGGGAGCGCGACCGTGGCCACCACCTTGTTAGTGGCCGTATCAATCACCGAAACACTGCTGGAGGTCTGATTCGCGACGTAGGCGCGTTTCCCATCCGGAGTGATGGCGACTCCAATAGGGAGAGACTCTACAAAGATCGGAAACCCCCTCCCCGTCAGCACGGTGTTTGTGGCCGTGTCGATCACCGAAACGGTGCCATCCTCGAGGTTCGTGACGTAGGCGAGGGACTGCGCCCCCGCGGGCAAAGCCGCGAACGCCGAGCCGAGCCCGAGCGCGAGCATGCCGAAGAGGGCAACAAATCCCGGAGCCCGCGAGGCGCCGTTCCCGTTTCTTTTATTGCGGCGCATAAAATATCTCCCTCGTTATCGAACCGTCTTATCGGCGGCGCTCCACCCCAACCCACCGGGAGCCGGCAATCTCATTAAAAATTCCCTAATCTTAAATATGACGGTTTTTGAGGCTGTCTCCAAGAGGCCTTACCGTCGTCGCTACCGGCCGTTTTTCATATCTCGAAAACTGTCTCAACTCACGACGCGTTCAAACTCGTCGAGGCTCACTCGTCGCGGCGGCGATCGTAATGCTGTTTGGTGCGCGTCGAGACGTGGTTCGTAGCCTTTTCAATCCTGCGCCCGATCTTCAGATCGGCAGTGATGCCGTGGCGCGGAAACTGGGACTGCCGATCTTGGCGGCGCTGTCGCCAGCGCGCCGGCGGATCATCGCACAGGACATCTATATGTCATCGCCGATATCCTCGAGCGCGACGTCGTCGAACTCCATGGCGTCGTCGCGGACGAGTCCCACGGCGCCGTCGATATCAGTTTCCGACTGAGGCCGGCTCAATAAGCCTTCGTCTTCGAGCCGTTCGATGTCGGGAAGATCGCGCAGCGTCGCGAGTCCGAAGACCTCCAGAAATTCCTTGGTCGTCACATAGGCGAAAGGCGCGCTGGGCTGCGGCGCGCGCGCCGTCGATCAGGCCATGGCGCTTGAGCGCGCCGATGACGCCGCGGCTGATCTCTTTGTCGACGACCGACGAGAGTTCGGCGTGGGTGGCGGGTTGCAGATAGGCGATCGCGGTCACCGCCAAAATCTCGGTCGGCGTCGATTCGGGGACAATGCTATTACACCTGTTATCCATCGTGATATCGACGGCGGTGAATGCGACAATGGGCGACGCATACAGCGACGCGAGTTCGCCCCAGGGATAGCCGCCACTCGATGGCTTTGCACTTGTTCATGCTTGTACTCGCTCATGCGAAACCGGCTAAGCATTCCAACTTGACGCGTCTTCACGTCGCGCGCGGGGTAGCAATCCCGGCGAGCAGCGCGACAACGTCGGCCTGCCGGGTGCACCCCGTTTTCTCAAGCACCCCGCGCACCTGGCTGCGCACGGTACTGAGCGACACTCCTCCAGACATGGCAATCATCTCGACTGTGTCCCCGGCCACAAGACTACGCGCTACGTTTGCCTCGGCGGGGGTGAGATCGAAAAGCGATCGCACGAGTTCAACCGGCGGCGCATGGGGCGCGCCGATCGGTGCGAGAATTAGAACGGCGGCGCAGCGAACGAAGATGTCGCGCGCCGACCGACGGATCGGCACGACATGCGCGACGCGCAGGGCGCGCCCTTCCGCATCGCGCAGCGGGAAAGATTGCGCGGGTGAAGCGTCCAAGCGAGGAAATGCCTCAATAATGCCGCGCAAAACTGTGTCTGCAGCGCTGTCTTTGAGTGACATTCGATCCTGCGCCCGAAATCTTACGCAGTCGGTCAGCGTTTCGATCTGATGGTTCGCCGCCAATATCTTTCCCGCCTCATTGAGAACCACGGCCGGCAAATTGAGAAGCGCCATCGCTTCGCTCATCGCCCCTGCTCGCTCCATCTGAAGGCGCGCGGAAACTAACGCACTTCGCGCGAGATGCGGGCGCAAGGCGTCGAGACGCTGCACCTGTTGGCGCTCGACCGGGCCATTTTCGGTGCGGCGGTTGACGGCTAGGAACGCACTTTGCCCGCTGGGAAGGCGGATGATCGTGGATGCGTTATGCATATAGCCTTCTGGGCCGAATAATTCCTGATACATTGGTTCGTCGGCGATCTGTTGCGGCGTCCACACGTCGCTCTCAATCGTGAAGCCCGGATAATTGCTGGCTTGCACGAGCGCGCCGAAACGTCCGCGGAAGAGCCAGCCTTCCTCGACAAATCGGCGTGGACCGTAATGGTCGGTGGGAGACGACTTCCACAGCGTTGCGGTGCTGTCGCCAAAAATGGTCATAGACCCAATCTGCGCGCCGGCCAGCTTGGAAAGATGGTCAATAACTTGTGGCCAATGTTCGGGAACGAACGCGCTCTCGTTAATGAGTTCAATCAGGTCTTCATCCATCGCTTAACCCTCTTACGTGCGTTCGAAAATCAAGAACAACGCGCGCGGGAACCCGCGCTCCCGTCACGCATTCGTGGCATCCACAATTCTGATGATGACCGGCCGAACCGATTAGGGTTTTCTAGATGGGCGCGGCTTTGCAAATAGCCCTTGCTTGCATGGAGAAGACGGGGAAAAGGTCCTTTTCGCCCTCCGCCCTTACGGAGGCATTTTACATGCTTCATTCGGTTTCGCCTTTTTTTGCAATCACTTCCGGTCTGGCGAGGGCAATCAACGGTTGTCTTGTCTCCCGGCGACTTAGCGCGGCAAGGCACAGTGATCATAGCGACGATCGATATCCCGTGACACCCATGGGCGCCATCGCTCGCAGGGCGCTTGGACTGGCGCCGCCGCACTTGCGGGAAACTGCAGCCGAACGCTGGCTGCGCCGCGTAGACGCGCCGGGACCTGCGGCAGAGCATGTCTTCCAATTTCTCCTGGACGATAGCGAGCTTACGGTTACAAAGGGCGCAAACAATTTTTACGAACGCCAGTATCGGCAATATTTTAATGCGACTATGGGCGTCTTCGCCATGACAGCCGAGACGGCCCTGCTCGGTTGCGCAGCTGAGCCCGATGGCTTTTTGTTTCGCCGCAGCCGTCGCGTCTGCGCGGCGATGGTCGAAGACGTCAATGGCGCCCCACCAATCCTGGTCCTTGGTCACCAGAGCGTCGCCGTTCCTTTGCTGCTGCCGACGCCCAGAGGAGACGATCCTACACGGGCGATCGACTTTTGGCTCGCAGGCAGGAACGACATGCCTAACAGCTATAAACAGCTCGTCGCAGGCGATGACATACGTTGCGCGACGCCGCGGGCGCGCGCGAGGCGTCGCAGCGCTGTCGCCGCTCTCATCGAGCTAGCGGACGCAGTTCGCAAAACGAAAAGGCTTGCGATCCTCGCGCTGCACCCACGCGATCCAGACGCGATGGGGTTGCACATCACGCTTTTCGGCGTTGAGCTCATCAACCCAGACCAACTTGCGCATGACTATGCGCTTGATCAGGATTTTCTTGCGCGATGGCGACATGTGGCCGAAAGCACCGGTCGCTTGTTGCGTTTTTTCGTTGGCGGGACAGAAGAGGTATTTACCCAGTGTTCGCAAAATCTCTTCGTCAAACGGCGGGCGCCGCGGCCAAGCAATGCGCTGCGCGCCGGATGGCCCGATGCATGGAATCCAGGCCAACCTTTGGAAATGCTGATCGCAAAGCAGTTCGAACTCTTTCAGGTGACCGCTTCCGCTTCGGGCCGTCCGGGCGTGTCGCCGCGTAATGGCCACATCAGCAAGGCTGCCTTTGTCTGCCATAGCCATGGGGGCGCGAGGCTTTTGATCCCATACTTCACAGGCAACGCCGTGCACGGACACGCCGCAAAACTATGGTCCAATCCCAGCGGCGCGATTGTCATTTGGGACGACCACACCGCACTCTCTGCCATTACCATTTCTGGGCGCTCGCACATCGCCTCCCATGAATGGGTCGAGAAGAATCATCCTGAGGCCGCTCAGAAAGTCGCCGAGCGCAAGAAGCGGAGCGGAGCGTCTGCCATCGCGCCGGTATACTGGTTCGTGCAAGAGGTGGCGCAAATCTTCCAACAGGATGAGCCTCTTGCCCGAAAGGCACTCGATCCAATGCGACCACCTTGCAGCATTCACGCTGCCGGTCATGCGTTACATGGAAAGAAGCCTGCGTATTTCGCAGCCGATACGCTTCCGCCCTATGACCAGAGATGGCAGCACGAACGCGAGCTGAAAGGGCGTCCGATCGACGCTTCGGGCTTTGAGCGACGCCATTGGGAGCGTGCGGTGGAACCTAGACTTGCCGCGCGCCGCACGCATCTTTCGACGATTGATTCTAATGCGCCCTTAAACCGCGATGACGATTATTCCTACGCCAACCTTTCTTAGAGAATCGACCATGAGCCAGTTACAACTAGACGTTACCGCCGACGAATTCCACATCAAGTCAAAGCTCGAGCTAATGCATCGTCACCCTGTTTTCACGATGGTGACGGATATCGCGAGGCTACGAACGTTCATGGAGTGGCATGTTTTTGCCGTCTGGGACTTCATGTCTCTCGTAAAGCGGCTGCAACGAGACTTCACCTGTGGAAGCGTTCCGTGGCTTCCTCCCGCGAATCTCCTAGCAGCTCGGCTGATCAATGAGATTGTCCTCAGCGAGGAGACCGACGAAACGCCGGAAGGTGGCCACGACAGTCATTTTGGCCTGTATCTCTCTGCGATGCGGGAGGTTGGCGCATCAACGGATCAGATCGAGAGTTTCATCACACTTTTACGTACAGGATCGAGCGTCGAAGCGGCGTTGACTTTGGTGGGGGCTCCCAAGGCTGTCGCTGATTTCGTCTGCTTCACCGTGGAAACCGCGCGGCGCTGCGAGACGCACGAGGTTCTGGGCAGCTTTTTCTATGGGCGGGAATATTCCATTCCCAAAATGTTCACATCGCTGCTCGACAATTGGACTGTAGATCCTGCGCTTGCGCCAACCTTCGTCTACTATGTAAATAGGCACATCACACTTGACGGTGACGCTCATGCGCCCGCGGTGCGCGCGATTATCGAACTGATGGTGAGAAACGATGTTGCGCAACGACGCGCATTTCATACCGCTTCCCTAACGTCCGTCAACCGACGCATTGATCTATGGGATGGACTGGCTGATCATTTTCAGGTGCAGTCAAACAGCTTAGGGGTCAACTGCGGGCCGGCATTCGTGTTGGACGAACACATTCGCGGAGACCTTTGAATCGCACCCAAGGCGATTCTCCTTTTAGCACTAATGCAGTTCAGTGAGGCTGGTTGTCGGAAGGAATCTTGGCCGGCGCGTTTTCGTTGCAGGAGCCATCTTCGCAAAGAAAACCACTGGAGCGTATTAGCGCTGCCGGCTACTGCGCTGGCCAAATGCGGCGCTATTCACTGTCCGACGAGTTGACGGCGACTATCTTTGCTGCCATGCGGAAACGAGAGCGGCTCGAAACGGTTCTGAGTGACGTCGAATACGTCATCGCTTCCCGCTGCCGCCATGTTGGCGATCTAGGGAAGATCGCCGCGCCTCACCGTGATGGGCGTCGAGGCGCACATGCGGAAGGCCCCGAGAGGAGCGCGGCGCCCGAAGGACGCTCGCCACTGGGGAGCAGCGCTTGGCCGAGCTGCGAGCGACGTTAGCGAAGGCGACGCAAAGGGCCGAATTACTGCCACCGTCGCAAGACCCGCCGCCCTGGCCTCGATGAGGGGCGCACCGCCTAAACGGTCTGTACCATGGAGCATCAGCCATCGACCTCAATTACCAATTTCTTAGTGCGTGCATCTACGACAACGACATGAGCTGTTGGTTTATTCGCTTTGACCTTTCTCGCGACCGCCACGGCGTCACGGACATCATAGAATCGGTCGATCAACACCCTATCGGCGCGTATTTCAAAAGGACATTTGACGAGCTTTGTCGGCGAGTCCGCAGTCATTGGCTGCGCTAGAGATTCCCGGTCCACTGGCGAGGCCTTTCCCGTTAATATATTATGCGGTCTCGTTAGCCGATCGCTCTATCCTTTTTCAAGCGGCTGCAATCGGCCCTAAGTCGACGCCTTTCACGGTCCACACCATTTGTGCGCTCGCGCACCGTCATTCTTGAGGATCGATTGATAACTCTCCAGCGAGAAGGAGCGGAAATGCAATTAGGAACTGTCAAATACTACAGCCCAAAACGCGGCTTCGGGTTTGTGCGGCCGGAGAGCGGTGGAGCGTCGGTATTCGTCCACTTCAGCGTCTTTCGGCGCGCGGGGATCGAGAATATTACCCCGGGCTCGAAGGTCTATTTCGAGACAGGCGCCGACCCCCGCCGCGGGACCGAGTGGGTCGAAGAGGTGGAGCTGGCTTCGCTTCGCGTTCGATCGTAAATCGCGCCCAGCGCGAAGAGCGGCGGCGCTACAGCAACCATGCTTGGGCCTCTCCTGGCCTTGCTCCGCGTGCTCCGTCTGTCACGCTGTATTTAAAACGGAGTCTGCGTCACTTTACGTGCTTTGCATTGCCAAAGCGGAACTTGGGGCCTCATTAGCGCATGACGAAGAAGACGAATTTAGCCTTTGGGCCTGGAGTGGTCGTGCGCGGCGTAGTACTTCGAGAGAACCGGTGGTTCGTATCGGCGGACGGAGTCGGGGCGCGGTCATGCCCCGAGTGCGGAACAGCATCAGCATCGCGTCATAGTTGGCACGTCCGGCGCCTGCGAGATCTTCCAATCCAGAGTACCTGTGTCGTTCTCGATTTGCGCCTGGGACGGTGGCGATGCCTGAACGAGCGATGCGCCCGAAAGACTTTCGTCGGAAGACTGGCGACCGCTTTTCCCTTTGCGCGAAAAACGCGGCGCGTTAGCGACCTCGTGAGATTGTTCGGCCATGCCGCGGGCGGCAGGACAAGTGAGAAATTGCTGGCGAGCCTGGCGATGCCACAATGCAACTCTGCGGCAGCTCAAACTTCATGCATCCGAGCGTCGCGATAGTGCTCTCCTGCGCGCCATCGCGATCGATGATTGGAGCTGGCGCAAAGGCTTCAATTACGGAACGATCCTTGTCGATCTTGAACATCGGATCGTCAAAGCATTCCGGTGTGCGTTCAATGCAGCAGTTTGCGCGAACGTTGAACCGAGATATCGAGGCCGATCGTAGAACATTGGAGCAGCGGCCAAGCCGAAGTGCCGCGCGACAATCACGGTGAGAGTCCAGCGTCAATCAGGATGAGAATCGCGGGGGTGCTGGCGCGACGAAGGGAGGGCGAAGCCCGACCGTAGTTGCCCCAGCACCCCCGCGCGCGCCAAAAAAACGGCCTGTCTGCCGGTCGCGGGACCGGGTGAAGGGTCGGTTTTCCATTTCGGAGGACCGATTCGTTGCCCGGCCGCCATGTCACCGACCGCCAGATGAGGCTCTTCGTAAGCGCTTAGCC
>CAVPMJ010000012.1:0-218378 GCA_963706255.1 uncultured Alphaproteobacteria bacterium | reverse complement strand
TCATGGCTGGGTCAACATGAGAAATTCTTAACCTGAGTATATTTCTTATGCGTTGCTCCCCATATCGGACATTCGACGGCCGCCTCGCGCTCGGGCCACGATCGTGGCGTTCGAAAAAGAATTCAACTACTTGGCCGCTGCACCACCTCCAAGGGGAAATGAAAATCAGAGGGTGGGGCTTTTCCGCGTCTGCTCTCTAGAGCGCTGCTGCACCTTAATAGGGATCATGGCCAACAATCGGGCCAGCCGCTCCTCCAGTGGCGCGAGGCGTTCGCGCACGGCCTACGCCGCGGCCTGTTCTTCCTATTTGCAATCATTCATTCACAGTCGCTATGGTGCTTTGCTTGTTCGCGCTCATCGCCAGCGCGACGACGATGCAATAAAGGCCAAGGAGCTTGGCGAGGTAAATCGTGAGCAATGACAAGGCTAGTCCCTTCCAGTTTTTCGCCGCCTACCGGAGATTGAGGGGAGCAGCGCCAATCCTGTTCATAAGCGTCCGCACTTCATCAGCTTGCTCAAACAGGTTCGCGGCGGCGTCCTTCTCTCCGACGCTCTCGCGATGCTCCCACTCCCTTAGAAGGAAGCTCAGATGCTCGCCGAGCGCCTTATGCAACGGACCGCAATTTCGTTTCGTGTCAGCGCAATGTTGAATGTGTCCGTCATCATCTGATCCTGAGGATTTAGTTCAAGCTGCTTCAGTGCTCGAGGCGACAACTAACGGCTAGGATACGACAGAGCGCAAGATCCAGGACCGGGAACGCCATCGCCGTTCTCTCTTGAAGCCAAAGTAGCGTAGCGCCGCACCCAGCTCGCCGGGGTGACAGGAGCCTCGCCAGCGGCCCCTCAACGAGGCTTGAAGCGAGGACAACGAGAGCCCTTCACGCTGTATCTCTATCGGGATCGTGGCCAGCAGCCGCGCCAGCCTGTCTTCAAGCGGCGTGAGGCGTTCACGCGTGGCCTGCGCGGCGGCACGGTCCTTCTCTTCACGCCTGAACGCGGTAGAGCGGCACCGCCTCGAGCGCGATCGGCTTCACCAGCGCCTGTGCCTTGCGAATTTCAGTGGCAGGGATAGCGCATCCACGGGCGATATCGAGAAACATCCAGCGTGCGCCATAAGCGACGATGTCAAATCCAGCCTTCGGGTTTTTGAACATCTTCCGCGATACCACCAAGCTCCCGTCGTGGTATTTTTCGATAGCCGCCTCTATGCCGCCCGAAGTCCCATCGGGCACCAGTCCGGCGTTGTGCGCGGCAAGCATGAGGCGGGCGGCGTCCATCAATACGGCCTCGCTGTTCGTCGTGAGCCCGAGGTCATAACCGCGAGCCGGCCTCAACGACCTGCCGGCCTCGGTCAAATCATCCCCTTGAGGATCGCTGAAATTCACACCGAGAAGCTGCGTCGCCGCGAAAAACGCCAAATCGACGCTATTCTCGTGCCTGACGAAGGGGGCGAACATCAGCGAGGCTTTGTAGATCGGCGTCGTATCGAGCAGTGCGCGCAATTCGCGCTCACCCTCGGCGACCGCTTCTTGACGGGCGCGCTCCTCCGATCTCGTCAACATGCGCTCACGCCGTTCCCTACTCAGTTCGCTCTGAAACCACTCATTAGGCGCGTCCGATCGGCGGCCGGGCGCGTCTCTACGGCGGATAAATCCCGCGCGGCGTCTTCATAGTGCTTACGCGGCTTGCGTGGCTTCCCCATAGGAAAAATCTTACTCACGACACTTTCCTTCCTGATGCACTTACAGTGTAAAAATTCCGGACTCCCGTGATCTTAAGTTTTCGCGGTTGGCGTTTTGCTAATAGTTCTGGTGTTATCTCCACAGCAGGCACAGATGGCGCTCAACCGAGTAGTGCTAGTCACCCTATTCCTGTCTGCGCCAAACCGCGTGGAACCCGGCATCACCGCCACGCCATCGCCGCTCGCGAGTGAACCCGAGCTTGCGCATTGCCTTGCCCACGTCACCCGGATGAGCGTTACCGCGCCAGCGACCTCGGAGCGATGCTTGGAGCGACGATAGGGACAGCCCCTCTCGTTGCACTTCGATTGGGATTGTAGCCAACAGCCGTGCCAGCCTGTCTTCCAGCGGCGTGAGGCGTTCGCGCGCGGCCTGCACCTCGGCGCGTTCCTGTTCGGCACGTTGCGCTTCTCGTCGTGCTTGTTCGGCCGCCTGCTGGCGCTGCAGTTCTTGGATGTAGGCACTCATCCGACATTGCTCCTGTATCTGCGGCGCTGCGACTAATTGTGAAATGCGTCTTCAAATCCCCGAGGTTTAAGTGACCGAAGATGGACACCAGAGCTGGCCCCGCAAATTTGAACAGTAGCATAAGTGGATTTTCTGCCTGACGGCGGCGAGGATTTCTCGCTGCGAATCAGGAGCGAAGATGACGAAGAGACCGCGCCGCAATCATACGGCGGCCTTTAAGGCGAAGGTGGCTTTGGCCGCCGTCAAAGGCGACAAGACGCTGGCCGCACTGGCGCAGCAGTTCGACGTTCACCCGAACCAGATCACGACATGGAAAGGTCAGCTTCTTGAAGGCGCGGCCGGCGTTTTCGGCCAGGAGAAGAGCGAAGCGAAAGAGGCCGCCGTCGATTCGAAGGCGCTGCACGCCAAGATTGGCGAACTGACGTTGGAGAATGATTTTTTGGAAGGCGCGCTCACCAAAGCGGGTTTGCTGAGCGCAAAGCGATGATTGACCGCAATCACGACTTGTCGCTCTCCCGGCAGGCGAAGATCCTGAACGTTAGCCGTGGCTCCGTCTACTATAAGCCCTGGCCGGTTTCGGCCGAGGACTTGAAGATCATGCGGCGGCTCGACGAACTGCATCTCGACTACCCCTTCGCAGGCAGCCGGATGTTGCGCGATCTCTTGAAGCGCGAGGGCGTCTCCATCGGCCGTCGCCATGTGGCGACGCTGATGAAGCGCATGGGAATTGAGGCGATCTATCGCCGGCCGAACACCAGCAAGCCATCGCCGGGTCACAAGATTTATCCCTATCTCTTGCGCGGGAAAAAGATCGAGCGCGCCGATCATGTGTGGGCGATGGACATCACCTACCTTCCGATGGCGCGTGGCTTCGTC
Organism: uncultured Alphaproteobacteria bacterium; assembly: GCA_963706255.1. Taxonomy (GTDB): domain Bacteria; phylum Pseudomonadota; class Alphaproteobacteria; order Rhizobiales; family Beijerinckiaceae; genus Methylocystis. The sequence continues at coordinate 215,295 of CAVPMJ010000012.1, read as the reverse complement.
TATCTCGCCGCCGTCGTCGACGTGTTCAGCCGGCGGGTCCTGTCGCATCGCCTGTCGATCACGATGGAGGCGGCGTTCTGCGTCGAAGCGCTACGCGAAGCTCTGGCGAAGCACGGCAAGCCAGAGATATTCAACACGGACCAAGGCAGTCAGTTCACTAGCATCGACTTCACCGGCGTGTTGCTCGAGCACGGCGTCGCCATCAGCATGGACGGCAAGGGCGCCTGGCGCGACAATGTGTTTGTCGAGCGGCTGTGGCGCAGCGTCAAATATGAGGAGGTTTATCTCAGGGCCTACGACAGCGTGTCCGAAGCGCGCGCCTCGATCGCTCGCTATCTGGCGTTTTACAATGAACGAAGGCCGCATTCGAGCCTTGACCGGCGCACGCCGGACGAGGCTTACTTCGGGGCGCAGACAATCCCGGCGGCGGCATAAACCGTCGCGACGATTTTTGATGCAGCTTCTGGTCGGGCTACGCCCTCCCGACGCTGCATCAAAATCGCAAGGCCCCGCGTTCAGCATAACCCGGCAGGAATTCACTTAACTTCCGCGGGGCGCTGTTCAAACAACCGGAGCCCTCTTTCATTCAAGATGCTCGCGTGCGGGGGCCAATGAATAATGACCTGCCAAGGCTCCCACGGGGTTGAGAAAACCGTCGCGGCCAACTCCCCATTATGAACGCACACGAAGTTGGCGCGCACGTCCTGCACCCATGCGTAATTGCCCCTCTTGTAAAAGCTCCCAAACATATTCGGCCCTCCAACTCAAACTTGCTCTTTCCAACGCGGCGCGAGAGCCGCGACGCACCGTCGTGGTGATTGCCTCTTGTGGTGATCGACACAGTTTGTTCGCTCGGTGCCGTCGCTTGCGCGGCGACCTCCGCCACGTCTTCTTGCGCGACTTTTTTGTTTACGCCGACGGTGTGTCCGCCAAAACGGACACACGTCGTGAGACGTGGGGTTTGGCTGGCTGGCATAACTAATTGATATAATGGAACTTCTAGCCCGCCAAACCGACCTATTTTTGGTGGGCAACAAAAAGCGGACATAACCACTTGATATTGAAGGGCGTCTTGCCCGCAAAATCGGTTGGTTGCCCGCCGTGGCGGGCTACGTTTGGCGGGGAACTTGGCGGGCAAGAATTCACTCGACATGCTCGTATATCCTTTTCGCTTGATGAGGGAGGCGAAGGGCTTCGCGCTCCTCCTTGGTCAAAGTCTTGAGGACCAGTTGGCCCTCGCCGATCAGGTCCTGAACCGCCCTGCGGATTTCCTGTTTGGTCGCCTTGAACTGCCCGGCCTTACCCGAGAGGGTGTCGAGATTGTTCGGAGTAGTGCCGGGCTGGCTCTTCACGTAGTCGAGGACCGCCTCTTTAATCCGTTCACTGCCCCTGCGCATGAGCGGGCGTCCGACCGGCGTGTAGGGCTCGACGGTGATGGTGTGGAAGTCGGGAACGTGCACCTTGCGAAGGTAGCCCTTCGCTCTGCCCGGCCCGTATGAATTCTTGGGCATGCCGACCATCAGGTAGTCGCTCTTGACATCGACCAACCCGAACTTCTCTGCGTCGGCATCCGCCAGCGAAATGACCCCCGTCACCTGTCGCGCGGCGTTCTCGAACGCGAGCGACCCGGTCGTGAAGCCGTTGAACACATCCTGTGCGTTGATGTTCGCCTTGCTGATATGCGCCGTCTGAACTACCGCCGCGCCAGTCTGAGCGACAATCATGTTCGACGCCCGCGCCAGCGCCGTGGCCGTATCGCTATTATTCAGGTCGCCGCTGACGAAGCCTTGGACGTGGTCGAGAAATATAACTTCAGCACGAAACTCCTTCGCCGCACGGATGATCTGGTCGCAGACCCCCGTAACATCAACTTGGCGACCCACGGCATTGGTGAGACGCGCATCTCGGTCCAAGCAGGAAATCAGTCGCAGGTTTTCCTCTGCTTTGGCGCGTTCCTCGTCCATCCATGAATGAACGGCGGCACCATACTTGCGGTTGAGTTCTTCCCAGCTCTCCTCGATGCAGAAGACCAGAACCTTGCGCCTCACAATCGGATCGCCGCCCCACGCTTTGCCCGCAGCCATATGCGCGGCCTTCTTGATGATGATGGCGGTCTTGCCGACACCGCCAAGCGCGACGAAGAGAGACAGTGCGTTCAAGGGGAAGAGGTAGGCGTCTCCCAGCGACGGCCCGGCGAACGCACGCCGGGGCATCCCTGTCGGGAAATACTTCGGGGTCGCGGCATCTAGATCGAAGGGAGGGCTCGGCAACTGCCGATCAGCCTTACCGCTGTCATGCGCGTGCCAGATGGAATTGCCGGCGCTGATGCCTGCATAGCCCTTGCGAAAGCGCTATCGCGCGCCAGCGACGCAGCGGGGCGACGAAGCTTGCCAGAAGAGAATCGCGCGCGTAGCCTGAGCGCAAGCTGACGGCGAGCTCCTGCACCGTCACCAAGAAACGCCCCGACCGTGGATGTAACGGCGGGGCGTTTTGCATTCGCGGTTACTTCGTCGCCGCTTCCAAGTGTGTCAACGCCTCCTCGGCGTGCCCTGTTGCCGCCACGGCATCCTTCTTTTTGCCCTCGGCGATCGACGCCTGGAGGTGCGTAATGCCTTCCGTCGTATGGGGGTTGGCCTTCGCTTTCTCCGCCGCATTGGCGTGCTTAAGCGCGGCTTCGGCATGGGTCACGAGAACGTCCGCATGGCCTTGTTTGCCGTGGTCGATCGCCTCCTTGGTGTGGCTGATAGCTTCCGCCAAATGATCCTCGGCCAATGCGAAGCGAGGCGCAACAAACGCGGCGACGCCGAGACCCAGTGCAAGTGCAAAAATTCGACGATTTATTTCAAAATCCTCCCTGGTTCCATTCCTCTTGAGGGAATGTGCACGGGATCATAATCCACGAGTTACAGGAGTTGATTGTCGAGATTGACGCGGCAATGCCCCGACGCCGGATATAAGCGCGGGGCGTTTTGCGTTTTAGGGTTGAAGCCGCTCGCGACGGCGTTAGTTCAGTTACGCCGGCGCAGGGTCCCTGCCGGCGCGCGTATGTCGCTACTGGCCCGGTCAGTAATTACCGGGCTTTCGTTTGAGCCCACGCTTGAATTCGCCGAGCCCGCGCCTAGTTGGCGTCTCTGTGCCGCTGCTCGCACCGGCACGAATCCTCGTCAATAGAAACCTGGCAGCCCGGTCAGCAATGGCCGGGCTTTTTTCGTTCAGCCCGCGATGCTTCCTTCCGCCGTCAGCGCCCGCGCGATCGTCTGCGCTACGGCCTTGGCGTCGGCGCCTGAGAGGCGCTTAACGAGCGCCCGCCTTGTCGGCTCGTCCTCGAAATAGACAAAGGCGAGCGTCACGCCGTTCGCGTCCTCAACAGCGAAGGACTCGTCATGCTTTCGGATGCGCAGCGGCAAGGCGTAGGCTCTCGAGGGCGTCATGCTCTTAGACCGCTTCGATCAGCGCCGGATCGTCATCGATGACGCCAGAGCGATTGGCGCGCACCGATGCGATCCATTTTTACAAGGAGTTCTCCCGGCAGCGGGCGCACCAACGCCGCGCGCTGCGAGATCGTCACGGCGGTTGAAGCGAGATGGAGGTTTTTGACGTTTCTCCGCCAAAGGCCGATTGACGTCCACTGGCTTATCAACATTTTTTTTCGTGGTGCGCGACACCCGCCGCTTGAATATACGGCGGTGCTGTCGTTCACTAACAATCGATGGGGCGCGGGGGAGACCACAAATGGCTGGTCGCGCCAATGACGAAGTTCGAACTAATCGAAATGTCCGCCGACGAGGAAGCCACAGCTTACTTGTGCGACGCAACCCATAACCTGCGCGGGTATTTTCTCGATGAGGTTCTAGCAGCGCTCCCCGACAACGCCCGCAAGGCGCTCGAACGCGAAATATTGTTTTTGGTAGACAAGCCGAGTGACACGCCATGGCCGCCACTCGCCAACGTTACAATGGAACGTGGCGAGCAATGCCTGTTTGACCTCATCGCCTACAATCACGACGGCGCAGCAAGCGACCATTTTCGCAAATGTGTGAACGAGACGGTCGAGGCGGTCGTCGTCGCGATGAGCAATTAGTTTGTGTTCCCTAGCCAAAGGATCACTTGACGCTCGGCTCTAACCCGAGCGACAATCTCGTCGCTCGCAGCCACGACGATCGCGAATACCCGTCTCGCCGCCACTGCGGGCTTCGCACGGGATTCCGCCCCTCAATCTGCGGAAGGCCGTTTTCGTTTATGGGCAATCTGGACGATCCGGCTATTGACGTCCTTGCCGAGTTCGAGCCGCGTCCTAGTTGGTTTGCTTGCTGGGGCGCAACCCGTTGTTGTCATGCCTTTGGCGGCCCGTGACCTCGGATGAACAGGCGCGGGCCGTTTTACGTTCGGGGCGCCGGTGCCCTGCAGTTCACGCTCCCTCAACCGGCGCAATCAACGTCACGTCGTCATCCCCGACGCCGGCCTTGTTGACGCGCATCGAGACGATCCACGCTTGCAAGGCGTCCGCGCGGGGGGTGCGCAGATGCGCCAAGGGATCGTCGCCCGTCATCCAGGAGCCCACATCGCGCCAGTCGAGAAGGACGGGCATGCGATCGTGAAAGCGGCGCATCCATTTCGTTTGCGGCAACTCGCAATGACCAGATTAAGTGGAATTGAAAATCAAGTAACGAGCTGTCGGGTGCGATTGCTTGCTCAATGCTACCGTCGCCGTTGTTGTGGCCGATGTGCTACTAAATTACTTGGCCCGACACCGCCTCCCTCGTTGTCAGTTGTCGTTTCCGCCGCCTCCAGCGCCACAATTTCTGCCTCACGGATTGTCGCCAGATCCGTCGCGGCCCCTGGACTGCGGCGCCCCAAAATTGGTCAATTTCGGTTGATTGTTGGCGTTGGCCTGGCTTTGAACCAATGCATTGCCGGCCCAGAACGGATTAAGCGCATCGAGGCCTGGCGGATCGACGACATCCGGCGGGGGAGCGTGTCCAAGGAAGAGATTGGCCTCCTCGCTCGTCGGCTGGGTCTTCGCGCCGCCCCGTTGTTTCTTGCCGCTTTCGAGCGCCGCCGTCATCGCCGCGATGGTCTCGGGCGGCACTTTGAAAGGCTCCGACACGGGTCCACCGGCCGGCGCGCAGACGCCATAGCCCGGGCGGGTTAGTGTCTGCCCCCCGACGTCGACGACGCCATATTGATGCACGACGAGCGTGCCGCATTGGCCGCCGGTCTGCACCATCGCCGAGCCGCCGCGCACGGCGATCGACGCGGTGGGCGTGCGCAGGCGCGCGCCGGATTCATGGCTGACGCCGCCGCCGACGAAGCGCATCACGCCCTTCGCCATCGAAACGCCCTGCTTGCCGCCGCCGCCGCTATAGACGAAATCGTCGATCGTCACGGCGCTGTTTCGGCCGATGGTCATCGTCGACGTGTCGCTGAAGACGATCTGGGCGCTGCCTTCTGGGCTGGTTTCGATGCGCTCGCGCTTCTGCACGCCGAGGCCGAGCGACAGCGAACGCTTCGCAGCGCCCGGGGGCGTGCCATGCGCAGACTGATTGACGGCGCCGACATTGCCAACGTTCTCGGCCAAAGCCGGCGGTCCGACGAGCAGCCCGCCGCATGCTGCGCCTAGCAGAAAACTTACAATCTTACCGGTCGACATCAACTCGTCCACCGCCAGGTATGACCCGTCGCACTCTTTATTGGGGCGCTGAGACTGTCTCACTTTTCCTGCATTGGCAAATTTAAAAACCCATAGAGCGTGGCATCCCATAGCGCGGCGAAAGCGCGTCGCGTCTTCGCGCTGGCCTTGCCCGTCCACTCATAGAAGCCCGACGCGGGGATGACGCAGCGGCGCGATTTGAAGGCCGATCGAAACATCGGCCTTTCGGCGACCGTCTCGGCGCGCGCATTGAACGTCGCGGGAAGGTCGCTGAGCGGCTTTTTCCACCAAGAGGGCGCGAGTCCCCAGCGCATCGGGACAAGCTCATTGCCGCCCGCCGCAGGCCGGATGACCTCTATCCTCGTTGTGGGGGCGATGTTGTAGCGCGGCGCGAGATTCCGCGGGTGGCCGATTAGATCGGCGAGCCGGTGAAGCTCGGCCCATGAGAGCTGTTGCGTGAAGCGTCCACACATGATCGCGACAACAACAGGCGAGAACATGGGCGTATTAGCGGCAGCGTCCGCCTTGCTGCCACGCTTGAATCCGCCGATTCGCGTCATTCCATTGGACAGCTTCCCGTCCTATGCTAACGTTTGCCCGCGTCGAAATGACGCGCCTCCCCACTTATGGGAGAGCGAAAAGCGCCTGAAAACAAAGAATAGGCGCAACTCTGGAAACAAACGAGGAGAGACGATTATGGCTAGCAAAGAACTCGAAGTTACGACGAACACCTACATCTTCGCTGGTATCGGCGCCGTTATTATCGGCGCCCTCGCGAGTTTCGCTCTAGGCGGGTTGCAGAACACAATCGCCGCTGCCATCGTCGGCGGTCTCGCGGGCGGCTGCCTTGGCCTCTTCTTCTAAGCAACGCCTAAGCCGACGCTGGGCCCTAGCCGCCCGGCGCCGGCCTGTCGATCACGGCAAAATCCGATCGCCTCGATCGAGGTCCGTTCAATTCGGCGTCATTTTTCATAGACACGCCAGCGGCGTTCATTGAAGCAATAAATGAAAGCGTCGAGACAATTGCCAGGACTGCAAAAATCTATAGCGCGTAGCGCCTCCAAGCTGTAGCCCGCTGCAATTATGGCGTCTCCCTGGTCAAGGCCATAGAGCAACTCGCACTCGCCGCTTTTCCAAAAGACGGTGAACGGTTTGTGACATTCGGTATCACTCGTTTGCTCGAGAAGGGATGTGCTCATTTTGAGTTCCGTTGTGATCCGATCAATTACGTAGTTCTGGCTCCTTCAAATCATGTGATGTTCCCCGCTGAGAGAAAAGTGAGAAACGTCATGCTCGCGCCGCCAAATTTGAAATCAGAGGCGAGAGCGTTGGAGGGGCCGAGCGCCTGGCAGGAGTCAGAACGCCGCCTACGGTCCGGCCCTCAGCATGATGCGCAGGATTAGACATATTCCGAAGATCAGGCCGACGATGCCTATGGTGTGCTCAATCAATGTCGCGCTCCCACATCCGTGGGCGAGGCCGCGTGAATCTGGAAACGCAAAACCCACGAACACGGTTTCACCGGCAGCTTCGGCGTGGTTACAGGCTTGTTGACGTAGAGCGCGGCAGCAAGCCTGCTACGTCGGGGCGCCTTTTGCGTTTCGTGGGATTGAAGTCGCGCTCGATTCTAGGCGCGAAGAGCTCAAATAAGACTAGCTGGTCTTCAGCCGGTGGCGGACGGCCCGGCTGCGCGACCCCCGCGCTGTAGGATCGTTTAATGGGGCGTCGCTTATTTCCTGGCGGTCAGGGACGCGCAAAGCCAAAGTCGTGCCTCGATCCAGCCCTTCCAAGAGGTCCACAAACTGACCTGGAACCGGCTCATGACGGATGCCATCGTACATGGCCTGCAGCTTATTGCAGATTTCGTCCTCGACGGTTTTGGGAGGCAAACCGGCCCGACGCATGTTGCACCTTTGCTCGCCAACAAGTGACGGGCCGAGGCTCGGCCTTGGTTGCGGCCACATTGTGGACTCATGATCTTGCTAGGTCAGCGACCGCCAACTTTTTAAATATTTCGGTAAATCGACAGTATATAAGCGGGCCGCAGGGCGTCGGCCGATCCGGCGCGGCCCAAGCGGGGGTGGCCGCAGCTTCCCCCAGCGGCAAGACGGTCGATACTCCGACGAGCTGACCGCCGATATCTCGTTTTGATAGGTCTCTGACCTGCTTGGAAGCCAGGCCACTGCGCATGGCTTATTTCTTGCGTAACCGTCACGGCCCACAACTCGAGCGGGAAGACGGCAATGAATGATCCCCTCAGCGTTCTGGCGTCCTTTCTCGTGTCCGTCGCTATAGCAGCTGGAATCGCCGACGCGTCGCAAGCTGCAATGCACGCATTGGCGAAGCGAAAAACACCTCCGCGCGGATCGCGGCGGGATAGTCAAGACCGCTGACGCGCCTACCTCTTCTTCGGCGGGCGCCGGCAAAGTTTCCGAAATCCGCTTGGCGGGCGCGAAGATCGGCGATTGTCGGCGGGGCGCCTGCACTCCTCGGGCGTGGCGGTCGACTTGTCGACGATCATCACTTCCTCGCTGTAGACGTCGGCGGCGTTGATCCATGCGGCGTCGCCCCGCCGGCGATCGTTGTAGCGCTGCACCTCGATCAACTCGCCGACGCGATGGCGCCCCTCACGTCCACAGTGCGAGACGCCCCAGCCGCACGCCGTTCACGAAAACCGGGCCTCGCCGCTTCCGCGGCGCGCGCGGCAGCGGCGGTTGGAGCGTCGCCTTTTCCAGTTCCGCGGCCTTCACCCACATATTCACGGCCTGCGCCGTGAAGCCAACGGCCGCGGCGGCTTCGCGCAGCGTTGCGCCGGCGACGACCATCTCGACGGCCTTGGCGCGCTCCTCAGGCGAGGCTGTCCGCAGTTTTGACTTGTTGACGTGGATCATCGCCTCACTCCGGCGCGGCGCGCAGCGTCCGCCCGCGGTTGACGCGCACATCCTGAAACAAGCCGCCCTCTGTGCTGGCGTTCACGTCGGCGTTGCCGCCGCGAATGCGGACATCGAGCAGCGCAGAGCCTTTGATCGGCGGAAGGTTGATTGACGCCTCGGCCTCGCGCGCGGCGCGGAAAGCGGTTCCCCGTGCGGGGGCGCCCTTTTCCAGATTGTCGAGCGCGAAGCGATGTTGGCTGTTCCACATGCGCATCGCGCCGCTGCGCGCCGACGTGCCGTTTGCGTCGGTTCTATCGAGACCCCGCGTCGCGCTGCCGGCGATCACAGCGCCATAGATGTTTTCCAGGCCCATGCCCGGCTTGACGCCGCGGTCGCGTAGATAGCGGCCGACAGCCTCAATCTGTTCGGTGATTGAGGAGTCGCGACTGACGCCGTATTTTTTCGCCTGCGGTTCGCCCCATTGAATCAACCCGCAGTGCTGCCCCCACTTCGTTGTCGGGCCGGCCTTCCAGGGGTCGAGCGTCCCGCCCGTCTCAAACGACATGATCGACGCCAAGTGCGCGGGGCTGATTTCAATATCGCCGGCGACCTTCCGAATGGCGCCGGCCATCTCACGCCGCTGCTCGCCCGAGAGGCCGGCGAACTTGCGGCGAAGTTTCCTGACGCCGCTGTGATCGACGCCCATGTCGCCAGGGTCTACCGCAGCGCCGGAGCGCGGCTCGGGCGCCGCGCCCGGCAGGGCGTGCTCCTTGCCGTATTTTCGGAGCGCCTTCCTCCACACATCCTGCGCCTGCAACTCGCGCGATGACGGCCCGCCACGCCCGACGCCTTTGTCCCACAAAGCCTGCGCCGCGGGGTCGAGGCTCGCGTTCAACAACCGAGCGCCACCGCCGCCCCGGAGAAGCCCAATTTTTCGAGGGCGGCCTCGACACCTTCTCGGGAGCCTTCCTTGACGCCATCTCTGAGCGCGTCGCGGCTACGGGACTCGTCGCTGTTGAGCCGCCTCATGCGGTCAAAGACACTCGCCACGCTTTCGCCCGCCTTGCCATCGCGCGGGACGACCGGGAGCATCTTCCGATCTTCCGGCGTGCCGAGAAACGTCTTATCGGCGGCCTTGCCCCAATCGCCAAGCTCCTTCAGGTTCTTGTTGAACTCGAATAGCTTGCCGACGCCGGTGTCGACGCTCTCAAGGAACTTCGTCAGCGGGCTGAGCAACTCCTTGCCGATCGTCGTGCCGAGCTTCTGCGCGGCCGCGTCCATGTCAGCCAACAAATTCGTGAACTGCTGCGCGTCCGCGATCTCTTTCTCGGTCGGCGCCTTCTTGATTTTCGCAAGCGCCTCGAGCCGCTCCTTAAGCAAGCCCGGGATCTGCGTCATGCGCGCAAAATCGCGCGTGCCGAAAAGCAATTCCGACAGGCGGCCAGCCCGCTCGGGGTCGACCTGATTCAGCCGCTCCAAATATTTGAGCGACGCGTCAAGCGCCTTGTTCGAGTCCTTACCCGACCGCGCCTTAAGAAGCCCGCCGGAGCGATCAAGTAGCGCGATTTGACCGCGCGCCTCACCGACGCCGCGGCGAATGTCAAAGATGTTCTTGGCGAATTCCTGAAGGCCGCCGGTGACGGCTTCCTTCGATGACCCGAACTGCTCAGCGACGCCCTGCAGAAGCTGGAAATTGCGCATGGCGATTCCGGTCTCTTTCGAGACGGAGCGCAGCTCAATCGTAGACTTCGCGAAATTTCGCACCGCGCCGGTGATGGCCGCGATCGAGATGAGGCCGACGGCCGACGAAAGGCCGAGCCCCGACATGGCCTGGCCATAACCGTCTTTGACCGCAACAGAGGCGCGACGCACCTCATCGTGGAACTTTTCAAACTCTCGACGCGCGGGCGTGAGGTTCGGGGATATGATGCCCGAGAGCTGCCGTTTTAGATCGCCGAGCGGCCGGCTAAATTTGTCGACGACAAGAGCTTCAAGGCGCAACGGGGTGTCAGCCATTGGAGGAGCCTTTCTTTGCACGGCGCTCTAGCCAGAGGCCGAGCGCGAGGAGCCGCTCACCCGAAATATTCGGCGCGCTTGTCCAGTTCGCGGAAAATAATTTTGTCCCTGAGGTGCGCGACGTAATTCGAGATTGATCGGTGAAGGTCGTAACGCCCATGGGACGCGCCGCGGACGATGACGCCCTCAACCGCGAGCCGCTGTATCTGACGCGGGCCGAGATTAAGCGCCTCGCCCAGCTTTGTCGCCGTGACTTCCTTGTTGGTCGCATCAAGCCCCTCGGGGAGCGGATCATCTCTGGTCAAAAACATGGTCTTTCCTTTCGACAGCGTCACGTGATTGCGAATTTGCTGGCTAGAAACTGGCAATGGTGCCGCGTTACCCGTTGCCCCCGCCCCCTATGGAAGGACCCCGTGACGCAAGCGCGGGCTGCTTTTCATGCGGCCGGCGCCCTTTTTGGCCTAGCGGCGAGTATGGTGCTAAGCGCAAAAGTCGCGAGGCATGACCCCTTTCTGAAAATCACTCACCTAGGAAGCCGTCAAAAGGTTCAAAAGCCATTCGAGAATTATGACGCCTGCGCTATGTCCCCATGGAAGTGGGATGGAGCGTCGCCAAAGGCGGTTCGACGATTGATGGATCATTAGGCTTAGCAGCCCGTTGACGAAGTCATTGTCGCCTGATTCCGTCTGAAGATTGAAGATTCGCGATTGACGGACTTTGACGATGGCGATGGGGCGTGAGCGCGGGGTTCAGGGCGACCTCTATGTGACGTGGAACGAGATGCCGCGTTCACCGGGACATGTGTTTTACGACCGTCTCCAGAAGCTGTTGGCCGATGCTGGCTTCGACGCTTTCGTCGAAGAGACATGCACGCCCTTTTATGCGCCGATAATGGGCGCGCCGTCGCTGCCGCCAGGCCGCTATTTCCGAATGCATATGGTCGGTTATTTTGAAGGGATCGACAGCGAGCGCGGCATTGTGTGGCGTTGTTCGGATTCGTGGTCGCTACGGGATTTTCTTCGTCTTTCGAACCGCGACAAAGTTCCCGACCACTCTTGGATGTCGAAGACACGCAGCCGTCTGCCGCACGAAGTTCATGAGACAGTGTTCGCGTTTGTCTTGAAGCTCGTCGCCGAGCGCGGCCTGGTGACGGGCGAGCGGATCGGCGGCGGCGGCATGCGCCGGGCGTGGCTGCGTGGGCGCGAGAACATTCACAAACGCTACTTGATCCATGTCGCAGGGTTCAATCTCGGCATTCTGATGCGCGCATTATTCGGATGCGGGACCCCGAAAGAGGCCGCCGACGCCAGAAATACTTTCCTGCTCGTCATTCAGGCGGGCGAGGTGAACATCGTCGTCATTGCCGCCGCGTCCGACGCCGATGTCGCAGCCCTGATCATCGCCATCACGCCAGATGCTCTCTGATCAAATCTCGACTTCGTCACCGGGCTGTTAGGAGGCCGTTGGGATGAGCACTCTGACAAAGCTGGCGCTCGGCATGATGGGACGACTGCGCCCAAGGCCCCTTCAACACAGATCGCGCTTCCGCAGAGCTGGCTCCGGTTGTTTGAACAGCGCCCCGCGGAAGTTAAGTGGATTCCTGCCGGGTTATGCTGAACGCGGGGCCTTGCGATTTTGATGCAGCGTCGGGAGGGCGTAGCCCGACCAGAAGCTGCATCAAAAATCGTCGCGACGGTTTATGCCGCCGCCGGGATTGTCTGCGCCCCGAAGTAAGCCTCGTCCGGCGTGCGCCGGTCAAGGCTCGAATGCGGCCTTCGTTCATTGTAAAACGCCAGATAGCGAGCGATCGAGGCGCGCGCTTCGGACACGCTGTCGTAGGCCCTGAGATAAACCTCCTCATATTTGACGCTGCGCCACAGCCGCTCGACAAACACATTGTCGCGCCAGGCGCCCTTGCCGTCCATGCTGATGGCGACGCCGTGCTCGAGCAACACGCCGGTGAAGTCGATGCTAGTGAACTGACTGCCTTGGTCCGTGTTGAATATCTCTGGCTTGCCGTGCTTCGCCAGAGCTTCGCGTAGCGCTTCGACGCAGAACGCCGCCTCCATCGTGATCGACAGGCGATGCGACAGGACCCGCCGGCTGAACACGTCGACGACGGCGGCGAGATAGACGAAGCCACGCGCCATCGGAAGGTAGGTGATGTCCATCGCCCACACATGATCGGCGCGCTCGATCTTTTTCCCGCGCAAGAGATAGGGATAAATCTTGTGACCCGGCGATGGCTTGCTGGTGTTCGGCCGGCGATAGATCGCCTCAATTCCCATGCGCTTCATCAGCGTCGCCACATGGCGACGGCCGATGGAGACGCCCTCGCGCTTCAAGAGATCGCGCAACATCCGGCTGCCTGCGAAGGGGTAGTCGAGATGCAGTTCGTCGAGCCGCCGCATGATCTTCAAGTCCTCGGCCGAAACCGGCCAGGGCTTATAGTAGACGGAGCCACGGCTAACGTTCAGGATCTTCGCCTGCCGGGAGAGCGACAAGTCGTGATTGCGGTCAATCATCGCTTTGCGCTCAGCAAACCCGCTTTGGTGAGCGCGCCTTCCAAAAAATCATTCTCCAACGTCAGTTCGCCAATCTTGGCGTGCAGCGCCTTCAAATCGACGGCGGCCTCTTTCGCTTCGCTCTTCTCCTGGCCGAAAACGCCGGCCGCGCCTTCAAGAAGCTGACCTTTCCATGTCGTGATCTGGTTCGGGTGAACGTCGAACTGCTGCGCCAGTTCGGCCAGCGTCTTGTCGCCTTTGACGGCGGCCAAAGCCACCTTCGCCTTAAAGGCCGCCGTATGATTGCGGCGCGGTCTCTTCGTCATCTTCGCTCCTGATTCGCAGCGAGAATCCTCGCCGCCGTCAGGCAGAAAATCCACTTATGCTACTGTTCAAATTTGCGGGGCCAGCTCTCGCCTCCCCTGAAGGAAGGCGGCATGCCGCTGATGGAGGCGATTTCAAAGCGGCGCTCGGAGCGAGAATTTGCCCGCACCGAATTGCCGCTGCCCATGCTGTCGAGTTTGCTCTGGGCAGCGTATGGCGTGAATCGCCTGGACGGAGGCCGGACCGCGCCGTCGGCGCTGAACGCGCAGGAAGTTGATATCTATTGTGGCGCTCCCCTCGGGGGCCTATCTCTATGACGCCGCCACGCACCTGCTGCAGCTAGTCGCCGCCAGCGACCTACGACGCGTCACGGGCTACCAGGACTTCGTCGACGAGGCTCCTCTGGACTTGGTGTTTGTCGCCGACTACAGCCGCACGAAGTTGGTGCCGGTCCGGCAGCGTGAAAGCTATGCCTCGTGTAAGCGCCGGAGCGAAAATCCCTCAGTGAAGCAACCGAGTGGGTCGGTTGCGCCGGACTGATAATCCGGCAGTTGAAGAGCCCTTTGCTGTTTTTAGCGAGGGCGGGGGATGAAGCGGGTGGAGCTTTATTTTCAGGTTCGGCATGCGGTCAGGATTGAGGGATTAAGCGAGCGGGCGGCGGCGCGGCGATTTGGGATCGACCCGAGAACGGTCTCGAAAATGCTGAAGTTCTCGGTCCCGCCTGGCTATCGGCGGTCGAAGCCGCCGGTTAGGCCGAAGCTAGATCCGTTTGCTGCGATCATCGACCGGATTCTCGAAGAGGACAAAAGTCGGCCCAAGAAGCAGCAGCACACGTCGAAGCGGATCTTTGAGCGGCTGCGGGACGTGTATGGCTTCACCGGGCGCATCACGATCGTGAAGGATTACGTGGCGGGCTGGCGGCAACGCTCGCAAGAGGTGTTTGTGCCGCTGACGCATCGGCCGGGTCACGCTCAGGTGGATTTCGGCGAGGCCCTTGGCATCATCGGCGGCGTGGAGCGCAAGATCCATTTTTTCGCTTTCCACTTACCGCACTCGGACGCCAGCTTCGTTGTGGCCTATCCGGCGGAAACGACCGAAGCGTTCTGCGACGGCCACGTGAAGGCGTTCGCGTTTTTCGGTGGCGTGCCGAAGTCGATTCTCTATGACAACACCAAGATTGCTGTTGCGCGGATCCTGGGGGACGGCAAACGGCAACGAACGCGGGTCTTTACAGAACTCCAATCGCACTACCTGTTCGAGGACCGCTTTGGCCGGCCCGGCAGGGGGAATGACAAAGGTAAAGTCGAGGGGCTCGTTGGCTTTGCGCGGCGTAACTTCCTGGTTCCGATCCCGGTTTTCGACAGCTTCGAGGCTCTCAACGCTTACCTTCTGGAATGTTGCCGCCGCCGCATGAGCGATCGCTTGCGCGGTCATGATCAGACGATTGGGGAACGACTGGAGCGCGACCTTGCCGCATTCCAGCAGCCTCTACCGCCGGCTTACGACGCCTGCGAGAAGGTCGACACCACGGTCTCCTCGTTGTCGCTGGTGCGTTACCGGGGCAACGACTATTCCGTGCCGACATCCTATGGCCACCGCAAAGTGCTTGTACGTGGCTATGTGCACGAAGTCGTCATCGCCTGCGGCGGGGAAATCATCGTACGCCACCCTCGCGCTTACGAGCGGGAGGACTTCATATTCGATCCGCTGCATTATCTCGCGCTGATCGAGCGGAAGATCAATGCGCTCGACCAGGCCGCTCCGCTCGCCGACTGGCGGTTACCGGAGGCGTTTGCGACATTGCGGCGTCTTCTCGAGGCCCGCATGGGCAAGCAGGGCAAACGTGAGTTTGTCCAAGTGCTGCGCCTCATGGAGGCATTCAAGATCGAGGACGTGAGCGCCGCCGTCGCCGACGCGATCGAACGCGGGGCTATCGGTTTCGACGCAATCAAGCATCTCGTGCTGTGTCGGATCGAGCGACGACCGCCTCGTCTCGACATGACCGTTTATCCGTATCTGCCGCGCGCCATGGTGGCGACAACCTCGGCGCGTGCGTATATGGCCCTCCTGGCGGGAGGCGTCGCATGACCGACACACCGCAAGTCTTGCTGGCTCACCATCTGAAAGCGCTCAAGCTTCCAACGTTCCTCCGCGAATATGACAAGGTCGCCCGTCAGTGCGCCGCCGAGGGCGTCGATCATGTCCGCTACCTTCTGCGGCTCGTCGAACTGGAGCTGATCGAGCGAGAGCGGCGGACGGTCGAGCGCCGGATCAAGGAAGCGAAGTTCCCAGCTGTCAAAAGCCTCGATAGTTTCAACTTCCAGGCTTTGCCATCGCTCAACAAGCCTCTGGTGCTGGAACTCGCCCGCTCGGAGTATGTTGCTCGTCGAGAGAATATCATCGCCGTCGGCAACAGCGGCACTGGCAAGACGCACATCGCCCTGGGATTGGGCCTGGCCGCTTGCCAGAAGGGCCTGTCTGTCGGCTTCGTCACCGCCGCCGCTCTGGTTCACGAATTGATCGAGGCCAGGGATGAGAAACGACTTCTGCGTCTGCAGCGTCAACTGGCAGGATACAAGCTGCTCATCATCGACGAACTCGGTTATGTGCCGCTGTCGCAGACTGGAGCCGAACTGCTGTTCGAGGTGTTCAGCCAGCGGTATGAGCGAGGCGCGACGATCGTCACCAGCAATTTGCCGTTCGACGAGTGGACGAGCGTGTTCGGCTCCGAACGTCTGACCGGCGCTCTGCTCGACCGGTTGACCCACCATGTGCATATTTTGGAGATGAACGGCGAAAGCTACCGCCTCGCCCATTCCAAGAAGCGCGTCCGCCGCGAAAAAACACAAACGTCGTCCGAGCCCGTTCCTGACGAATAATGGGATGCGGCACTGACGCCTCAGGCCGGCGCGTACGTTTGTTCAGCTTGATGTATTTTCTCTCCGGCCAGACGACGCAAAATCACTCCGGCGTTGACACCTCGGTCGCAGCTGGCGCGATTTCACAGAATTTGTATCTCTTCGCCGCCAGCAATGGGCTGGCTACCGTTATCCGTGCGTGGATCGATCGCGAGGCGATCGCCGATGCGTTGGGACTGAGCCACGATCAGCAAGTGCTGCTATCGCAAACTGTGGGCTATCCTGTCCGGCGTCAGCGCCTTTGAGACAAACCGAGCGGGTTGAGGAAAGGCTCACCAAACGAAGGGAGCTAGGAGTTCGCCAATGCCTTTGAATTTCACGGGTAGAACGGTCGAAAGTCCTGACCTCACCGGCGTTTCAATCCAAGCAGAGGACGCGGCAACAGGAGAGCCTGTCTTTGTTAAGTCTTCGCACGAGGCAATCCAAGATTATGGACTGTCTCGGGTACAACAGGTCGCCAGCGATAAGTATGATAAGGGCAAAACCCAATCTGACGGTAGCGTCCGCGTCCATACTGATGAATGTGCATAATTCATGGCTCGTCGCGCGCCATCCCCCGTCGAGAAGATCGGAAATTTTTCCGGTCTATATTCGTGGCCGCTTCCTCCATTAAATCACGCCGCCTCCTCCTCGTATCGACGCCGGCCGCCTCTTGCGTAGCGCAGGCTGCGCCGCGAGTAATTTTCGAGCCGTCACAAGAACGATATTGTTACGACTCCATTTTGTGCTTGGTAGCCCGAGGGGCATCGGTGGTGATCAGTCAATGGCTTGCCAGATATTCGGACCTGATCAAGCCGCGCCAAACGCCTAAGTAAGGAATGTTGACGCCTAGTCCGAACTCCTTGGCCTGCTCAAATGTATGGGAATTGGAAAACTAGAGTAGCCGCGGTCGTGGTTTGGGGGATATGCGCCGTGCTGCTTCTCGTCATAGTAGAGTTCGCGGCAACCGCGCCTCCGACGCCGGTGCAACTAAAAACGTCCAATTTGGAGATTATCGACGTGATAGACGCGGCGAAACTGCACCGAGAGACAATCCGCAAACATATTAAGGAAATAGCCCCCATCTGCGACGGTGACGTCCGTTGCCAGATTGGGATCGCGAGAGATATCGAGGTATTCGAAATGGCCCAAGCCCATCGCCCTTAACCGACGCGGCGCATGCGCTCCTTTGATTGAGGTGATGTGGCTCCGTTCTTTTTGGGACGCACCAGAGGCAATATCATGCGTGTCTCCAGCGAGTTCAAAAGTTCGGAAAATCCTTCTGGAAGCGGCTCGCGAAGGACTTTGTCGTATATGGCCCTCAGTTGCGCGCCAATTTCATCCCCAATTTCATTGGGGCGCGATGGGTTTGAACTCATTGATACACCTCAGACGCTGTCAATACACGACGATCCGACCATAGGTTGAAGTTTGCGGCTACAATGTGAATTGAGCGCCTAGCCGAAATAAAGATCGCCAATTTTTCAGCTTTGTTGTTTTTCGGCAACACTGCCGCTAGAATTCTAAGGTACTAAATGCGTTTCACAGAAGCTTCTAGACCTCGATTTCGACTACCAACTTCCTCGTCGTTACGTCCACCACGACAACACTCGCGTTTGGATTGTCCAGCTTGGCGACCCGGCCCGACGCCATCGCGTCACGAAGATCGTAAAACCGGTCGTGCGGCTCGCCATCAATCCGAACCTCAAACGGACACTTGATGAGCTTCGAAGAGAGCGCCTCCGACTGCGGACGTTGAGCCGCCGCCGCAGCCGACCTGTCCTGAACTTCGTTGCCGCTATTCCCTTGCATGTGCGTCTCTCAACTTTGGATGATCGCCCTGTTGATGACGCACGAGGTCGCTGAAGCGCCACCAACGGATATGAGCCTCCAGAACGATGTCGTGAACAGGATCTTAGATAGTCGTCGGTGAAAAATGCATTTTCAGATCAAGCGGCGCTTGCGACGGCATTGCGCTTGGTGCCATATGACGGAGGCGTCACTTCGCGACCGTGATGCGCCCCACTGGAACAGCTGCACCTCCGAGCGCTGACCTCTCAGCACCTTGTGCGCGAGGCCTCGGCTGTGACCGGTGATACGGTCGATCTCCTTAATCGACGCTCCACCCGCATGCAGAGGGCGGCGCTTCTTGTCTCGTGAGGGTCGTAGCGGCACTTCTCGATCACAAAAAGGACCCAAAAAACGCGCCACCAATCCCGGCCAGCACCGCGGCTGCGACGGCCCCTGCTGGTCCAAACAGCGAGCCGCCTATTCCAGCACCCAAGGCAGCGCCGATGATGCCTCCGACAGTCGCCATTGTGACATGTTCTTTGGCCGATATCATCGTCTCCTCCATGTGCTTACATTATTTAGGCCTCTTGCTGCATAGAGGCTTACTTTGAACCTAGAGCTGACTTTGCAGAAGGCAAGCGCCCCACCCGTTCCCGGATAACGCATTGTCTGTCACGACAATCGACCCGCTCCGTGAGCTGGTGGAATCCGTTGCGGTATGGAGCACAGCCAAGAAATCACGACGATAATGCGCTGGTAGATTCCGCGGCTTTTTTTGTGCATGATATATGTGCAAAATGATCGCATGAAATACGGCTATGCAAGGGTCTCGACGGACGGCCAGAGCGTTGACGCGCAGGTGAAGCAGCCGAAAAGATATTCAAGGAGACGGCGAGCGGCGCTCGCAGTGACCGCGCCCAGTTGCGCCGCGCCGTCGAACAGCTCGCCAAGGGCGACGCGTTGATGGTGACGCGCCTAGACAGGCTGGCGAGGTCAACGCGCGATTTGCTCAACACCCTTGCGGCTATTGCCGACAAGGGCGCGGGCTTCCGTTCCCTGGGCGATGCATGGGCGGATACGACCCACCCCACGGGACTGCCTGACGCAGGTGACGCTTGCGATGGCCATATGGCGCAGGCGTCACTTGTCACTTGTTGGCGCGCCACCGCTATCGAGCCATAAGCGTAAGCGACAAATTAGCAACGCTTGGCAAAATTCGTCGACGAAGACGCGACAAAATCAGAACCGTTCCTAATTTTGTTGGAATGATGCTTGAGCATCGGTTCTCTACGAATGCGAAGAAGGAGATCGCGACATGACCATGAGGAAGCTTCTGCGAAGGAGAAGCGCCATTAGGGAGCTTCTACAGAACCTTGAAACACGGCCTTTCAGCGAAGACACGCCGCCCTCGGCTGGCGGATGGTTGAACCAATCGCGTCCCCGCCTCGACCGTAGCTCCCCTTGTGCCCCCGCCCGGTCTTGCGAAGGCGATCGTCGGTGAAGTTGCTGTCGTCGAGCGAAGCAGAATTGGTCGCTTACCCTGACAAGCTGATGCGAGCTCCTGCGCCGTCACAAAGAAACGCTGCTTTTCTTCTGCTTCTTTTTCTTAAGCACGATAGTGAGCTTGCCGCCGTCCTTCGACTCCCCTGATCCACCCCGACCGCATCGGCGATGGCTTCCTGCGTATGGCAGTCGAGCCACATGCCGATGGTCCGGTCCATCATCGTCTGCTTTTCGGCTTTGCGCGCGTCTTTGGTGGCGTCGTAAATCGCACGCTCGCTCATGGACAGCCGGCGCATGATCACGGCGACGCGCTCGCCTTCGGAGATATGAGCAAGGTCAGCCCAGAACCGCGGGCTGCGTCACGCCGCCTTGTGCATCGGCGCAGCGCGCCGGACATGGGCCTGTTATTCTATAAATTCCACAAGGTCGGCGAGAGTGATCGCCACGGCGCCGTTCGCCGCCAGTCGTCCATGGACGTGTCTTTCGTTCGCAATCGCCTCGAATGCTTGTCGGTCAGCCTTGAATTGGGTGAGCAGCCGATCCTCATCAAGCATTAGGTCGTCCTCCAAGTCCAGCGCGTCGTCTGCGACGAAGATGCGGATCGTCTGTTGCGTTCCCGTGACAAGCATAGAGAACGAAAATCCGTGCGCCTCGCGCAGAATCTCCGCGTCGATTCTTTCGAGCGACATTTTCGCCTCCCGTTTATGGGGTAAGTTGAATTAACGCGCGAGACGCCGTCTTGTTCCGTCACTCGTGCAGGCGGCGTCGATTTTGAGCGGGCGCGAAAAGATCCAGTTGTGGCGCTTTTGCCAGAACGTCAATAATCCGTTCTTAAGGCTGCGCTACATGTAAACAATTGTGCTTTTTTGCGTGCATTACTGCCGGCTATCGTATTGGGCGTCGCGACACTTTGGGGCTGGGGCTCCAAGAAACGCGAAACGACCCGCACGGATATCCTGCGGGCCGTTTCGCATGGCTTCCAACAATTACACCGGCCCAGCGATGGACCTCGCCTGCAGCGCCGATGCGATGGCGCTCCCGATTGCGGCGCTCGGCATGGCATTCATGATTGGATTTCCTGCCGGGGAGGGGGCGGAACCATGAGCGGCAAATTTGCCGGTCATCAATCTTTCTTGGACCCGCCGCGCCCATCTGGCTCACGTCGGGTAGGGAGTTACAGCCCCTCCAATTCGTCCCAAAGATCGTCAAGGGGCCTCTTTGATCCGGTAGATCGTCTGCCGCGTCAGCCCTGTCTCTTTGGCGATGACGCTGATCCCCGCCTCTTGCGAGAGCAGGTCTCGGACGGTCGTGTATTGGCGGCGCTTCCGTCATCAAGGCTCGATGATGGCTCCTTACTTGAAAGCGTCTGGTTAACCTCTCGGTTACTCTGACGGACCTACCGTTCCCTCGCCATCAAGGAAGGGACCCATCTATGACGGACACGGTAGGAATCGCGGGTGGCCGCATTCGCTCTTTTATCGAGCGCATCGAGCGCATCGACGAAGAAATCAAGACCTTGAACGAGGGGAAGAAGGAAGTCTTATCCGAGGCCAAGGGCGAAGGCTTCGAGGTGAAGGTATTAAAGGAGATTATTCGCCTGCGGAAGCAGGACAAAGACGAGCGCGATGAACATGAGTCACTGCTCGACCTCTACCTCAGGGCCATGGAGGCCACGAAGCCTGAACAAGCGAAGGCCGCATAAAGTCGGACGCCGTAATCTCGGAGAGCGGCCCTCTCGCTCTCCTGTTTTTGCTATGCCGGGGGTCGTTGAACTCGCCGACTTGGCCTAAGCCCTCGCCGCCTTCAACACCCGGTAGACACTGGCGACGCCAATGCCGAGTTGGTCGGCGATCCCTTGGCGGTCATGCTCTTTCGGGCGAGTTCCAGAATCTGCGCACTCTTGGCCCGCGACGTTTGGCGCCCCGCCATTTGTCTAGGAGACGAACATGGAACCGGCTGATGTCGCTGCGATACATTGCAGTGTCGATGTAGAGCATCAGAATGGCGGTGTGTCGCTTCGGGGGCGCGTCGTCAGCGCCATTGAAACCGACGGCAATTATCGGTTGGATATTCGCTTGCGCAGTCGGTCCGGCGCCTCGAACGTCAGTCAGGCGGGACAATTCCACGCCAAGCCAAATGAACCCGTCTTTGTCGCCTCGTCACATGCGCGACGTGGCGACGCCGTGAGGCTTCTTGTCGATCGCGTCAGCCCGACGCAATTTCGTCAGCGAGGCGATATGCAGCAATATCCACAGCGGCACGAGGAAGGCGGGAACCAGCACAAGCGGGAACATTGAGATCAGTTCGTTGGGCCGATCGAACGCCGTGACCTGAATCAATGACGGCGAACTGCTTACGCCGGTTGCAACCGCAATGACGAGGTCCGTGACGCCGAGAATGTTCCACCACATGACCAGATCGGAGCTCTCGCGCGGCGCGCGCGCATAGACGATCGCGATAATCGGGGCGAGGACACCGACGAGCACGTCTGCCGATTCCCGCTGGCCAGGCGAAAACACCGGGCATCTCGCCCATCGCGTAAAGGACCATGAAGGTTCCACCGAGGACGCGAAATATTTGGATGCCCACCAGCCATTGCTGGGGGATGGCGTCGATGACCCGCGCGACGGTCGGCGAACGCCAGTTCAGCCACGCGCCGATGATGATCGGCGTGAGAAGCGCATATTGTATCGTGGGCATTATTCCGGGGGCGGCCTGGTAAGCGCCGAGCCACGCCGAGACGGTTGCGATCAAGAACCATCCAATGAGGATGATCGCAAAGGCGTTCGTCGCCCTCTCCCGATCGGAAATCGTCCACCCAGCGGTATTCAGCGCTTTGCGCAAGCCCAGGAGGATCAGCGCGATGATCGCGACGGAGCTGGTGAGCGCCAGCACAGTAAGACTTGCTGTGACGTTCATTGTGAGCCTCCATCTATCAAGTCCGCGGAGGTTACTTAGCGGCGACCGGAGCTACGACAAACTGAGCCGTTCGCGCTGGCGCCTTGGGCGTCGCGTTGAAGGACAGGGAAACAGGTAGGGACATAGAGGTCGGGCGTGGCAGAATGGAAGAGAGGTATTCTGCCTGCAATGAATGGAGGATATGGAGGGGATGGAGGCATTTCCATAATTATGAAATTTCCCTGCCGTGTGACTTATATTGGAATACCTTCCATTCCCTCCATCACATCCACTTTTTGGTCCAGCAGCCGTCGCGCGTCGTCCCTGTGACGCGGCGACGGTGCGCGACGGCTGCAATGGCCATCGGCTGGATACGGCGCGCCAGCGCCTCCGGCGTGATGACCGGCAATTTTGCCGCTCCTGCTCGTGGCCGCATCCGACAGTTGCCGCGCCTCACCGACGGGCCGACTACGATGGCCTGCTCCGCGCCGAGGCAAGTCCCGTGGGGAACGGAGATTAGAATTTTACCGCGTTGGATCGCGCCTCGCCGATGCCGGCGTTCCTGATTACGAAATCAAACACACGCTCGCCGAGCAAAGTCAGTATGCTCACACGCGTCGTCCGAGATGTATTTGACATATTGCCGCCAGAGTGGCGTTGCGATCGCGCTGGCCGCGAGAGTCGCACTGGTCTTCTCGGAAGCGGTCGAGAAGAAACCGGCCATGTTGGAAAGATGATGCTGCAGGGTCGGCGTGGCGATCAATTCGCTTTCGGCACCGTAACGAGGCCTTGATCGAGGTCGCTCGCTAGCCGCCGGCCAATGCACCAGTTCTGATCCTCATGGGGCGAGCATCTGTCGCTGGTGCGGAAAAGCGGAGGTTCCTGTCGTTTAGAGGGCATGATGACGGTCAAAACTCAGTGCCCAGTTTGGCCATGGTTGGTCCACCAATTTGCTCGGGGGCAACGGCCTTTCTCCTAGCGCAGGGCGGCGTTTGGCGCGCGCAGCGCGGCCTCGCGCTCGTCTATTTCGATGCGCGCCGACACCTCCATTCCAGGCTGCAGCGCAAGGTCGGGATTTTCCGCCTCAATCACGACGTCAACCGTCGCGCCCTCCTCCGGCGCCGTCGGCCGTCGCACCTCTATCACCCTGCCGGGGAACGTCCGGTCGGGCGCAGCCGCGCTCGTCAGCGTCGCCTCGGCGCCGGGCGCGATGGCGAGGGCTCCGTCGCCGCTGGCCTTCGCTCGGAGGCGAATGGTCGTCGCGTCGCCGATCACGAAGAGAGGCGCTCCGGCGGCGACGCGCTTCCCGGCCGCCGCCTGTCGCTCGATGATAAAGCCGTCGACAGGCGCGACAATCTCGGCGCCGGCGCGCGCGGCCTCGGCTTTTGCCAGCGCGTCGCGCCGTTCGGCGACGGCGACTTCGGCGCGCTCGATCTGCGCCTGCGCGCGCGCCAGGGCGCGTCGCGACGTCTCGATCGTCTTGCGGCTGGCGGCGCGACGTCGCGGCGGCGCCTCTCGTTCATCGACGACCGCCTGCGCCCTGTCGCGCGCGCTTTCACGCGCAGAGCCAACTCCGCCTCAGCCGCCGCCAGCGTGCTTTTTTCACGCGCGAGCGCTTCATCGAAGGGGCGCGGATCGAGCGTCGCGCACGTCTCCCCCTTCTTCACCATGCGCGCCGAGTTCGCAGCGCAGCGTCTCCACGACGCCCGCGACAGGGGCTGCGACCAGCGTGCGCGCGATGGGAGCGACGAGGCCGCTCACGGTGACTATGCGCGCGCTTGAGCCGCGCGCGAATTGCGTTTCGTCTCGCGCGAGATTGGCGTGCAAATGTAAATAGATCGCGCCGGTCATGCCAATAATCATCAAGCCCAGCAATCCGGCGAGAACCGGCTGACGCCATGCGCCGGGGGCGACGACGGCGGCGACGCGCGGCGCCGGCGCGGCAGGGCCGAGGCCCGAAACCCAGCCCTGCGCCGCCGGCGAACGGAAGATCGCTTTCTCGATCTCGACAAGCAGGAACAACAAGGCGCTGGCGAAGGCGATATGCCCCCAAATCTCGGCGTCGAGCGGCGTCGTATGAAACAGCGAATGCATGAAAGGCACATAGGTGAACATCGCCTGCAGCGCGACGACGATGGCGATGGAGATCAACACAGCGCTGCTGCCGAAGAAGCCCTTCAGAGACAGCGACAACTCGGATAGAAAGCGCGCATTGAAAAGATAAGCCACCTCACAGGCAACCAGCGTATTGACCGCGACGGTCCGAGCGCTGTCGAGCCCCATGCCGCGGGCTTTCTCCAGTTCGTAGAGACCGAATGTGGCGCTAAGCATCAGAAAGGAGACGAAGACGATCCGCCAAACGAAGTGGCGCGACAGGATCGGCTCGCCCGACGGACGCGGCGGGCGCGACATGATGCCGGGAGACGGCGGTTCGAAAGCGAGCGCCAGGCCGAGCGTAACGGCGGTAACAAGATTGATCCAGAGCATCTGCACCGGCGTCACGGGCAACGCCTCCCCCATAACGATGGCGGCGATCACCGTCAGGCCCGCGCCGCCATTGGTCGGCAAAATGAAGAGAATCGTTTTCTTCAAATTTTCATAGACGACGCGGCCTTCCTTCACCGCATGAACAATGGAGGCGAAATTGTCGTCGGCCAGCACCATTTCGGCGGCCTCCTTCGCCGCCTCGGTGCCCTTGACGCCCATGGCGATGCCGATGTCGGCGCGCTTGAGCGCGGGCGCATCGTTGACGCCGTCGCCAGTCATTGCGACGATTTCTCCGCGACTTTGCAGCGACTGAACGAGACGCAGCTTATGTTCGGGGCTGGTGCGCGCGAAGACCGTCGTCGCCGTGACGGCTTCGCCGAGTTCCTCGTCCCCTATCGCATCGAGATCATGACCGGTGAGCACGGAGTCGGGCTGCCGCAAGCCGAGTTCACGCGCGATTGCTTTCGCCGTCGCGGCATGGTCGCCCGTAATCATTTTGACATTAATGCCGGCGGCCGCGCATTCGCGAATGGCTTCGACGGCTTCTGCGCGTGGCGGGTCGATCAAGCCGACAAGTCCGACAAAGGTGAGGCCGCTATCGACATCGCCGAAAGCGAGCTGTTCTTGCCCTTTCTCGGCCAGGTTCGACGCGACCGCCAAAACGCGCTGACCCTTGGCGGCCATGTCGTGGATGCGCGCGTGCCAGCGATCGAATTGGAGCGGGCGCTGCTCGTCCTCATCGCCACGCTCCCAAAAACACATTTCGAGCAGCCGCTCAGGCGCGCCCTTCACGAATATGTAGCCGGCTCCTTCATGATCGTGATGCAGCGTCGCCATGAAGCGATGCTGAGACTCGAATGGGATTTCGTCCGTGCGCGGCAGCGTCAGAGCCAGATCGCGCAAACTGACGCCGCCTTTGACCGCCGCGGTCAACAAGGCGCCTTCCGTCGGATCGCCGTCGACGCTCCACGCGCCGTCCTTCTCACGCAGCGCGGCGTCATTGCATAGCGCTACCGGCCGCAGCGCCGACAACAGATCGGAGTCGTCGCGCAGCACGATATCTTGTCCGTTCCGCGTAAAGCCGCCATGCGGATCGTAGCCCGTGCCTGTCGCCTCATAGACGCCCTTGGCGGTGACCACGGAACGCACCGTCAATTCGTTGCGCGTGAGCGTGCCCGTCTTATCCGAGCAGATGGTCGTCACCGAACCAAGCGTTTCGACGGCCGGAAGCTGGCGAATGATGGCGTTGCGGCGCGCCATCCCCTCCACGCCGATCGCCAGCGTGATGGTGATGATCGCCGGCAGCCCCTCCGGTATCGCCGAGACGGCGAGGCCGACAGCCGACATGAACATTTCGGCGAGATCGAAGCCCCAAACCAGCGTGCCGAAGGCGACGACGAAGGCGCAGATCGCAAGAATGGCGATGGTGAGCCAGCGAGCGAATTCTTCCATCTTTTGCAGCAGCGGCGTCATCAGTGTCTGCACTTCGGAGAGAAGTTCGCTGATGCGGCCGATCTCCGTTTCAGCTCCGGTGGCGACGACGACGCCGGTAGCCTGGCCATAGGTCACGACCGTGCTTGAATAGACCATCGACGAGCGGTCCCCGAGCAAAGCGTCGGGCGGTACGGCCTCCGTGCTCTTGTCCACCGGCAGCAACTCGCCGGTGAGCGCCGCCTCCTGCACCTGCAACGACTTGACGCGGATGAGGCGAATGTCAGCGGGAACCTTGTCCCCCGATTGCACATAGACGATGTCGCCGGGAACGACGTCTTCGGCCTCGATGACGATCCTTTTCCCGCCGCGAATGACGGTCGCTCTCAGGGAAAGCATGTTGCGGACGGCCTCCATGGCCTCTTCCGCCTTGCCTTCCTGGATGAAGCCGATGATGGCGTTAATGACGACGACCGCGACGATGACGGCGGTGTCCACCCAATGCGCCATGAGTGCCGTTACGAGTGCGGCGGCGAGCAGCACATAAATGAGCACATTGTGGAATTGCAGGGCGAAGCGCAGCAGCGGGCTTCGCCGTTTTCCGGCCGGCAAGCGATTGGGCCCTTGGATGGCTAGACGCCTTTGAGCCTCCGCCTCGCCCAAGCCCGCGCTCGCGGTCTCAAATCTCTCCAGAACCGTCTCGAAGGGGACTGCCGCCCAGTTTTCCTTGGCCGCTGGCAAGTTCTTCATGTGGGCTACTTCCCTCTTCGCCGTCGATCAGCTTTGGGGGCGTTGCCGTCGGCAGCGATACTGCCCGCGGCACCAAAAGCGCGCGACAGTCAAGCGTCGGCAATGTCAGGATATTATGGGGCGGCTTTGGGTTGTTGGGAGCAGCGCGACCTCGCGCCGCGCACCTCACCGTTCAAGCCGCAGGCGAAAGCCATTCATGCAAGGCCGACAGAGAGATTTCCGATGAATGAGACCCGGTCCTGCGAGGGCGCAGTGCCATAGTCCTCCGGTTCTCGCCGGTGGCGATGCGCATGACCTTGACGGCGCGGGCAATGGCGTCGGCGGGGCGTTTTTCGCCTTTAGGTCCGGGAGGGCAATCTAAATCCGTCTCTCGATGTGCGCTGGCGGTGGGGGAGGCAAGTCGTAATATTTAATGTTACCCTGCCCATTGTGGCCGCTCTTAGCGACTTTTCCAGCTTTGACGAGGCGATCTAACGCGCTCTGTATGCGAGCTGATAGGCGCTCGCCGATTTCTTTGACGGTGCTTTCACCAGAAAGTTCAAGTTGCTCTATGATCGCGTCGTCCAGCTTCATCGCCCGCCGTCTCCTGCTTTGCGCTAAAGACACCATACGGGGATAGCACAGATCGGGCGCCGATTCGGTCGCCTGATACGAGACGCGCAGGGATAGGCCGGCCAGCCGACAAGCGAGTTTAGCCCACTCGCTTCCCTGCGCATCATTGGGCAGCGCCAGGGCTCGCGATGACAGGGAATAAGAGGAAATGGAAAGGTGCGTTAGCAAAGCCAATCCGCGAACTAACAGTATTTCGCCCGCATGGTTATAGCGTAGCCTCCCACACCGTCGCGGCGGAGAACGAAGCGATGAATCGAGTGATGGACGAAGCTATCGAGAAAGCCCGCCTCGATAAACTCTCTCTTTTGTTCGAGCATTACGGCATCGAAGATAAATCAGACTATTTCAGACTCTCGCTCGTATTGGCTATCGAACATGTGCCCGGGTTCGCGGTTAAAGAAGTTCCGTACAAATTGTCGCGCGAGAACCACGGTGCTGTCGAGCCAGCGACGAAAACAGGGCGGCATCGAGAATGGGATTCAGATCGACTCGCTGCGTTACGCAACGATGTTGAGATAATTAAGCGCGAGAAAAATATCTCGACGGACCGGGAGGCGCTGGTTCGGCTAGCTCGGCGTGGGCGCTGGAAGCGACCGCCGAACCATCGAGGCAACGTGAACCAGTGGGTCGAAACTCTCGAATCGCGCCTGCAAGAGGCGAAATCCATTGAGATAAAGGTTCAGCAGCTCTCTGCTACGGCTCTAGAAATATTAGAAAATCTCAAGTCCGAAAATTCCGGAAACGAATAGGCGATTTGATTCCGGAATATGGACGCCTGCACCTTCGACGGACAAGAGCAAACGCTCTCGAGCAATGTCGGAGGTAATGAATGCACGACGTTATTCCGCCTGAAGCAGTTATCCCGCCCGAAGCCCCGCGTGCGCACCGGGTGAAACCATTCTGCCGCGATGTCGGCATAAGCCCGAGCACGTTCTGGAAATACGTAAAGCGGCGGAAGATTCGCATCATCCGCATCGGCGGTCGCGTGCTGATCCCGCATGCCGAGGCGCTCCGTATTGCGTCCGAGGGCCTTCCCGTCAGCGCCCAGCCAAATCCGCTGCCGACGGGCTCCGCTCGGCAAGTAAAGCGGAAGGGGGCGCCCTGATGAACCCCTACTCGACGCCTTCTTACGCACCCGCTGACAACGTATTCGCCGACGATGGCGAATTTTTCGCACAGCGCCCGCGGCGACGCTATCGAGCACGGCCCTTCCAACCTGTGGCGGGGTTCGTAGGCGTCCCTCTTTACAGCGACGACGAGAACGGGCGGAAGGGCGAGGTAAATCTGGTCATCGTTCGCAATTGGGGGCGCGGGATCGTCTCGTGCGCCCTGCTTTGTGCGACCAAGCCTCCGTCACTGCGCACGGATGCTGAAATTCTGCGTTACCTGCGCCTACGGGGCGTCTCGTCATCAACGCCACTACGCTCACGGGCAGTGGCCATGGCCGACCGTCGCCGCGCCGCCGCCGGTCGCGGAGGCCTGTCCCTGTTCTCCTACCGGTTCAATTGGGAGGATCGCAGTGAACGCTCGTGACACTCTCCTCGCCGGACAGGGCAAACACGCATTCGAAAAACCGGACAGTATGAAGGCTTATGAGCCCGCGCCGGCCGCGGCTCCAGTGCGACGGACGAAGTCAAGCAAAAGGGGAAGGCGGCAACCTCCCCCTCGCATGTATTGCTTGAACCCACGCCTCACAGCGCACAGGCAACATTACCGTCTCTCGCCGAGAAAATTGAGACTGTGAAGCGACTCCGCGGCGAACTGCTGGCGCAAGCCTATGCTCCGGTCGCGGTCCTGACGGACGGTAAGGCCGCGATCAACACGGGCTGGACCACGCGGGAAGACGGCGACGCCAACATGCCTGTCACGGCGGGCGCACTCAACACGGGCATAAGATGCGATGGCCTTCGCTCCATCGATATTGACGCGGACGATCCCGCGAGAGCGGACAAGATACGCGAACTGGCGTTGCGAATGCTCGGGGCCGCGCCGATACGCTGGCGAGACAATAGCTCGCGCGTCCTGCTTCTTTACCGCGCCGCCGAAGGCGAGCCGAAAAAGCTTTCAATTACGTCGAAGACGTTCAAGAGCGCCGACGGCAAGTTTGAGAAGGTCGAGGTTCTTGGGTCTGGCCAGCAGTTCGTCGCTTATGGAACGCATCCTACTGGCGCTGAACTGCGTTGGAAGCCGGAAGCCACCGCACCGTATTTCGCGAGCGGAGCTTACCTCCGTCACGGAGTCGCAAATCGACGCCTTTCTCGCCGAAGCGGCGACGATCATCGATGCGCCGCCGCCATTGCCAACTTGCCCACCGGTCGCCGCCGGGCACAAGGGCAATGGGCAAGTTTCCTCGCCTATGCCCATACCGCCTCGCGCGCTCTCGGTGGAACAGCGTTCGCATGTGGAGAACATCGCCAAGCGCTCGCTCGAGAATATCGCCAACGCCCCTCGCGGAACCTCGAACGATACGATCAACCAAGAGGCGTACACGCTGGCCGGCCTTGTGGCGGCGGGTCTGCCCGCCGAGGGCCTCCGCGAATATGCGCTGGAGGTGGCGCTGGAACGCGCCGCCAAAGGCGGCAACGATCGTCGCGAGACGCAGGCCACATTCGAGAGCGGATGGGCAAACGGATTGAAGAGCCCATGGGTTCCCGGCGCCGGGATGCCTGCGGAGGCCGTGGCGATGGCCAGGGCGAGCGTGGAGCGCTTATTAGAGCGGCAAGCGCAGGCGGCAAGTAACAGGGCGGCAGGGGTGGCTCACGCCTCGAACGACGCATGGCCGGTGCCAAAGCCTATCGAGTCGTCATTGCCGGCTGTTGAGCGGTTCATTCCTGAATTGCTGCCGCTGGCGCTGCGGGACTATGTTCTCGACGTGGCCGATCGCCAGCAGGCGCCGCCCGACTTCGCCGCCGTCGCGGCTCTGTGCGGCCTCGCATCGCTCGCGGGAAATGCCGTCCGCGTCCGCCCAAAGCAGCATGATGATTGGGAGGTTGTCCCGAATCTCTGGGGCGCCATCATCGGGCGCCCGAGCGCCATGAAAAGTCCCGCCATGCGCTCGGCGCTCGCGCCGGTCTATGCCCTGCAAGACACTCTGCGCAAGGAATGGGAGACGGCGAAGCGCGAGGCGAAAATCGAGGCCGCGCTGTCGGAACTCGACGCCAAGGAAGCCAGCAAAAAGGCGGCAAAGGCGTTTCAGGACGGCGACAGGGAAGGGGCCAAACGCCTCCTTGCCGAGCAGGCGCGAAATGACGAAGAGGAAGCTCCTTGCCCGCGACTGATCGTCAATGACGCCACGGTCGAAAAGCTCGGCGAATTGTTGAATGAAAACCCGCGCGGGCTGTTGCTGATCCGCGACGAACTGCCGGGATTCCTCGCGCGCATGGAATCGGAAGAACATCAGAGCGAGCGGGCATTCTATCTCGAAGCCTTCAATGGAGACGGGCAGTTCACCTACGATCGAATCGGGCGCGGGACAGTCCGTATCGAAAACTGCACTTTGAGCATCATCGGCGGCGTACAACCCGCGCGCATCGCTCCGCTCGTCAAGGGCGCCATGACCGGCGTGAGTGACGATGGCCTGATCCAGCGCCTTCAGCTTGCAGTCTGGCCGGATGATATCGGCTCTTGGGTCTGGACCGATCGGAGCCCGGATGCGCCAGCGCGGAAGCAATATGAGGGCGCGTTCCGCGACCTGCACACCTTTTCGCGAAGCCTCGATAGCCCCGCCGTTTTCGGCTTTTCGAGTGAAGCACAAGAGCTTTTCCGCGAGTGGATGACGGAAGTTCAGACAGAAGCGCGCGCCGGGAAACTGCCATCGATCCTCGAAAGCCATCTCCTGAAAATGCCCAAGACAGTCGCGTCTCTGGCGCTCCTGTTCCACCTTGTTGACGGCGAACGCGGAGCGATCGGCGTTAACGCAACGCGCCGCGCACTCGGTTGGGCTGAATATCTTCGATCACACGCCAACCGGCTCTATTCCGCCGGCGGCGTCATGGCCGAAACGGGGCGCGCCTCATTATCGAGCGGCGCGCGCAATTGCCCGAAGCCTTCACGGCAAGAGACGTGCAGCGCAAGGCATGGGCAGGGCTTGCCGAAAGAGACACAGTTGCGGCGGCGATCGAGCTTCTTGTCGGCGCCGGATATTGCCGCGAAGCGCCATCTTCTCCTTCGTCGGCAGGCGGCAGGCCTTCACTGGCCTATGTCTGGAGCCCGCGCATCAAGGTGGAGGGCTGACCGTGGGCCGATGGCTTGCTTCTCTTCGCGCCGACGAAAAAAACGCGGAAACGGCGTTAGATCAAACCGACAAAACCGACAAAACCCCGGCGGGGACGGTTTTGTCAGTTTTGTCAGTGCCCTGTTATGGCGTTTCTGAAAATCTTCCTCGAAAGAGCGTATCCGGCGCGGGAGGTTTTGTCAGTTTTGTCAGTGAGCCGACTGGCGCATTTGCGATTTCAACGAAGGAACTCTGCCATGCCGCGCCGTCGTGAACGCGTTCGCCTCGAATCCGGGCTCAAACTCGACCTGAATAGACTCATGCGCGATGGCCCAGTGAAAGCCGGGGAATTGACTCGCCGCGCGACGGTCTGGACCCGCATTCCATCTGGCGAGCCCGTCGCGATGGCGATAATCGAAGCCGACATGCGCCCCGACTCGCCAGCGCGCATAACAATCGAGCACGACGGCCGCGTGCAATGCGTCCGCCTGCGTGCAGTGGCCAGGCATTTCGGCGGCGTTCAATGGTATTTCGTGTGCCCGGGTACCGGGCGGCGCGCAACCGTGCTCTGGAAGCCTCCCGGAGGGCGTTATTTCGCATCTCGCGAAGCGTTCGAGCGCCAAGTCGCCTATGGCTCGCAATTCCAATGTCCGCGCGACCGGGCGCGCTCGGTGGCGCAAATGATCCGTCATCGGCTGGGCGGGAATGAATGGGTTTCGGGCCTTGGCGGGTTCCCGCCGAAGCCGAAGGGAATGCGCTGGGCGACATATGATCGATTGCAACGAAAATGCGAGACCTACGAACGCTTTTCGCTCGCGAGTATTTCGGCTTATTTGCAGCGGCTCAAAATGATAAGATAGCCAACAGATTTCGATTGGCAGGGGCGCACCGTTCGGGCGGCGACAGTTATCTGACACGCCGGCCCTTTTTCCATTCGTGCCCGGCCGTTTTCCGGACGCCCTATTTAATCGAGGTCATGTCACCTTTCCCGCTAGTGAGCACAAATTTGTCATCGCTGTCGGTCTGATCAGCGGCAAAGATCGGATTAGCGGCGCCGACGCATTCTGAAATCGTCCCGCCATCGACAAATTTCATCAAGAACGCCTCCAACGCCTTTGCCCAAACGGCCCCTCTCGTGAGCGTGTCTTTTCCTGAATCGGTGGAAATGATGGCGGTGTCCCTGCTCACCGTGCCGATGCAGCCGTCGGTGGCGCAAGCCGCGAGCAAGAATACCTTTGCGTTCATCGTCGACAGAATCGACTTAAGTTCAGAGATCTTGATATCGACCGATGAGTTTGCGGAATTGGGATGCGGTCGGAGGTTGCGCGCGGATTTGGCGGATTTCGCGCGCTCGCTATGGCCCCAGTAAACTACGATCGACCCGGGGTCATGGAGCGCCGCCCCTAAATCACTCCAAGCCGTGTCGGAGTTCCTGTGCGGGATAATTTGAATATTGTTTTGGATAAATTTGCTGGTCGAAGGCCAGGAGTCCTCGTCGGCGGAGCCATGCAACCGTTGCAAAAACTTTTCGAATGGATAGGACGGGTAGATGTGCTTGAAATAGAATAAAATGTCGATGCTCGTGGTCGCTTTGTGTGGGCCATCCTCAACGGCTTTCCACTCAACTTTCTTCTTGCGCGGCTCCTTGGCTTTTTTCTTGGGCGCCGGAGGCTTCTTTTTCGGAGCGTCAGCTACGCGAACGGGAGCCCGCCGATAGGGCGAGGGGCTGCTAAGGCTCGAGCCATAGCCGGATGACCCCGCAGTGGCGCTACCATAACCGCCAGCGGGCTGCTGGAGAGCGCCATAATCTGAGTCGTCGCTCATCGATCCGGCATCCGTAACCGAGACAGATGGATTAACATGGCTCGGACCCCTCGCCCGAGCGCGTGACGCGGGGTGCTAATAATGTCAGTGCGGTTGAAGGCCTTCATTCTATCTCCAGTCGAGGGGCCATTTCCACGCCTTTTTGGCTTTCCCTACAAGAATGGAGTCCTGCGGATTCTTCATATCGGTGAACCAGACCCAGCCACCAAAATATGCTTGATAGGCGGCTTGCTCTTTGACCGCTTCTAGGAATTCGTCCGCACTCTCCTTCACCTCGGGCTCGTCACGATAGCCTGCTAGTGGGATTAGGGTCCCGGACGGCTGGTCATCAAACCAATCGTACACGATGATCCTCTCGAAGTGGGTCGCCATTCCCTCGACCAAGGCGCCTGTTCTGAGCATGCCATTGGCGGAGAGTGCGTCGACGAAGTCCCACCAGGTGATTTCGGCGTAAGCATGTGCAAGCTCGTGAGCGAGGGTTCCGGCCAGATCGTGGCGCCGATCAACGTCTTCAGCAAACTCCTTGCGGACGAAAATTGTGCCCATGCCCTTGCGATCCTTCGGACGCGAATAAAACCCCTGAGTTACCTTCAGGTCCCTTTGAAGTTCGTTGATGAGAGCTTGGGTAACCAGTGCAAAAATGCCGGCCTTTTCCTCCCGCGTTAGCTTGGTGTTCTCGTTAAAAGTCTTCCCTGCGTACGGGAAGGGCTTGTCCATTACCCGGTAAAAATCCTGAAGCTTTTTGATTACCCACTCGGGATTGAACTTCAGCGTCGATTGCAGCATCTGATCCGCGACGTCTAACGCTTGCTGACGCAAAGCCGCTTCCAGCTCCGGTTCGGTGGCCAGAATAACGGAAACCTTCTTACCTACGCGGTCGACATTGTATTTGGAAAATCGCTTCAAGTAGAATTTCGACAGAAGTGCTGCCATTTGATCGGCTACTTGTTGCGCACTCGACTGAGGGGCCGTTCCGGCACTCGTCGGTTGGGACGTTGTGCCCTTTTGTTGCATGCCAACATAGGGTGACGGCGGATTTTGACTCGGACCATATCCGGCCGAGCCAGCCGTAGAGCCCCCATAGCCCCCGGATGGTTGTTGTTGAGCGCCATAGTCGGAGCCGTCGTCCATCGCCCTACGCCATCGGATATGTTGGCAGTGCGTCCGTCGGATTGCGCAAATAGACGAGCTGGGTTGGCGTTACGACCTCCCATGGCGCCCCCACAAACACTGCCCCCACGGCATGCTTCATGTTGTTGGTGCTCGGGTCGGGGTAGGGCTGATCAATGGTGATGTTCCATTTGGTCGGATCGCCGGCCGAAGTCTGTTCAACTTTCACGATCCGATAGACTTCATAATTGATCAAAATCTCCCGGTCGCGATCGTTCTCGATCGCAAGTTTGTCGGGTTCGTTGTTGATCGAATCCCAATAATGGGTGCTGTTTTTGAGCTTCAGGACGTCATTGCCATTGGTGGCATCAATCAGGCCAGGCCGCTCATCATAATTGCCTTGCCGCGCCTCTTTCAGCTCCTGGATCATCGCGACATATTCGGTCTCGCCCGGCAGGGGCGGCTGGCCGGTCGCTCCCCAGATCTGACCGGTAACAAGGAACCAGGTGAAGACCTTGTCCATGCCCGGCCTGTACCGGAACCTGGACCCGCGCCGCTCCCGCCATCAGGAATTTATCAAACAGCGGATCGCCGGAGTTTTCGTCAATGAGCTCGGGCCATTTGCACTTCCTGGCCCACATGCTGTGATAAAATAGATAGGTGACATATTCCCATTCGAACACTTGCTCGAAGAACTGGATAATGGGCGCATCCTTCTCCAGCTTCGCAAAATCGATTTCGGGATATCCGCATGGGGCCACCCGTTCCATCATTGAGCCCATGCCGTTGAAATAGTTGCACATCAGGGCAGCAATAACGTGCCGCTTGATTTCGTTGCGCTCGATTTCACGGTTGAGGAACGGGTTCCTGCCCTTAATCTCGAACAGGCCGGAACGGGCATCCTTCTCCATGTTATAGGCATCGAGCTTGCGGGTATATTCGCCCATGATCGTGTTGAAGATTTTTACCTGCCATTTTTGAAAGGCTTCGGTTGTGAGCTCGGCCGTGATTGTCAGCGTGCCGCCCAGAGACAGGGCCAGGGAGGAGAAGCCAGCGACGGCGACGGTCACACTGCCCTGCTCGCCCTTCATGTTTTTCGTGCCGGTGGCCGCCCAGTTCTTGTTCGACTGGCCCCCGCCGCCGGAATATTCGTTCAGACTCTCGGTGAAAATGCACGTGTCAGCGACGTGCACTGACACGGCAACCTCGTCCTTTGGGCCCGTCGTCTCGGGGTGGCCCGTTGAGCAGCGCACGTCATAGCTCACACTCTTGGCGCGGTAGCCCGTCGGGATCTCAGGCGACTTATACTCATGTGATGAAAAGCCGACGGCCTCACCCTTTTCCGGCTCACCCAAGTTGTGGCTGAAGCCCCATTGCACGACCGCCTTTTCGTCGGGTGGCTCAAGCTCCTCCGTGCTTGAAATGCCGTAATCGGCCAGCAACGTGCCGAAGTACTCCCTCTGCACGGAATCCGGCGTAATGTTGGGTTTCTGAGGTTCCTTTCTTTCGTCGTCTTTGGCCTGCTTTTTCAAGAACAGCGTTCTGAAGATCGCCGCGGGCTCTGGGACGATCATGTCGAACATCATGTGCCGACCGTAATTCATCACTTGGGCATGGGTGATCTTGTTGACCCAGTAATATAAGCCTGCGCGGTGGGTTGCCCCGGCCTCACGGTTGTCGATGCTGTGTTTGTTCCGCTCTTCAACCTCGCGGATTGCTTTTGTGATTTGGAGGCGACGGGTCTTGTCTTGCAGTTTGGTGACCGAGCGATCGACAATGTCCTTGGCATGCGACCGAGCGAGGCTTCGGGATTCCGATTTCGCCCAATTGGCGGTGACGTTGGCGTGCGGTGTGACGGTGATAGAATTGCCATATTTGAGGGTAGCCGTTACGCCCGCGTCGAGGTTGATCTTTTGATCAACCGTGTTCTTGACCTCGCTCTGCAGATTGAATTTTTCGGTCACTCCATGATCGCGCTCCGTTGAGGTGATGGTCTCGGCCTCAACCTCAACCGTTTCCTCAGCTCGCGTTAGCATGCGGTGTCTGCGGACCTTTTCCTCGCCTGCGAGGATGTTCTCGATGTCGGCGATTTCGCCCGCCTCATACCTCGCCAGGTCTTCTCGGATCAGGAACAGGTCGCCGATGTATGGCCGAACGCAAATGCAGTGGTGGATGGGCTTTTGGCAGCTCTCGTCACATTTGCACTCGCAATTGGCGCGCCCTTCAAACTGCCCGGGTGTCGGCAGCTGCATGCTGTTCCGCTCGCTGCACTTTTTCCGGCAGCGCCCAAAGACTGCGCCGATGGGGAGGATGATGAGCTGACTTAGGAGCTGCTCAATCACTTGAACGGTGACGTCACCATTCAGCTTGTACCCCGCTCCGGCCTTTTTGAGCGCGCGCTTAATGAGGTGGAAAATCTTGATGATCAGCTGGAAATCGACACAGTAGTTCTTGCTGAGTAGGTTGGCGTCGATCGCAAGGATGAGATTGTCAGCGTAGCGCCGCCACTCCTCTTCCATGTCAGGCAGATCGTTCGCCTTGAGAGTGCTGACAATCTGCTCGAAGTCCTTAACAGCAATGGGCCGGGCCTTGTAGTTCAGCCAGTCATACAGGGTCCGAACCACCGAATTGGCACCATCAATGCTGGTGACGATGTCGCTTTTGTGATGCTCGCGGTAGCGTGCGATGAGGGCGCTATAATGTTCACGGTCGGAAGCAGTTGCGAGTGCCGTCGCCAACGGGGAAAGCTTGTCGTCGGGATAGAGCGAGAGGCCGGTGTGCCTGACTTCTTCGAGCGGCATCCATTGCACCGGACGAAGGTTCTGGAAACGAGTGAGTTCAAGCATTGTCGCCTCCGCTGCTAAATTCAACTCCTCGTGACGCCGCTAACTGACGCTCTGCTATTCGCACGCGTGGGCGATCGATCGGCATCTTGGGCGCCGGCAACAGCGGATGCGTGAATTCGACCGACGTCACGTCTTGCGGAGAAATGACGACGTGCTCGCCGATCTTGGTCAATCCCCAAAGCTTGGCGGCAAATCCAGCAGGAAGCCGGATGCGGCCGTGAGAGGCCGGATGGCCGGGAACGACGCCGAGATGCATGGCGATGCCCCACCAAGTGATGCGCTGCATGAACGGCATCGGAGCGCCGGAGTAGATATTCGAATGATGAAATCGCTCGCGGCCGATGATGGTGAAGACGCCCTTGGCGCCGAAAATGCGGCGGCGCGCCACAGCAGAAACGCTCATCATGATCTGAACACTCCTGAAACAGTACTTTTAGCAACGTAATGCTTAATGCTTTTTGCCTGCGTTCTCAGTTGACGTTCATCCGACATTCGCCGGATCTCTGTTCTATCTATTCCTGTTTCGGCCGCTGGCGACAGGCGAGCAGTTGGGGCTCGAAATGCATAACGCTCGAACTGGTTACCTGGAGACGCGACGGGCGGCGCGATCACGTTTCCTGGTTAACGACGACAGAGCTTAAGTAGTTCCTAGCAGGCTGTTGAAAAAGTCGGCTAGCCTCTCGAATCTTGATGTGATTCAGTCTCGCACAGGCAGGGAGGAATGAATCATGCGGGGCGGGGACGCGCGATCTGGGTCGCTTTTCAGCTATGTCGATCTTGAAGCGCGGGTTCCAGAGTTTCATCCCTTGCGGGCGATCCGCGCGCTCGTGAATGAGGCTCTGGCGACGCTGGAGAAAGAGTTCTCGGCGCTCTATTCGCCGCTTGGCCGGCCGTCGATCCCGCAGGATGCTGCTGCGGGGGATGCTGCTTCAAGCCTTTTATTCGATCCGCTCGGAGCGCCAGCTGATGGATCGGCTTGAGTTCGACCTCCTGTTCCGCTGGTTCGTAGGGCTCGGGATCGACGACGCGGTGTGGGATCATTCGGTGTTTTCGAAGAACCGCGACCGGCTGCTCGAAGGCGGCATCGCCGCGAAGTTCTTGAACGCGGTCCTGGCGCAGCCGCGCGTGAAGCGGTTATTGAGCACGGATCACTTTTCGGTCGACGGCACGCTGATCGAAGCCTGGGCGTCGATGAAGAGCTTCAAGCCGAAGGGAGGCGCGGACGAACCGCCTTCCGAAGGGGGCGGGCGCAACAAGGAAGCGGACTTCCACGGCGAGAAGCGTTCGAACGAAACGCATGCGTCCACGACCGACCCCGAGGCGCGGCTCTATCGTAAGGGATCCGGCAATTCCATCTGGCGAGCTCGTCGCGAGAGATACTGGGACACGCAGATGAGAAAATCCCTTCGTCCCATCGTCGAAAAAATCCCCTTCATCGACGTCCGCGATCTGGCGAAGGCCGGAGCGTTTTCTGGCGGCGAGCAGCTATTCCCCTGGGCGAGCTTTCGCTGGCCGTTTCTGGCGCGCCTGAGAACATTTCGGTTCCGTGCGGACCTGTGGATGCGCAATGCGCCCAGATGGACGTTTTTCCCCGTTGAATGGACGCGCTGCACCTTTGGCGGCAGAAGGCCTTCGTTCAAATGCTCTTGCGGCAAGAGAGCGGCCAAGCTGTATGGCGGCGGCATCTTCATCGGCTGCCGGCACTGTTACAACATGGTCTACGAGTGCCAGCGGCGCGGCGAGAAGAGCAGGAGCTACTACCAAGCCTGCAAGATCCGGTTGAGCCTCGGCGGCGCCCCGACTATCGCCCAGCCGTTCCCTGAAAGGCCTAGGCGGATGTGGCGCAAGACCTATGAGCGGCTTCGGCGTCAGGCGGAGGAATTGGAGGCACCGCTACGGAATGGCCGCTTCGCCAAGCGGGCGCCGGAATATGAGCGCCACTCGTTTTTCTGATGATTTAGGTTGGGATGGCGCCGGAAACGGATATGGAGCGCGAGCCGCACATGCAGAAAAAGATCGCCGACGCGGTCAAGTCGCTTCGGAAATATGGGTGGGTGTAAGCGGCGAGCTACGGCAGGCGATGATCCGAAATAACGAGACGGAATGCCAACGGCAAAGTCCCCCTGCAGCGCCGGACAGGTTCAGTCGGAAGCCGTCAGTCGAGTAAGGAGCTCAGCGCCTTCCGGAGTTTCGGTTACGGTGCTGGTGGCGAAAGAGTCTCTGCAATGCAGGCGGGTTCAAAGGTAAGCCCCTTTCTTTGCGGCTGAGCCTATCGGCCCGGACCAGCGGCGTGTCCGGGCTTTCTTATTCGTGCCGACCTCCAAAAAAAAACGGCCCGTCGCTATATCCGCGTTCGGGCCGCCTTCGTCTTCAGGTGCAGTTCTTGTAGATCGTCTTGCGTCGGAAGATCGACGAAATCTAAGCTTAGTTCTTGTCGAAGCCCATCCCTCTTGAGAACGCGACGAGAGTGAGCCAGGCAAACGTTGCAATTGTCCCGTATGCCACAGCTAAGTCCCAACCGGAGGCGGCTTTCCTGAACCGCGAAAATAGAACACGCATAACTTTGACTCCTACTGCATGCCCACCCACTCACAACTTTATTGGGCCTTTCCTAAATAGTTGTGTCACGCATCTGCTTTCCCTGAGAGTTCTACTCGAAATGTTGAGCATTGGGATCAAGCGGTTGCGACGCGGTGCCCTTTGGGTCCGGCAATAGTAGTCAGCACTTGCTGACAGTTTCCTTAATCCTCACAGGTGTTCGAGAAAGATTGAGGTCTTGGCAGCTTGTCCTCGCTCGTCCGCCCGAGGCTTGTGGCGGCTATTATCCGATCGCGGGCTTTCGAACTTGGAGCGACCATGAAATCCATACTCGCGCTTCTTGCCCTTGTCGTCTCCAGCGGCCTCGCCGTCGCCGAGGACGCATCCTCCAGCGTGGCATTGGTGGGGTTGGACGGGCAAAAGTCCACTCTGAGCTTGTCGGAACTTGACGCGCTGCCGCGGGTGCAGGTCAGCGCGAAGGAATATGGGGCGCAGCATGTTTTCGAAGGCGCGCTACTCAGCGGCGTGCTCGCGAAGGTCGGCGCTCCTGCCGGCAAGGCGATCCACGGCAAGGAACTCGCCGACGTCGTCGTCATCGAGGCGCGGGACGGCTACTAGGTTGCGCTCGAACTTGCCGGGACGGATCCGACGATGCGGAACGATCGCGTGATTTTGGCCGATCGCATGGATGGAGCGGCTCTGGATTCCGACAGGGGGCCGTTCCAGCTCATCGTCGAAGCGATTTGCGCCCGGCGCGCGCCGTTCGCATGGTTTCCGCGATCCGCCTCGAACGCGTGCGGTAAGCGGGGGCGTGTCGCCTTGGTCGGCTACGCGGTCTTCTTGTCTATCGAGGCGGTCTTCTTGTCTATCGAGGATGCAGGCATGCTGCTGACGAGGTTGATCGTACAGACATCCGTTTGGCTCGCCGTGTTGGCCGCCTTTCTCTTCCTGCCGGCCGGCACGATGGCGTGGCCGGAGGCTTGGAGCTTCTTGGCCATCATAGGAGGGGTCGGCTCCGCCGCGGGCCTGTGGTTCGCGCGCCACGATCCCGGTCTGCTCAAGCAGCGCCTGTCGTCGCCGATCCAACCCGGCCAGCCCATGTGCGACAAGGCGATCCTGTCGTTGTTGTTCGTGCTCTACCTGGCTTCATTCGTCGTCACGGCGCTTGATGCGGTCCGTTGGCATACGACACGCATGCCCGGGTGGATCGAGGCCGTCGGCGCCGTTTGCATCCTCGCGTCTTACGCCATCATCTGGCGCGTCTTGGCCGAGAACTCGTTCGCGGCGCCCGTCGTCAAGATTCAAGAGGAGCGGGGGCAACGGATCGTCACGACCGGCCCCTACGCGATCGTGCGCCGTCCCATGTACGGTGGCGCGATCTTGTTCCTGCTGGGAACGCCCTTATTGCTGGGGTCGTCGTACGGGCTCGACTTCGTACCGGTGCTGGTGATCCTGCTGGCCATCCGCTCGGTCTTCGAGGAGCGAACGCTTGCCGGACGCTTCCCGGAATACGCTGCATACGCGGAGAAGGTGCATTATCGCTTCGCGCCGTTTATCTGGTGACGGAGCAGCGCCGCGATGTGCGTCGGCTCCATTCGCCTTCAAATTCCAGAATGGTTCATCGGGATGTCGAGGGCAGGAAGCCAAGCGCTGTTCGGCGCGCCAACGCGCCACATGAAAGCAGCACTCCAAGGGCGCTTGGAAGTATCAAAGAGTTGACGCAACCACGCGACGCGCTGAACGCCATGAAGGGAAGATAGTTATGGCACGCGAGAAGGGCCTAACTCCGAAAATGAGAGCCGGCTACAGCACGAAGACCGCCAAGTCACAAGGCCAGCGCTTGTTGACCAATGTTGACATCGCAAAAGCAATTGCAGCGGCGATGAAAGCGCGCTCAGAACGCACCGAGGTCACGCAAGACGACGTTCTGCGCGAACTTGCTCGCATCGCATTCTTCGACATCGGAAACGCTGTAACGCCGGATGGAAGTCTCAAACCTCTCGACGCAATGGATGAAGATACGCGCCGTGCGCTCGCTGGAATAGAAGTTAACGAAATCCGCGACGCCGATGGAGTTGTCATCGGCTTCGTCAAGAAAATCAAACTGGCTGATAAGCTCCGCGCTCTCGAATTACTCGGCAAGCATCTCGGAATGTTTGGTGATCGCATCAAGGTCAGCGGCGATTCCGGTAATCCGCTCGTTCTTCTTATCAAGATCATCCAAGGATCGGCGTTTAATCCCGTGAAGATGCAGCCCGTTCGTAGTCATCTCGACGACGAGCAAACCTCGAACTCATTGAGAGGAACAACGAAAAAGCTGGAAGCAGGCGCGCCGGGTTGTCGCCAAGGTCGAATGGCATCCCGGCGAACTCTATTCGCGCGTTGGCTTCATCGTCACCAACATGTCGCGACCTGCCGAAATTGTCGTCGCCTTCTACAACAAGCGCGGCACATGCGAGCAATGGACTAAGGAGGGAAAAGGCGCGATCAAATGGACGCGGCTGTCATGTCGGTCGTTTGCCGCCAACGCGGTTCGTCTCCAGCTTCATGCGCTAGCCTACAATCTCGGCAATTTCCTGCGCACGCTGGCAACGCCAGAGCCGATCAAGGATTGGTCGATGACGACGCTGCGCGAAAAGCTTATCAAGATCGGCGCGAAGGTCGTGAGCCATGGGCGTTACGTCGCGTTCCAAATGGCCGAGGTCGCGATTCCGAGGAACTTGTTTGCCGGCATTCTGCGGCTCATCGCGGAGCTGCGACCGCCGCCGGTCACTTCGACCGCGTAAGGCGTTCCTCAGTTCGAGCAAGCTTGAGGGAGAAGCGCGCCATGATGAGGAAAAAACAGGCCATCTCGGCAGTCTCGCGCTCGTCGAGCCTGCACCAACCCACGGATCGGCCGGCATATTGCCATAATGGAAAGCGACACCGTC
Organism: uncultured Alphaproteobacteria bacterium; assembly: GCA_963706255.1. Classification (GTDB taxonomy): domain Bacteria; phylum Pseudomonadota; class Alphaproteobacteria; order Rhizobiales; family Beijerinckiaceae; genus Methylocystis. Next base: position 172,098 of record CAVPMJ010000012.1, on the reverse strand, counting down.
AGGCGTATATTCGCTGGAGCCGGTCATGATTGCCAAGAACCTTGTAAAATGGTGCGAGATACTCTGGCATTGGCGCTTTCATAAAAGTCTCTCTCCGCCTTATCTGCCAGAGGACATTTCGATCGAAGCCACTAACGTTTGCAATTTCCGGTGTTCGTTCTGCCCGCAATCCGGCGCGAGGCATCACGACATTGTTCCACGCAGCTACCTCGGTGTTCATCAAGCAGATAGAATCATGCGTAAACTACGTGCTGAAGGGATCTCTACGAAAACCCTTCATTGGACGCTTGATGGGGAGCCGTTCATGCACAAGAAGTTCAGTGAACTTTGCGAGATCGCAATCGAGAACGGGTTCACAAATATGTTTTTTTCAACGAATGGATCGTTGCTAACTAAGGAAGCTATCGACGAGCTCCCCAAAGCAGGCGGTGCTCGATACACATTTGCGATCGACTACTGCGCTGATCCGCACTATTTCGAGACAGTGAGGGGCACACCCGGCTCTTGGAAGCGGATTCTTGACAACATACACGCATCGTTGAAAGACGCTCGCCATAAGAAGATATTCTATACGATAACCGACATTTCGACCTATGAACTTCGAGATAAAAAGGGGAGCGATGAAAGGTTCCGTGCACTCAGCAGCTTATTTGATACATCTAACGGGAGGATTAGCTTCCGGCGGAAGACATTTCATAATGCAACAGGCTTGGTGGGCGAGTTTGTAAAAGGAAGCTCGGGTGCTCATTACCATCTTTGTCCCTATCCTTGGACCTCATTTCATATAGCTTCTAACGGCGACGTGGTCGCCTGCGGAAGAGATTTGCGCCGCCAGACAATTCTCGGCAATATCCTCCGCCAATCTTTGCAGGAAATCTGGCACGGTGACCCTTACCGACAGTTGCGGATGAACCTCGCCCAACGAACGCCATGGAAGTCCATTGTCTGCAATGGATGCGATATGCCTTTCGACGACGCTAAGTTCTCAGTCCGGAACTTTATCAAGACTGCCTGGGGGCGCCTTCAGATCTTCACGCCATGAGAATTGTACCATCAGCTTGCAAAGCAGATTGCCAAACACTCACGCCTCGGCCCGCGCCCAGCGCGCCCAGTCTCGCGATTTTGCGGTGCAGTAGGTAAATGTTGCTACGCACTAAGTAGAATAGCGCGATTTCAAATCTCGCTCGTCGGCTTGTCGATGGACAAGCGCGATGCGCTTCCCCCATGTTGTTGTGGAAGAGGCCATGGGCCACATCGTCGGGACGGATGTCGACTAATATCCATAATTCATTATTGTTATTGGAGCGCCCAAGGGGATTCGAACCCCTGCTTTCGCCTCTCGCTCGCTAAACGTCCTCGCCTCTCAGGATCTCGCTCTTGAGGTGGGCGATCTCGTTGAACATCCTCGCCGCGTCGCTCGCCACTGGCTCGCGGTCGTTCTTGGCTTTTGGCGCGGCTTTCACCGGCGGCGCTAGCGCCTCGCACACAAAGCGTCCCGCCGGCGCAACGGCTGCTTATGGCGGTGGCCGCGGAAGCAATCGACGAAGACGGAGAAACGATGCGCCCGCTTGCCGATGGTCCGGTCGTGCGAGCGGTTGCGGATAGCATTGTGCGGGATCGTTACTATGCGCGCATCGCAGAACAAGAGCCGGACGAAGACAAAGACAAGATCGCTGAACGTCGCCGCCGTGCATTCAATCGCGCGATTGCAGAAGCCATTAAAGCCCAGCGCATCTTCGCTGCCGAACACAAAGGGAGGCGACCCTGTGGCTTCCTTATCCAAAAGGCGACCATCGAAGCGGGACGGGACAGGACACCCCTTAAGCGGTGTGTCCCGGTTGTCCCGGCTCCTGTCCCATCCCGCTCCCGGTTATGGCGGGACAAGGTGGGACATTTGTCCCGTTTGTCCCGTTTGTCCCGGTCGGTGTGGTTAATCGAAAGGATTTCCCATGTCCCGCCGTCGTGAACGCGTCCGCCTTGAGGATGGTCTCAGGCTGGATTTGAACAGGCTCAAACGTATGGGCTATTTGACGGGCGGCGCGCCCAAGTCGGTTTGCTGGCGATGTCAACGGCGGCGGCCGTGAGCAAAGGCAATCGTCCTATTGTCGAGAAAATCCCTTTCGTCGACGTCCGCGATCTGGCCAAGGCGGGGGCTTTTTCTGGCGGAGAGCAGACATTCCCTTGGGCGAGCCTGCGCTGGCCGTTTCTTACGCGCCTGAGAACATTTCGGTTCCGTGCGGACCTGTGGATGCGCAATGCGACCAGATGGACGTCGTTTCCCATTGAATGGACGCGGTGCACCTTCGGCGGCCGACGTCCTATGGAATGCTTGAGAGTGCATGGGCATACATGCTTGATGTAATCGACAATAATCGTAACCCTTGGCAGCTGGACAACATATCCGAGGGAGCCACCGAAACGATCGTCAACGATCTAACAGAAAAATCTATTCGCAATTTCGCAATCAGGACAGCCTGGAATGCGCCTGCTAACCCGACAAGCAATTGAGGAAAGACTGGCAGCGGGCGATCTCAAAAGGATTGCTATCGACCCGATATTAGATCCAGCCCAATTAGGCGAGGTAACACTCGATTTGCGCTTGGGAACGGACTTTCTCGTTTCACTACTAACTCGGCGTCCATCAATAAATGCTGCGACGCCTCCTGGCGGAGACGGCGCTGAGCGAGTTCGTGGTACGGAGTCATACTTCCGAAATACGCGCAGAGAGTTCGGCGATAAGTTCACATTATATCCCGGGCAAATTGTTCTAGCTACATCTCTTGAATACGTGGGTTTGCCGGCAGATGTATACGCTGATATTTTAACTAGGAGCAGCCTGACTCGGCTTGGGATCACTTTGAGTACGATGATTCAGCCGGGATTTCGTGGCTGCATACCACTCGAACTATTTAATCACGGCAACAATCCGGTTGAAGTTGTTGTCGGAGCAAGGATCGTACAGGCTCGATTTTTTGAGACCGACGCAGTCGGGGATTACCAGCGCGTTGGGTCCAATAGAAAGTACTATGGCAATGTACGTCCAGTCGTTTCTAGGTCACAATACGACGGCGAACTTCGCCGGCTTTCGATAATCCGAGATTTAGGACACGCCCCAAATTAGGATCAATGCACAACTGGCGCGCATATTCGGGCGTGCAAACGGCGTGTTTCTCCACGCAGCCCAGCCTTGACTTAGTAAGACAATCAAGCCCACCCGCTTCGGTTGTCAGAATTTTCGCGGCGCGCAGCGCAACTTTGGTTTGCGCCGCTAGCCTCATGAGCGCGAGCAATGCCCGACAGGGTGATGTGACGCCCCCGCGCTCGATGTCGCGCACGATGGCGACGAGGTTCTGGGTTTTGGCGCTCCTACCGCCTCCCGGACCGAAGACCATGACGGACCGAGCTTGCGCGCCTTGATAGTCGGCTGGGAGGGACAATGAGCGCTATTGAGAGACCAAGCGCACGATGAAAGTAAGTGAAAAAGTAAGCGACATCCCTTTGCTTGGATTAGTAGTTCATTTATTTTCAGTCACATAATGAAGTAAACTGGCGGAGGGGGCGGGATTCGAACCCGCGATACGGTTTCCCGCATACACACTTTCCAGGCGTGCGCCTTCAACCACTCGGCCACCCCTCCAAGGAAGGGCGCAATATATTCAGGCGCGCTCAGAACGCAAACGCGCGCGGCGCGACCTCATGGACAGGAAGGCGGCGCGCTCCTATGCTGTTCGCGCCTCTTTATCCACCGACGACCCGGAACATGCTGCGACTATTGACCCGCTTCATCGGCCTCCTTTTGCTCGCCGGGGGCTTCATCGCCCTTATCGTCGACGGCACCCGCTCGATCGCCGGCGGCCGCCTGATGGTCACGACGATGCGCAAGGGGGCTTCCGAGCTATTCCCCGGTTTCTATCAGGCGCTTCAGTCCAATGTCGAAAATGTCTCCGCTTTTCTCTGGGACCCGATATTGACGACGCTGATGCTCGCGCCGGTCAGCGTCGCGCTGGGCGGCGTCGGCGCGTTGATGATCCTGCTCAGCCATCGGCAGGCTTCTCCGATCGGCTATGCGCGCGGCTAGCTTTAGGCGCGCCCGGACCCTATATCCGCGCCATGGCGATCTTCGATAGGCTCAACCTCGCAACGCTGCGCGGTCCGATTCCCGACCGCGACGCGCCGGTCGCGCATGGCGCCAAGCATTTCGTCAACGGCCGCCCGCTCGATCCTCCCTTCCCGCTCGGCTGCGAGCAGGCGCTCTTCGGCATGGGCTGCTTCTGGGGCGCCGAGCGCAAATTTTGGCAGGCGGGCGAAGGCGTTTACGTCACCGCGGTGGGATACGCCGGCGGCGCGACCCGCAATCCGACTTATGAGGACGTTTGCAGCGGCCGCACCGGCCACGCCGAGGTCGTGCTCGTCGTCTATCAGCCCGGCGTGACGCCTTTCGAGGAGCTCCTACGCCTCTTTTGGGAAGGCCATGATCCGACGCAGGGAATGCGCCAGGGCAATGACGTCGGCACGCAATATCGCTCCGTGATCTACGCGCCGACGCCGGCGCAGCTTGCGGCGGCGCATGAGTCCCGCGCGGCGTATCAACGCGTATTGACGCAAGCCGGCATGGGCGGGATTACGACCCAGATCGCCGAAGAGCCGCCCTTCTACTACGCCGAGGAATATCATCAGCAATATCTCGCCAAGAACCCCGGCGGCTATTGCGGGCTTGGGGGAACAGGGGTCGCCTGCCCTATCGGAACGGGCGCGCGCGCCGGCTGAGCCGGAGCTATTGCGCCCGCAAAACCTCCCGGCAGGCCGCCGGCAGCGCCGCCATGGTCATCGGCGGCCAGGTCTTGGTCGACTTCTTGGGATGCAGCACGTCTTCGGTGAACCACCAGGCGAGCGAGGAATCGCAACCATCGCCCGAGGGGGTGGGGTCTTGATCCCGGCAATTCGAGCCGTCAGGGCAAAACAGCCGGATGTGGAAATGGTAATTGTGGCCCCACATCGGCCTGACCTTGCGCATCCAGCCCTCGCCTTCCGCCGCGCGGCATAAGGCGCGCTTGATCGCGGCGTTGACGAAAATGCGCTGCACGGCGGGGTCCATCGCCGCGGCGCGGATGACGGCCAGATGTCCTTCGCTCCAGACGTCGGGCCGCACGTCGAGAAGGTCGTCGCGCACGACATCGGTCGCCGACATCTCCTCGCGCTCTTCGCGCGTCAGTTCGCGACCGGGCATTGGCGTCAGCCAAATATCCGCATCCAGACCGATCTGATGGGAAGCATGGCCGGTCAGCATTGGCCCGCCGCGCGGCTGCGACAGATCGCCGATCAGAAGGCCGGGCCAGCCCGAAGCGCGCGCGGCCTTGGGCGCGAAATGCTTCAGGAAGGCGATGAGATTGGGATGGCCCCAGTTGCGGTTGCGCGAGAGACGCATGACCTGCCAATTGGCGCCGTTGACCGGCAGCTGCTCCCCGCCGGCGAGACAGCCCCGCGAGTAAAAGCCGATGGGGTCGGGGCCGAGCGGCGCCGCCTCCCGGGCGCGCCCGAAAAGCTCCTTCGCGGGCGTCGAGGGGTCAGACGGGTGGGCGAGCGGCGGCAGCGGCTTCGGGTCGACCGAGCCTTTTTCCTGCGCCAGGCCTTGCCCGGCGATCGTCAGCGCCGCCAGCGCAACGAGCGCCCCGCGAAGCTTGCGCCATTTCGATCCATGCATGAGCAGCGCCCCGGCGCCTGAACTCAAATCGCTCGCGCGCGGCGCGAATGATTGCGAATCATCCTTGCCGCTCAACCTTACCGCTTCATTTACATTGATAGGGCGCCGGCCCCGCGCAAATATCCAGAAGGCCAAAATGCGTGCGCGTTGTGTGAGGAGTGTGTCATGCGTAGTCCAATCATTTTCCCTATATTGCTGATCTTCTTCGCCTCGGCGGGCGCCGCCAACGCCACCGCCCGCATCCACATCAATCTTTCGACGCAGACGATGCACGTCAACTCCTCCAGTGGCAGCTACAGTTGGCCAGTCTCCACCGCGCGCGCCGGCTATTACACGCCGCGCGGCTCCTTCGCGCCGACCGGCCTCCAGCGCATGCATTATTCGCGCAAATATCATATGTCGCCCATGCCTCATTCGATCTTCTTCCGCGGCGGCTATGCGATCCACGGCTCCTACGCCACCGGCATGCTGGGCCGGCCGGCCTCGCATGGCTGCGTGCGCCTCTCCCCCGGCCACGCGGCGACGCTCTATCAGATGGTGCAGAATGAAGGCGGCAGCATTTCGATCAGCGGCTCGCCGCCCCGCGGGACGCGCTACGCCAGCGCCAGACGCCACGGCGCGCGCGCGCAGGGCGACGCGCTCGCCTATGCGCCTTCGCACCGGCGTCAGCCTTCCGGCTATTGGCAAGCGAATCCATTCGCGCCTCTGTTTGATTGACAGCGCGCACGCAGTTCGGTCGCGCACAGGGTTAACGTTTCGTGGCTTTGATTTCGCGTAAGCCACTGTTAACGGGTCGCCTTCAGAATAGCCTCCAGCGGAGCCAATGGGGGGCCGCTGAAGATCAGGCCGCGCATTCTTGTCGCGCGGCCGCATCAGGGCGGCAATGGGCGACATCATCGAAACGGTCATCATCGGGGCCGGGCCGGCCGGCCTGACCGCAGGCTACACGCTGGCCAAGCATGGCCGCGACGCGCTGGTTCTGGAGCAAGACCCGGTTTACGTCGGAGGCATCTCGCGCACGGCGCGCTACAAGGGCTTTCTGTTCGACATCGGCGGCCATCGCTTCTTCTCGAAGTCGAAAGAGATCGTCGATCTGTGGAACGAGATTCTGCCCGACGACTTCCTCGAACGCCCGCGCCTTTCGCGCATCTATTATCGCGGGAAGTTCTACGCCTATCCGCTGAAGGCCTTCGAGGCTTTAAGAAATCTCGGCCTTGTCGAGAGCGCGCTCTGCATGGCCTCCTTCGGCTACGCCAAGATCTTTCCGGTCAAGGAGCCGAAGACCTTCCATCAATGGGTGCGCAACCAGTTCGGCGAGCGCCTCTTCGGCATTTTCTTCAAGACCTACACCGAGAAGGTGTGGGGCATGAGCTGCGACGACATCTCCGCGGACTGGGCGGCCCAGCGCATCAAGGGCCTTTCGCTCGGCGCCGCCATCGTCGACGCCCTGCGCCGCTCTTTCGGCCTGCGCAAAGGCGACTCGGGCGCAAAGACCCTGATCGAATCCTTCCGCTATCCGCGCCGCGGTCCGGGCATGATGTGGGACGCGGCGGCGCGCAAGATGCAGAAAATGGGCGGCCGACTGTTGATGGGCCGCAGGGTGAACGCGCTGCGCTATGATGCGGCGAGCAGGCTCTGGACGATCAACGCGACGCGCGAAGATGGCGCGACCGAGACGTTCCAGGCGCGCCATGTCATGTCATCGGCCCCGATGCGCGATCTGATGAGCGCGATCGAACCCAAGCCCTTGAGCCTCTTCAACGCGCGCGCGCTCAAATATCGCGACTTCCTCACCGTCGTCCTGATCGGCCGTCCGCAGAAGGAGCTGCCCGACAATTGGGTCTATATCCACGATCCATCCGTCAAGGTCGGCCGCGTGCAGAATTTCAGGAGCTGGTCGCCGGAAATGATCGCCGACGGCGTGTCGACCTGTCTTGGCCTCGAATATTTCTGTTTCGAGGGCGATGGTCTGTGGTCGGCGCCGGACGAAGAGCTGATCGCGCTGGCGAAGCGCGAGATCGGCCAGGTCGGGCTGATGAATCCCGGCGACGTCAACGACGCCTGCGTCGTGCGCCAGGCCAAGGCCTATCCGGTCTATGACGAGGATTACGCCGGCAACGTCGAGACGATCCGCCTCGAAATCGCGACGCGCTATCCGACGCTCCATCCGATCGGCCGCAATGGCATGCACAAATATAATAATCAGGACCATGCGATGATGACGGGCATGCTGTCGGCGCTCAACATCATCCAGGGTCAAGAAACATTCGACGTCTGGCAGGTGAACGAGGACGCCGAATATTCGGAAGCTGGAATCTCCGGCGCGCAGGAGGCGCTCGCGAGCGAGCGCCTGACGCCGCGCAAGGTCGCCAACGCATGACGATCGTCGACGCGTTTCTCGCGCGCGCGCCCGCGAGCGGCGCCGCGCGTCTCTTTTCCGATCTCGTCAAATATGGCTTCGCCAGCGTCGCGGCGCTGGCGCTCGACTTTGCGACGCTGATGCTTCTCTACAAGCTCCTTGGCGTCAATCATCTCATCGCGGCGGGCGTCGGCTTTCTCGCCGGGCTCGCGCTGGTTTACGCCCTGAGCGTGCGCTATGTCTTCGGCGACCGTCGCCGTCTCTCCGCCCGCGACGAAATCGTCGGCTTTCTGCTTACCGGCCTCGCGGGCCTCGCGCTGACAGAAGGGCTGATGCATCTTTTCGTCGACTACGCCTGCCTGCCGGTCGCCGTCTCTAAAATTCCGACAGCGGGATGCGTCTTCCTGTTCAACTTCACGGCGCGGCGCGCGCTCATCTTCTCGGCGCATGCGCGGCCGAACGAAAACGCGGCGCGCGGATGAGCGATCTTGCGGCGCGGGGAAGCGCGATGGCGACGACGCCTTCGACGCGGGAGAAATCCATAGGCCATCAACTGTTGAGCGATCGCGCTGCGCTCGGCGCGACGATCGCGCTGTCGATGCTCGCCGCCGCGGCGATGAGTTTTTCGCGCATTCAAGCGGTTTGGAAGACGGGCGCCTTCTTCGATTCCGACGACGCGATGCGCGCCGTCGAGGTCCGCGATCTTCTCGCCGGACAAGGCTGGTTCGACCTCATCGCCCATCGCGTCGATCCGCCAAATGGGCTGCTGATGCATTGGTCGCGCATCGTCGACGCGCCGCTCGCCGCGCTGAACATTCTCTTCGCGCATTTCCTGTCGCCCGAATATGCCGAGCGCGCGACGCGGCTCGTCTTTCCCTTCATGCTGCTTGCGGCGCTTTTCGTGCTCGTCGCGTGGCTAGCGTCGATCCTCTCCGACAGATCGGCGCGCCCGGCGGCGGTCTGGCTCACGCTGCTCTCGGGCGCCGTGTTCCTTCAATTCGCGCCCGGCCGCATCGACCATCACGCGCCGCAAATCGTCACGCTTGCGGCGACGCTCTGCTTTTTTCTTCAGGGCCTCGATCCGACCCGCGCGTCGCGTCTCGCCTACGCCGCCGCGCTGATGGCGCTCTCGCTGGCGATCAGCCTCGAAAATCTGCCGTTCTTCGTCGTGATGATCGCGGCGCTGCCGCTGATCTTCATCCTCGACGGCGAAAGAGCGCGCGCGCAGCTTCTATGGTTTTCGGGCGGGGCGCTCGTCGCCTTTCCGCTGTTCTATGTCGCGACGGTTCCGGCTTCCGCCTATTTCCTATCCGTTTGCGACGCCTATTCCGCCGTGCATCTCGCCGCGATCCTTATCGGCGTCGTTTCGCTCGCGGGACTAACGCTCGTTGGCGCGCGACTCGCCACGCGATTGACGCGCGCCGTCGCCATCGCGCTTGCGGGAGCCGTCACGCTCGCAAGCATCAGGTTCATCGCGCCGCAATGCATCGGCGATCCGCTCGGCGGTCTCGATCCGCTGCTGCGCGATCTGTGGCTCTCCCATGTCGCCGAGGCGCGTCCGCTGTTTTCCTTCTGGCGCGAGTCGCCAAGCATCGTCGTCGCCACGGCGGCGCCGGTCACGCTTGGCTTCGTTTGCGCGCTGGTCTTCGCCTGGCGCGACGGAGGGGTGTCGCGTCGCCGCTGGCTCCTCGCCGCTAGCGCAATCGCCATCGGCCTTGCGGCTGGCCTGTGGCAGACACGCGTCTTCACCTCCGTCACGCCCCTCGCCATGGCGCCGCTCGCGGTCGCGATCGTCGCTTTGATCGGGCGCTTTTCCGTCGGCGCGCCGCTGCGCGCCGCGCTTGTCGCTGTGCTCGCCGCGCTGGTTTCGCCGATGGGACTTGCGCTGGCGCTGCCGCCCGGGGACGATTCCCCTGGCGCCGAACGCGCCTGCCTCAACCCATCCGCGTTGGCGCCGCTCGCCGCGCTGCCGCCCGCGCGCGTCGCCGCCTCCTTCGATCTCGGCGCGCATATTCTCGCGCATACGCCGCACAGCGTCTTCGCCGCCCCCTATCACCGCAACAACCACGGCAACCGCATCGTCGCCGACGCATTTCTCGCGACCCCGGAGCAGGCCGAGGCGATGTTGCGCGCCGCGGGGGCCGAACTCGTCGTCTGGTGTCCAGATCAGAAACCGCCCTCGGCCCTTGTCGCCGCAGCCCCGCAGGGGCTCGCCGCCGCGCTGGCGCGGGGGGAGACCCCCGCCTGGCTGGAGCGCAAAGCGCTCCCCGAAACGTCTCTCCTTGTTTTCGCCTTGAGGCCCGCGAAAGAATAGCGGCGCTTGCGGCGCTTGCCTCCGACGCGCCATAAGACCCCAAAAGGCAACAAGGATCATCCGCTTTGACGACGTCATTCGATCGCCGCCGTTTCCTTCTTGGCGCGGGCGGGCTCGCTTTCGCCCGCCCCGCTTTCGCCGCTTCCCAAGAAGCGGCCGACGAGCTGCAAGTGCGGGTCGAGAATAATTCCGTGCCCGAACTTTGCGCCGAGAAGGACAATATCGAGCTCGATTTCATCTCGCCGCGTTTGCGCAGCCTGCAAATTCAGGCGGTGCACCCTTCCTACATCAACACCATCGCCTCCGACCGCTGGGCGCCGGACTGGTCGAGCTGCGATCTGTCGCATGATCCCAAATTCTTCGCGCAGGCGCGCCGCCGCACCTTCTGGGAGACGCCGGAATTCTGGCTGACGGGCTATACCTTCCCTTCCTTCTGGCGCCCCAACGACGTGCCGATTCGCGTCGGCGACACGGTGGAGAAAGGGCTTCCATCTCATCCAATTGTGGATGTGGTACCGCGAGCGCGCCGAAGAAATCATGGTGCTCTATCCGCCCGGACGGCTATTGGCGCGCCCGCCCGCTGCCTTTTGAAGACATGCGCTGGACGGCTTACGGCTCCTCCTTCCTCGTCGGTCCGGTCGAGACGCAGGAGCGTCCGATCGTCGCTTTCGAAGAAATCATCTTCGAGCCGCAGACGCGCACTTTCGTATTGAAGTTTAAACGCGGCGGCGAAGGACGCGTGACCGTCAGGAGCGTCGATCAGGATCGCCTCACGCTCGACGTCTCCTTCAGCGACGCCATGCCGAACGGCCTGCCCTTTACGGCGCTGCGCTCGATGTACGCCATGCAGACGATGAGCGACGCGGCCATCGTCGCCTGGCGCAACAAGCGCGGCAAGGGCTGGGAAGAGGCGCCGGTGATCCGCTTCCCCGGCGCGAACGCCACCGAAGTCTGGGTCGGCAGGCATCTGCCGTCGCGGCACAATCTCTCCGCGCCCGACATGGTGTTCAGCAGATTTCTGGGCGCCGCGCCGGCGGCGGCGCGTCGATGACGCAAGGCCGCTGGGGCGCGCTCGACGCGGCGCGCGGCCTCGCCGTCGTCGCGATGATCGTCTTTCATGTCATTTGGGATCTGGCGCATTTCGGCTATGTCGACGCGAATGTTCCCTGGTCGGCGCCGGTGCGGTATTTCGGCCATTCGATCGCCTTCGCCTTTCTCTTCATCGCCGGCGTCGCGCTCGTTCTGGCGCATCGCGACGGATTGCGCTGGCGCGCCTTCTGGCGGCGCTTTGCGATCATCGCCGGCGCTGCGGCGCTGGTGAGCGTCGGCACCTATGTCCTCTTTCCAACCGCCTATGTCTTCTTCGGCATTCTGCATTGCATCGCGGCGGCGAGCCTGATCGCGGTCCCCTTTCTTCGCGCGCCATGGCTCCTCGCGCTCGGCGCGGCGGTTTTCTTTCTCGTCGGCGCCGAATTATTTTCTTCGCCCGTCTTCAATGCGAATTGGCTGCAATGGCTCGGCCTTTCGACCAGCGAGCCGATGACGCAGGACTGGCGTCCGATCTTTCCCTGGGCGGGCGCGCTGCTCATGGGCGTCGCGGGAGCGGAAACTCCCTCTCCCCGTTTACGGGGAGAGGGCAGGGGTGAGGGGCGAGGGCATTTTGCCCGAAAGAACGACGCAGAAAGATTTGGCGGATTTTCGCACGCCGCCAAACCCCCAGGCCCCTCACCCTAACCCTCTCCCCACAAGTGGGGAGAGGGGATGGCTCACCTTCCTAGGCCGTCACAGCCTCATCATCTATCTCGCGCATCAGCCGCTGCTCTTCGCGCTCTTCACGGCGCTCGTCTTCGTCGCGCCGCCGCCCATCGACACGAGAGAATTCGTCGCCTCATGCGAAGCGGGCTGTGTCGACGAAGGCGGCGATCGCAAGATCTGCCATGACGGCTGCCTCTGCACGGCGCAAGAAGCGACGCGCACCAATGCGCTGGCGGGCGTAACGGATGAAGCGGAACGCGGGCGGATTCTCAATGAGATCGCGCGGCGGTGCGTAGCGAAAGGGAAGAAACATGATTGAAGCAATTCCCTCACGCTGAGGAGCGAGCGAAGCTCGCGTCTCGAAGGGCGAGGGAATTGGCGGCGCGCCCTCTTCCTTCGAGACGGCGGCTTCGCCGCCTCCTCAGGATGAGGGCGCTCGGATCACATCCCGCCCAAATGCTCCGCGACGGTGAAAATGTCCTTGTCGCCGCGGCCGCACATATTCATCACCATGAGATGATCGCGCGGCTTTTGCGCCGCGAGTTCGAACACTTTCGCCAGCGCATGCGAGGGCTCGAGCGCCGGAATAATGCCTTCCAATTTCGAGCAAAGCTGGAAGGCGTTCAGCGCCTCCTTGTCGGTGGCGTTCAAATATTTCACGCGGCCGATTTCATGCAGCCAGGAATGTTCCGGGCCGATGCCGGGATAGTCGAGGCCCGCCGATATAGAATGGCCTTCGAGAATCTGGCCGTCGTCGTCCATCAGCAAATAAGTGCGGTTGCCATGCAGGACGCCCGGACGCCCGCCGGTGAGCGACGCCGCATGGCCGTTCGGCACATCGACGCCATGGCCCGCCGCCTCGACGCCGTAAATCTCGACGCTGGCGTCGTCGAGAAACGGATGGAACAGGCCGATGGCGTTGGAGCCCCCGCCAATGCAGGCGACGAGCGAATCCGGCAGACGCCCTTCCATCTCCTGCATCTGCACGCGCGTTTCATTGCCGATGATGGACTGAAAATCGCGCACCATCGCCGGATAGGGATGCGGCCCCGCCGCCGTGCCGATGCAATAGAAAGTGTCGGCGACATTGGTCACCCAGTCGCGCAGCGCCTCGTTCATCGCGTCCTTCAAGGTGCGCGCGCCCGATTGCACCGGCCGCACCTCGGCGCCAAGCATCTTCATGCGGAAGACATTCGGCTTTTGCCGCTCGACGTCGACCGCGCCCATATAAACCACGCAGTCGAGGCCGAAGCGCGCGCAGGCGGTGGCGGTGGCGACGCCATGCTGGCCGGCGCCCGTCTCGGCGATGATGCGCTTCTTGCCCATGCGCCGCGCGAGCAGAATTTGGCCGAGCACATTGTTGATCTTATGCGCGCCGGTGTGATTGAGCTCGTCGCGCTTGAAATAGACCTTGGCGCCTTTGCCCTCATCCGCCTTTTCGCGCACATATTCGGTGATGCGCTCGGCGAAATAGAGCGGCGACTCGGGCGCCCGACATAATGCTTGTGCAGCCCCTCCAGCTCGGCGTGGAAGGCGGGGTCGTTCTTCGCCTGCGCATAGGCCTGTTCGAGATCGAGCACGAGCGGCATCAGCGTCTCGGCGACGAAGCGGCCGCCGAAAATGCCGAAGCGGCCGTTTTCGTCCGGGCCGGCGCGGAAGGAGTTGGGAAGCGGCTTGTTCACGGGAAGCAGTCCTCGGCGGGAAGGGATTTTGGTCTTATTAGACCTTGGCGCGCCGCTATGAAAGCCGAGCCGCCGCCACAAAGGCTTTGATCTTCGCCGCATCCTTGACGCCGCGTTCGCGTTCGACGCCCGACGACACGTCGACGGCGCGCGCGCCGGTGCGGCGGATGGCGTCGGCGACATTGTCGGCGTCGAGGCCGCCCGAGAGCATCCAGTTTGCCGCCGTCACGTCACGCAGCAAATCCCAGTCGAAAGCGACGCCGGCTCCGCCGGGAACGGCCGCCTGCGGCGCCGGCTTGGCGTCGAAAAGCAGAATGTCGGCGACGCCCTCATAGACGCGGGCGCCGGCGACGTCTTCCGCCGTCGCGACGCCTACCGCCTTGATGACCGGCAGGCCGTAGCGCGCCTTCACGTCGCGCACGCGCGCGGGCGTCTCGCGGCCGTGCAGCTGCAAATAATCGGGCGTCAGCGCCTCGACGATTTGATCGAGAATGGCGTCGTCGGCGTCGACCGTGAGCGCCACCTTGCGAATGCGCCCCTGCGCGAGCAATCCTAGGGCGCCAGCGGTCTCAAGGCCGATGTGGCGCGGACTTTTCTCGAAGAAGACGAAGCCCGCCATATCCGCGCCGGCGTCGATCGCCGCCGCAAGCATCTCGGGCGTGGAGAGGCCGCAGATTTTAACGAGCGTGCGCGACGCGCCCGGTTCCGTCATGGCCACGCTCGTCGCGGCCATCCACGCCCCGGCGGCGTCGACGGCCCATCGTCACCCAGCGTCCTGACGTGGATGGCCGGCCCAAGGCCGGCCATGACGCGGCTAAACCGCAAGAACTCACCCTCTATTATACGCATCCTCGAAGCGGACGATGTCGTCTTCGCCGAGATAAGAGCCGGTCTGCACCTCGATCAGCTCCAGATCGATCTTGCCGGGGTTGGTCAGGCGGTGCTTGCAGCCGATCGGCAGATAGATCAACTCGTTCTCGTGGACGAGATGGATTTCCTCGTCGCGGCCGACCTCCGCCGTGCCGCGCACCACGATCCAATGTTCGGCGCGGTGGAAATGCTTTTGCAGCGACAGCCGCTCGCCGGGCTTCACCACGATGCGCTTCACCTGGTAGCGCTGGCCCTCGTCGATCCCCTGATAATAGCCCCATGGCCGGAAAATGCGCTTATGCGCGCCCGCCTCGCGCCGGTTCTCGCTTTTCAGCTGATCGACGAGCTGCTTAACCTGGTCGCCGTGCTCGTGACTTAAGCACCAGCACCGCGTCCTGCGTCGTCACGACGATGATGTCATTGACGCCGACGACCGTGGTGAGCGTGTCGTCGGAGCGCACATGCACATTGGACGCGTTCATGACGACGCCATTGCCGCGCACCGAATTGCCCAAATCGTCGCGTTCGGACAATTCCCATACGGCGCGCCAGGTGCCGACGTCGGACCAGCCGATGTCGGCGGGAATCAGCGCGGCCTTGTCGGTCTTCTCCATCACGGCGTAGTCGATGGATTTCTTCGGCGCATGCGCGAAGGCTTCCGCGTTGAGAACGATGAAGCCAAGATCCTGAGTCGCCGCTTCGATCGCCGCCTCCGCGGCGGCGCCGATGGCGGGCTCGAAATAGGCGATCTCCGCCTGCATGACATCGGCCCGGAAGATGAAATTGCCGCTGTTCCAAAAATAGCCGGCGTCGATGTATTTTCGCGCCGTCTCGCGGTCGGGCTTTTCGACGAAGGCGTCGAGCTTGAACACGTCGCAGCAGGAGGCGATCGGCGCGCCGGGGCGCAGATAGCCGTAGCCGGTCGCCGGACCGTCCGGCTTCACGCCAAGCGTCACGATATAGCCTTGCGCGGCGGCGGCGCTCGCTCGCTTGCATAAATCGACGAGGCCGGCCGGATCGCGCACGACATGGTCGGCGGCGAGCACCACGACGACGGTGTCGGGCGCGCGCCGCGCGGCGAGTCCCGCCGCGACGGCGACGGCCGGGCCGGAATCGCGGCGCGAGGGCTCCAGCACGATGTCGGCCTGCGCGCCGATCTCGCGCAACTGATCGGCGATGAGGAAGCGATAATCGATGTTGGAGACGACGATCGGCCGCTCGAAGGCCGGGTCCGCCAGCATCCCCATGGTCGTCTGGAAGGTCGAGCGTTCGCCGACAAGCGGAATGAACTGCTTGGGCAGCGTCTCGCGCGATTCGGGCCAAACCCTCGTCCCAGAACCGCCGCACATGATCACGGGCAAAATTTTCTTCATATGGCCCTCTAGCACAAGGCGCACGCCCGCGCGGGGCAGGAATAGGTTATCCGCTCGCCTGTTGGCAAGACAAAGGCAAAAAGGGCGGCGGCGCCCGACAGGCGTAGCCTATTTTCCCTTCTTCTCAAGCTCGGCTTTAAGCGCCGCAAGCTTGGCGAAGGGCGAATTGGGATCAGGCAGCTTTTCGCGCCTTTCCGGGGGCGCGAAGCCCCCCGGCCGGCGATTGCGGCCGTCGTCGCGGGGCGAGCGTTGGTCGAAGCGCGGCTTGCCGCCGGGGCGCGCGGACGCCTCCTTGCCCGCGCCCTCGGGACGCGGTCGATGGTCACGGCGCGGCGGACGCTTGTCCTCTCCCGCGCTCTCAGCGCGGGGACCGCGCGGCGCGGGGCTCTCCCGCCGGCGCGGGCCGGCGTGGGAATGGCGCTGCGGCCGCCAGATTTCGATGGTTTCCGGCGCCGCCGGCGCTGATTCGTCCGCCGGGGCGGCCTCGCCCTCGGCGCTCGCCGGCGCGACAGGCTCCGGCGACGCTTCAACGGCGGGCGCTTCCGAAAGCTCCACTTCCGCGCTCGGCGCTTCGGCTTCCGCCTCAAGGGGTTCGGCAAGCTGAGTTTCTTCGGACTGCGCCTCCTCGCCGCCCTCTTCCGGCTCGGCGGGCGTCGCCGACGCCGCGCCTTCCTCGGCCCCCTTGGGCGCCAATGGCTCCGTCGGCGCCGCCGGGACGAGCGCGACGGTAATGGCCGGCCCTTGCCGTTGGCTCGAGGCGTAGCCCAGCGATTTCAAAATGGAGGAGAAAGCCTCGCCCGAACAGCCGGTGAGCGAGGTCATGGCTACGGTGACGACGAAGCCGTCGCCATCCGCAGCGCCGAGCGGCGGCTCCCCGGCGGAAAGGCCGGGACGATAGGCGATGGCCGGCCGGATGAGATCGGCGAGGCGTTCGAGAATGTCGACGCGCACCACCCGCTCGCCGCAAACGCGAAAGCCGGCCGCGCGGTAGAAGCCCTTAGGGATCGACGCGTCGGCGCCGAAGGAGGTGCGGCCTGAGGCGGCGAGATGGGGCACTTCCTCGAGGCCCTTCACATTCTCCAGCCCGCCGTGATGCAGCGCCCAGAGCAGCGCCGACAGCGTGCGCGGCGCGGGCTTCAGCAACAGCGGCATATAAATGTGATAGGCGCCGAAGCGCACGCCCAGCTTGCGCAGCGCGCCGCGATCTTCTTGCGAGAAACCCTTCACTTCCTTGGCGACGCGGGCGCGGTCGAGCACGCCCAATTCTTCGGCGAGCTGGAAGGCGACGCCGCGCGTCACCCCTTCAAGCCCCTCGCCTTTTTCCAGCTGCTCCAGCGGCCCGAGCAGCTTTTTCACATGCTGCGCAAGCCACAAATCCAGCCGCTGCTTCACCTTGTCGAGCGCGGCGCCCGTCAGTTGCTCGTCGGCCAGCACGCGCGTCGCCGGGCTCAAGACGCCGGCGCCGGCGGCGATCTTGCCGACAGGCTCGCCGAGCCAACGGATGACGCCGTCATTGCCGAGCGCGAAGGCGTCGTCGACGGCGTCGAACACCCGCGTCGCGCGCGCTTCGAATTCGCCCGCGAGCGCCTTTTGCGCCGCCGCGTTCAGCGCCTTCGCCGCCTCTCCTGCCGCGGCTGGATCGGGCGTGAAGCGAAATCCTTGTAGGCTTCCGACGTGCTGGCCCTCGACAAGGACGTCGCCGGCGGCGTTGATTTCGGCTTCAAGCATCGCGTTCTCTCTTAGGCGGCGCATCAGCACGCTGGTGCGGCGATCGACGAAACGCTGCGTCAGGCGGTCGTGCAACGCGTCGGATATGCTGTCCTCTACCCGACGCGCGACGCTCTGCCAATGCTCGGCGTCGTCCAGCCAGCCGGAACGGTTAGCGATGAAGCTCGCCGTGCGCGTTTGCGCAAGGCGGTTGGAGAGCGTCGCGATGTCGCCGTCGACGCGATCGACCGCCTCAATCTGCCGCGCCATCCAGTCGGCGGGTATCTTCCCGCGCCGGGCGATGAAGGCGAAAACGCTGAGCGCCAGCTCGGCGTGAGCGGCGGGCGAGGTCTTGCGATAATCTGGAATCTGACAGGCGTCCCAAAGCCGCGCCACATCGGCCGGCGTCTTGGCGTTGCGGCGCGCATCCGCGTCACGGCTCGCGACTTCGAGCGCAAGCTGATCCTCGGCGACCGGGGCGCGGACGAGATCGGGATGGGCCGGGACGCGGTCAAGCGAGCGCATCAGCGCGTCGATGGAAGTAAAATCAAGATCGCTGCTGCGCCATTGCAGCGTGGCGACAGGATCGAAACGATGATCCTCGAGCGCTTCGATCAACTCTTCTTCAAACGGCGGGCAGCGCCCCGTCGCGCCAAAAAAGCCGTCGCTCATATGGCGGCCGGCGCGCCCGGCGATCTGGCCGAATTCGGCCGGCGTCAGGCGGCGATGGCGCCAGCCGTCGAATTTGCGGTCGGAGGCGAAAGCGACTTGATCGACGTCAAGATTGAGGCCCATGCCGATGGCGTCGGTCGCGACGATATAGTCGACGTCGCCAGCCTGATAGAGCTCGACCTGGGCGTTGCGCGTGCGCGGGGACAGCGCGCCGAGCACCACCGCCGCGCCGCCGCGCTGGCGCTTGATCCATTCGGCGATCGCATAGACCTCTTCGGCGGAAAAGGCGACGATCGCCGTGCGCGGCGGCAGGCGCGAGATTTTCTTGTCGCCGGCGAAGGCGAGTTTCGACAGGCGCGGGCGAGAAAAGATCGGCGCGCCGGGAAACATTTCGGCGATCAGCGGCGCCATGGTCGCGGCGCCGATGAGAAGCGTCTCCTGCCGGCCGCGCCAGCGCAGCAGGCGATCGGTGAAAATATGGCCACGGTCGAGATCGGCGGCGAGCTGGATTTCGTCGATGGCGACAAAATCCGCGTCGACATCGCGCGGCATGGCTTCGACCGTCGAGACCCAATAGGCGGGCGCGCGGGGCTTTATCTTCTCCTCGCCGGTGATGAGCGCGACATTCTCCGCCCCGACGCGCTGGGCGACCCGGCCATAGACTTCGCGCGCAAGCAGGCGCAGCGGCAGGCCGATGAGGCCGGAAGGAAAGGACAGCATCCGCTCGATGGCGTGATGGGTCTTGCCCGTGTTGGTCGGGCCGAGCACCGCCGCGACGCCCTTGTCCGAATGCTTGGCGCGGGGAGCGGGGCGGCTCGCCGAAGGAGACGGCGCGATTGTCATTTTTTCTTTGCTGCCTGAGAGCGCGCCGCAGCGCGCCGTCGTTTCATATCGAAACTTAGCGCGCCGCGCGACTTTACCTTCTGAACAGTCTGGGAACGAATCGCGCCCGAATCGCTGACTCGCAACGAGTCACGCTCTGTTCCAACAACATATGGGGATGGACGCGGGTTGAAACACCATAATTTGGGATTTGGCGCTGCTCGTCGCGCTTTCGGAGCCGCCGCGCCGGAAAGCTGTCGCGGACTCCAAACGCCCTCCCTGTCAACGGCCGAGATTCGACCCTGCCGTTAAGCTTTGGGATCAACCGAGAACGCAGCGGGCACGAATCGCTGATCGTCGCATGTTGGCGATGCGTTCGCGCGGGAAAGCGCGAGTCTCCGACAAACGCCTTTCGCATCGCGCCCGCTCCCGTAGGGCTCGGCTGCCGCCAAACGCGCGGCGTCGTTAACGGGGCGTTCCTCTCTGGCACGGCGCGCGGCGTCCAAAGCGCCGTCTGACGGGCGCGGCCGCCTTCTGTGAATCGCGACGGGAGTCCGTCGCGGAGATGGCGCATAGTTAATCCGATCTGCGAAACGCACGCCGAGATCGAGAAGGAGATTCCACGCGCGCTTACTGCGTTCCGTTCGATTGACTTATTCCACTCGGCGCGCTTCTCGCGCCACCGTCACATCATCGCAGCGTTTCTTTATCCGTGTGACCTCGCCAACGAAACCGATAAGCCAAGCATTAACTCCTGACCGGCATAGTGCGGCGAAGAGAGCGAGACGCCGCCGTCATCCGTCGCGACGCGCTCATAAGCACCGTCGAAGTCCCCTTTCGGCGCCAAAGCGGGTCGAAGACCAAACATGAAAGTCGTGGTGTTGACCGGCGGCCTTGGCACGCGTCTCGCGGAGGAGACATCGGTGCGCCCCAAGCCCATGGTGGAGATCGGCGGCCGACCGATCCTGTGGCACATCATGAAAATCTATTCGGCGCACGGCTTCAATGAATTCGTGCTGTGCCTGGGATACAAAGGCTATTTCATCAAGGAGTTCTTCTCCAATTATTTCCTGCATATGTCCGACGTCACCTTCGACATGCGCACGCGCGAGATGGAGGTGCATCGCGAAACCGCCGAACCATGGCGCGTGACGCTCGTCGACACGGGCGACATGACGCAGACCGGCGGGCGCGTGAAACGCGTCATCGATTATGTCGCCAAAGACGACGTCTTCGCGCTCACCTATGGCGACGGCGTCGCCGATATTGATCTGACCGCCGAACTCGCCTTCCATCGCGCGCATGGAAAGATGGCGACGGTCGCCGCCGTGCGCCCCGAGATGCGCTTCGGCGCCATGACGCTGCAGGGCGACAAGGTCACGACCTTCGCCGAAAAGCCCGTCGCCGAAAGCGCCTACGTCAATGGCGGCTTCTTCCTTCTTTCGCCGAAGGTCGGCGAACTCATCGAGGACGATTCGACCGTGTGGGAGCACGGGCCGGTCAATTGGCTCGCCGAACACGACGAATTGCGCGCCTTTCAGCACAACGGCTTCTGGCGGCCGATGGATAATCTGCGCGACAAGCTGTTCCTCGAAGAACAGTGGAACTCTGGCCAAGCGAAGTGGAAAATCTGGTGATCTCGTCCGCATTCTGGCTCGGCAAACGCGTCTTCGTCACCGGCCACACGGGCTTCAAGGGCTCGTGGCTCGCCCTGATGCTCTCGCGCCTCAACGCGCGCGCGACGGGCTACGCCCTTGAGCCGCCGACGACGCCCAATCTCTTCACGCTCGCCGGCGTTGGCGAATTCATCGACGACATGCGCGGCGACGTGCGCGACCTCGATCATTTGCGCGACGCCATGGCCGCCGTCTCGCCAGAGATCGTCGTCCATATGGCGGCGCAGCCCTTGGTGCGCGCGGCCTACGCCGATCCTGTCGGCACTTACGCGACCAATGTCATGGGCACGGTGAATGTGTTGGAGGCGGCGCGCAGCGTCGGCAGCGTGCGCCTCGCGCTCATCGTCACCACCGACAAATGCTATGAGAATCGCGACTGGATGTGGGGTTATCGCGAGACGGACCCGCTCGGCGGCCATGACCCCTATTCCAACAGCAAGGCCTGCGCCGAACTCGTCGCCGGCGCCTATCGCGATAGCTTTTTCGGCGTTTCGCAACAGGTGCGCATTCTTTCGGCGCGCGCCGGAAATGTCATTGGCGGCGGCGATTTCGCGCCCGACCGCATCCTGCCCGACGCGGTTCGCGCTTTTCTCGCCGGTCGCCCCTTGCAGGTGCGCAACCCGAAAGCCGTGCGGCCCTGGCAACATGTGCTGGAGCCGCTTTCCGGCTATCTCATGCTCATCGAAAAGGCGATGACCGCGCCGCCGGAAAGGCGAAGCGATTTTGAGGGCGGCTTCAATTTCGGCCCCGGCCCCGCAAGCGAACAAAGCGTCGAAAAGCTCCTGACGCAATTCATCGCCGCCTGGGGACTCGAAGCGCAGTGGGAGCGCGACGGCGCGGATCATCCGCATGAAGCGCGACTGCTGCGTCTCGACACGGCGAAAGCGCGCGAGACGCTTCAATGGACGCCGCTGCTCGATTTCGAGCAGACGACGCAATGGACGGCGCAATGGTATCGCGCCTTCGCCGAGAAGAACGACATGCTGGAGATGACGCTGAAGCAGGTCGACCGCTATCTGGGCCAGCGCGTGCGCCTCACCTCGCCCTTTACGCAAGACGTCGCCAAGGACATCGACCATGACGAAAGACTCTATGTCGCAGGCTGACGAATTGCGCGAGCGCATTCTCGACCTCGTGGGCGAATACCACCGGGTCGCGCATCCGCCGAAGCAATTCGCGCCGGGCCAGTCTCCGGTTCCGGTTTCGGGCCGCGTTTACGACGGCCGCGACATGCAGGCGCTCGTCGATTCGGCGCTCGACTTCTGGCTGACGACCGGGCGTTTCAACGCGCAATTCGAAGAACGCCTTGCGGCCTATGTCGGCGCGAAGAGGGCGCTCACCGTCAATTCCGGCTCCTCGGCCAATCTCGTCGCCTTCTCGGCGCTGACGTCGCCTATGCTGCGCAATCGCGCGCTGCAGCCGGGCGATGAAGTCATTACCTGCGCCACGGGATTTCCGACGACCGTCAATCCGATCCTGCTCTGGGGCATGGTTCCGGTCTTCGTCGACGTCGATATTCCGACCTACAACGTCGACGTCGACGCGATCGAGGCCGCGATCACGCCCAAGACCAAAGCAATCATGGTTGCCCATACGCTCGGCAATCCTTTCGACGTGCGCGCGGTCAAGGCGCTTTGCGACAGGCATAATCTCTGGTTGATCGAAGACTGCTGCGACGCGCTCGGGGCCACGGTCGAGGGCAAGCATGTCGGAACCTTCGGCGACATCGGAACGCTTTCCTTCTACCCCGCCCATCACATCACCATGGGCGAGGGCGGCGCTGTCTTCACCAGCCACAATCATATCGCCAAGGCGATGGAGTCGTTCCGTGACTGGGGCCGCGACTGCTATTGCGAGCCCGGCAAGGACAATAGCTGCAACAAGCGCTTCGGCTGGCGTCTCGGCGATCTGCCCAAGGGCTATGACCACAAATATGTCTATTCGCATTTGGGCTTCAATCTGAAGATCACCGACATGCAGGCCGCTGTCGGCCTCGCGCAGCTCGATCATCTCGAATTCTTCATCGCCGCGCGCAACGCTAATTTCGATGCGCTGAAAGCGGGTCTGAAACGTCTCGAACATTATTTCATCCTGCCCGAGGCGACGAAGGGAACGCAGCCTTCCTGGTTCGGCTTCCCCGTGACGCTGCGCGAAGACGCGCCCTTCACGCGCGACGAACTCGTCATCCATCTCAATGCGCGCAAAATCGGCACAAGGCTGCTCTTTGGCGGCAATCTCGTGCGCCAGCCCTACATGAAGGGCCGCAAATTCCGCGTCAGCGGCGCCTTGACGAACGCCGATGTCGTTGTCGACCGCACGTTCTGGATCGGCGTCTATCCGGAATTGACGCAGGATCACATCGACTACGCGCTCGCCGTGATCGATGATTTCTGCCGTCCGGCGCTGAAAGCGGCGGTGTAGGGAGCGGCCGGCATGAGAGTCTTCGTGACCGGCGCGACGGGCTTTCTGGGCGCGAATATCGCGCGCGCGCTGATCGAAGGCGGGCACGAATGTGGCGCGCTGGCGCGCAATGAGTCGGGCGCCGCGCGTCTCGCCGCGCTCGCCCCGCAGGCTGCGGTCTATTACGGCGATCTTTTCGGCTCTGACTCCTGTCATGAAGCGCTCGCCCGCTTCCGGCCCGACGCGCTCATTCACTGCGCATGGCGCGGCGTGACGGGCGCCGAACGCAACGATCTCGGCCAGCTCGACAATATCGTCGCTTCGGCCGCGCTGGCGCAGGCGGCGATCAATTGCGGCGCGCGCATTCTCATCGGCGTGGGGTCGCAAGCCGAATATGGCGCGCGAGCGAGCGCCGTCGGCGAAGACGATCCGACGACGCCGGAGACGCTCTACGGCGTCGCGAAACTTGCAACCGCCGGCGCCTTTATGGCCCTCGCCCGCATGGAGGGCGTGCGCGCCGCCTGGGGTCGCGTCTTTTCGCTTTATGGACCCGGGCAGGACGGCCCTTGGCTGGTCCCATCGCTCATGCGCGCCTTTGCGGTAAGCGAGCCGCTTGAACTGACGAAATGCGAGCAGATTTGGGAATTCACCCATGTGCGCGACGCCGCGCGCGGCTTTGTTTCGCTGCTCGAATCTGCGGAGGCGAAAGGCGCGTTCAACGTCGCATCCGGCGCGCCGATGCGGTTGCGCGACGCGGTCCTGCTGTTGCGCGATCTGGTTGCGCCGGGCGTCGAACCGCAGTTCGGGCGCGCGCCCTACCGGCCCGACCAAGTTATGCATCTTGAGGCGAAGATCGACCGCATCCGCGCCGTGACCGGCTGGGCGCCGGAAACCGATCTCAAGGAAGGTTTTGCGGAGACGGTCGCCGCCTATTCGCAAAGGCGGAAAGCGGCATGAGTTTTCCCGCTTTCAGATTGCCGTCAAGAAGCGCCGCCACGGCGCTTCAAGGCGTCGCGGCGCTGGCCGCGCGCCACCGCTTCACGCGCTTCCTTCTCGTCGGCGTCGTCAATACGCTTTTCGGCTATGGCGTATTCTTCGCGGCGCTGACGCTTACAGGGCACGCGATCCTGTCGGCGCTGATTTCAACTGTTGCAGGGGTGCTGTTCAATTTCCGCTCCATCGGCGCCTTCGTCTTCCACAGCGCGGACAAACCCCTCCTGACGCGCTTTATCGCGATCTATGCGCTGCTCTTCGTCTTGAACGCCGCCGCGCTTGCGGCGATGGAGGCGCTGCGCGTCCCGCCCGCCGCGGCGCAGGCCTGCCTGCTGCCGCTCCTCGCGATCCTGTCCTATGTGCTCAATCGCGACCTCGTCTTCCGGCCGCGCAAGTCCGGAGTCGCGCCATGAAGACCATCTCCATCGTCACGCCCTGCTATAATGAAGAGGCGAACATCCGCGAATGCTATGCGGCGATCAAGACGCTGTTCGAGAACGAGCTCAAGGACTATCGCCGCGAGCACGTCTTCTGCGACAACGCCTCGAACGATCGGACGGTGCAAATCCTGCGCGAGATCGCGGCGCAGGACAAGGACGTCAAGATCATCGTCAATGCGCGCAATTTCGGCCCGATGCGCTCGAACTACAATGGCGTGATGGCGTCGACGGGCGATGCGGTTCTGTTGTTTTTTCCGGCCGACATGCAGGATCCGCCGGAGCTGATCCCGCAATTCGTGAAATTGTGGAAGGACGGCGCCGAAATCGTCTATGGCATCCGCAAAATTCGCGAAGAAAACGCCACGATGCGGGCGCTGCGCAATCTCTATTACCGCATGCTCACATCGCTCTCCGAACTTTCGTTGCCGCGCGGCGTCGGCGATTTTCAGCTTGTCGACCGCAAGGTCGTCGAGGCCATGCGCCATATCGAGGACGCCTATCCTTTCATGCGGATGATGACCTTCGAATGCGGCTACAAATCGGTCGGCGTTCCCTACAGATGGGTCGAGCGCAGGCGCGGGATCTCCAAGAATTCGATGCGCATGCTTGTCGATCAGGGCATGAACGGGCTTATCACCAACACGCTGGCGCCGTTGCGGCTGATCTTGTTCGTCGGATTCGCCATCTCGGCCCTGGCGCTCGCATACGCCTTCTTCAACCTGGTGGTCGGCGTCATCTTCTATCGCACGGTCGCCCCGCCTGGCGTGATGACGATCATCACCGCCCTCTTCTTCTTTGGCGGCGTGCAGCTTTTCGCCATCGGCGTGCTCGCCGAATATATCCTTGCGATCTATTCGCAGGTGAGGCGAAAGCCGGTCGTCTTCGAGCGCGAGCGGATCAACTTTTAGAACGCGGAAAAGTGTGAAGGGGCGTAGGGAGATGAAAGTCACGCTGGAGGCGCAACCGGCCATCGAGGCGGGAAATTTCGCACGCGCGACGCATGTCGAAGCGCGGGCGCGCGTCGCGAATTTCCATCTGCTCTTCGCGGTCGCTTTCGTCTTCCTGCTGCCCAACGCGATTTTCGCGACCGCGCTGCGGCCCGCTCCGGCGGCGCTCGTTCTAATCGGCTGCGCGGCCATCGGCGCCCTGTTGTGGCGCGCGCCGCGTATGGGCGCTCTTCTCAATGCGCCGGTCGATCTTGCGACCTACGCTGGATGTCTCGCATTCGGCGCGGCGCTATGCATGCTCGGCGGCGAAGGTCATTTCTTCTATACGACGGTGGATTGGCTGATACGCGACGCCGTGCTCGCCGATCTCGTCAAGAACGGCTTCACTGTTCTTTATCGATATGAGAACCAGGACTATCTGCTGCGCGCGCCGCTCGGCATGTATATGATTCCGGCGCTCATCGGCCGCGCTTTCGGCCTCTATGCCGCGCATATGGCGCTGCTGACTCAAAACGCCTTTCTCGTCGGCGCCATCGCCTATTTCGTCGCGCTTCTCGCCAAGGTGCGCAAGACGCCGATGCTGATCCTCTTCTTCGCCTTCAGCGGCTTGGACGTCTTGCCGATCCTGATTGCGGAGGCGATTGAGCTGTTGAACAACCAGCCTTTCAAGCCCTTCGCCCACATCGAGTGGTGGGCCGAATATTACTCGACCATCCGCCTGCAATATTCGAGTCACGTCACGCAGCTTTTCTGGGTGCCGAACCATATGGCGCCTGGTTGGTGGTTCGCGACATTGGCGCTGCTGTATGTTCGCGGCGAAGTCGATCTCGCGGCGCTGCTCGTCTCCTTCGCGGCGATGGCGCTATGGTCGCCGCTCGCCATGATGGGCGCGGCGCCCTTCCTGGCGATGTTCGCCCTGGCGTCGCTTCCGCGCGCCATTTTCGCGCCGCGCAATCTCATGGCGGCGGGCGCGGGGCTTTGCCTTGTCCCGATCGCGCTTTATCTGACGCTGGACGCCGGCGAAGTGCCGCATGAATTCTTGGCTATGCGCGAGGGGTTCGCGCTGCGCTGGGCGACATTCCTTTTAATCGAGGTCCCGCAGGTCGCGATCGTCGCCTATGCATGGAAGAAGGTCGAGGCGCCCGATCGCCGTCTCCTCCTGCTGGCCTTCGCCCTATTGGCGGTCATACCGGTCTATAGCATCGGCATCTACAACGACTTTGCGATGCGCGTCTCGATCCCCTCGCTCTTCTTGCTGGCTTTCGCCTTTTCGCGCGTCGCCGTGCTGACGCCCCGCGACAACGGGCCCTTCGCCACGATCATCGGCGTCATCGTCATCCTGTCCTTCGCGACGCCGATGCTGGAGCTCCAGCAAGCCTTTCGCGGCCCCTATGCGATCAGCGACTGCAATATGCTGACGAGCTGGCGCAAGGTCGACGGCAAGGTCCTGCCGACCAATTACTGGGCGCGAATCGAAAAGGTTCCCGCCTGGCTCATGTCGGCGGGCGCGTCGGCGCCGCTGACGCTCGAAGAGCGCAAGTGTTGGCCCGATCACAGCTTCCTGACCGATGAAATGAAATAAGGCAGGCGGCGGGGCGTCGCGCCGGATGCGGCGCGCCTAAAATTTTAGGCGACGGCTGGAGCGGGTGAAGGGAATCGAACCCTCGTATTCAGCTTGGAAGGCTGCTGCTCTACCATTGAGCTACACCCGCACGCCTGATTTCCTATGCCAATCCGCAAGCGGATTGGCAATGGGGGCGGATGCGCCGCGACCGCCGCATTTCCCATTTGACAGCGACGCGGGACCCCACTAACCGGAGCGCCCGACAGTCTTTCCTTTAGGCGGGCGTTCCCACGCTGCTTCTTTTCGAGGATCAACCGACCGTGGCCAAACCCGAACTCGGCGCCAAACGCCAATGCCAGTCCTGCGGGACGAAGTTCTATGATCTGAACAAGGACCCCATCGCCTGCCCCAAATGCGGCGTGATTTATCACGTCGCCGCGCTGTCGCGCGCGGCGGGACGCGTCGAGCAGGAGGAGGAGGCCGAAGTCGAGAAGGAAAATCCCGACACGGTGTCGCTCGAAGAGGTCGAGGAGACGGAGAATGCGCCCGAATCGATCGACGTCGAGGACGACGTCGAGATCGAGGCCGACGCCGACGACGACACTTTCCTCGAGGAGGAAGAGGGCGAGGACGACGACGTCGCGGGCTTGATCGACGGCGACTTGGAAAGCGACGAAGAAACCTGAGCCCTTCGCGCCTCGCGACCCAAATGAAAGGCCCGCCGCTTTAAATGAGCGGCGGGCCTTTTCGCATTGGAGACTCGCTGAAAAGCCTGCGCGGCGGCGATCTTGCGCTTTACTTCCCGCGCCGGCGGCGCTGCTGGCCAAGCCCCATTTGCTTGGCGAGATTGGAGCGCGCCTTGGCGTAATTGGGCGCGACCATCGGATAATCGGCGGGCAGGCCCCATTTCTCCCGATAATCCTCAGGGGAAAGACCGTATTGCGTGCGCAAATGCCGCTTGAGCGATTTGAACTTCTTCCCGTCCTCGAGGCAGATGATGAAGTCGTTCGTCACCGAGCGCTTGACGGCGATCGCGGGCTTCGGCGGTTCGGCCGGCGCGGCGGCGACGCTCGAGCCGACGCGCAGCAAGGCGTTATACACCTCGCTGATCAATGAGGGGAGATCTGAGGCGGGCACGGAATTATTGCTGACATAGGCGGATACGATGTCGGCCGCCAGTTCAATGTTGTTGGTTGCGTTCATAGGATTGCTCACCACTTTCTCTGAGATGGAAAGACCGATCCGTCTTTGCGCGAAAGACGCCGCGGCGAAACGCCCCCCATTTCAATGCTTCCCCTGCATAGAATTATCAATCCGGCGTTACTTAAGGATAAATATCAGAATATTGCGATTGCATCAAGAAATATTAGTCAGTAATTGCCTCAACGGAGTTCTGAATAGTTGATCCATTGGCTTTTTCGGGCTTTGCGCCCGAAGCCGCAAATGTTTTTCCTTTTTTTGACTGTTGTTCTCGGCTAGAAGCGCCGCGCCGCCGCCCTTTCCCGCGCGGCGGGCCGAGGAGCCAGAGTGACCGACTTCAAAGCCGTTCGGATCGACAAAGACGACAAGGGCTATCGGGCCGCCTATGTCGTCATGCGCGACGCCGATCTGATGGACGGCGACGTCGATCTCGACGTGCTCTTTTCCGCGATCAATTACAAAGACGGTCTCGCGGTCTCCGGCAGGGGTCCGGTGGTGCGTCGTTTTCCGATGATTCCCGGCGTCGATCTTGCTGGCCGCGTGACGCGCTCGGCTCATCCCGGCTTCGCGCCGGGCGATCTTGTCGTCGGCTCCGGCTGCGGTCTTGGAGAGTCGCATTACGGCGGCTTCGCGCAGCGCGCGCGCCTCTTTGGCGACTGGCTCGCAAAACTGCCGGCCACGCTCACGCCCGCGCGCGCCACGGCCGTCGGCGCCGCCGGACTGACCGCAATGTTCTGCGTGCTCGCGCTGGAGCGCCATGGCGTGAAGCCGCGCGACGGCGCAGCCGTGGTGACGGGCGCTTCCGGCGGCGTCGGGTCCTTCGCCGTGGCGCTCTTGGCCAGGGCCGGCTGGCGCGTCGCCGCCGTCACCGGCCGTCCTGGGGAAGCCGATTATCTCAAGCGCCTCGGCGCGGCGGAAATCCTCGCCCGCGAAGAATTCGCCGCGCCCGGAAAGCCGTTGCAGACGCAGCGCTTCGCCGCCGGCGTCGATACGGTCGGCGGCGTGACGCTCGCCAATATTCTCGCGCAGACGCGCTTCGACGGCGCGATCGCCGCCTGCGGCAATGTCGGCGGGATGGAGCTGCCGGCGAGCGTCGCGCCTTTCATCCTGCGCGGCGTTTCGCTTCTGGGCGTCGAAAGCGTTCGTCCGCGCATCGATCTGCGCCGCGCCGCCTGGGCGCGGATCGCTCGAGACCTCGAGGCGGATGCGATCGACGCGATGAGCGAGATCATTCCCTTCGATCAGGCGCTGGAGCGCGCCAAATCGATCGTGACGGGAAAAATCCGCGGGCGCGTCGTCATCGACATGGGACTGCGGTTTCCGGCCGGCGGCGCGGACTGATAGGATCGCCTTAGGTCACGTAGGAGACCCGCCGTGTCGAGACCCCCGCTGCCGCCCTTTACGCTCGAAACCGCGACGCAAAAGGCGCGCTTGGCCGAGGACGCCTGGAACACGCGCGATCCCGAGCGCGTGTCGCTCGCCTATACTGTCGACAGTCGCTGGCGCAATCGCGCCGAATTCCTGACCGGGCGCGATGAGATCGTCGCCTTCCTCGCCCGCAAATGGCGCCGCGAGCTCGACTATCGCCTCATCAAGGAAATCTGGGCTTTTCGCGATAACCGCATCGCGGTGCGCTTCGCCTATGAGTTCCGCGACGACTCGGGCAATTGGTATCGCGCCTATGGCAATGAGAATTGGGAGTTCGACGACGCCGGCCTGATGCGGCTGCGCATCGCCAGCATCAACGATCTGCCGATCGCCGAGAACGAGCGCAAATATCATTGGCCGCAAGGCCCGCGTCCGGCCGACCACCCCGGCCTCTCCGAACTTGGCCTTTAAGCGCGATCCCAAAAAACGCGGGCGGTTTGGGGATTGCGCTCGACAAAAGAGCGAATTGTCGCATTGTCGCGGGGCGTTCTCGACAAGCGCGCGCGTCTCGGCTCTAATGCCGCGGAACGGCCCGCTTGGGCCGATTATTTTTGTGAGGCCCTCTCGCCGCTTAACGGCGGCGAACAAAGGTTGGAACGCATGAGTTCGGCTTTCACCAAAGAACAGGACGACGACAATCCCCGCGAGGATCTGCCCGACCGGCCGATCAGCCCGCATCGCAATCTCGTGACGCCCGAGGGCCTCGAACAGATCGAAACGGAGTTGATGCGCCTTCACAGGGAAATCGAGCGGGCGACGGCGAGCGAGGACAATCACGCGCTCGCGCTCGCGCAGCGCGATCTGCGTTACTGGACGGCGCGGCGCGCCAGCGCCGAGGTCATCCGGCCGATCGCCGATCATTCGCATGTGCGCTTTGGCCATCGCGTCGTCGTCGAACTTGACGACGGCGAGCGCCGCGGCTTCCGGCTCGTGGGCGAGGACGAAGCCGATCCCGCCAAGGGGCTCATCCCCTATGTCGCGCCGCTGGCGAAGGCGTTATTGGGCAAATCGGTCGGCGACAAGGCCGAGGTCATCCACCATAGCGCGCGCATCGTCGAGATCGCCTAGCGCGGGGTTCCCAAGAGCGCGAAGCGCTTTGGGGATAGGAGGATGCGCCAAAAACAAAAAACCGCGCGGGACCCGCGCGGTTTTTGCTTTAATCGCTCGCTCTCTCAGGCCGCTTTCCGGACCGGCCTTGCGGGCTTCGCCGCGGGCGCCTTTTCCGCGGGCTTTTCGGCCTTGGCCTGCGCCTTCTTCAGGCGGCGCTTGATCGAACCCCAAAGCTCGCGCATTTCATCCGCCGCGACGCCGTCGGGATTATATTCGCCGACGCCCTGGCCGAGCCGAGCCGCCTCCTGATAATCGACGCGCGCCGAAACGAGCGGCGCGAGCAATCCGCCCATCGCCTGCAGCGCCTTGGCGCCGAGTTCGACGCGCGCGCTCTGCTGCGACGGCGGGCATTGGTTCAGGAGGAAGGCGTAGTCCTTGCCCTTGTTCTTCACCTGCGCGCGCGTCGCTTCCGAAGCCCAAAGATCGAAGGCGTTGGGCCGGGCGGGAATCACGCACAGATCAGCGGCGCGCACCGCGGCGGCGAGATGTTCGCTGTCCTGGCCGGGGGCGTCGATGACGGCGAGCGTCACGCCCTTCGCCGCGAGCGCGGCCAGCGCCTTGCCGAGCTTGGCTGGGGGAATGTGTTCGACGGCGATGTCGGCTGAGCCGCGCGCCTTCGACCATTTGACCAGAGTCTGCAGCGGATCGAGATCGATGATGAAGACGCGTTCTCCAGCTTGGCGCGCGGCGACGGCGACGCTGCTGGCGAGCGTGCTTTTTCCGGCGCCGCCCTTCTGCGTGACAAAAGCGATTGTGCGCATGTGCGGCGGTCCATTCTTGCATGGTTGAGGTCGACGCCTGTACGCGTGAAGCTTAACGAGGTGGGCTCTTGGCTAAATTCATTCACCGAATCGTAATACTTGCGGCGAGGTTAATCGTTAGTTAACGGCTCCGCTAGATCAGCTTCTCGAAAAAGTCGGCGAACGCGCTTTGCTCGATTTCTTCCAAGCCGCATGATTCCATGCGGTCGCGGAACGCTCTTGGTGGTAATCACCGTTCATGCCGGATCTCTTTCAAGCCGCGAAGCTGGAGGAGGACGCGCCGCGCCCGCTCGCCGACCGGCTGCGGCCGACGCGCCTCGACGAAGTCGCAGGCCAGGACCATCTGCTTGGTCCCGACGGCGCGCTGACGCGTCTCGTTCGCGCCGGTTCGCTCGGCTCGCTGATTTTCTGGGGGCCGCCCGGCACCGGCAAGACCACCGTCGCGCGGCTGCTCGCGCATGAAACCAATCTTGCCTTCGTGCAGATTTCGGCGATCTTCTCCGGCGTCGCCGATCTCAAGAAGGTTTTCGAGGCGGCGCGCGCCCGCCGCGCCGCGGGCCAGGGCACGCTGCTCTTCGTCGACGAGATTCACCGTTTCAACCGCGCCCAGCAGGATTCCTTCCTGCCGGTGATGGAGGACGGCACGGTGACGCTGATCGGCGCGACGACGGAAAATCCGTCCTTCGAACTCAACGCCGCGCTGCTGTCGCGGGCGCGGGTGATGACCTTCAAGGCGCTGGACGAAACAGCGCTCGAAAAGCTGCTCGATCGTGCGGAAACGGCCGAGGGCAAGCCGCTGCCGCTCGATGCGGACGCGCGCGCGGCGCTTCTCGGCATGGCCGACGGCGATGGACGCGCGGCGCTGACCCTCGCGGAGGAAATCTGGCGCGCGGCGAAACCGGGCGAGACATTCGACCGCGCCGGCCTCGTCGAGGTCGTGCAGCGTCGCGCGCCGATCTACGACAAGGCGCAGGAAGGCCACTACAATCTCATCAGCGCGCTGCATAAATGCGTGCGCGGCTCCGACCCCGACGCGGCGCTCTATTATCTCGCGCGCATGCTTATTGCGGGCGAAGATCCGCTGTTTCTCGCGCGGCGCATCGTGCGCATGGCGGTCGAGGATATCGGCCTTGCCGATCCGCAGGCGCTCGTCGTCGCCAACGCCGCCAAGGACGCCTATGATTTTCTGGGTTCGCCCGAGGGCGAATTGGCGCTCGCGCAGGCCGTGATCTATGTCGCCACCGCGCCAAAATCCAACGCCGCCTATATCGCCTACAAGAGGGCGCAGCGCCTCGCCGAGGAGAAGGGCTCGCTCATGCCGCCCAAGATCATTCTCAACGCGCCGACGAAAATGATGCGCGAGGAAGGCTATGGCGAAGGCTATGAATATGACCATGACTCGCCGGAGGCCTTTTCGGGCCAGAACTACTGGCCGGATTCGTTGAAGCGCCAGAAGCTCTACCGGCCGCTCGAACGCGGCTTCGAGCGCGAGATCGGCAAGCGTCTCGACTACTGGGAGCGGCTGCGCAAGGAACGGGGCGAGTCATAATATTGTTGCGCAACATCGAATATTGAGACTTTCTTAGCTGTTGCCGAATTGTCACGCCTGCCTGCAAAAGCGCTTTCGCCTGCCCAAAACGGCGGCGTGAACAAGCTCTTTAGCTACACGTAACCACCAACATGCTGGCCTGTTCGTCACGGGCAGCACCAGCTATGATACGGCGGCTACCGGCTGGACGGCCGGCGGCGGCGTGGAATGGACGCCGATGGCCTTCCCGGCTTGGTAAGCCCGGCCCGCGCGGCCGGGCTTTTCTTTTGGCGCAACCGACGGACATTGCCGCAGCGTCGGGCTGTCGACGCGCATGGACCCGCGCCAACGAGTGCTTTAAGAGGCAAATCAACGGCGGCCGCGCGTTTATCCCCATTTTCGCCACGCCTGCCGATGGCTCGAGCGGCGCGCCGGTGGTAGGCCTTCCTGACCGCTCGTCACGGAGCCCATTCGGCCGACAATGACCCGCAACAGGTCCGTTCTCATTCTCGCCATCGTCGCGAGCCTTGCGGCCGGGGCTGCGGCGCCTTCGCTTTTCGGCGTCCTGCGCGGTCGCTTCGCGCCCGCCTCGCAGGACGAAGACAAAAGCAAGGCCGCCGGCGGCGACGCCGAGATCAAGCTCGCTCCCGATCAAATCGAAGCGGCGAAGATCGAGACGGCGACGGTCGGTCCCGGCGTCATTACGCGCCGCATCACCGCGCCCGCCGCCGTCAAGCCCGACCCCGACCGGATCGCCCGCGTGGCGGCGAAAGTCGCGGGCGTCGTCGAGGAGTTGCGCAAGCGGCTCGGCGACGACGTGGCGCGCGGCGAAATCGTCGCCATCATCGATTCGCGCGAGGTGGCCGAAGCCAAGAGCGAATATCTCGCGGCTTCCGTGAACTACGATCTGCAGAACGCCCTTTACCAGCGCGAAAAGGGGCTGTTCGAGAAGAAGATCACCGCCGAGCAGCTTTTCTTGAAAGCGAAGACGGTCTTCACGGAGGCGAAGCTGCGGCTCGATCTCGCGCGACAAAAACTCGCCGCGCTCGACATGAGCGAGCAGGAGATCGCCGCCCTGTCCTCGCAGCCGATCTCCGCCCTGCGCCGCAAGGATATCCGCTCGCCCATCGCCGGCCGCGTCATCGAGCGCCTCGTCAGCATCGGTCAGCCCGTTGGCGGAGAAGGTCAGGCGAAAGAGCTTTACGTGATCTCCGACCTTTCCGTCGTGGAAGTCGAACTGGCGGTGCCCCCCGCCGATCTCGGCCTGTTGCGCGAGGGACAGGACGTGCGGCTTCAAAACGCCGAAGGGCGCGGTTTCGAGGGCAAGATCACTTATGTCAACGCGATGATCACCCGCGAGACGCGCTCGGGGCATGTCCTTGCAAGGTTCGCCAATCCCGATTTCGCGCTGCGTCCCGGCAGCCTGCTCGAGGCCGAAATCACCCTCAAGGAGACGCCGGTGAAGATCAAAGTTCCGCGCTCGGCGACGATGATCGTCGACGGCAAGCCCATCGTCTTCGTTCGTACGGCGAACGGTTTTGCGAAGCGCGCGGTCGATCTCGGACGCGGCGACGAAGAGGCCGTGGAGGTCGTTTCGGGG
The DNA here is from genome assembly GCA_963706255.1 of uncultured Alphaproteobacteria bacterium. GTDB lineage: Bacteria > Pseudomonadota > Alphaproteobacteria > Rhizobiales > Beijerinckiaceae > Methylocystis. The sequence continues at coordinate 137,196 of CAVPMJ010000012.1, read as the reverse complement.
CTCGAGCCGGGCGAGACGATCGCCGTCTCCAACGCCTTCCTGCTCAAGGCGGAGCTCGGCAAGCTCAGCATTCCGGAGGAGTGATGCGCATCGGCGCGCGGCATTTGCAGGATGGGACGGCAGGAGTTTGGCCGCGCGCCGATCGTCGATCGCCGATCGCCGGCCGCCGTGGGCGCCGCCCATGATCAAAAATCTCATCGCCTTTTCGGTCCATAACCGCTGGCTGATCGTGCTGCTGACGGCGCTCGCCGCCGGCGTCGGCATGTGGTCGCTCATCCATCTGCCGATCGACGCAGTGCCGGACATCACCAATAATCAGGTGCAGATCAACGCCTATGGGCCCGCGCTTTCCGCCTTCGAGATGGAAAAGCAGGTCACCTATCCGATCGAAAACGCCATCGCCGGCATTCCTGGGCTCGAATACACCCGCTCTTTGTCGCGCAATGGCTTCGCGCAGGTGACGGCGGTGTTCGGCGACAAGGTCGACGTCTATTTTGCGCGCCAGCAAGTCGCCGAACGCCTCACGCGCGCCAAGGACGCTTTCCCGCCCGGCGTCGATTCTCATATGGGACCGGTCGCGACCGGTCTGTCCGAGATTTACATGTGGTCGGTCGGCTACGCTCCGAGAGGCGGCGACGAGCCGGCGCCGGACGGCAAGCCGGGCTGGCAGAGCAACGGCGATTATCTGACTCCCGAAGGGCAACGGCTTCGGAACGTTCTCGAAACGACGGCCTATCTGCGCACGGTGCAGGACTGGATCATCAAGCCGCAGCTGCGCACCGTGCCCGGGGTCGCCGGCGTCGATTCCTTGGGCGGCTACGTCAAGGAATATCACGTCCAGCCCGATCCTGCGAAAATCTTCGCGCTGGGCCTCTCCTTCGCCGATCTCGCCGGCGTGATCGCGCGCAACAACATCAGCCGCGGCGCCGGATATGTCGAACGCAACGGCGAGGGCCTCGTCGTGCGCAGTTCGGGAAGACTCGAGTCGATCGAAGACATCGCCAAGGTCGTCGTGTCGACGCGAAGCGGCGTGCCAGTGCGGGTCGAGGACATCGCGGAGGTCGGCGTCGGCCGCGAATTGCGCACCGGCAGCGCCAGCATGAATGGCGAGGAGGTGGTGATCGGCACCGCATTGATGCTGATCGGCGCCAACAGCCGGGAAGTGTCGGCGGCGGTCGACGCCAAGATGCAGCAAATCCGCAAGGTGTTGCCGCCGGGGATCGAGGCGCACACGATTTTGAATCGCACGTTGCTCGTCGATGCGACGATCAAGACCATCGCCAAGAATCTCATCGAGGGCGCGGCGCTAGTCATCCTCGTGCTTTTTGCGATGCTGAACAATTTCCGCGCGGCGCTCGTCACCGCGCTGGTCATCCCACTGACGATGCTCTTGCTCGCCACCGGCATGTATGTCGGAAAAATCAGCGCCAATCTGATGAGCCTCGGCGCGCTTGACTTCGGCCTCATCGCCGACGGCGCGATCATCGTCGCGGAAAACAGCCTGCGCCGCCTCGCCGAACGTCAGAAGGCGCTCGGGCGCCGACTGACCGCCGACGAAAGGCATGAAACGATCGTCAATTCCGCTGTCGAAATGCGCCGCCCGACCGTTTACGGCCAGGCGATCATCATTCTTGTTTACGTGCCGATCCTCACCTTCTCGGGTGTCGAGGGCAAGATGTTTCACCCGATGGCGATCACCGTCATTATGGCGCTTGCCTCGGAATTCGTCCTGTCGCTGACTTTTTTTCCCGCAGCGATCGCGATCTTCGTTTCCGGGACCGTGCGCGAATCGGACAACGCCATCGTGGACGCGCTCAAGCGCTTCTACGAACCCGTCCTGAAACGAGCGATGGCCGCGCCTGTCCCGACGATCGCCTTCGGCGTCGCGGTCTTCGCCGCCGCGGCGATCCTGTTCATGACCTTGGGTCAGGAGTTTATTCCGACGCTCGACGAAAAGAACATCGCCATGCAGGCGAACCGCATTCCGAGCGCGTCGCTGACCCAGGCGCAGGCGATGCAATTCGAGATCGAGAGCGCTCTGCGCACTTTTCCCGAGGTCGACTACGTCTTCTCCAAGACCGGCACGGCCGAGATCGCCACCGATCCGATGCCGCCCAATCTGACCGACACTTTCGTCATGCTGAAGCCGCAGGATCAGTGGCCCAACCCCAGCCTGCCGAAAGCGGCGCTCGTCGAGAAACTGAAGACGCGGCTTGCCCAACTGCCGGGCAACGCCTACGAGTTCACCCAACCAATCCAATTGCGGTTCAACGAATTGCTGGCGGGCGTGCGCGGCGACATCGCCGTGAAAGTATTCGGCGAGAATTTCGACGTGATGTTGAAGGCCGCCAATCAAATCGCCGGCGTCCTCAATTCCGTAAAAGGCGCAACGGACGTCAAGGTGGAGCAGGTCGTCGGCCTGCCGCTGCTCGACATCGCCGTCGACAAGCGAGCGATCGCGCGACTTGGGCTCAGCGTCGCTTCGGTCCAGGATGTGATCGGCGCGGCCATCGGCGGCCAAAGGGCCGGCGTCGTGTTCGAGGGCGATCGCCGTTTTCCCATCGTCGTGCGCCTGCAGGACAATTTGCGCGAGGACGCCCAAGCGTTGGAGGCCATTCCCGTGGCGCTGCCCGCGGACCCCGCATCGGGCAATACGCCGGTCGTGCCGCTCAAGCAGGTGGCGAAATTCTCCATTGTCGACGGTCAGAACCAGATTTCTCGCGAGAACGGCAATCGCCGCGTCGTCGTCAGCGCCAATGTGCGCGGGCGCGACATCGCCTCGGTGGTGGATGAGGCGCAAAAGAAAATTGCGGCGAAAGTGACGCTGCCGGCGGGCTATTGGATCGCCTGGGGCGGGCAGTTCGAAAATCTCGAGGCGGCGCGAGCGCGACTCATGGTGGTCGTGCCGGTGTGCTTCTTCATGATCTTCCTGCTGCTTTTTTCCGCGCTTGGTTCGACGCGCGACGCGCTGATCGTCTTCACCGCCGTGCCTTTGGCGCTTTCCGGCGGGGTCGCCGCGCTGTGGTTGCGCGGCATGCCGATGTCGATTTCCGCTGCGGTCGGCTTCATCGCATTGTCGGGCGTCGCCGTGCTCAACGGCCTCGTCATGCGCACCTATATTCATCAGCTCATCATGAGCGGCGTGCCCGAGCGCCAAGCGATCTTCGAAGGCGCGATGACGCGGCTGCGTCCAGTGGCGATGACGGCGCTCGTCGCGTCGCTCGGCTTCCTGCCCATGGCGCTCGCGACCAGCACCGGCGCGGAAGTGCAAAGGCCGATCGCGACAGTGGTCATCGGCGGCCTCATCAGCGCCACGCTTCTCACGCTCGTGGTGCTGCCGGCGCTTTACGCGCTGTTCAGCGATCCCCGTTCGGCGACGGCGGCGGAACGAGGCGGAGGCTAGGACGTGAGCGCGCGCGGCGTCGCCTTGGTTTTGGTCTGCGCCCTTGCGAGCGCGGGGACGGCGCGCGCTGAAACGCTCATGGGCGCAATGCGCCGCGCCTATGGAGTCAGTCCGGTTCTCAACGCCAGCAGGGCGCAGCTGCGCGCGATCGACGAAACCGTGCCGCAGGCGCAAGCCGGCATGCGGCCGCGCGTTTCAGCCGACGCCTATATTGGCCTGCAGCGCAACCGGGGCGTCACCAAACAACGCGACGTCGATCTCAACGATCCGACATACACGGCCAACACCAAGAGCATTATGAACGGCGGCAGCGTTCCCCGCGCCGCGACTTTCACGGTGGAGCAGCCGATTTTCGACGGCTTCAAGACGAAAAATGAGACGCGCGCAGCGGAGTCGGGCGTCTTCGCGGGACGCGAACGACTGCGCCTCGTCGAGCAGCGCGTGCTGTTCGACGCCGTGTCGGCCTATATGAATGTGCTGCGCGACACCGCGGCGCTCAAATTGCAGGAGAACAACATCGCCGTCCTAAGCGAGCAATTGCGTCAGACCCGCGAACGCTATCTCTACGGACAGATTACGCTCACCGACATCGCCCAGGCGGAAGCAAGGCTCGCCGGCGGCAAATCGCTCGCCAGCGTCGCGCGCGCCGCGCTCGACGCCAGCGTCGGGGCCTATCGCCAGACGATCGGCGTCGAGCCCGCAAAGCTCGCCCCCGGCGCGCCGATCGACAAGCTGCTGCCGAAATCGCGCGAAGAGGCGGAGCGCGTCGCGCAGAGCGAACATCCCGTCATCCTCGCCGCGCTGCACGACGCCGACTCGGCCGATCTCGACATCAAGGTGATCGAGTCCGACTTCATGCCGAAACTGTCCGTCATCGGCGATATTTTCACTCAGACGGACACAGCCGGGATCGGCAACCGCAACATCGGGGCGATGGTCGGCGGGCGTCTCAACGTGCCGATTTACGAGGGCGGCGTCACTTCCTCGCGCGTGCGGCAGGCCAAGGAAACCGCCGGGCAACGCCGGCTCGACGCCGATGTGGCGCGCGCCGAGGTTCTGGCGCTGGTGCGCGCCAATTGGGGCGCGCTGCAGGCGGCGAAGACGCAGATCGCGTCGGCGCAAACGCAGATCGCCGCGGCCGAGCGCGCGCTCTATGGCGTTCGCGAGGAAGCGAAGGCGGGCCAACGGACGACGCTCGACATTCTCAATGCGCAGCAGGAGCTGCTCAACGCGCGCATCGGCCTCATCCTCGCGCAGCGCGACCGCGTCGTCGCGTCTTACGCCGTGCTCGCGGCGATCGGACGCCTGTCGACGGCGTCGCTCGGTGTCGACGGCAATAGTTATGATCCCGCCGTCCACTTCGAGCAGGTCAAGGATCTATGGGGCGAACCCATGACGCCCGACGGCCGCTAGCCGCGCCGACGCTCAAGCGGCCGCATTTCTGCGCCAGCCCTGCTCCCGCGCAAGCAGAAATGCTATAAGAGCGCAAACGAAATGCGCGCCTGCCGCGCGGCGGCTTAAACAATATCCAAGGATGAGGGGAAACCATGCGAGGCGCTTTCACCAAACTATTCGCTCTGGCGCTGGCGGCGACGCCGCTCGCGGCCAGCCCGGCGCGGGCCTTTTGCGTGTTCGGCGGCTGCGATCCGACCGAAGCGCACGCCAAGCAGATCTTCGAGAATCTGTTGAAGCAACGCTTCGACAAGCCTTTCAAGATCGTCGAATTCAAGCAGACGATGGCCGAGCGCCTGGAGATGCATGCGACCGGCGAAAAAGGCTATGAGATTTTCTTCAACGCCCGGGTCGAGTTTCCCGAAGGCGCCAATCTCGAGTGCAAGCCCGACGACGCCGGAAAATTTCCCGAAGGCTGCTCGCCCAGCAATCATTATGTGACGGCGCCGCGCAGCGCCGATCCCAAGGGCAAGCAATATGTCGCGCCCGGCGCGACGGCGGCCTTCGACGAAGAGTATCGCTTCTACGAGGCGGGGCGCGGTTGGAAGGGCCCCGACGGCAATGTCTATACGCCCGAATGACGCTCCAAAAAAATGGGCGCGCAGGATTTGCGCGCCCAGTCTCGACCGGCCTTCGCAGACGGAAGGCGCGGCGTTTTTCTCTATTGATTGGTTACTTGGTGTTCTGGGGACAGCCGCAAGCCACGTCGCAGGCCTTCTTATTGGCTGCAACTTCAGCCTGATTGGCGCCGTAATTCATCTTGCGGGAGATGAAATCGTCATCGCATTTTTCCGCGCATTTGGCCTGCTTGTCTTCGTCCGCTTTACGGATGTCGCAATCCGCGAAAGCCGGGCTGATCATGCCGACGACAAGGAGCGCCGCCGTCACAATGGCGAATTTCTTCATTTGGTCGTTTCCTTCAGGTAGCCCAAGCTGGGCGTCTCGATTACGCTTGCGCCTGAACCCCCTCCCGCCTTCAACAGTAACGGCATCACAGAACGCGACAAGCGGGCCGGACGATGTCCTATGTCGCCGCTTGAGTCAATCGCGCGTCGGCGGCGCGTCGTCCTGAGCCACCGTCTAGTCGGCCCGGTCGAACGGCAGAATTCCGCGTGATTCCGGCGCCTTGCGCTCCTAAAGCGCGCAAGGGAGCCTCCGATGTTCGGGGGGCGGCGTCGACTTCGCGACGCGTCGGCGACCGGCGTCAGCGCCATTGCGCGTTGACGCCTCCGTCCTCAAAATTTGTAGGGCGCACGATCGCTCGCGCGCCCTATCAATAACGTAGCGCCTAAAGCGCTATCCGATCATTTTTTCGTATTCTGCGGGCAGCCGCACTTCTCGTCGCAAGCCTTCTTTGCAGCTTTGACGTTATCCATGTTGGCGGTGAAGCTCATCTGATCCTTAAGGAACGCGTCTTCGCACTTGCTGGCGCAAACCGCTTGCTCGTCTTCCTGACGCGTGTCGCAGCTGATGCGCGTCACCTGGCTTGGCGCGCGCAAACCGGCGACTCCGTCGAATGCGAATGACGGCGCGATCATTGCCGCAAACAAAGCGGCGGCCGTCACAAGGGCGTATTTGCTCATCTTTTGATTTCCTCTTCTTCGCGTCGTGAGTTTCTTTTTTTGTTTTTCGCCCGCGCCGCAATCCGCCGTCACCAACCGCAACGGCCCGGGATTCAACGCAAAGCGCTTTAACGCTGTCGGAGGAAACTGGTCGAGTCAATCGTTTTTTGCGAGGGACTCAAGGGGCGAGTTGTCGCAACACATAGGGAAGAATGCCCCCGTTTTTGAAGTATTCTAATTCATCGAGCGTATCGATGCGCGCGAGCAGCGGCGCGGTCTTTGTGGAGCCATCGGCGAAGGCGATAGAGGCGACCAGCGTCTGGCGCGGCGCGAGGCCCTCGCGCAGACCGTGGATGGTGACGCGCTCCTCTCCTGTAAGTCCAAGCGTCTCCCAGCCCGTCCCCTCCGCGAAGGTCAGCGGCAGCACGCCCATGCCGACGAGATTGGAGCGATGGATGCGCTCGAAACTCTTGCGCGATGACGGCGCGCACGCCGAGAAGCGCGGCGCCTTTCGCCGCCCAGTCGCGCGACGAGCCATTGCCATATTCAGCGCCGGCGAAAACGACGAGCGGCGCGCCTTCGCGCCCATAGCGCATCGCCGCGTCGTAAATCGACATGGTCTCGCCGCCCGGATAATATTTCGTCAGACCGCCTTCGGGAACAACGCCCTCGGCGTCCTTCATCATGTGGTTCTTGATGCGGATATTGGCGAAGGTGCCGCGCATCATCACTTCATGATTGCCGCGCCGCGTGCCGTATTGATTGAAGTCGGCTTGCGCGACGCCATGGTCGAGCAGCCATTTGCCAGCGGGCGACGCCGCCTTGATCGATCCCGCCGGCGAAATATGGTCGGTGGTGATCTTGTCGCCAAAGAGCGCGAGGACGCGCGCGCCGACGATGTCCTCGACCGGCTTGGGCTCGTGTTTCAGACCAACGAAATAAGGCGGATTGCGCACATAGGTCGAATGGTCGTCCCAGCCGTAGGTTTCGCCGCCTGGCGCCTCCACCGCGCGCCAATGCGCGTCTCCGGCGAAAACATTCTCATATGTCTCGCGGAAAAGATTGCGCGTCACATGATCGCGGATGAAGGCGGCGATCTCCTCGTTCGCCGGCCAGATGTCGCGCAGATAGACCGGCGCGCCGGCGCTGTCATGGCCGAGCGGCTCGCTCGTGAGATCGATCGCCACAGTGCCGGCGAGCGCATAGGCGACGACGAGCGGCGGCGATCCGAGGTAATTCGCTTGCACGTCGGGATTCACCCGCCCCTCGAAATTGCGATTGCCCGAGAGCACCGAGGCCGCGACGAGATCATGCGCGTTGATCGTCTTCGAAACCGCCGCCGGCAAGGGACCGGAATTGCCGATGCAGGTCGTGCAGCCAAAGCCCACGAGATTGAAGCCCAATTCGTCGAGCGACTTTTGCAATCCGGATTTCGCGAGATATTGCGCGACGACCTGGCTGCCCGGCGCAAGCGACGTCTTCACCCAGGGTTTGACCTTGAGGCCGCGCGCCAGCGCGTTGCGCGCGAGCAGCGCCGCGCCAATCAAGACGCTCGGGTTCGAGGTGTTGGTGCAGGAAGTGATCGCGGCGATCACCACGTCGCCATGGCCAAGATCATAGGTCTCGCCCTCGACCTTGTGGCGCGGCCCGACCCCGCCCTCTTTCTTATATTCGCTTGCGAGCGCGCTTGAGAAAGCGGCGCCAACGTCGCCGAGCGGGACGCGGCCTTCGGGACGCTTGGGCCCCGCGAGCGAAGGCGTCACATCGCCAAGATCGAGCCCCAGCGTGTCGGTGAATTCGGGATCCGGCGCGTCGGCGTCACGCATCATTCCCTGCGCGCGCGCATAGGATTCGATCAGCGCGATGCGGTCGTCCGTGCGTCCCGATGTGTGGAGATAGGCGAGCGTCTCCTTGTCGATCGGGAAAAAGCCGCAGGTCGCGCCATATTCCGGCGCCATATTGGCGATCGTGGCGCGATCGGCGAGCGTCATATGATTGAGGCCGTCGCCGTAGAATTCGACGAATTTTCCGACGACGCCCTTCTTACGGAGCATTTGCGTCACGGTCAGCACGAGATCCGTCGCCGTCACGCCCTCTTTCGGCGCGCCGGTGAGCTTGAAGCCAATCACTTCCGGCGCCAGCATCGACAGGGGCTGGCCGAGCATCGCGGCTTCCGCCTCGATGCCGCCGACGCCCCAGCCCAGAACGGCGAGGCCGTTGATCATGGTGGTGTGCGAATCCGTGCCGACGACCGTGTCGGGAAAGGCCATCTCGACCGTCTTGCCTTGCAGACGTTCGCGGCGCGTCCAGACGGTCTGCGCCAAATATTCGAGATTGACCTGATGGCAGATGCCGGTGCCGGGCGGCACGACGCGGAAATTATCGAAGGCCGATTGGCCCCATTTCAAGAATCGATAGCGCTCGCCATTGCGCTGATATTCCAGTTCGACATTATGCGCGAAGGCGCGCGGCGTGCCGAATTCGTCGACGATCACCGAATGGTCGATGACGAGATCGACCGGCACGAGCGGATTGATCTTTTGCGCGGTCCCGCCGAGCGCGACGACGGCGTCGCGCATCGCCGCAAGATCGACGACCGCCGGCACGCCGGTGAAGTCCTGCATCAGCACGCGCGCCGGACGGAACACGATTTCTCGCTCGGTCCTGCCTTTCTCGACGAGCCATTTGGCGAATGTCTCGATCGTCTCCTTGGTGACCGACCGCCCGTCTTCATTGCGCAGCAAATTCTCGAGAACGACTTTGAGCGAATAGGGCAGGCGCGAAACGCCCGCGAGGCCGTTCTCCTCCGCCGCCTTGAGCGAAAAGTAATGATAAGTCCGATCTCCGACGACGAGTTCTTTGCAGGCGTTGAAACTGTCGAGCGAAGCCATCGAGCGTTCCTTGCGGAGGAGTTAAGCTGGACTCTTTCTAGAAAATTCCATGCCATTGGCACAATAGAATAGATTTAGAGACATCGCCCTCAAGGCGCGCGCCGCTCGCCGCGCAGCGGCCGCTGCTCCATCCGCGCCAGGAAGGCGAAGGACAAGCCGACGCAAACGCCAAGCGCGATGAAAACAAGGCGAAAGCTCGCCGCCAAGGCCTCGCCGTCGGCCTCAGGCTTCAGTTCCTCCAATAATTCGGCTCGTCCGCCGCCGAGCGCCAAGGCGGCGAAGAGCGCGACGATCGCGGCGGCGCCGAGCTGGCGGAAAAACTGCATCGCCGCCGTCGCCGTGCCGAGATCGCGCGCGTCGACGGCGTTCTGCACGGAGACGGTCGCGACCGGCAGCATGGCGCCGACGCCGAAAGTGACAATGGTGAGCAGCGCGTTGAGCGCGAGAAGCGAGCGGCCCGCCGCGCCGCCCATCATGGCGGCTGCGGCGAAGGCGGCGAGCGTCGCGACGCCCAGCGCGATGAGCGGGACGAGCTTGTAATGCTTGAGATGCGCCATCAGCCGGCCGGAGAGCGTCGCGCCGGCGACCGTGCCGACCATCACAGGAATAAGCGTCAGGCCGGAATCGCGCGCGCTCATGCCGACGCAGGCTTCGTAATAGATCGGCATGACGACGGAGAGCCCGACGAAACCGCCAATTCCCGCCGAGCTCGCCAGAATTGCGTCGCGAACGATGCCAAGTCTCAAGATGCGCATGGGAATCAGCGGCTCCGCGGCGCGCGCCGTGCGCCAGGCGAAGAACGCCCAGAACAGGATCGAAGCGGCGATGAGGCCGATGATCGGCGCGGAGCGCCATGGAAAGCGCACGCCGCCCCAGCCGAGCGCCAGCACGAGCAGGCCCGAGGCCATGATCGAGCAGCGCCGCGCCGAGATAATCGACGCGATGCGGATGGCGGCGCTCCGGCAGCCGCCTGAGCCTCGCGTTGACGATGACGAAGGCCGCGAGGCCGAGCGGCAGATTGATCCAGAAAATCAGCGACCAGTGCCAATATTGCGCGAAAAAGCCGCCGAGCGCCGGACCGGCGATGCTGGAAGTGATGAAGACGACGGCGAAATAGGATTGATACCGCCCACGCTCGCGCGGACTCACGAGATCGGCGACGATGGTTTGGCCGAGCGAGATCAATCCTCCGCCGCCCAGACCCTGCACGACGCGGGCGAGGGCCAGCGCGCTCATGCTCGGCGCAAGCGCGCAGGCGACCGAGCCGAGAATGAAAGTCGCGACGCCGACGAGAATGACGACGCGGCGGCCGTATACATCGGCGAATTTGCCGTAGAGCGGCGTCACCACCGTCGCGGCGACGAGATAGGCGGTGACGATCCAGGGAAGGTCCTGCGCGTCGCCAAGCTCCGCGGCGATGGTCGGCAGCGCGGTGACGACGATCGTCTGATCGAGCGCCGAGAGCAGCATGGCGAGGCCAAGCCCGACCATGACCTGCCGCAATTCAGTGGGGTTGTGCGGCGAAGCGGCGTCGGCGGACATGGAGCCATGCGGGACGATTGAAGGGAGCCCTACCTACCGCGTTGCGGCGCCGGACGAAACCCTATCGCACTGCGCAAATGACGCGCAGCAGCGCCGGCGCATCCTCGATCTCGCGCAGCAGCGGATCGTCGAGGTTTTCGGGCCGCGCGCGGGCCAGCGCCCGCAGCGCCGCTTCGTCCGCGACGGCGCGCGGCGCGACGCCCCGCCGTTTGGCGATCGCACGGCGCTCCGCCTCCAGAGCGCGCAGCAGCCGCGCCTGTTCGATCGTCAAGGGAATCTCCGCCGGCTCAAAAGGCGCAGCGGCTTCTTCGGCGAGCGCGGCGGCCTCCGGCTCCGTCCCGGCGCCGTCGTCATGGACGAGATGCGCGAACCGGCTTTCGAGCGCCGCGCGCCAGCCGAGGATCAGCGCATCGAGGCGACGCGGCCAGGCCAAGGGTCCGCCGCGGCAATGGTCGCATTTTCCGCAAGGCGCGCTCGTTTCGCCAAATTGCGCGAGAAGCCGCTGGAAACGGCAGCCGGGCGCGGCGGCGAGCCGCGCCATCGCCGTGCGACGCGCATATTCGGCGGCCGCCGCTTCATCCAGCGCCGCACCGTCCGGCGCGCGCCAGCGCAGCGCCAATTCGCCCGGAGAAAAAAGGGTCAACGCCCGCGCCGGCGCCCCGTCGCGTCCGGCGCGGCCGATCTCCTGATAATAGCCCTCGACCGAAGTCGGCAGATCGGCATGGACGATGAAGCGCACATTGGGCTTGTCGACGCCCATGCCGAAGGCGATGGTCGCGACCATGACGACGCCCTCGCGCGCGAAGAAGGCGTCCTGATGGGCGGCGCGCGTATAGGCGTCGAGCCCGGCGTGATAGGGCAGCGCGTCGAGGCCGAGCCGGGCGAGATCGCGCGCCAGCGCATCCGTCCTGCTGCGCGAATTGCAATAGACGACGCCGCTTTCCTTGCCGGCCCTTTTGGCGAAATCGACGATCTGGCGCAGGCCCGGGCGCTTGCGCGCGAAATTGAGCGACAAATTCGGCCGCGCGAATGAGCGCTGGAAAATCTGCGGCGGCCGGACGAAAAGCGTGCGGGCGATATCCTCACGGGTGCGCGGGCTTGCCGTCGCCGTGACCGCGAGCACGGGCGGCGCGCCGAGTTTTCGCGCGATCTCGCCGAGCGCCCGATAGTCGGGGCGAAACTCATGGCCCCAATGCGAGACGCAATGGGCCTCGTCGACCGCAAAAAGCCTGACGCGGTTTTTGCGCAGCAATTGCTGCGTTCCCTCCTGGGCCAAACGCTCGGGCGCGGCGTAGAGCAGCCTCGCCCGGCCCGACGCGAGGGCGTCGATGGCGGCGGCGGCTTCTTCGTCGTCCTGCATGGAATGGAGCGCGACGGCGGCGACGCCCTTATCGGCGAGGGCGCGAAGCTGGTCGCGCATCAGCGCGATGAGCGGCGAACAGACGACGACAAGGCCGGGGCCGGCTGCGGCGGGGAGCTGATAAAGCAGCGATTTGCCCGAGCCGGTCGGCATGACGGCGATAACGTCGCGCCCGGCGAGCACGGCCTCGACGATTTCCGCCTGTCCGGGCAGGAAGTCCGCAAAGCCGAATTTGCTGCGCAGCAATTCTCGCGCGGAAAGGTCGGCGCTCATGGCGCCCCTTTCGTCAGCAACGCCGCCGCGATCTCGCGCCATTCCGCTTCAAGCGCGCCCTTATGCGGCTCCCGCCCGGCGCGCCGATACCAGTAGCCGGCGTTCGAAAGATCGCCTTCCTTGCGATGGAGATAGGCGTGGACCCACATGCTGTCGGGATCGGAAAGCTGGTCGACGCATTTATGCGCGCCGTCCCAATCGCCCTTCGCGTCCAGCCAGAGCGCGCGCAGGGGCGGCGACGTAGGCGCTTGCAGCCCGGCGAGCGAAGCATGAAATTCGTCGAAGGTCATGGCGATTGGCGCGCCTGGCGAGAATGCCCAGAATGATAGCGCCAAAACGCGCGGGCGTTGACTCCAGCGTTAGACGCGCTTAGAAATCCCGCAAATCTCGAAAGAGAACCCGACACAAGCCGATCCGCCCAGGAGAGACGGAAGGCCAACGCCCGGCAGCGCGATGCGCCCCCGGGCGCGTTTTGCTTTGGAGCGCCGAAACGCTCTTTAGGAGAAAACCATGTTCGAGAGCCTTTCCGACAAGCTCTCCGGCATTTTCGACAAGCTCACAAGGCGCGGCGCGCTCTCCGAGGCCGACGTCAATGAGGCGCTGCGCGAAATCCGCCGCGCGCTGCTCGAGGCCGACGTCGCGCTCGACGTGGTGCGCTCCTTCACCGACAAGGTGCGCGACCGCGCCGTCGGCGCCGGCGTCATCAAATCGGTCTCGCCCGGCCAGATGGTCGTCAAGATCGTCAATGACGTGCTGATCGAGACGCTCGGCCAGGACGCGCAGCCGATCGATCTCGCCGCGACGCCGCCGGTCGCCATCATGATGGTCGGCCTGCAGGGCGCCGGCAAAACCACGACCACGGCCAAGATCGCCAAGCGGCTCAAGGAGCGCCACGGCAAGCGCGCGCTGATGGCCTCGCTCGACGTGAAGCGGCCGGCGGCCCAGGAGCAGCTCGCCGTGCTCGGCCGGCAGGTCGAGGTCGACACGCTGCCGATCGTCGCCGGACAGACGCCGATCCAGATCACCAAGCGCGCGATGGAGGCGGCGCGGCTGCAGGGCTATGACGTGGTGCTGCTCGACACCGCCGGACGTACGCATATCGACGAACCGCTGATGCAGGAGATGGCGGACATCAGATCCGCCGCGAAGCCGCATGAAATCCTGCTCGTCGCCGACGCGCTGACCGGTCAGGACGCGGTCAATCTCGCCAAGAATTTCGACGAGCGGGTCGGCCTCACCGGCATTGTATTGACGCGTATGGACGGCGACGGCCGCGGCGGCGCGGCGCTGTCCATGCGTTATGTCACCGGCAAGCCGATCAAGCTCATCGGCGTCGGCGAAAAGATGGACGCGCTCGACGAATTTTCGCCGACGCGCATCGCCAACCGCATTCTCGGCATGGGCGACATCGTCGCGCTGGTCGAGAAGGCCGCCGCGGCCATCGACGCCGAACAGGCCCGCAAGGCCGCCGAGCGCATGGCCAAGGGCAAGTTCGATCTGCAGGACCTTTGCGATCAGCTGGCCCAGGTCGAAAAGATCGGCGGGCTGGGCGGCATCATGGGGCTGCTCCCCGGCGTCGCCAAAATGAAGGATCAGATCGCCTCTTCGGGATTCGACGACAGAATGGTCAAGCGCCAGCGCGCCATCATTCTCTCCATGACGCCGAAGGAGCGGCGCAATCCCGACCTGCTCAAGGCCTCGCGCAAGAAGCGCATCGCCGCCGGCGCCGGCGCCAGGGTCGAGGACGTCAACAAGCTCCTCAAGCAGCATCGGCAGATGGCCGATCTGATGAAGTCCTTCGGCGGCGGCAAACGCGGCGGGCTGATGGGCAAGGCGGCGCAAATGATGGGTCTTGGGCCCGGCATGCAAGCGCCCTCGCCGGAGGATCTGGCAAAGCTTCAGGAGAAGCTGGGCGGTCCGCCGGCGGCGGGACCCGGCGGCGGCCTTCCCTCGGCGCCGCCCCTCGATCTTCTCGCCAAGAAGCCGAGCCTTCCGGGACTCGGATCAGGAATGCTGGGCGGACTCAATCCGTTCGGAAAAAAGAAATAGGGCGGTCGGCGGTCGGGTTGCCCACCGCCTATCGCCAAGGCGCCAACAACATAGGAAATGAAACATGTCGCTCAAAATTCGTCTCGCCCGCGGCGGCGCCAAGAAGCGCCCCTTCTATCGCGTCGTCATCGCGGATTCGCGCTCGCCCCGCGACGGCCGCTACATCGAGAAGATCGGCTATTTCGATCCGCTCAAGGCCAAGGACGCCGCCGATCGGCTGACGCTCGACGTGGAGAAGGCGCAGGCCTGGATCGCCAAGGGCGCGTTGCCGACCGACCGCGTCGCGCGCCTGCTGGAGAGCGTCGGGGTCGGCAAGCGCGAGGCGCGCAATAATCCGCAGAAGGCGCAGCCGAAGAAAAAGGCGCAGGAGCGCGCCGCTGCGGCGGCCGAGGCCGCCGGAGCCGCCGCCGCGGAAGCGCCGGCCGCCTAAGGGCGAGGATGCGCGAGACTCGCAATCGCCCTCATGCTGAGGAGGCCATCGATCTCGAAAATATCCGAGATCGACATCCCGAATGCCAAGTCGCCCAAGCGCGACTTGGCGAGGAGCCGTCTCGAAGCGCGAGGGCGAAGGCGCCCTGTGCGATTTCCTCGTCCTTCGAGACGCGAGCTGCGCTCGCTCCTCAGGATGAGGAAATCGAATGACGGAGCGCGCTAAAGAAAAGAACCTTGTCCTCCTCGGGCGCTTCGGCGCGGCGCATGGCGTGCGCGGCGAAGTGCGGCTGCAAAGCTTCACCGCCGAGCCGCAGGCGATCATCTCCTACGCTCCGCTCACGGATAAGAGCGGCGCGCGCCAGTTCACGCTGCTCTCAACGCGCCCGCAGGGCAAGGACATGCTGGTCGCGCGCGTTGCGGGCGTCACAGACCGCGCCGGCGCCGAGGCGCTGAATGGGGTCGAACTCTATTTGCCGCGCGAAAAACTCCCGCCGCCCGAAGAGGATGAATTCTATCTCGCCGATCTTGTCGGGCTTCGCGCCGAGACGCGCGCGGGCGCTCTTCTCGGCCATGTCGTCGCTCTGCGCAATTTCGGCGCGGGCGATATTTTGGAAGTGGCGCCGGCCGGCGGGAGGGGAGACGCTGATGTTTCCCTTCACCAAGGCGGTCGTTCCCGTGGTTGACCTTCCTGGCGGGCGCGTCGTCATCGAGCCGCCGACTGAAGTCGACGACGACGGGGCGGACTAGCGGCTATTCGGCGCGCCGTGCCATAACCGCCGCATGTGGCGCGCGACGGTCCTGACCCTTTTTCCCGAAATGTTTCCAGGGCCCCTGGGCTTGTCGCTCGCCGGCGACGCTCTGACGCGCGGCGTCTGGGCGCTGGAGGCGAAGCAGCTTCGCGAGCACGGGCTTGGGCGCCATCGCGCCGTCGACGACACGCCCGCCGGCGGCGGGCCGGGCATGGTGATGCGCGCCGACGTGCTCGCCGCCGCCATCGACGCGGCCGCGCCCGTTGACGATCCCCGCCCGCGCCTGCTGATGAGCCCGCGGGGACGACCGCTGACGCAATCGCGCGTGCGCGAACTCGCGCAGGGTCCGGGCGCGGTCATTCTTTGCGCACGTTTCGAAGGCGTCGACGAGCGCATCGTCGCCGCGCGCAATCTCGAAGAAATTTCGATCGGCGATTATGTGCTTTCGGGCGGCGAGATCGCCGCGCTCGCCTTGATCGACGCCTGCGTGCGGCTGCTGCCGGGCGTGATGGGCGAAGAAGCCTCGGGCGTCGAGGAAAGCTTCGAATCCGGCCTTCTCGAATATCCGCATTACACGCGCCCGCGCGAATTCGAAGGGCGGGAGATACCGGAAATACTTCTCTCCGGCGATCACGCGAAGATCGCCAAATGGCGCCACGAGCAGGCGCTGGCGCTCACAAAGGCGCGGCGGCCGGACTTATCGGCCTTTGCGCCAACCCGCTCGCCGCCGCGCGCGCGCTGAAATCCGCTAGAGCAAGTTCCGAAAAAGTTGACAGACTTTTTCGATCAGAACTTGCTCCAGCTTATTAATTTGGCGCGATTTCTTATCGATCAGACGATTCCGTCTGATCGGAAAGCGCGCTAGGCGAGCCGCGCCGCGTCTGCCCTATTTTTGATCTGGCCGCGCGCCGCGCGCGATCTAGCTAATGAGCAGCTCCCCCGAGCTCGAGCCTGGAAGCGTGACCGAAGGAGGCCGCAGATGTTGAAAACAAGCACGCCGAAGAGTCCCGACACCCAACGTTCCGCGCTGGAAACGCCGACAGACCTTCAAAAACAGTCGACGCTAAAAATCGCCGCCGAAATCAACAAGCTCGTCGCCGACGCTCTGGCGCTCTATCTCAAGACAAAGAATTTCCACTGGCATATGAGCGGCCCGCATTTCCGCGACTATCATCTGCTGCTCGACGAACAGGCGACGCAGATTTACGCCACCGTCGACCCGCTCGCTGAGCGGGTGCGCAAGCTCGGTCAACCGACGCTTCGCTCGATCGGCCACATCGCCAAGCTCGCGCGGATAAAGGACAACGACGAGGAGTTCGTCGCGCCGTACGACATGCTGTGCGAATTGCTCGAAGACAACAAGGCCATGGCCGAAGCCATGCGCGGCGCGCACAAGCTGTGCGAGGACAATGAGGACATCGCGACGGCGAGTCTGCTCGAAAACTATGTCGATGAGACCGAGAAGCGGACCTGGTTCCTCTTCGAGGCGGCGCGCGGCGCGAGCCCCGACGGCCATTAGAGCAAGTTCCGAAAAAGTTGACAGACTTTTTCGATCAGAACTTGCTCCAGCATATTGATTTGGCGCGATTTCTTTTCGATCGGACGATTCCGTCCGATCGGAAAGCGCGCTAGAACATAGACGTATTGCGGCGCCGGCGGGAGCGGCGCCGCGACGCGGCGTTCTTACCGCGTCGGCACCGGCGTGCCGCTGCGATAGTCGTAAAAGCCGCGCTGCGTCTTCTTGCCGAGCCAGCCGGCTTCGACATATTTCACCAGCAGCGGGCAGGGGCGATATTTCGAATCGGCCAGGCCCTCATGCAGCACCTGCATGACCGACAGGCATGTGTCGAGGCCGATGAAATCGGCGAGCTGCAGCGGCCCCATCGGATGATTGGCGCCGAGCTTCATCGCCGTGTCGATCGCTTCGACCGAGCCGACGCCCTCGTAAAGCGTATAGATCGCCTCATTGATCATCGGCAGCAGGATGCGATTGACGATGAAGGCGGGAAAATCCTCCGAGACGGAGATCGTCTTGCCGAGCTTGGCGATGAATGCCTTCGTCTCCTCGAAAGTGACGTCGTCGGTCGCAATGCCGCGAATGAGCTCGACAAGCTGCATGCGCGGCACGGGATTCATGAAGTGAATGCCGATGAAGCGCTCCGGCCGGCCGGTGACGGCGGCGAGCCGCGTGATCGAAATCGACGAGGTGTTGGAGCTGATGATGGCGCCGGGCTTCGCCACTTGCGCAAGGTCGGTCAGAATTTTGCGCTTGACGTCCTCGACCTCGGTCGCCGCTTCGATGACGATGTCGGCGTCGGCGAAATCGCCCATTTTCGGCGCGGCGGAAATGCGCGCAAGGGCGGGTTCGACCGCCTCGCCGGCGACCAGGCCGCGCTCGACGCTGCGGCGCATTTGCGCGCCGACATCGGCGATGCCGGCGTCGATCCGCTCCTGCGACACGTCATTGAGCGCCACGTCGAAGCCGGCGAGCGCGCAGACATGGGCGATGCCCTTGCCCATCTGGCCCGCGCCGATGACGCCGATCTTGCGAATCTCAAAGCCCATTTTCGACCACCGTCAGCAACAAGCCAGCGCCGAACAGGCGAGCGGCGCGCCGCGCTGCGAAGAGCGTCGCCGCAGTGCAATATAAACTGCGTTAGGTTGGAAAGAAAACAAGGAAAAAATCGAAAAAAGGTCGCGAAGGCGCGGCGCTTTTGAACGCGTCGCCGCGCCTAATAGCGGCCTATCGACCCATTTTCGCCAGCTCGGCGTCGAGTTCGGGCAAGGCCGCGAAAAGATCGGCGACGAGGCCAAAGTCGGCGACCTGGAAGATCGGCGCCTCTTCGTCCTTATTGATCGCGACGATCACCTTCGAATCCTTCATGCCGGCGAGATGCTGGATCGCGCCGGAAATGCCGGCGGCGATATAGAGATCCGGCGCGACCGCCTTGCCGGTCTGGCCGACCTGAAGGTCATTTGGCGCATAGCCCGCGTCGACCGCCGCGCGCGAGGCGCCGATCGCGGCGTTGAGCCGCGTCGCCACTGGGTCGAGCACCTTTTGGAAATTCTCGGCCGAGCCGAGCGCGCGGCCCCCCGAAATGATGACGCGGGCGGAGGTCAGCTCGGGCCGCTCGGACTTCGCCAGCTCCTCGCTCTTGAAGGCGGAGACGCCGGGATTGGCGGCGGCGCCGACCGTCTCGACCGGCGCGGAGCCGCCTTCCGGCGCGGCGGCGAAAGCCGTCGTGCGCACGGTGACGACTTTCTTCGCGTCCTTCGCGCGCACGGTCTGCACGGCGTTGCCGGCGTAGATCGGCCGCTCGAATGTGTCGGACGAGACGACCTTGATGATGTCGGAGACCTGCATCACGTCGAGAAGCGCGGCGACGCGCGGCAGCACATTCTTGGTCGCCGAGGTCGAGGGCGCGATGATGACGTCATAGGAGCCGGCGAGCGAGACGATCAGCGCCGCCACCGACTCGGCCAGCACATGATCGAGCGCGGCGTCCTCGGCGAGCATGACCTTCTCGGCGCCCGCGAGCTTGGCGGCTTGATCGGCGGCGCCCTTCAGCCCCGGCCCGGCGACGAGAATATGGATGGGTCCGCCGATCTCCTTGGCGGCGGTCAGCGCCTTGGCGGTCGCGGGCGCAAGCGCGCCATTGGCGGTTTCGGCGAGAAGCAGAATCGTCATCTTTAAAGCACTCCCGCTTCCTTGAGCTTGCCGACAAGTTCGACGACGGAGCCGACCTTGACGCCGGCCTTGCGCTTCGCCGGCTCGGCGGTCTTCAACACTTCGAGGCGCGGGCTGATGTCGACGCCGTAATCGGCGGGCGCCTTCACGGCGACCTCCTTCTTCTTCGCCTTGATGATGTTGGGGAGCGACGCGTAACGCGGCTCGTTGAGACGAAGGTCGGTCGTCACCACCGCCGGCAATTTGAGCGTCACGGTCTGCAGGCCGCCGTCGATCTCGCGCGTCACGTCTACGGAGCTGTCGGTAAGCGCGACCTTGGAGGCGAAAGTGCCCTGGCCCCAGCCGAGCAGCGCGGCGAGCATCTGGCCGGTCTGATTGAAATCGTCGTCGATCGCCTGCTTGCCGAGAATGACGAGCTGCGGCTGCTCCTCCGCGACGATCTTGGCGAGAATTTTCGCCACCGCCAAGGGTTCGACCGTTTCGTCGGTCTTGACCAGAATGCCGCGATCGGCGCCCATGGCGAGGCCGGTGCGCAAGGTTTCGTCCGCCTTGGCGGGGCCGATGGAGACGACGACGACTTCCGTAGCCTTGCCGGCTTCTTTGATCCGCAACGCCTCTTCGACCGCGATTTCGTCGAAGGGATTCATCGACATTTTGACATTGGCGAGATCGACGCCGGAGCCGTCCGCCTTGACCCTGATCTTGACGTTGTAATCGACGACCCGTTTGACGGGCACGAGAATCTTCATCGTGCGACCTCTTCCACCCCTCGGCGAGACAATTTGGCGGGACGCCGCGGGCGCCCCAATCTTGGCTGAAACCGTTGCGCGGTCTGGTAGCGGGGGCGCGCGCCCGAGTCAAACCAAGCGGTCAAGGCGTCTTGTCTTCGGCTTCCGGGGCGTCGGACGCGCGCGGCATTGGCGCGCCGCGGTCGAAAAGCCTGTGCTTCCTGCGTTTGAAAATCGGCGTCAGGATCAACCCGGCCAGAATGCCGCCGACATGCGCCATCCAGGCGACGCCGCCGCCCTCGCCCATGAAGGCGTTGAGAAGCTGCATCAAGATCCAGGCGCCGATGAACACCCAGCCGGAGGCGACGAAGGAAAAGAGCGGCGCGCGCAATCCGAAAATCGCGAGGCGCGGCGCGCCCGCGAGCAATGACGCGAACCAGACCGGCGCCAGCGCGAGAGAGAGCGGCGGAAAGATTCCGGCCACCGTCGCGCGCGGATAAAGCAGCAGAAAGGCCGCGCAGACGCCCGAGATCGCGCCCGAGGCGCCCACGAGCGGCGTGATCGAATGCGGCGTCGCGTAGATATAGAAAACGCCGGACGCAATGCCGCAGGACAGATAAAACAGCAGGTAATGGAACGACCCCATCGCGTCTTCGACATTGTCGCCGAAGACGTAAAGGAACAGCATGTTGGCGCCGATGTGCAGCAGCGACGAATGAAAGAACAGCGCCGTGGCGAGCGTCGCCGCCGGCGGCGGGCCGACGACCCAATCGGCGAGCATGGCTTCGCCGAAAAGCACGCGCGGAATGATGGCGAAACCGCGAATGATGGTGAGCGGATCGCCCAATATCTCGCTTTGGACGACGAGGAAGACGATCACATTGAGGGCGATCAGCGTCCAATTGACGATCGGCCGCCGCAAATAACGCAGCGGCGCGTCGTCATAAATCGGCATCACCATTGACGCGCTCCTTATCAATCGCAAGCCTAACACATGACGCAGCGGCGCGGGGCGCGTCATTGGCGCGCCAGACGGCGACGCAGCCAGACGACGCCAAAGCTGCGCAGACCGGCGATGTCGAAGGCGAAGGTCAGACATCCATAGACCAACGCGCCCGCCGCGACCTGGACGATCAGCGCGAGCAGGCCGGGCGTCATCTCGCGCAAGGGCGTCAGCGCGATCGACATCGCGCCCGTCGCGACAAGCGCGGCGAACATGTCCCAGAAGGACGGCCAGACGGGCTGCGTGCGCAGCGCGAAATAGATCGTCGCAACAAGCGCCGCGACATAGGCGCCGCCCTGCGCGATCGCGAGATTGGAGGCGTCGTCGCCCCAAGGCAGAACAAAGAGCAGCGCGAGGCCGAAACCCACGGCGGCGAGCGCCGCGACGATGAGGGGCGTCGTCTTCTTGTCGATCTGGAACACCGGATTGACGCCAAAGAGAATGACGCCCATGGCGAAGAGGCCCGGCAGCAGCAGGCCGAGATAATGGCCGAAGGGGCCGCGATATTCCGTCGGCACGATCAGTTCTTCGATCGACGGCATCACGAACCATAGGCCGGCGCAGGCCGGCAGCAGAAAGGCGACGACGATCCCCATATTGCGCGCGACCTGCTCCTTGGCGCGGTCGGCGCCGTGGCGCTCATGCGCCGCCACGGCGATCTGGAACAGCAGCACGTCGAGCGCCGAGCCGAGCGCCTGCACGGCGCGCAAGCCGAGATCGTAAGCGAGCGCGAATTGCCCCGTCTCGGCGAAGCCGAAAACGCTCGCGACGATGGAGCGCGCCGCAAGCGGCATCGCCTGATAGAGGAGATGCGCGGTGACAATGGGCGCGCTATAGGCGGCAAGATGACGCGCATTCTCGCGCGAGGCGGCGCGAATGTCGGCGCCGGGATCGAGCAGCGCGCCGCGGCCCAGGATCACGGTGCCGAAGAGACTTGCGACTCCGCCGGCGAGCGCCACCGCCGCCGACTGGAAGAAAAACGCCCCGCCGCCGATGAAGGCGAGCGCCAAAGCGTTTTTGGCGAGCATTAGCCGCACATAGGCGGGATCGTGAAAGCGCGCGCGCACCAAGGCGGTGCAATAGTCGAACAGCCCATTGGCGACCGCGGTCAGCAACGCGAGCAAAATGAGATTGCTCTCGAAATCGAGCGGGGGGCCGATCAGCGCGTAAAGCCCGGTGGCGAACGCGAGGAAGAGCGTGACGGCGATGAAGGCGGCGTCGAGCGTCGAACGCACGACCGGCTCCTTGTCGCGCGTGCGCTGCGAGTAGAAACGCGTGGCGGAAAGGCGCAGCCAGTCGTACAGCGCCGTCTGCACGACGACGGCGATCGAGAAGGCGAGCGCGAAGCGGCCAAATTCCTCGGGACCGAGGAATTTCGCCACCATCAGGCCGATGATGAAATTCGCGATCGTATTGACGAGAAAGGCGAGGAGAACGTTCACTTAGGCGCCTATCCGCTCCAGCGCCCAAGCGCCGCGAGCTCCCGCAGCGCCTGCGCGTCGCGCGGCGTCACCTCGGGATAGTCGGCTTCCGCCGTCGCGGGATCGAAATATTTCCAGGAGCGCGCGCATTTGACGCCCGACGCCCGTTGCGGAACGACCGCGACGCCGGCGACATCGGGCAAGCGGAACGCATCCGCCGGGCCTTCGCCCGACTCTATGCGGACATCCGACGTGATGCAGATTTCGGCGAAATCGACGTCCGCGAGCGCCGCGCGCAACGCTTCGTCCGCGACGTAAACGATGGGCGCCGCTTCGAGCGAAGAGCCGATGCGCTTTTGCGCGCGCTCGATTTCGAGCGCGCCGGTGACGACCGAGCGGATTTTGCGAATCTTCTCCCACTTGGCCGCCAGCGCGTCGTCGCGCCATGCGGCTGGAATTTGCGGGAAGTGTTCGAGATGCACGGACGCGGCTTCGGCGTAACGCGCGAGCCACGCCTCCTCCGCGGTAAAGACGAGGATCGGCGCGAGCCATGTCGCGACGCAGCGAAAGATGCGCTCGATCGTCGCGAGCGCGGCCTTGCGTCTTACGCTCGACGGCGGATCGCAATAGAGCGCGTCCTTGCGGATGTCGAAATAGAAGGCCGACAGTTCGCTCGTCATGAAATGGGTGAGCAGGGCGACGACGCGCTTATAGTCATAGGCCGCATAGGCGGCGCGGATCGTCTCGTCCATCTGATGCAGACGATGCAGCATGAGACGTTCGAGTTCTCCCGCCTTGCCCATCGCCGCGTCGTCGTTTTGCTCATAATGCGCCAGCGCGCCGATCATCCAGCGGATGGTGTTGCGCAGCTTGCGATAGAGTTCGACGAAGGTCTTGAGGATTTCCGGACCGACGCGCAGATCGTCGGCATAATCGGAGGCCGCGACCCACAGGCGCATGATGTCGGCGCCGCTGTCGGCGATGATCTTTTGCGGCGCGACGACATTGCCGAGCGACTTCGACATTTTGCGGCCCTTCTCGTCGAGCACGAAGCCATGCGTCAATACGGCGTCGTAGGGCGCGCGCATGCGCGTGCCGCAGCTCTCGAGAAGCGAGGAATGAAACCAGCCGCGATGCTGGTCGGAGCCTTCGAGATACATGATCTCGTCTTGGCCGCCGTCGCGTTTTCGTTTGATTCCGGCGAGCGCGGGGAAGTGGACCGGGTCTTCGAGCACGAAGGCGTGGGTGGAGCCCGAGTCGAACCACACGTCGAGCACGTCGGAGATTTTCTCGTAATTGTTGGGATCATAATCGGGCGCGAGGAAACGCTGCGCCGCGCCCGCTTCATACCAGGCGTCGGCGCCTTCCTTCTCGAAGGCTTCGATGATGCGGGCGTTGACGCGCGCATCCTTGAGGATGTCGTGCGTTCCCTTTTTCACGAAGACCGCGATCGGCACGCCCCAGGCGCGCTGACGCGAGACGACCCAGTCGGGACGATTTTGGATCATGCCGCGGATGCGGTTCTCGCCGGCGGCGGGCGTCCATTGCGTGCGGGAGATTTCTTCAAGCGCGATGTCGCGCAGCGTCGGCGCGTTCGTCGAAACGCTCTCAAAGCTCGCGCCATCCCTCCCCTTGATGGGGAGGGTCGCATCGCGAAGCGATGCGGGGTGGGGTGAGGCTTCTTGACCCCCCACCCGGCCGCCTTCGGCGGCCGACCTCCCCGCGAGGGGGAGGTCAGGCGCCGCGCTCAATGGCTTATCCATCGCGATGAACCATTGCGGCGTGTTGCGGAAAATCACTGGCTTCTTCGAACGCCAGGAATGCGGATATTGATGCTTCAACTTTCCGCGCGCGATGAGATTGCCATCGGCGATCAGCGCTTGAATCACCGCTTCATTGGCGTCGCCCTTGTCGCCTTTTTCGGTGATGACGCGCTTGCCCTCAAACCCGGGCGCGTCCTTGGTGTAGAAGCCGTCTTCGTCGACCGTGTAGGGAATGCGCGTATCGATGTTGCGCGCCTGCAAGTCGCGCCCATTCGCCATCCAGATGTCGAAGTCCTCGCGGCCGTGTCCCGGCGCGGTGTGCACGAAGCCCGTGCCCGTATCGTCGGTGACATGATCGCCGTCGAAGAGCGGCACGTCGAAGTCGTAGCCAAGATGCGCGAGCGGATGGGCGCAGATGAGTCCGGCGAGCATCGAGGCGGAAACGTCGTGAAGACGCTCATAGCCGTCGACCTTCGCCGCCTTGAACACATCGCTCGCGAGCTTGTCGGCGAGAATAAATTTCGCGCCCGGCAGCGCCCAATTATTGTCCGGCGCATGGGTGACGCGATAGAGGCCATAGTCGATCTTCGACGAAAAAGAGATGGCGCGATTGCCGGGAAGCGTCCAGGGCGTCGTGGTCCAGATGACGACACGCGCCTCGCTCAAGTTCGCCTTCCGCGCCGCGCGGGATCGGAAACGCCACCCAAACCTGGTCGCTCGTGTAATCCTCATATTCGACCTCCGCCTCGGCCAGCGCGGTCTTTTCGACCACGCTCCACATCACCGGCTTCGAGCCGCGATAGAGCAGGCCGTTCGCGGCGAATTTCATGATCTCGCGCGCGATCGCCGCTTCCGCCGGAAAAGCCATGGTCGAATAGGGATGATCCCAGTCGCCCGCGACGCCTAAGCGCTTGAACTCCTCGCGCTGCACGGAAAGCCAATGTTCGGCGTAGGCGCGGCATTCGCGGCGGAACGCGATCATTTCCTGCGGATGGGCGAAGTCCGGCTTCTTCTTGCCCTTGGCGCGGTAATTCTCTTCCTCGATCTTCCATTCGATCGGCAGGCCGTGGCAGTCCCAGCCCGGCACATAGACGCAATCCTTGCCCGTCATGCGCTGGCTGCGCGTGACGAGATCCTTGAGGATTTTGTTCAGCGCATGGCCGATATGAATATTGCCGTTGGCGTAAGGCGGCCCGTCATGCAGGGTGAATTTCGGCCGGCCCTTGGCGGCTTCGCGCATTCTTTGCGCAAGGCCGATCTCCTCCCAGCGCTTCAGGATTTCCGGCTCGCGCTGGGGAAGGCCAGCGCGCATCGGGAATTCCGTCGCCGGCAGATAGAGGCTTTTGGAATAGTCCGGCCCTTTGGAATTGTCGTCGTTCATTGGCTCGCAAACCGGGATCGGGCGGGGCGCGGCGAGAAAACCGGCGGGTCCGCGCTGCATAGAGGATTTGGATTGGAAGCGCCAATCGCGCCAAAACCCGAACCCGCGCGAGCTAGTGGCTGCGAACGCGGGCCGGGCCGGTAATTCGAAGGCGAAGCGAGAAACGCATCCAAAGCCAATAGCAGCCGAAAACAAACGAGAAAAGAGGGCGGTGGCCTCCGCGCCCGATTGAGGCCCTCAGCGCGGCTTCCTCAGTCCCAACAGACCCCCGATATAGGCGAAGGCGCCCGCCACGACGGCGAAGAGCAGCAGCAGCATAAATGCGCCGGAAAGCAGCATAAAGCCCAGGAACAGGAACACGAGCAGCCCGGCGGCGACGGCGAGGCTCTGTCCCTGAGTAAGCTTTATCACTTTGATTTCGCCGCTCTTCGTCGTGACCCACAGGCGCGAGGCCGTCGACTCTTCGCCCGGCAAGATGATCTCGACCCGTCCCTTCGGCTCCTCAGTCATGGCGCTTCCCTTTCCAGTCGATTTCGACACGGCCCCCAAGCTAGATCGCGCGCAGAATATGGCAAGAAATTAGGCGCTTCGCGCCGGCGCGCCGACGCCGCTCTCGCTCAAGATTTTCTTCGCCTGCGCGGCGTCCTCGCGCATGCGCGCGACCAGAGCCTCGACGCTCTCAAATTTCTCCTCGCCGCGAATGAAGCCGTAAAAGGCGACTTCGACTTCCTTGTCGTATAGATCGCCGTCGAAATCGAAGACGAAGACTTCGAGCAGCGGCGCGCCATTATCGAAGGTCGGACGCCGGCCAAAGCTCGCGACGCCAGGACGCGTCACGCCGTCGACGTCGATCGTCACCGCATAGATGCCGTGGCGAAGCCGGTTTGCGGGATCGAGCGCGATATTGGCGGTCGGAAAGCCCAGAGCGCGGCCGCGCTTGTCGCCGTGGCGCACGACGCCGCGCACGAAATAGGGATGGCCGAGCAGCCGGCGCGCCAGCGCCGCGTCGCCTCTCTCCAAAGCTTCGCGAGTCGCGGTGGAGGAGACCGCCTCCAAGCTTCCCTCCTCATCCTTGGTGATGCGGTCGACGATCTCGACGACGAATCCCAGCCGCGCGCCTTCGGCGCGCAGGAACTCCGGGCCGCCCTCGCGGCCCGCGCCGAAGCGGAAATCATAACCCGCGACGACGGCGGAAAGGCCGAGCCGCTTGTGCAAAATCTCTTGCGTAAAGACGCGCGCCGGGCTCTGCGCGAAGGTCTTGTCGAAGGTGAGCACGATCACGCCGTCCAGGCCGAGGCGCGCCGCCTGCGCCGCCTTGGCGTCGGGCGGCGTCAGGCGGAAGATCACCGACCGACCGGCGAAGACATCGGCGGGGTGCGGCTCGAATGTCAGCAGAACGCAGGGGCGCTTCAGCTTTTTCGCCAGCGCCTGGGCGCGGGCGACGACGCCGCGATGGCCCCGATGCAGCCCGTCGAAATTGCCAAGCGCGGCGACGGCGCCCTCCAGCCCCGGCGGCGGGATCTCCGGGTCGCGCGCGACGATGAAGGGATGGGACACGGCGCAGGCCGCGCGTTACGCCGAAGCCGGCTTCTCCACCGCCGGCGCGGGCGCCGCGGCGCGCACGGCCTGCTCGCGGCTCGGCACCATGACGAACGCCTCGCCGTCGAGCACCACCTTGCCGTCGACGAGGCATTCGCATTTCAATTTGGCGCGGCGCCCCTTCTCGATCAGCTCGACCACCTCGACGACGACGGTGATGACGTCGCCGATCTTCACCGGCGCGCGAAAATTCAGCGTCTGCGAGAGATAAACGGCGCCGGGGCCGGGAAGATACATGCCGATGACGGTGGAGATCAGCGAGGCCGTATAGAGGCCGTGCACGATGCGCTCGCCAAAGCGCGTCTTGGAAGCGAAGTGATCGGAGAGATGAATCGGATTGCGGTCGCCGGAAAGATCGGCGAAGGCGATCACGTCGTCGTCCATCACCGCCTTCATCAGCGTCTCGCGCATGCCGACGCTCAGATCCTCGAAATAGTAGATTTTGAACGGCGTCGACATGGAACCACCGGATGTTTCGTCGCGGATCGGGGCGCCGGGCGAGGCCCGCGCCAGACCCTTTTACCAGAAAAGCTCGCGAGCCAAAGCGATAGGACGCGCGCCCGCTCTGGCGAAAAGATCGGCGAGCGCCGCCTGGTCGAGGTCGCCGCCTTCGGGATGAAGCTCGTCGCGATGCACGCCGTGGATGATGAAGAGACAATCCAGCCCGGCGCGGCCGGCGCCCGCGAGATCGGTGAAGGCGCCGTCGCCGATCGCGAGAATGCGGGATTTCTCGACTTCGCCGCCGCGCAGGATTTTCAGCCGCTCCAACGCCGCGTCGTAAATTGGCGGGTGCGGCTTGCCGAAGGTCGCGACCTTGCCGCCCAGCGCCGCATAGCGCTCAGCCAAAGCGCCGGCGCAATAGACGAGATCGTCGCCGACCGCCACGACGATATCGGGATTGGCGCAAAGCATCGTCAGGCCGTGGGCTTTCAGCGCCGCGAGCCGGCCGTCGTAATCTTCGGGCGCTTCATTGCGCTCGTCGAAGAGTCCGGTGCAGACGATATAGTCGGCGGCTTCCGGTTCGACGCGCTTCACCGGCGCGCCGAGACGCTGCGCCGCCGCTTGAAAAAGACCGTCGTCGCGCGCCGGGCCGAGGTGGTAGACGGCCTGACCTTTGCGGGCGACGATTTCGCGCAACGTCAATTCGCCCGCCGAAACGAGATCGTCGAAACAGTCCCGTGGGACGCCGAGGCCCAGGAGCTGCCGGCGCACTTCATCGTCGGGGCGCGAGGCGTTGGTGACGAGCACGACGGCGCCGCCTCGCCCGCGAAAGCGTCGCAGCGCCTGCGGCGGCGCGCGGAAAATGCCGCTTGCCGTCGATCAGCACGCCCCAGCCGTCGCAAAGAATCGCCTCGTAGCGATCCGCAATTTCGTGAAGGCCGTCGATGAAGGGAATGTCGCTTGCGCCGTTCGTCGCCGTCAAAACCGCGCCTCGCTGAAAGCGGCGGCGTAGGCCTGGTCGCCGACGGCGTTGAAGGCGCCGGTCGCCTCGTCGAGCAGCAAGAGACGCCCGTCCATGATCCGGAACAACGCCCCGTGCAACCGCAAATGCCGGTGATGCTCCAGAACCTGGATCATCGGAAAGGTGCGCAGATTGCGCAGCGTCTGCTTGATCGCCTCGAATTCGAGCCGTTCGACATAGCGCCTGTCCTTCGGGTCGGGCGGGACGCCCAAGCGATCCGCCGCCGGCGCCAGCATCTTGATCCAGTCGCCGATGAAATCGCTGTGGCTCAGGCGCGGCGTATTAGGGTCGGCGGCGCTTTCGGCAAAAGCGAGGACGCCGCCGCACTGGCCGTGGCCGAGGACGACGATGTCCGAAACCTTCAGCGCCATGACGGCGTATTCCAGCGCCGCCGAGGCGCCGTGATGATGGTCGTCTGGCTCGTAGGGCGGCACCAGCGCGGCGACATTGCGCAGAACGAAGAGTTCGCCGGGGCCGGCGTTGAAGATCGCCTCCGGCGCGACGCGCGAATCGCAGCAGCTGATGATCATCGTCTTGGGCGTCTGGCCCTTTGTGGCCAGTTCCTCGAAACGGTCGTGGTCGGCGAGGAAACGGCTGCTGATGAAAGCCTCATAGCCCTCGATGAGCCGGGGCGGCAGACCGCCTGCGTCAGGCGAAGGCTTGTCTTGCCCCATCGATGAAGCTCCCTTCGGCCCTTGCGCGGCGGCCGCGACTTGCGGATCGGCCCGGCCGGATGGCGGACCCGGCGGTTATTGTGTAGATCACGCGGCGGGGTCAAGAGAAGGCCGGCCGGCCTCTCGAGGGGGAGCTTTTAGATGATATCGCGACTGAAGCGCAGCGTGCTGGCGATGCCGGGCTCGAACGCCCGGGCGCTGGAGAAGGGCAAGACGCTGCCGGCCGACGTCCTGATGTTCGAGCTCGAAGACGGGGTCGCCGAAACCGCCAAGGTACAAGCGCGCGAGCAGGTCGCGGCGGCCGTTGCGGGCGGCGGCTATGGCGCGCGCCAGCTTGTCGTGCGCGTCAACGCCCGCGGCTCGGAATGGTATAAGCCCGACGTCGCCGCGATCGCGCCGACGGGGCCGGACGCCATCGTCATCCCCAAGGTCAATTCGCGCGACGAAATTCTCAAGGCCGCCGCCGACATTGTCGCCGCCGGCGCGCCGCATAAGACGCGGCTCTGGGCGATGATCGAGACCCCGCGCGCCGTTTTCGACATCGAGAAAATCGCCAGCGCCGCAGACGATCCAGCGTCGCGCCTCGAGGTCTTGGTGCTCGGCCCCAATGACATCGCCAAATCGACGCGCGCGCGGCTCACGCCGGGACGGCCGGCGCTAGCGGCCTGGCTTTCGGCGGGCGTGCTCGCGGCGCGCGTTCACAATATCGAGATCATCGACGGCATCTATAACGACTTCAACGACGTCGACGGACTGCGCCGGGAAGCGGAGCAGGGACGCGATTTCGGCTTCGACGGCAAGATGCTCATTCACCCGAGCCAGATCGCTCCGGTGAACGAGATTTTCGCGCCGAGCGCCGAGGAGGTCGATTTCGCGCGCCGGATCATCGCCGTCTTCGACGAGCCGGAAAACGCCGACAAGGGCGTGGTGCAGATCGACGGCAAGATGGTCGAGCGGCTGCATCTCGACATTGCGCGGCGCACATTGCAGCTCGTGGAGGCGGCAGGCTGACGCGGCGCCTTGTTCGTTTTGCGGGCGCCGAGGCTTCATTATATAGATGCGGGACAGCAAGGATTACGCCATGGTCTCGCCGGACGAAGAAGAAGCCAAGCAAGTCGAAGCGCTGCAGACGCCCAGCGAACCGGCGGAGCCGCCCATTGACGCTTCTCGACAAGCGCCGCAAAAGCGCAAGCGCTCACTATTCGGCGCGCTTTTTTCGACGTTGCTGCTCCTCGTCCTGATCGCGGGCGCCGGCCTTTACGCGGCGATCGCCTTCAAGGACAAGGACGAACGATTAAAACTCGTCGCCGATTATGCTGAGCCCTATGTCGCGCAAGCAGGCGGCGCCTTCGAGCGGCTGAAGGACAATATCGATTCGCTGCTCGGCGATACGAAGCCGCCGGCGCAAACGAAAGTGACGACGCATCGCACCGCGCCCGTGGAAGCTGAGGCTCCCGAACCGGAACCGGCGATAGAGCCGCCGCCCCAGCGCGCCGAAACAGCGCCAGAACCGGCCCCGCCGCCGCAACGCGCCGAGATCGCGCCGGAGCCGACGCCCGCGCCGGCCATGCCTGCCGCCGAGACGCCAAAGGCCGGGAGCGCGCTGGAGTCGCGCATCGACGCGCTGGAGGAATCCGCGCAGAAAGCGCTGCGCGCCGCCGAAGCCGCGCAGGCCGCCGCCGAGAGCGCGGCCAAGGCCAGCCAAGCCGTCAAGCCTGCGGATCACGGCGCGCTCACCGCCGGAGACCAGCTTACGGCGCTCGAAGGCCGCATCGACGAACTCGGCGAGGAGATAAAGGCGCTGCGCGAACGCCTCGATTCGCCCAAGAGCGAAACGCGAGCGGCGCCTGAAGCGCTGGCGGCCAAAGCGCCGGACTTCTCCGCCGCCCTGGTGGTCGCCGCCTATGCGCTGCAACGCGAGTTGGACGCCGGCCGCCCTTACGCCGACGAAGTGGCGGCGCTGACAAGGCTGGGCGCCGATCCGGCGGTTCTCGCGATTCTCTCGCCGCTTTCCGAGAAGGGCGCGCCGACTGCGGCGCAGCTGAAAGCGGAATTCGCGCCGGCCGCCAAGCGCATCCGCGCGTTGGAAGGCGCGCATGGGACAGGCGATTTCACCGAACATCTGATGCAGGGCGCGAGCAAGCTCGTGCGCGTGCGTCCTTCCGGCCAGTCGCCGGCGACGGCGCAGACGCTCGAAGAAAAGGTCGCCAAGATCGAAGCCGCGCTGACCCATGGCGATGTCTACGCCGCCGGCGCGGCTTTTTCGGCGCTGCCGGAAGCGGCGCAGGGCGAAGCCAAGGAGTTCGGCGAGGCGCTGCGCGCGCGGGTCGACGCCGGGCGCGCCGCCGACGGTCTGCTGCATGGCGCGATCGCCGCGCTCGGCGGCGCAAAGAAGTAAGCAGGACCCAATCGCCATGCTGTTTCTCTTTTTCTTCATCGTCGCGCTGGCGGCGCTCGCCTACGGCCTCGAATGGCTGATCGAACAGCCGGGCTCGCTGACGCTCGATTTCGCCGGCTATCAGTTCGAAGCGTCGATTCCCGTCGCCGTCGCCGGCCTGTTGCTGGCCGTCGCCGCCATCATCGTTCTCTGGGCGGTCGTCATGGCGCTGCTGCGCATGCCCGGCCGTTGGAGCGGCGGCTCGCGCGTCCGACGGCGCGACAAAGGTTTTGACGCCGTCTCGCAAGGCCTCATCGCCGTCGGCTCGGGCGATGTCGCGCGCGCCCGCAAGGCGGCGCAAATCGCCGAACGGCTGCTGCCCGGCGAACCGCTGACGCAGGTATTAAAGGCGCAGGCGGCGCAGCTTTCTGGCGATCGGCGTCTCGCGGAAGAGACCTTCCACAAGATGACGCTAAAGCCGGAGACGAAGCTCCTCGGCCTGCGCGGACTGCATGTCGAGGCGCGACGGCGCGAAGACATCGAGGCGGCGCATCATTTCGCCAAGGCCGCGCATGACATTTCGCCATTGCCTTGGGCTGGCGGCGCCATGCTCGAACTTCACGCGGCGCAGGGCGAATGGGAGAAGGCGCGCGAAGCGATCGAGGCCAATCTCGCGGCCAAGGCGATCGACGCCCAGAAAGCGCAGGACCTGCGCGCGGTGGTCGAAACCGCGATGGCCATGGAGAAGGAGCGCGACCATCCCCATGACGCGCTACAGCTCGCCCGGCAGGCGTTGAAGCGTCGCCCCGGCTTTGCGCCGGCCGCCGTCGCCGCCGCGCGCGTCTTGATCCGTCACGGCGACCGCAAGCAGGCGCTAAAGCTCATCGAGACAGTGTGGGCGACAAAGCCGCATCCAGATCTTGCGGCGGTCTATCTTGAGGCCACGCCGACCGAATCCAACAGCCAGAAACTGGCGCGCGTCGAGAAGCTGGCGAAATCCGCGCCCAATGCGCCTGAGAGCCGCCACATCGTCGCCGAGGCGGCGTTGTCGGCGCGCGATTTCGCCAAAGCGCGCGCCGCGCTGGCGCCGCTCATCGCGGACGGGCGGCATCCGACCGCGCATACCTGCCTGCTGATGGCGGAAATCGAAGACGCCGAGAAGGGGCCGTCCGGGCCCGTGCGCGAATGGCTGGCGCGCGGATCGCGCGCGCCGCGCGATCCGGTCTGGATCGCCGACAGCGTCGTCTCCAAGAACTGGCTGCCGATTTCGCCGGTCACCGGACGGCTCGACGCCTTCGAATGGAAGGCGCCGCCCGATTCCGCGCATCCCCTGACCGAGGAAGGCAAGCCCATCATTCCCGCCGCCTTCCTCACGCGGCCCGCCGAACCCGTCGCGCTGCCTCCATCCGAAGCGCCGGGCAAAGCGGCGGGGTAGAGGCCTAACGCGCGCGATCGGCGCGGCGGATGCGCACATAAAGCGCGCCTTCGCCGCCATGATGGCGCGCCGCCTCGCCAAAGCCGACGACGACGTCGCGCAAATTCGGCGCCTGCAGCCACATCGGCACGACCCGGCGCAACACGCCGCCCTCGTCGCGCGTCAGCCCCTTGCCGGTCACGACGATCGCGATCTTCGCGCCATCGGCTTGAGCGCGGCGCAAAAAGGAGGTCAACGCGCGCTGCGCCTCCGCCTGCCGCATGCCGTGGAGATCGAGCTTGGCGTCGACCT
Organism: uncultured Alphaproteobacteria bacterium; assembly: GCA_963706255.1. Taxonomy (GTDB): domain Bacteria; phylum Pseudomonadota; class Alphaproteobacteria; order Rhizobiales; family Beijerinckiaceae; genus Methylocystis. Next base: position 103,661 of record CAVPMJ010000012.1, on the reverse strand, counting down.
CGAGGCGACCGCGCTTGAGTTTCACGCGCGTGCGCTGATCGATCTCGGCGACGGGGGCGGCCGGCCGGGGCGCCGGGGCGCGGTCTCGAATGACGGCGGAAGCCGGAGCAGGCGCGCCAACCTCCACCGGCGGCGCGGGCTGAGGCGAGGGGCGCTTGGGCCGGGCGCGAACCGGTCGAACATCGGCCGTCGCCATCGTCCATAGCTCGGCTTCGGCGCGTGACAGACGACGCGCGTATCGACGCGGATTGTCCTCGCTCACAGGCCGCCTCCAGCTTCGATCGGCAGCAGGACGATCATTTCCGCCTTATGGCGCACGCGCCCCGCGCGACCGCCGGCCGCTTCGCCCGCGCCGAAGAAAAGATCGGCCCGCGCGGGTCCCAATATCGCCGATCCCGTATCCTGCGCGATCATCAAGCGCCGAAACTCCGTTTCAGCCTCGCTCTCCCAGGGAACGCGCGCCGCGATCCAAAAGGGCAGGCCATAGCACCAGATCGAGCGGTCGACCGCGATCGACCGCAACGGCGTCAGCGCGGCGCCCTGCCCGCCGATGGGGCCGAGCTTGCGCGCGTCCGAGGCGTCGATTCGGAAGAATACATAGGATCGGTTTTCTTGCATCAACCGCCGGCCCGCTTGGCCTGGGCCAACCCCCATGCGGCGCAGCGCGCTTTTCAGCGCGTCGAGGGTCATTTCGGAGGGGGCTGCGAGTCCGCGCTCGACCATCAGCCGGCCGATGGACGTATAAGGCCAGCCGTTGCGCCCGTCATAGGTGAGCGCGAGCGTCTCGCCGCCAGGCAGGCGCAGCCGCGCCGAACCCTGCACCTGCATGAGGAACAATTCGACGGCGTCGCGCACATAGGCGAGCGGATGGGCGCTCGGCGCAGCGTTCTCCTCTTCGATCGCGCGCCGGTCGGGATAGGGCGCAAGGGCGCCGTCGGCGCGCCGCCTGGCGCTGGTGAGTTTTTCGCCCGAAGGCAGGTTGAGCGGCGCGTCGTTCAGCGTGACGAGATCGAGCGGCCGCGACAACGCCGGCGCATCGAATCCGGGCTCCGGCGCGCGCCGCGCGTCGACCTCGACCTCGTAATAGGCGGTGACGAAGCCTTCGCGCTTGATGCGATGCGGGCGAAACCAGCGCCGAAAGAACGCGCCGGGCTCGTTTACTCCGGTGAGCGCGGCGCGCGCGGCCGCAACGAGTTCCTGCGGCGGCGGAAGCGCGCCGCGCTGCTCCTGCGCGCTTGCGGCGATGATTTCGGCGGAGCGTCGGAACGCGGCGAAAGCGGCCGAGAGATCGTCGCGCGGCCAGCCTTCGACGGCTTCAAAAGCGATCGGCTCCAAATCGCTCGGGAGCCGCACGGCCTAATCGTCGGCTTGCGTCGCGACGAGCTTCCAATTGGGGTCGGCGGCCCTCGGGTCGCGCGCGAAAGTCCAGCGCTCGACGATCTTGCGGGTCTGCCCGCCGTCGATGGTCTCTCCCTCGCGGTCGCGGCGCAGGCTCATCAGCCGGGTCGCGAAACGAACGGTGACCTCGTTGCGGCCCGCCGTCACGCGGGCGGCGTCGACGGTCGCGGAATCTATGGCGACGACGGCCGTCTCGACGGTTTCGCCCTGCTCCTCGCGCCGGGCGATCTCGCCGGCGAAGCCGTCGAACACTTCTTTCGACAGCAAGGGCCGCAGCGTATCGCGATCGCCCTTGGCGAAAGCGGCGACGATCATTTCATAGGCGCGGCGCGCGCCATCGAGAAAGGCCTTGCCGTCGAATTTCGGATCCGCGGCGGCGATGGCGTCGAGCCCGGACCAGGCGGCGGCGACGCCCTTTTCAGCGACGCCGTCCCAGCGGTCGGCTCCGCGGCTGGGCGGCGGCGCGTCAGCCAATGGCGCAGCCCCAGGCAGCGGCGCGGGTCCCGCCGGCGAGGGGCGGGGCGGCTCGAAGCGGGCCGGAGGCGCGTTGCGATCGATCCTTATGCCCAGCACGGAGCGCAGCTTCCAGATGACGAAAACCGCCAGCGCTGCAAAAACGATAAGGGACGGATCAAAGGGGTCGCCGTTCGCCGGCATGGGTTCCATACTCCCGAATAAATCTGTCGTCGGCTATCATGTCGCCGTCCGCATGTCACGAATCAAGGGGCAGGCGTATCGCCGCAGGCGGCGCGAGGCGGCGCTTAGATCGGATAAGTCGATGAAATCAAAGCTTGTCGGCGTCGTCCTTGCGGCGTGGATCGTGCTCGAGATTCTCGCTTTCATGTTTGTCGTTCACGCCGTCGGCCTGCTCGCGGCGATGGCGATCGCCGTCGGCACGTCGCTTCTCGGCCTCGCCGACGTGAAACGGCTGCTCTCCTTCCTTCGCGGCCGCGTCGGCCAGCCGAAGGGGGAGCGCGAGAGCGGCGCGATGCTGGACGGCGCGATGCAGGCGCTGGGTTCGCTCCTGCTGATCCTGCCGGGCTTCGCCTCGGATTTCCTCGGACTGGCGCTGAAATCCCCCTCGATTCGCCAAAACCTTGCAAAGCGCCTGGGCGCGCGCAGCGGCGCCGACCCGCGCGTGATCGACCTCGATCCGCGCGAATGGCGCCATGTCACGCGAAATCGAAGCGGGCCGCGACGCCGTGCGGCCGAATGAACGCGCCGCGCCTTGTTCACGCAGAAGAGACGTGTTAGGCGGGCGCGACTTTTCGCTTCAAGACGATGCGGCTGGAGACCCCGATATGACCGACACGAATGGCAACGGCGCGCAGGAAACGCCGGGCGGGGCTCCGGCTCTCAACGCGCTCGCGCAATATCTGAAGGATTTCTCTTTCGAGAATCCCAACGCGCCGCGCTCGCTCGGCCCGCAGGAAAAGGCGCCCAACATCGCCATCCAGGTCAATGTCAACGCCAAGCAACTGGCGCCGACGGATTTCGAAGTGAGTCTGACGCTGGACGCCAAGGCCGGCGAAGGCGACGGCCTGCTATTCAAGCTCGATCTCGAATATAGCGGGCTCTTTCGGCTGGTGAACATTCCCGAGGAGCAGGTGCATCCGATCGTCATGATCGAATGCCCGCGGATGCTATTTCCCTTCGTGCGGCAGATCGTGGCGGAAGCGACGAGCAAGGGCGGCTATCCGCCGCTCTACATCGACCCGATCGACTTCGTCGCGCTCTATCAGCAGAAAGCAGCCGAGGCGGGCGGCCAGACCTTCGCTCAGGCGAATTAATTCGCCGCGCTCGGCGTCCGTTCGTTACGCGTAATATAGCGGTCCCAGATCGGCGCTTTCATCGTCGCGATAAAGTCGGCGTGCGCTTCTTCCTCGGCCTCGCTCAGGCGCGGCGCGAGGGGTTCGGGACGCCGGCGCAGCAGATCGCTCGATGTCGCAAGGCGCACGGCGTGAACCGTCTGCAATGACAACGCCGCCTGCCTGCCGCCGCACAGCTCCGCATAGACTTCGGCCAAGAGATTGGCGTCGAGCAGCGCGCCATGCTTGTCGCGGCGCGACAGATCGATCGCGTAGCGCTGACACAAAGCGTCGAGCGAATTTGGACCGCCAGGATGACGCCGGCGGGCCATGGCGAGCGTGTCAACGATGCGCGCTGCGCTCAGCGGCGGGATGCTCAACAGCGCGAATTCGGCGTTGAGAAAGCGCGTGTCGAATTCGGCGTTGTGAATGACGAGCGGCGCGTCCTCGATGAAGTCGACGAATTCGGCGACGATTTCCTTGAAGACCTTGTGCTGCGCGAGAAATTCGCGCGACAGCCCGTGCACGCGGAAAGCTTCTTCCGGCATGTCCCGCTCGGGATCGACATAGCGATGAAAGACGCGGCCTGTCGGAATGAGATTGGAGATTTCGACCGCGCCGATTTCAACGACGCGATGGCCGCTCGCGGGATCGAGGCCCGTCGTTTCCGTGTCGAGAACGATCTCGCGCATCGTTTACTCCTGCCGCGCTTTGAGCGCTTTCAAAATATTTCGCACTTCTTCGCGCGCGGCGTCCAATCCCTTGTCGGTATGAACGATAAAATGCGCGCGCGCGCGTTTTTCCGAATCGGGCGTTTGCTTCTTGAGAATGGACTCGAATTTTTCCTGCGTCATGCCAGGCCGCGCCAGAACGCGCGCCTTTTGCACATCTTCCGGCGCGGTGACGACCACGATTGCGTCAATATCCTTTTCGGCGCCCGTTTCAAACAGCAGCGGTATATCGAAAACGACGACGCCATCGCCCGTGGCGTCGCGCGCCGCCACCAGAGCGTCGCGCGCCGCCCAGACCAAGGGATGCACAATCGCTTCAAGACGCTTCAGCGCCGCCGGATCGTCGAGCACGCGCGCGGCAAGACGCGCGCGGTCCACTGCGCCGTCCACGACGACGCCCGGGAAGGCGCGTTCAATCTCCGCCACCGCCGGCCCCTGATAGAGCTCATGCACGAGCCTATCGGAATCGAGCACGGTCACGCCTTCGGCGCGAAACATATCGGCGGTGGTCGATTTGCCCATGCCTATGGAGCCGGTCAGTCCCACGCGCAGCATTTTTTTTGTCACGAGAGCAACGCTCCTTGCTCACGCAGCGCATCGAGCGCCGCGATCAAGGGCAGGCCCATGATCGTCCAATGATCGCCCTCGATATTAGAGAAAAGATGCGCGCCGAGGCCTTCGATCTGATAGGCGCCAGCGGAGCTGAGCGCCGTCTCGCCCATTGCGGAAAGATATGCGGCAAGAAAAGCATCACTGAAATTACGCATCATCAGATCGGCATGCGCGATTGTTTCAAACAACGCCATATTATCCCGCGCCAAAACGATCGCCGAATGCAAGCGATGGCGGCGGCCTGAAAGAAATTGTAACAGCTCTTTGGCCTCATCCATATCGCGAGGCTTTCCAAAGATCCTTTCGCCGCAGCTCGCCGTCTGATCGGCGCCGAGCACCAGTCGTCCCGGCGCACGCGCCGATATGGCGAGCGCCTTGACGCGCGCAAGCGTCAACGCAATTCGATCGGCGTCGGCGCCTTCGAGCCCTTCTTCGATGACGCGTTCATCGACATCGGCTGGGATCGCCTCGAATGGAATTCCCGCTTGTTCCAAAGCCTGGCGGCGGCCAAAACTCCGCGACGCTAAGATCAGCGGGGCGTCAGCGCGCCAAAGAGAAAAGGCGACGCTTTTTGTCATGTTCGGCTCATCCCCTCAAATGTCCACAAGGCGCCCTGAGCTCCCAAAGAGCGGGGATAAAGAATCCTGTTCCGAGACGATCTATACCGCAGCGGGCATAACCCATTGCCGTGATCAACAAGCCACCGCCTGTCGATGGCGCTCCGGCAATATCTGACGCAGAGGGGATTCACAGGCAATCCACATCCATTCGCAGCCGGTGAAGGTTACAAGGAATTGATTCTAATGGCGGTTGAACATTGTCCATGCGCTCCTGGCGACCGCCGCTTATGCTCCTGCGCCTGTGGGCAAATGGTTAATACTTATTAACCAATGCGTTCCCAAGGCTAATAAAAGCTTAATCAATCCTTTTAAAATGAATTTTGTCTTTAGGGCGTTTCGCGCTACGCCGCTTGCCGACGACTTTGAACCGATGCGGAAAGCGACAGGATGGCGGACGAGAAAGCGCTTATTTCGGTGTTGCGCGGAAAGGCGCAAAGCATTCCGCCGCTCTGGCTGATGCGCCAGGCGGGGCGTTATCTCCCCGAATATCGCGAAATTCGCGCCACTGCGAAGAGCTTTCTCGATTTCTGCTATTCGCCGGCGAAAGCGGCGGAAGTCACGTTGCAGCCGGTCCGACGCTTTCATTTCGACGCGGCGATTCTCTTTTCCGATATTCTCGTTGTCCCCGACGCCATGGGTCAGCAAGTATCCTTCGAGAGCGGCGCGGGACCACGATTGGAGCCGATCGAATCGCCGGAACAAATTACTCGGCTTGGCGCTTTCGAGGTGAAGAAACTGGCGCCTGTCTTTGAGACCGTCGATCGGGTGAAAAGCGCATTGCCGTCCGACGTCGCCTTCATCGGCTTTTGCGGCGCGCCCTGGACTGTCGCGAGCTATATGATCGCCGGCCAAGGAACGCCCGATCAGGCGCCGGCGCGGCTCTTCGCATTTCGTTTTCCGGAAGCCTTTGCGTTTCTGATCGATCGTCTGGTCGACGCGTCGATTGAGTATCTGACTGGGCAGATCGACGCCGGCGTCGAGGTCGTGCAGATTTTCGACAGTTGGGCAGGCGTTCTGCCGGCGAATGAATTTGAGCGCTGGTCGGCGCAGCCGATCAAACGCATCGTCGCGGGCGTTAAGGCGCGTCATCCGCAGGCGCCGATCATCGCCTTCGTGCGTGGCGCGGATGCGCAACTGCCGCGACTGACCCAAATGCTCGGCGCAGAGGGTTATGGGCTCGACACGGCGCTCGATCCTAAATGGGCGGTCGAGCAGACGACGCCAAACATTGCCCTACAAGGCAATCTCGATCCGTTGGCGCTTCTCGCTGGCGGAGAGGCGCTCGATCGCGAAATCGATTCGATTCTCGAGGCCTTCAAAGGGCGGCCGCATATTTTCAATCTCGGCCATGGCATCCTGCCGCAGACGCCGATCGAAAATGTCGAGCGACTTGTCGCGCGCATACGCAGCGCCGGAGCCTAACGATGTATCTGTGGATCAAGGCGCTGCATGTCGTCGCCATCATTTCATGGATGGCGGGGCTTCTCTATCTGCCGCGGCTCTTCGTTTATCACGCCGAGGTCGGGCCGGGCGCTCAGGCGGAGACTTTCAAGATCATGGAGCGGCGGCTCTATCGCTACATCATGACGCCGGCGATGACGCTCGCCTGGATCACCGGCATCTATCTCGCGCTTGAAGGCGCCGCGCTTTCATCGGGATGGTTTCACGCCAAGGCGGCGCTCGTCGTGTTGCTCAGCGCGGCGCATATCCACGATGGCGTGTTGGTGCGCCGCTTCGCGCAGGACGCCAATGCGCATTCGCCGCGCTACTATCGTATCCTAAATGAAGTCCCGACCTTGCTGATGATCGGCATCGTCATTCTCGTCATCGTCAAACCGTTTCAGGGTTAGGCGCGTATCGCTCCTGCGGCTGGCGAATGTTGCGGCCGCGCCAGCCCTTCTTGAAAGGCGTCGGAAAGCCGGGGGTTTCCGCCGATTTAACCGTATGGTTTGACGCAACTCTTGATTCCTGGTTGGAAATTGTCTAAGTCAGTCAAATCCCTCTGAGGCCGAGTCTGCTCATAGCGGCATCGCCGGAATTTTCGCCGGCGCTCCGGGAAGCCCTTTCCCGTCCACCGCTTATCTCCGGCTCCTCTCATCTTACACGCCAATACCCAAGGTTCCTCCTTTATGCGGGAAATCAAACTTTCGGACTTGAAAGCCAAGTCCGCCGCCGAACTCCTCGCCTTCGCCGAGGAGCATGAAGTCGAGAACGCGTCGCTTCTGCGCAAGCAGGAACTGCTGTTCGCGATTTTGAAGCAATTCGCCAGCCGCGACGTCGAGATCGTCGGCGAGGGCGTCGTCGAGGTTCTGCAGGATGGCTTCGGCTTCCTGCGCTCGCCCGACGCCAATTATCTTGCGGGTCCCGACGACATCTATGTCTCGCCCTCGCAGATCCGCAAATTCGGTCTGCGCACCGGCGACACGGTCGAGGGCATGATCCGCAGCCCCAAGGAGGGCGAGCGCTATTTTGCGCTGCTCAAGGTCAACAGCATCAACTTCGAAGACCCGGAGAAGGTGCGCCACAAGGTGCCCTTCGACAATCTCACGCCGCTCTATCCGGACGAGAGGTTGCGGCTCGAAATCGACGATCCGACTCGCAAGGATTTGTCCTCGCGCGTCATCGATCTCGTCGCGCCGATCGGCAAGGGCCAACGCGCGCTTGTCGTCGCGCCGCCGCGCACCGGCAAGACCGTGCTGCTGCAAAACGTCGCGCAGTCGATCACGACCAATCATCCCGAATGCTATCTCATCGTTCTGCTGATCGACGAGCGGCCGGAGGAAGTCACCGACATGCAACGCTCGGTGAAGGGCGAGGTCGTCTCCTCGACCTTCGACGAGCCGGCGGTGCGCCACGTGCAAGTCGCGGAAATGGTCATCGAAAAGGCCAAGCGCCTCGTCGAACATCGCCGCGACGTGGTGATCCTGCTCGATTCGATCACGCGCCTCGGGCGCGCTTACAACACCGTGGTGCCGTCATCGGGCAAGGTGCTGACCGGCGGCGTCGACGCCAATGCTTTGCAGCGGCCGAAGCGCTTCTTTGGCGCCGCGCGCAATATCGAGGAGGGCGGCTCGCTGACGATCATCGCCACGGCGCTGATCGACACCGGCTCGCGCATGGACGAAGTCATCTTCGAAGAGTTCAAGGGCACGGGCAACAGCGAGATCATCCTCGACCGCAAGGTGGCGGATAAGCGCGTCTTCCCGGCGATCGACATCACGCGCTCCGGCACCCGCAAGGAAGAGCTGCTGGTCGCGACGGACATTTTGAAGAAAATGTATGTCCTGCGCCGCATCCTCAATCCGATGGGCACGGTCGACGCGATCGAATTCCTGCTCGGCAAGCTGCGCGAAACGCCGAAGGGCAATCAGGCCTTCTTCGATTCGATGAATACGTAGCGATGTTTGGCCGCCCGAGAGTCGTTCCTGGGCGATTGCAAAATTTTTCTATGACTCTTGGACGCTTGGCCAGGGTTCGCGCGTCGGGGCGCTGTTTGGCGCAGCTTATGTCGCGCAAAGCTAACTCTTTTTTGTGCAGTGCAGCATGATCGGCGCGGGCATGCGCGGATTGGCCGACAAGACATATTCCGAGAGATAGATCTTAAGGCGCGCGGCTGACCGGCGCGATCGACGCCTTCCCGGCTCCTCTGTTGCGGAGCCGCCTTAAAGGCCGTTACAGGTGAGAGCCTGATAAAATCCGCGATCGCCAGGAGCTCGATAAGTGACGCGCAGCGATACGATTTTCGCGCTTGGCACGGGCGCGGGCCGCGCGGCGATTGCCATTGTGCGGTTCTCTGGCCCCAACGTGTCCGAGACGCTGGCGGCGATGGTCGGCGGCTTGCCCGCGCCGCGCCGCGCGACCTTCGCCGCGATGCGCGATCCCGAAAGCGGCGATATGCTCGACCAGGGTCTCGCGCTGTTTTTTCCCGCGCCGCATTCCGCGACTGGCGAGGATTACGCCGAATTGCATTTGCATGGCGGGCGCGCGGTGATCGAAGCGACCCTTGCGGCCCTCGCCCGCCGCCCTGGGCTGCGCGCGGCGGAGCCCGGTGAATTCGCTCGGCGCGGTTTCGCCAATGGCAAGCTGGACCTATCGCAGGCCGAGGCGCTCGCCGATCTCATCGACGCGCAAACCCAATTTCAGCGCCGACAGGCGCTGCGCATCGCGGGCGGCGCGCTGCGGCGCAAGGTCGAGAATTGGCGCGCCGCGCTGATCGAAGCGCTGGCGCTGATCGAAGCTGATCTCGATTTCAGCGACGAGGGCGATGTCGGCGCATTTTCGCCCGCGCGGCTGCGGAATATCCTTGCGCCCGTAACGCGGGAGATGCGGGAGGCGCTGCGCATCGCGCCTGCATCCGAGCGGATGCGCGACGGCCTTATTGTCATGATCCTCGGCCGTCCCAACGCCGGGAAATCGACATTGCTGAACGCGCTGACGCGCCGCGAAATGGCGATCGTCTCGCCGATTCCGGGCACGACGCGCGACATGATCGAAGCCCATCTCGATATTGGCGGCCTCCCTGTGACGCTCATCGACACAGCTGGCCTGCGCGAAGCCGCCGAGGAGATCGAACGTCTTGGCGTCGACCGCGTGTTAGCGCGTATCGAGACGGCTGATCTGGCGCTGTGGCTCTCGGCGGAGGGCGAGCCGCCACCGGCGCGCGACGTCGAGACGATCCGCGTCGCGACCAAGACGGATCTTCATCCTCCGCCTGAAGGCTGGCTGGGGGTTTGCGCTCCGACGGGCGCAGGACTGGCCGAACTCGTCGCCGCGATTGAAACGCGCGCCCGCGCGCGGCTTGGCGACGGCGGTTCGGCGCTTATCATTAGGGAGCGCCACCGAATTGCATTGGACGATGCGCTCGGTGGCGTTGAGGCCGCCCTTGCGGGCCACAAGCCCATTGAGCTTGCTGCGGAAGAGTTGCGCGGCAGCGCGCAGGCGCTCGGGCGCATCGTCGGCGCTATTGATGTCGAAGATGTTCTCGATGCTGTTTTTTCTCGTTTCTGCATCGGGAAATGAATATGTTTCACGTGAAACAGGAAGGCTCATGAAATATTTCGACGTCCTGGTCATCGGCGGCGGCCACGCTGGCTGCGAAGCTGCAGCGGCAGCGGCGCGGCTCGGCGCGCGGACGGCGCTGGTCACGCAGATTCGCGCGCGGATCGGCGAAATGTCGTGCAATCCGGCGATCGGCGGGCTTGGCAAGGGCCAGCTCGTGCGCGAGATCGACGCGCTCGACGGACTGATGGGCCGCGTCGCCGACGCCGCAGGAATCCAGTTTCGCGTGCTCAATCGCTCGAAGGGACCGGCGGTGCGCGGTCCGCGCGCCCAGGCCGACCGCAAGCTCTATCGCGCCGCGATGCAGGCGGCGCTGGGTGAGACGGAAAATCTGACCATTGTCGAAGCGTCGGTTGAAGATCTGTTGGTCGAGAACGGCGTCGTTCGCGGCGTCGCCGCCGGAGGCGAAGACATTCGCGCGGGCGCCGTCGTTATCGCCACCGGCACTTTCCTCGGCGGTATGATCCATATTGGCGATGAACGCACGCCCGCCGGCCGAATGGGCGATGCGCCCTCGCTGGGATTGAGCGCGCGGCTGCGCGCCGACGGCTTCGCCGTATCGCGTCTCAAGACGGGCACGCCGCCGCGCCTCGACGGCCGCGCCATCCGCTGGGAGGCGCTCGAAGAACAATGGGGAGACCCCGAGCCAGAGCCTTTTTCCTATTTGACGACAAAAATCGAAAACCGCCAGATCGCTTGCGGGGTGACCCGCACGACGCCGGCGGCGCATAGGATCATTCTCGACGATCTGCATCGCTCGCCGATGCGCACCGGCGCGATATCGGGCCCTGGTCCGCGCTATTGTCCCTCGATCGAAGACAAGGTCACGCGCTTCGCCGACCGCGACGCCCATCAGATTTTCCTGGAGCCGGAAGGACTCGACGACGACACGGTCTATCCAAACGGCGTTTCCACATCGCTGCCGCGCGCGACGCAGCAGGCCTTTATCAACGCCATTCCGGGCCTAGAGCAAACACCTATCCTGCGCCCCGGCTACGCCATCGAATATGACTACGTCGATCCGCGCGAGCTATATGCCAGCCTCGAGACCAAGCGCATTCGGGGCTTGTTTTTCGCCGGCCAGATCAATGGCACGACCGGCTATGAAGAGGCGGCCGCCCAGGGCCTGGTGGCGGGGCTAAACGCCGCGCGCCATGCCGCGGGGCAGGCCGCCATCATTTTCGATCGCGCCGAGGCCTATCTCGGCGTCATGATCGACGATCTCGTCACGCGCGGCGTGAGCGAACCCTATCGCATGTTCACCTCGCGCGCCGAATATCGCCTGTCGCTTCGCGCCGACAACGCCGACGAGCGTTTGACCCGGCGCGGAATCGACATCGGCTGCGTCGGCGCGCGGCGCGCGGCGCATTATCATGAGCGCGCCGATCGGCTGAGGCGGGCGCGGACGTTGCTGCAGGAGCGGGAATTGACCTCGGCCGCCGCGCGCCGCCATGGCCTGCCGGTCAATCAGGATGGACTGCGGCGCAGCGCCTATGCGCTGCTTGCCTTTCCTGATGTCTCGCTGGAGCGGCTCGCCGCGATCTGGCCAGAGCTCAACGAAATCGATCCCGAGACTGCGGAACGCATCGAGACCGACGCGCATTATGCGGTTTATCTCGACCGCCAACAGGCGGATATCGACGCGTATCGACGCGACGAGCGCCTCGCTCTGCCGGAGAGCCTGGATTACGACGCGATCGCCGGCCTTTCCGCTGAGCTACGCGGGAAACTCAACTTTCTACGGCCGCGCACGATCGGCCAGGCGCAGCGCGTCGACGGCATGACGCCTTCCGCTTTGACGCTTCTTGCCGCGCGGGCGCGGCGAGCGTGAGCGAAGGAGCGTCGCGGCAGGAGGCGCTGCGCTTATTCCCCGCCTTGAGGGTGATCGAGGCCGAGCTCGAGATTTACGAGAAGCTGCTGCGCCGCTGGCAGGCGACGATCAATCTCATATCGTCGTCGACGCTCGACGATATCTGGATGCGCCATTTCGCCGATTCGGCGCAGGCGCTCGCCGCCGCGCCCGATGTTCGGCGTTGGGCGGATATGGGATCTGGCGCGGGCTTTCCCGGTCTCATCACGGCGCTGCTATTGAAGCCGGACCCTGGCGCAATCGTCCATCTGATCGAAAGCGATCAACGCAAGGCGGCTTTTCTTCGGACCGTTTCACGTGAAACACAGGCGCCCGCCCAAATCCATGCCGCGCGAATCGAATCGGCGCTTCCCGGGCTGGCGGACCAAATTGAAGGCGTCAGCGCCCGTGCGCTGGCGCCGCTCGACCGCCTCCTGCAGATTGCCAGGGAACCTTTGGAAAAAGGCGCGATCGGCGTGTTTTTAAAAGGGGAAGACTGGCGGGACGAATTGACCGCGGCGGAGCGCCTCGATAGTTTCAGTTGCAAGTCGGCGGAAAGCCGCACCCGCAGGGGCGCGAGAATCGTCGTGGTCAAGCACAAGGCCTCTCCATCGTGAGCCCCGCACCCGATTATTCGCCGCGCATTCTTGTGCTCGCCAATCAAAAAGGCGGCGTCGGCAAAACCACGACGGCGATCAATCTCGGCACCGCGCTCGCCGCCGTGGGCGAGGAAGTGCTGGTCATCGATCTCGACCCGCAGGGCAACGCCTCGACCGGCCTTGGCGTCGACCGCAAGAACCGCAAAATCTCGACCTATGACGTGCTGCTGGGCGAATCGAGCCTCGCCGACGCCATCGTCGCGACCGCCGTGCCGCGCTTGTCGATCGCGCCGTCGACGCTCGACCTCCTGGGCGTCGAGCTCGAAATCGCCAATGACAAGGATCGCGCCTTTAGGTTGAAACGCGCATTGGCCGAATTCGCCGCGGCGGAGCATCACGACCATGAGCGACGCTACAGCTATATTCTCATCGATTGCCCGCCCTCACTCAACCTATTGACGATAAACGCCTTAGCCAGCAGCGACGCCGTCGTCGTGCCGCTGCAATGCGAATTTTTCGCGCTCGAAGGCCTGTCGCAGCTCCTGTCCACCGTCGAACAGGTGACGCGCACGCTCAACCCTAAGTTGTCTATTCATGGCGTCGTTCTGACCATGTACGACCCGCGCAATAATCTCGCGACGCAAGTGGCGGCCGACGTGCGCCGGTTCATGGGCGAAAAGGTCTATGAGACGATGATCCCCCGCAACGTCCGCGTTTCGGAGGCGCCCTCGCATGGCAAGCCAGTGCTGCTTTACGATCTGAAATGTTCTGGCAGCCAGGCCTATCTCAAACTCGCCTCGGAAGTTATTCAACGCGAAAAGCGGCTCCGCGCGGCTTAGGCGTTGGCTCACAGCAAAAAGGAGCCTCTCATGGCGGAGGAATCGCGGCGCCGGCTCGGCCGGGGATTGGCGGCGCTTCTGGGCGACGCGGCCAATGACGAGGCGCCGATCGAGCGCCCGCGCGGCCAGCGCAAAATACCCATCGAATTTCTGCGCCCCAATCCGCGCAATCCGCGCACGACCTTCCGCGAGGAAGACCTTGGCGAGCTCTCCGCTTCGATTCGCGAAAAGGGCGTGATCCAGCCCATCGTCGTGCGCGCCGTCGCCGGCGTCGCCGACGCTTACGAGATCATTGCGGGCGAGCGGCGCTGGCGCGCGGCGCAAATGGCGAGCCTCGCCGACGTGCCGGTGGTGATTCATGAAGCCGACGACAAGGAGGCGCTCGAACTCGCGATCATTGAGAATGTGCAGCGCGCCGACCTCAATGCGATCGAAGAGGCGAAAGGCTATGAGCGGCTCGGCGCGGAATTTGGCTATTCGCACAGCGAGATCGCCAAAATCATTGGCAAGAGCCGATCGCATGTCGCCAACACGATTCGCCTGTTGAACCTTCCTGAAGAAGCCCGCAGGCTTGTCGGCGAAGGCGCCATCTCCGCCGGCCACGCCCGCGCGCTTCTTTCCGTCTCCGATCCCGCCGCCGTCGCGCGGCGAATTGTCGAACAGGGTCTGACGGTGCGCGAGGTCGAAAGATTGGCGCAGGCGCAATCCGAATCGCCGTCGCGCAAAGGGCGCCATCATGCGCGCGCCGAGAAGGACGCCGATACGCGCGCGATCGAGAAGACGCTCAGCGACGCGCTGGGGTTGAAGGTCGCCATTCATCACCGTGGCGAACTCGGGGGAGCTGTGCATCCGCTATGCGACGCTTGAGCAGCTGGACGGGTTGTGCCGCCGACTGACCGATTAGGTCGAGTATTCGCGGACTTTCCTCTCGAAATAGAAAATCTTCGCTCAGACGCGCCCGGTCCGAGATTCGGCCCGCCGGCACAACCTCGCGATCCGGAAATTCCACGCCCTCGTCCTGACGCGCTTCTTGCGGAACGCAAGAAGCCTCGAAGGATACTCGAGACCCTTCGAGACGGCGCTGCGTCGCCTCCTTAAGGATGAGGGCGCTTTGTTTTCGGCCGGACGCTGAAGGCTCTCGCGGGTCCGAAAGCGCGGCTGGACCGCGAGGCTTTTGCCCTGTCGGGCGGATTCAGCCATGAAAAAACCGGCCCGCGAGGGGCCGGTTTCTTTTCGACTTCGTCTATCTTCAGAACAGCGGGGAAAGAAGACTGCCGCCGAAGCGATAGGTGAGGCCCGCTGAGATGACCACCGGATTGATCGGCAGAGACACCTTAACCGGGATGAAGATCGCTCGAACTGCGGGCGCTGCCGGCGCGAAAGCGACGACTGTGGAGTGAACCATCGGGTGCAGACCGATATATTTGAAGTCGACGTTCACGCCCCAATGTTCGTTGAGCATATAATCGACGCCGACCTGTCCGACCGGGCCCCAAGACGGGGAGACCGTGGCATATTGGAATGTGCTGAGAACTCCCCCCGCAGCGGCAAGCGGGGAGCCAGGGGCGAAAGGGATTGCCCAGGTGTCGTTGTTGACGCGGGTATTCCAGAAGGTCGTGAAGTTAACGCCGACGCCGACGTAAGGCTGGAAAGCGCCGAAATTGGTGAAGTGATATTGCGCCATGACGGACGGCGGGAACAACCAGGCGCGGGCGAAGTCGCTGGCGATTGTGCCGGTGCCCTGGATGTGATGGGGCGCCACGCAGCAAATCGCTTCGATCGCCCAGTTCTTGGTGAGGTAATAGGCCGCATCAAGCATCGGGATGATTGACGACGAGGTGTTCGTGCTCGCGCCGGCAATCACGCCATTTGCGCCGGTCAGGCCTGAGAGCACGCCAATGGAGCCCAAGCCAGGGTGTCCGGCGCCCGAATCGAAAACCGTGCCATGGCCATCCAACGGAATGACGCCGGCGATCTTCAGGCGGACCTGAAACGGCTGATAGCTATCCACGAAAGCCGGCGGGGGCGGTCCCTTGATAGAGGGCAGAGCGCCGCCCGCGCCCGAAACCGGCGTGGCCGCGAAGGGGTCGAAGTGCCAGTTCAGACCCGCACGAACCGTATGAAAGCGGGTCGGTGAGTTGTGCGTCGCTGCGAACACCGGAGCGTCGTGACGCCGAGGCCGAGCGACGGAACACCGCCGTTGAGCGGCACGGAATTCGCCGTCGTCGAGCCGAGATCGACATAGAGATATTCGGCCTTGAGCGACCAGGCCGGGAACGAAGAGGGCGACCATTCGACGCCGCCGCCCGCCGCCCAGCCGGTTTTGGTGTTGTCGTAATAGCCGTGACCGACGGAGCTTATTCCCTGAGTGAGGAAATTGTCAGCGAATCCGACGTTGTTGATGACTTGGCCATAGGCGAAACCGCCAGTGCCGTAGACCATCAGATTTGGCATGGAAGGAAGGGTGAAGCCGACCCGGCCGCGCACAGTGCCGAACCAATCGACGTTCTTCGTCGAATTCATGGTCTGCAGATGGGCTCCGGCGCCGTCGACGAGGCCAATCGCGGTCCTGCTGTGGGATACCGCATCGGTGGCCTGGATGTCGGCCTCGACGCCAAGGACGAGCCACGGCGTAGAACTGATAATTGTAACCGAGCTGTCCGCCGCCCACGACGCCATGCAGATCTTGCCCGACGCTCCAGGACGAGCCGAACGGCGCTATCACTACTGGAGCTACCGCGCCCACCGGGACGCCGGTGAGATAGGCGAGGCCGCCTGTCTCCTGAGCGCCGTCGCCGAAGGCATAACCAATGTTGATGCCGCCATAGAGGCCAGTCCAAGTGAACACGGGCGGCGGCGGCGGCGGCGGAGCCTTATATTTCGGCAAGTCGGCGGCGTGAGCGGCGGCGCAGACGCTCCCGACCACAACAGCGGCGAGCGCGCCGCCAACAAATTTCCTCATCGGAACCCCCGTATTAAAATTCTGCGGACGACGGTCGACGCGTCGCGCCGAAGTCCCTGTCACGTTGCTATAAAATTTTGGTAATGCAACC
This sequence comes from uncultured Alphaproteobacteria bacterium, assembly GCA_963706255.1. Taxonomy (GTDB): domain Bacteria; phylum Pseudomonadota; class Alphaproteobacteria; order Rhizobiales; family Beijerinckiaceae; genus Methylocystis. Next base: position 87,094 of record CAVPMJ010000012.1, on the reverse strand, counting down.
GACTTTGATCAATTATTAGGCTGTGGCCTGCTCATTCTTGACGGTTGTGGCTCTTGGGCAACATTCCCTTCCAATATCTGTGAGATTCGCAATGTGACTCTCCTTGCGTCGCCGCGATATGAACGCCGACTCGCCATTCCTTCGCCCATTGGTTGGGCTTGCCGGCTCAAGCGCCGCGCAGTAATCCTTGCCGCCATTCGCGACGCGCGGCGCCGCGGCGCCGATCAGTCGGCCGCCCCGCCCGCGAATTCTCCTTAATGGCGCCGATGCGAGGACCTTGTGAGCGCGACCGAACCCGCCGTCACGCCGGAGCTGGCCGTCGCCCATGGCCTCAAGCCCGAGGAATATGAGCGCATCCTGAAACTCATCGGCCGCGCGCCGAGCTTCACCGAGCTCGGCATTTTCTCGGCCATGTGGAACGAGCATTGTTCCTATAAGTCCTCGCGCATCCACCTGCGCAAGCTTCCGACCAAGGCGCCCTGGGTGATTCGCGGCCCCGGCGAGAACGCCGGCGTCATCGACATCGGCGATGGCGACGCCTGCGTCTTCAAGATGGAAAGCCATAACCACCCTTCGTTCATCGAGCCCTATCAGGGCGCGGCAACGGGCGTAGGCGGGATTTTGCGCGACGTCTTCACCATGGGCGCCCGGCCCATCGCCTGCCTGAACCTTTTGCGATTCGGGCGGCCTGGACATCCCAAGACGCGTCATCTCGTCGCCGGCGTCGTCGCCGGAATCGGCGGCTACGGCAATAGTTTTGGCGTGCCGACGGTCGGCGGTTCGACCGAATTCGACGCTTGCTTACGACGGCAATATTCTCGTCAACGCCATGGCGGTTGGCTTGGCGCGAACCGATTCGATCTTCTATTCCGCCGCCGCCGGCGTCGGCAATCCGATCGTCTATCTCGGCTCCAAGACCGGGCGCGACGGCATCCATGGCGCGACCATGGCCTCGGCGTCGTTTGAGGAGGACGCGGAGGAGAAGCGCCCGACCGTGCAGGTCGGCGATCCTTTCTCCGAAAAGCTGCTGCTCGAAGCCTGTCTCGAACTCATGGCGTCTGGCGCCGTCATCGCCATTCAGGACATGGGCGCGGCGGGGCTGACCTCTTCGGCGGTCGAGATGGGCGCCAAGGGCAATCTCGGCGTCGAATTGAACCTCGACGCCGTGCCCTGCCGCGAAGAAGGGATGAGCGCCTACGAAATGATGCTCTCCGAGAGCCAGGAGCGCATGCTCATGGTGCTCAAGCCCGAATTGGAGAGCCAAGCCGAAGCCATCTTCCGCAAATGGGGCCTCGACTTCGCCATCGTCGGCAAGACGACCGACACGCTGCGTTTCGTCGTCAAGCACAAGGGCGAGGTGAAGGCGGATCTGCCGATCAAGGAGCTTGGCGACGAAGCGCCCGTCTATGACCGGCCGCATGTTCCAACGCCAAGGCAACCCGTGCTGGAGGCGGCGTCCATCGACCCGCCGATGTCGAACGCGCAAGCGCTGCTTAAGCTCCTTGCGACGCCAAATCTCTGCTCCAAGCGCTGGGTGTGGGAGCAATACGACCATCTCATTCTCGGCAATAGCGTGCGGACTCCCGGCGGCGACGCGGCGGTGATTCGCCTGCATGACGGGCCAAAGGGCCTGGCGCTCACCACCGACGTGACCGCGCGCTATTGCGCCGCCGATCCATATGAAGGCGGCAAGCAAGCGGTGGCGGAAGCCTGGCGCAACATCACCGTGCGCGGCGCGACGCCGCTGGCGCTCACCGACAATCTCAATTTCGGCAATCCGGAACGGCCCGAGATCATGGGCCAATTCGTCGGCTGCCTCGAGGGAATTGGCGAAGCGGCGCGGGCGCTCGATTTTCCGATCGTCTCCGGCAATGTCTCGCTCTACAACGAGACCCAGGGCGCAGGGCATTCTGCCGACGCCGGCCATCGGCGGCGTCGGCGTGATCGCGGATGTCGCCAAGGCGGCGCAAACAGGCTTCGCGCAAGCAGGCGACACGATCCTTCTCATCGGCGAGACCAAGGGCTGGCTCGGCCAATCCGCCTATCTGCATGATGTTTGCGGGCGCCGCGACGGCGCGCCGCCGCCCGTTGATCTTGCGGCGGAGAAGAGAAACGGGGACTTCGTGCGGAGTCTTGTGTTAGACGGATTGATCACGGCCGCGCACGATATTTCGGACGGCGGCCTCGCCGTCGCGCTGGCGGAGATGGCGCTTTGCGGCGGCGTTGGCGCAAGGATCGACAATCTTCCCGACGCGCCTGCTCACGCCGCGTTGTTTGGAGAGGATCAGGCGCGTTATCTCGTCACTGTCTCGCCGGAGCATCTGGACGGCGTGATGGCGCGGGCCGGCCATAAGGCGGGATCGGCGCTTGCCTTAGGCGCTGTCGGCGGCGACGCCTTGCAACTGCCCGGCGAGGCGCCGATATTGCTCTCCGAGCTTCGCAGCGCGCATGAACCGCCGCTCCCCGCCTATATGGCGGGCGACGAGAGCGCTTTTTCCGACAAAATCTAACCTGGGATTGATCGAAACATGCCGATGCCCGCCACCGAGATCGAACGGCTCATCAAACAGGCGATCCCCGACGCCACGGTAGAACTCACCGCGCTCGCCGATGACGACGACCATTGGGCGGCGATCGTGGTCTCGGAGACCTTTCGCGGACTGACCCGCGTTAAACAGCATCAGCTCGTCAACGCCGCTTTTGGCGACCGGCTCGGCGGCGAACTTCACGCGCTCGCCTTGACGACGCGGGCGCCTTAAGAGCGTCTCATCAGCGCCGGCGCCTTGAACGCCGCATGGAAGGACTATCAAAATGTCGGATGACGTGAGCGCCCGCATCAAGGGCGAACTTGAATCGAATGACGTGGTGCTGTTCATGAAAGGCACGCCGCAGGCGCCGCAATGCGGCTTCTCGATGCAAGTCGTGCAGATCCTCAACCACCTCGGCGTGCCCTACAAGGCGATCAACGTCCTCGCCGACGGCGAGATTCGCGAGGGCATCAAAGCCTTTTCGAACTGGCCGACGATCCCGCAGCTTTACGTCAAGAACGAGTTCATCGGCGGATGCGACATCGCTCGTGAAATGTTCCAGTCGGGCGAGCTTGTCGCGCTGCTCGACAAGGAAGGCGTGCCCCACGCGCAGGTCGGGAAGGCCTAGAGCGCAGCGCAGCAAATAACATAACGGCTTTGGACCAAATACATCCGTGCGCGCCACGACCTGACGCGCACGGATCTTTTTTGCGTCTGCGTGGACGCATGAAAAATTTGGGCGGCGCCCCTACCACAGTTCAATGACGCTTTTATAACGGTATGCACCGCAGATTATTCCCTGACCTCAATCGCAAATGAGCGGAGGACTCCATGCCGTGCAAAGCCATACTTGCCGCCGTCCTGCTGGGCGCATTCGCCTTCTCGGGGTCGGCGCTCGCCCGAGACCGCTATTACGACTTCGATCAGGTGTGGGGCGATTCTGTCCGCGAACACCAACATGACGAGGCGATCAGCGCGCCGACGGCCGACGTCATGCGCCAGCGTCCGCACATATACGGGCCGTATGCGACGCCGCACGACCCGCGCGGCATTATCATTCTCGAAGGCGCGCGGTAAAAGCGCCGCCTCGAAGCGTATCTCGCCGCTAAGTCATAACGGCTCCGACGCCGCGTCGGAGCCGTTCCTTAGCGCGCAGCCCTTCGCGTTTGATTTCGCCTTGCGCTTGCGCCACTCTCGCGCATGACCTCCCGCAGGCTGCGCGCAACGCCATGACGACCGCCAAGGCGCCTCTCGCCTTGACGCAGGGCGATCCCGCCGGCGTCGGGCCGGAAATCACGCTGAAGACCTATCTCGCGCGGCAGTCGCAGCGCCTGCCGCCATTCTTTCTGCTCGCCGATCCAGCGCTCGTCGCGCGCGTCGCCGCAAGCCTCGGGCTCGATGTCGCGATTGAAACGACGACTCCTGCGCGGGCTAATGAGGTTTTCGCGCGCGCGCTGCCCGTCGTCGCGATTGATTGCGATGCGCGCGGCGTCGCCGGGCGCCCCGATCCCGCCGATGCGGCGTCGACGATTCTCTCGATCGAGCGCGCGGTCGAATGCGTCGTTAAAGGCGAAGCCCGCGCGCTTGTCACCAATCCGATCGCCAAATCCGTGCTCTATGAGGCGGGTTTCGCGCATCCCGGCCACACCGAATTTCTTGCCGAACTTGCGCGCCGACACTATGGCGGCGCGCATCGCGCAGTGATGATGTTGTGGGCGCAAGAACTGGCTGTCGTGCCGATCACCATTCACATTCCGCTCGCTGACGTGTCAAAAAAATTGACCCGCGAACTGATCATCGAGACGGGCGCGATCGTCGCGCGCGATTTACACGCGCGTTTTCACATCGCGCAGCCGCGTCTCGCTTTCGCGGGATTAAATCCGCATGCGGGAGAGAATGGCGCGCTGGGGCGCGAGGAGATCGACATCATCGCGCCGGCGATCGCCGAATTGCGCGCGCGCGGAATCGACGCCACAGGGCCGCATCCCGCCGACACGATGTTTCACGCCGCGGCGCGCGCCAAATATGACGTGGCGCTTTGTCCGACGCATGATCAGGCGCTGATCCCGATCAAGACGCTCGCCTTCGATCGCGGCGTCAATGTCACGCTGGGCCTGCCCTTCGTGCGCACGTCGCCCGATCACGGAACCGCTTTCGACATCGCCGGTCAAGGCGTCGCCGATCCGACGAGCCTGATCGAAGCGATCAAGCTTGCGGGGCGCATGACTTAAGTGATCGACGCGCTGCCGCCCTTGCGCGACGTGGTCGCGCGCTACGGACTTGATGCGAAAAAATCGCTCGGCCAGAATTTTCTGTTCGACCTCAATCTCACCGCGCGCATCGCCCGCGCCGCCGGGCCCTTCGACAATGTGACCGTCGTCGAGATCGGTCCTGGCCCCGGCGGGCTGACGCGCGCGCTGCTGTCGCAAGGCGCGCATGTGATCGCGATCGAACGCGACGCGCGCTGCCTGCCGGCGCTCGAGGAAATCGCCGCGCATTATCCTGGCCGCCTCACGATCGTCGAAGGCGACGCCCTGGAGTTCGATGTCGCCGCGCTTGTTCGAACGCGCGTCGCTCGCGAGGGCGAAGCAGTCGGTCCCGCGCGCATCTGCGCCAACCTGCCGTACAATGTCGCGACCGCTTTGCTGACGAAATGGATCGAGGTCGAGCCCTGGCCATCCGTCTTCGACCGCTATGTGCTGATGTTTCAAAAGGAGGTGGCGCAGCGCATCGTCGCGACGCCGAAGGAGCGCGCCGATTATGGACGTCTCGCCGTGCTCTGCGGTTGGCGCACGAGCGCGCGCATATTGTTCGACGTGTCGCCGGCGGCCTTCACGCCGCCGCCGAAGGTCACTTCTTCGGTTGTCGAACTCATTCCCAATCCGGCGCCGCTACCCTGCGACGCTCGCGCCTTGTCGCGCGTGACGCAAGCGGCGTTTGGCCAGCGCCGCAAGATGCTGCGGCAAAGCCTCAAGAGTCTCGGCGTCGATGCGGGCGCTCTGCTGGCGGCGACGGGAATAGAGGAAACGAAACGCGCGGAAGAGATCGACGTCGCTGGCTTCGTGGCGCTCGCCAATGCGCTGAGGAGCGCGTGACTATCGCTACTCGCTCAGCAATTGCGCGACGAATTGCTCGATCTCCTTCTCGCGCCTTGGCCGTCGCTGCCGTTCGGCGCGCAGGATGGCGATGAGATCGTCGAAGGAACGCTGCAGATCGTCATTGACGATGACATAGTCGTAATCCTTCCAGCGCGCGATTTCCTTGCGCGCGTTCTCCAGCCGCTTCTCGATTGCTTCGCGCGAATCCTCGGCGCGGCGCTCCAGTCTCGCGCGCAATTCCTTCATCGACGGCGGCAGGATGAAAACCGTGACGGCGTCGGCGCCCATCTTCTCGCGCACCTGGCGCGTGCCCTGATAGTCGATGTCGAAGAGGCAGTCGCGCCCTTGCGAGAGAATCTCCTCCACCGGCGCGCGGGGCGTGCCGTAGTAATTGCCGTGCACCTCCGCCCATTCCAACAGCTCGCCGGCGTCGCGCATCGCGGCGAACTGCCGCTCGGAGATGAAGCGTGTAATGGATGCCGTCGACTTCGCTCGATCGGCGCGCGCGGGTGGTCACCGAAATCGACAGCGTCAGGTCGAGGTCGCGATCCTGCAACAGCATGCGCGTCAGCGTCGTCTTGCCGGCGCCGGAGGGCGACGAGAGGATGAGGACGATGCCGCGGCGGCGCTGGAGAGATGCGGGCATTTCGATTCGCGTTCTAGGAATGGGCAATCGGCAATAGGCAATTGGCGGTCGACTGACAACTGTTCAATCTCGCCGCCGCCCGCCTACTCCACGTTCTGCGCCTGCTCGCGCAACTGTTCGACTTCGATCTTCAGATCGAGGCCGATCGCCGTCAGCGCCGCGTCGTTGGATTTGGCGCAAAGCGTATTGGTTTCGCGCGAAAGCTCTTGCGCGAGGAAATCGAGCCGGCGCCCCATCGGCCCGCCGGCGGCGAGCAGCTTTCGGGCGCTTTCGACATGCGCCTTCAGCCGGTCGAGCTCCTCGCGAATGTCGGCCTTCACCGCGAGCAGCACCGCTTCCTGATGCAGCCGCTGGGGGTCGAAGCCTTCGGCGTTGTCCATGAGGCGGGCGATCTGCTGCGCCAGCCGTTCGCGAATCGCCTCGGGCTGGCGCGCCGGCGCTGCGTCCGCCTGCGCCGCCAGCGTCGCGATACGGTCGAGCCGCGCGCCGAGAACGACGGCGAGCGCCGTCCCTTCGGCCTTGCGCGAGGCGACGAGCGCGTCGAGCGCCTCGTCGAGCGCCGCCAGTATGTGCGCTTCGAGTTCGGCGCGTTGCGCTTCGGTGAGCTCCGGCTCGACGATCTCGACGACGCCCCGCACCCCGAGGAGCCCGTCGAGCGTCGCCGGGCCGACATTCGCCGGCAGCGGCGCCTCGGCCAGCGCGGCGAGAAGCCGCTCAAGCGCAGCGCGGTTGAGGCGGGCGGTCTGGCTCTCGTCCTCGCGCCGCGCGGCGAGATTGGCGAAAACCGCGCCGCGAGAGAGACGCGCGGCGATTCTCTCGCGGGCCTTGATTTCCACCGCGTCGAAATCGGGCGGCGCGCGCAGGCGCAGATCCAGTCCCTTCGCGTTGACGCTCTTGAGCTCCCACGCATAGCGCCAGGACGCCAGGCTTCCCTGGGCGCGGGCGAATCCGGTCATGCTGAGGACGCTCATGCGGAAGGCGTGACTCCAGGAGCGAGATTAGGATGCGGCGAAACTTTACCGCAGGGCGGGCGCGGGCGGCACGGTCTTGGCGGAGGTCAAATCCCAGCTCTTGTCGCGCAGCGGATCGAGCGCCGTGCCCTCGGAGGCGTCGAAGGCGCGCGGTCGCAGAGGCTGGCCGGTTGTCGGCGCCATCGCCGTTGGCGGCGGCGCGGGCGCGGCCTCTGGCGCGACCCTTTCGCCCAGCGCCTCAGTCGGCAATTCGTCGGCGCCGCTCGAAAGCCCAAGGCGCGCGGCGCGCGCCTTTTGTTCGGCGCGGCGCGTGGGCGAAACCGGATAGGCGGCGATGTCGTTCAAATCGTCCGGCAGGGCGCGCCCGTCGGCGCTCTCGCGCGCCATTTGGGAGGTCATGGCCGGGCCGAATGGGCCGTCCTCTTCGCCGCCCTGCGGCGCGCCATTGGCGACGAGGGCGGGGTCGAAGGGCGTTCTGGCGCGGGGCTGCGCCGAGCTCTCGGTGAAGAAAGGCCGCGCCGGACGCAGCGCGGCGTATTCCCGCGACATGGCGACGGCGCGGTCGCCGTGGCCGCCGAGGAAAAAGTCGGCCTCGGCGGTTCCGAATTTGCCGAGGCGATGGGTCGCGCCGTCGTCCGCCGCGATGGCGCGGCCGGGCGGATAGTCCTCGTGTCTTTCGGAAAGATTGATCAGGCGGCCGATCGGCGCCTCGGTGCGCTTGTCGGGTTTCGGCGCCGCGGGCGCTGGAAGGCCCGGCGTCCCATGGTCGATGACCGAATCGTTCTTTTCTTTCTCGATGCGCCGCCAGTTCTGGACATTGCGCGAATGCTGGTCGAGCGATTCGGAGAAGACATGCCCGCCCGTGCCGTCGGCGACGAAATAGAGATCGCGCGTCTGCGCCGGATGGGCGGCGGCCTCAAGCGCGGCGCGCCCCGGATTGGCGATGGGGCCGGGCGGCAGGCCGTCTATGGCGTAGGTGTTGTAGGGCGTCCATTTGTCGATTTCGGCGCGAAGGATCGGGCGCCCCAGCGTCGCCTTGCCGCCGACGAGTCCATAGATGATCGTCGGATCGGACTGAAGGCGCATGCCCTTGCGCAGCCGATTGACGAAGACGGCGGCGACGCGCGGCCGCTCCTCCACCTTGCCCGTCTCCTTCTCGACGATCGAGGCGAGGGTGACGAGTTCATAGGGCGTGCGCAACGGCAGTTCGGGCGACCGTTTCGCCCAGATCGACTCGAGCGTCTTGCGCTCGTCTTCCTGCATCTTCGCGAGCAGACGGCCGCGCGGAAAGCCGCGCGGGAACTTATAGGTCTCGGGCAGCAGCGCGCCTTCCTTGGGCGTCTCGGAGACGTCGCCCGCGAGCAGGTCGATTTCCTTAAGCCGCTGTATGATCTGCTCGCTCGTCAAGCCTTCGGGGATCGTCACGCTATGCATGACGACGCGTCCGGAAGCGATCTCGTCGATCACGTCGCGCAGACTGACGTTTTTCTTGAAGGCGTATTCGCCGGGCTTCAGCTTGCCGAGCTTGCCTTCGACAAGAAGCCCAAGCTGCATCAGCGTTGGATTGGCGATAACGCTTTCGCGCTCGAGCTGCGCCATGATTTCGAGGAGATCGCTGCGCGGCGGAATATAAACGACCTTGTCGGACGCAAGCGGGCCGGGCTCTTTCAGCTTGTGCAAGGCGGCGATGATTCCAAAGACGCCGGCGACAAGCGCGACGAGCATGAAGCTCAGGAAGCCGCTGGCCATGGAAAGCGTGCCCTCCCGACGCTTCTTTGGCTTTTTCGGCGGCGGTGGCGGCGGCGCGGCTTGCGGCTGCAAGGTCTGCTTGGCGCTTTGCAATGTCGCGCGCCGTCTGAACATCGACGCGCCGCCGCTCGCGGCTTCTGCTTTGGGAACGGCCGGCGCTTCGGCTGGCTGCACGGATGGCGCTTCGGCCTTCGCCGCCGGCGGTTGCGGCAGGGCGTCGGATTTGGCGATGGCGGCCGTCTCGTCCGTCGATGCGGCTGTCGCCTTGGCTTCGGCGCCTTTCTCCGGCGCGTCGCCTTTTTCGTCCGCTTCGCTCATCGCACCACGCCAATCACCGAGCCGCGAAGGCTCCACGCGCCCTTAAAGGAGGGCATTGTCGCCGAACGACTTACACTATGCGTCATTGTGGCGAATTCAGGAACGCGACGCTATGGTTAGCAGGGTCGGCGCGCCGGCGAAACGGCGTTTTTCTCTTTTCCGCTTGGTTGGCCGCCATGCCGTTCATGAGGCGCGGCGGAAGACGATCGAAGCATTCGTGCCGCCAAAGCCGAAGGAATTGGACAGCGCGACATTGATCTCGCGCGGGCGCGCTTCATGCGGCACGAGATCGATCGCCGTTTCGACGGACGGATTGTCGAGATTGCGCGTCGGCGGCGCGACATTGTTCCGCATCGCGAGAATCGAATAGATCGCCTCGACCGCGCCGGCGGCGCCGAGCAGATGGCCGATCGCCGATTTCGTCGAGGACATGGAGAGTTTCGGCGCGACATTGCCGAGAAGACGCTCCACGGCCTTGAGCTCGATCTCGTCGCCGAGCGGCGTCGAGGTGCCATGCGCGTTCACATAATCGATGTCCGCCACCGAGACGCCCGCCCGCTTCAAGGCCGCCTTCATGCAGCGATAGGCGCCGTCGCCATCGGGCGTGGGCGCGGTGATGTGATAGGCGTCGCCCGACATGCCGTAGCCGATGAGCTCGGCGTAGATATTCGCGCCGCGCGCCTTGGCGTGCTCATATTCTTCGAGCACGACGCAGCCCGCGCCTTCGCCGAGCACGAAGCCGTCGCGATCCCTGTCGTAGGGGCGCGAGGCGGCCTCGGGGCGGTCGTTGAATCCGGTGGAGAGCGCGCGGCAGGCGGCGAAGCCCGCGACGCCGATGCGGTTGACGGGCGACTCCGCGCCGCCCGCGACCATCACCTCCGCATCGCCCAGCGCCACGAGGCGAGCGGCGTCGCCGATGGCGTGCGTGCCGGTGGCGCAGGCCGTCACCACGGCGTGATTCGGCCCCTTGAGGCTATGCATGATCGACACATAGCCGGACGCAAGATTGATGATGCGGCCCGAGACGAAGAAGGGCGAGACGCGGCGCGGGCCCTTCTCCCTCAGCGTGACGGAGGTTTCGTAAATGCCGCCGAGCCCGCCGATGCCGGAGCCGATCAGAACGCCGGTGGATTCCTGCTTTTCCGGCGTGTCGGCGACCCAGCCGGCGTCCTTTAGCGCCTGCGTCGCGGCGCTCGCGCCATAGATGATGAAATCGTCGACCTTGCGCTGCTCCTTGGGGTCGAACCAGTCGTCCGGATTGAAGGAGCCCTCGCTTCCGTCGCCGCGCGGCACGACCGCCGCGATCTGGCAGGCGAGGTCGGACACTTCGAATGTGTCAATGCGCTTAAAGCCGCATTCTCCGGCGACCAGACGCCGCCAATTCGTCTCCACGCCACAGCCCAAAGGCGACACGACGCCCAGACCGGTGACGACCACCCTGCGCATGGTTTGACTCTCGAAACTTTTGTCGATGTTGTCGGAAAAGGCGGCGCGCGCGAAGCCGCCATTCGCAGTCTTCGCCGCGCCGCGCGCGAAGCTTTATAGTTCCCTAGGCGGCCTTGGCCTTTTCGAGGAATTTCACGGCGTCGCCGACGGTGAGGATCGTCTCGGCGGCGTCATCGGGAATCTCGACGCCGAATTCTTCTTCAAAGGCCATGACCAGTTCGACCGTGTCGAGCGAGTCGGCTCCCAGATCGTCGATGAAATTGGCCTTGTCGACGACCTTGTCGGCTTCGACGCCGAGATGCTCGACAACAATCTTTTTCACGCGCTCGGCGACATCGCTCATCTGTTTTGGTCCTTAGTTTGGTTTGGTGTCGTTACAGCGTCGCAGAGCAAGCCGTCGCAGCGCGCCCCTGATCGCCATTTCCCCTAAAACTCTTGATCGTCCGCCGGCGTCCCCGATGCGCGCAAGCCCAAAAGCGGCTTGCCCCAGGGTTGGAATGCGCGGCGGCGCCGCCCCTCAGCGGCGAGGCTCTGGTAGCATACTTCCCCCGCGATGGCGAGAGGGGCCGCGCGCGGCGGCGCCCGCAAATCAGGGGCGCGCCGAGCGCCCCCGACGCGGCGAAGCGTCGCTTTTAAATCATCGCCAATCAGATCATGGCCATGCCGCCGTTCACATGCAACGTTTGCCCGGTGACATAGCCCGCTTCGTTGCTGGCGAGATAGACGCAGGCGGCGGCGACGTCCGCGCCCGTCCCGAGCCGGCCCGCCGGCACCATGCGCAGAATCGCTTCCTTCTGCGCGTCGGTAAGCGCGTCGGTCATCGGGCTTTCGATAAAGCCGGGCGCGACGCAATTGACCGTCACGCCGCGCGAGGCGACTTCGGCGGCGAGCGATTTCGACATGCCGATCATGCCGGCCTTGGCGGCGGCGTAATTGCCCTGGCCGGGATTGCCGGTGACGCCGACGATCGAGGTGATGCCGATGATCCGGCCGAATCGCTTTTTCATCATGCCGCGCAGCGCCGCGCGCGAGAGGCGGAAGGCGGATGTGAGATTGACGTTGATGACGGCGTCCCAATCCTCGTCCTTCAGGCGCATGAACAGCATGTCGCGCGTGATGCCGGCGTTGTTGACGAGAATGTCGAGGCCGCCGAGCGCCGCTTCCGCGGCGGGCACGAGCTTTTCGGTCTCTTCCTTGTCGGCGAGATTGCAGGGCAAGACATGGGCGCGCCCGCCCATTTCGCCGGCGAGCGCCTCGAGCGCCTCCTTCCGCGTGCCGGACAGCGCGACCGTCGCGCCGGCTTCGTGGAGCGCGCGGGCGATATCCTTGCCGATGCCGCCGCTCGCGCCGGTCACCAGCGCGGTCTTGCCGTTAAGATCGAACATGTTTCGCGTCTCCTCTCGGGGGTTCATGCGTTTTTGGGCTGATGGCGTTTGCCCGAGCGCTTCTTCATTTCGCCCCCGTTTAACGCGAAAGCGGGAAAATGCGAGCGGTCGTTTGCGCGCGGCGCTCGCGCCAGCCTTGGATAAGCTTGGCGGGACCAATTGCGATGGCGCGCAGGCTAGCTTTCCGCAAAAGACGGATTCGAGGCGGGAATGGCCGGATAGTTAAAACATATTATCCTTCAAACGGATTGTGACCCAAGTGCAACACTCGAACTCTTTTGACTTATTTGGGCCCGATTTTACCTTCTGTTTGTTGTTTCCCGCGTGAAATTTGACCACACTCCGCCGTGCTTGGGGGTCAGCGTCAATTGAAGTCCGAAAGAGTCACGGGACAGACGCGCACCTATCAATTTGAGTTGGCTCGAAACTGAAGGATAGAGAGATGAAGACAGCGATCTCGGCACTGGCTCTCGCGACGGCGCTTTTCGCCGGCGCGGCGAGCGCCGCCGACTTACCCTCCCACAAGGCGCCTCCGCCCTATATCCCGCCTCCGCCGGTGATGACGTGGACTGGCTTCTACGCTGGTCTTAACATCGGCGGCGGCTTCCAGGACAGCACGTCTTCCAACGTGTGGAACTGGGGCGGCGGCGGCGGCGGCGGAGCGCGCCGGCATCGTCGGCGGCGGTCAAATCGGCTACAACTACCAGCTCACCCCGATGTTCGTCGTGGGCGCCGAAACCGACTTCCAGGGCACCAGCATCGGCTCTGGCGGCGGCGGCAACAACTGGGGCTGGCTGTTCGGCTTCGGCGCTCCGGTCGACACGGCGCGCATCAACTGGTTCGGCACGGTTCGCGGCCGCGTCGGCGTGACCCTGCTCAGCCCGCAACTGCTGGTCTACGGCACGGGCGGCTTCGCTTACGGCGAAGTGCAGCGCAATGGCTGGTTCAACCAGAACAGCGCCGTGCAGACGGGCTGGACCGCCGGCGGCGGCGCCGAGTGGATGTTCATGCCGAACTGGTCGGTCAAGGTCGAGTATCTGTATACGCAGATCAGCGGCAGCAACAGCAACAACGGCTGGCTCTGGGCGTTCAACCCGGGCTGGGGCCTCAACAACGTCAACAACCGCACGCGCTTCCACACGGTGCGCGCGGGCGTGAACTATCACTTCAACTGGGGCGCTCCCGCTCCGGTTCTGGCGAAGTACTAATCGGCCTAACAGTCGATGGGAATGGGCCCGGTCCTCGCGACCGGGCCTTTTCTTTTTCAGGCGAAGGCGCGATAGGCGTCGAAATCGGCCGGCGCGCCGACGGATAGGCCGGCGGCCTGCGGCGCGATTCGCTTCAAGAGGCCCGCGAGCACTTTGCCCGAGCCGCATTCGATGAATTTCGTCACGCCCTGATCGGCCATATAGGCGACGCTCTCGCGCCAGCGCACCGCGCCCGTCACCTGCTCGACGAGCAGGCGGCGAATGGCTTCGGGGTCCTGCGTCGGCGCCGCCGTGACATTGGCGACCACCGGAACGCATGGCGGGCTGATCGCCGCGCCGGCGAGCGCCTCGCGCATGGCGTCGGCCGCGGGCTGCATCAGGGCGCAATGGAAGGGCGCGGACACCGGCAGCAGCACGGCGCGCTTGATCCCCTTCTCCTTGGAGATGTCGATCGCCTTCTCGACGGCCGCCTTGGCGCCGGAGAGGACGACCTGGCCGCCGCCATTGTCATTGGCTACCTGACAGACGCCCGCCGCCTGCGCCGCCGCTTCCTGCGCGATGGCCCGCGCCTGATCGAGCTCGGCGCCGAGCAGCGCCGCCATCGCGCCCTGGCCGACCGGAACCGCCTTCTGCATGGCGTCGCCGCGAATGCGCAGCAGCCGCGCCGTATCGGAGATCGTCAGCGCGCCGGCGCTCGCCAGCGCCGAATATTCGCCGAGCGAATGGCCGGCGACGAAGGCGGCGTCGCGCGAAAGATCGAGGCCGCATTCGGCCTCCAGCGCGCGAATCGCGGCGAGCGAAACCGCCATCAGCGCCGGCTGGGCGTTGGCGGTGAGCGTCAGCTCCGCCTCTGGACCGTCGAACATGAGCTTCGAGAGCGGCTGCGACAAAGCCGAAATCGACTTCCGCGAAGACGGCGCGCGCGGGCTCGAAGGCGTCGAACAGCGCCTTGCCCATGCCGACCGCCTGCGACCCCTGGCCTGGAAAAATGAAAGCCTTCGCCATGCGCTACCGCCCCTCGCTCGTTTTTTCGATGTTTCGCGCCGCGAGTGGCATTGCGGCGCCGCCCGTGTCAAGCTTCGCGCCTGCGGGCAAAAGTCGCTGGAGCGGAGCATGAGCGAAAAGAAGTGCGGCTGCGGGCGAGGGCATGTTTTCGACCGGCGCGGCGCCTTGGCGATTGTTTCGGGCGCCGGACTGGCGCTCGGCGCCTCGCCGGCCATGGCGATGGCGACGCGCGCGCCCGTGCGCCCCGAGGACGAGGGCTTCATGCGGCTTGCGATCGAAGAGGCCGCCAAGGGCGACTTTCCCTTCGGCGCCGTCATCGTGCGCGACGGCAAGGTCGCCTCGACCGGTCGCAATCTCGGCATCACGACCAATGATCCGACGGCGCATGGCGAGATGGTGGCGATCCGTCATTTCGTCGCCGAGCGGCCGGCGAAGGAGCTCGAAGGCGCGACGCTCTATACGTCGGGCGAGCCCTGCCCCATGTGCATGAGCGCGATCGTCTGGTGCCATATGGGACGCGTCGTTTACGCCGCCTCGATCGAGCAATTGTCGAAGCGGCTGGGGCAGATCATGCTGACGAGCCGCACGGTCGCGGAGGCCGCGCCCTTCCTCACCGTCGCCATCACCGGCGGCGTGCTGGCTTCAGAGGCGCTGGCGCTCTTCGACAAGAAGTGAGATGCGGACCCAGAGCGGCCCTTTCGGCGCTTACCCTTGCGGCCGATTCTTCACCAGCTCCTCCACCACGCCCGGATCGGCGAGCGTCGAGGTATCGCCGAGCGCGCCAAACTCCCCCTCCGCGATCTTGCGCAGGATTCTCCGCATGATCTTGCCCGAGCGCGTCTTGGGCAGGCCGGGCGCGAATTGAACGACGTCGGGCGAGGCGATGGGGCCGATCTCCTGGCGCACCCAATGCACAAGCTCCTTGCGCAAATGTTCGGTCGGCGTCACGCCCTGATTGAGCGTGACATAGGCGTAGATGCCCTGTCCCTTGATGTCGTGCGGATAGCCGACGACCGCGGCTTCCGACACTTTTTCATGCGCGACGAGCGCGCTCTCGACCTCCGCCGTGCCGAGGCGATGGCCGGAAACATTGATGACGTCGTCGACGCGGCCCGGTGATCCAGTAATAGCCATCTGAATCGCGCTTGGCGCCGTCGCCGGTGAAATATTTGCCAGGGTAAGCGGTGAAGTAAGTCTGCACGAAGCGCTCGTGATCGCCATAGACCGTGCGCATCTGTCCCGGCCATGAATCGGCGATGACGAGCAAGCCCTCGCATTGGCCCTGCAACACATTGCCGAGCGGGTCGATGATCTCCGGCGCGACGCCGAAAAAGGGCCGCGTCGCGGAGCCCGGCTTGAGCTCGGTCGCGCCGGGCAGCGGCGTGATGAGCACGCCGCCCGTCTCGGTCTGCCACCATGTGTCGACGATGGGGCAGCGCCCCTCGCCGACGACGCGGTGATACCATTCCCAGGCTTCCGGATTGATCGGCTCGCCGACGGAGCCGAGCAGACGCAGCGACGCACGGCTCGTCTTTTTAACCGGCGCCTCGCCCGCCGCCATCAGCGCGCGAATGGCGGTCGGCGCCGTATAGAAAATATTGACCTTGTGCTTGTCGACGATCTCCCAGAAGCGCGAGAGCGTCGGGTAATTCGGGACGCCTTCGAACATCAGCGTCGTCGCGCCATTGGCGAGCGGACCGTAGACGATATAGCTGTGGCCCGTCACCCAGCCGACATCCGCCGTGCACCAATAGACGTCGCCTTCGCGATAGTCGAAGACGAGTTCATGGGTGAGCGAAGCATAGACGAGATAGCCGCCCGTCGTATGCAGCGCGCCCTTGGGCTTGCCGGTGGAGCCGGAGGTATAGAGGATGAAAAGCGGGTCTTCCGCGTCCATCTCCGCATAGGGGCAATCGGCGTGAACGCGCGCCGCTTCTTCTTCGTATCGGAAGTCGCGGCCGGGCTGCATGTCGATCTGCGCGCCCGTGCGCGTGACGACGATCACGGTCTTCGCCGAGACTTTTTCCAGCGCCGCGTCGACATTGGCTTTGAGCGGAATTTTCTTGCCGCCGCGCAGGCCTTCGTCGGCGGTGACGACGACGTTGGATTGCGCGTCTTCGATCCGGCCGGCGAGCGAATCGGGCGAGAAGCCGCCGAACACGACGGAATGAATGGCGCCGATGCGCGCGCAGGCGAGCATGGCGTAAGCCGCCTCGGGAATCATCGGCAGATAGATGGTGACGCGATCGCCTTTCTTGACGCCGTGTTTCTTGAGCACATTGGCGAAGCGGCAAACCTCTTCATGCAATTGCGCATAAGTGATGTGGCGCGAAACGGAAGGATCGTCGCCCTCCCAGATGATCGCGGTTTGATTGGCGCGTTCCGGCAGATGCCGATCGACGCAATTCATCGCGACATTGGTCGTGCCGTCCTCGAACCATCTGATCGAGACATTATGCGTGTCGAAGCTCGTATGCTTCACCCTGGTGAAAGGCGTTATCCACTCGATGCGCTGCGCCTGTTCGGCCCAGAAGCCGTCCGGGTCCTTGAGCGCGCGCTCATAGAGCCGGCGATAGGCGTCGTCGTCGATGCGCGCGGTCTTTTTCCACTCGTCGGGGACGGGGTAGATTTTTTGCGACATTTTTTCTCCAGGCGTCTCCGACTTTCCGTCATGGCCGGGCTTGACCCGGCCATCCACGTCATGCTGCCGCGGCGCAGTCCTTGATCAGCGGAACGCATTCGCGCGTTTCGATAACATAGCGCGATGTCTCGGCGTGGATGCCCGCGACAAGCGCGGGCATGACGCAGGCGCCAGTCGATAGGCCTCACCCTTTCCCGGCGCGGGCGAGTTCGACATTGTGCTGCATGCGTTGAACCATCAGCCGCATCAGATAGAAGCCGAACTGCGGATTTTGCGCCGCGAGCTGCAGCAGATCGTCGTAACGCACGCATAGCAGATCCACGTCGGTGGCGGCGACGGCGGTCGCGGTGCGGCGGTTCTCGCTCGTGAACATGCCCATCTCCCCGAAAAGCGCGCCGGGCTTGAGCGTCACATCCGGCTCGGTCAGATGCACGTCGCCGCGCACGATCAGATAGGCTTCTTCGGAGAGATCGCCCTTGCGATGCAAGGTGAAGCCTTGCGACAGTTTCATCGGGCGCATGTAAGAGCGCAGCCATTCGAAATCGAAATCGTCCGAGGCGGCGGCGCGAATGTCGCTCACGAGACGCTGCATCTGGCGCAGCCGCAGCACATTCACCGGCACGAGGAAGAAGTTGAGCGCGAAAAGCGGGTAAAGGCCCTTGAGGTAAAAATAGGCGGCGAAGAGCGCATTGGCGAGAATGGCCGCGATCCGCAGCGGGATCATCGTGTTCGACACATAGACGAACACGCTCGCCGCCGCCGCGAGATAGCCGATCGCTTCGATGAAAATGGAGTTCATGCGCGCAACTTGAATGACGCGAAAGAGAGGCCCGCGCCGATCTTAGAGCAAATTCCGCGGCGCGGGATAGATGGCCCGCCGGTCTGGGGCCAGCGCCCTTTGCGCATGGCGGGCCGATTTGTTAAACGGCGCTTACGAAAGCCGCGCGACATTTGCGGCGGCGCCGTCATAAGGCCGAAGATGCAGAAGTTCACCACGCTCACCGGCGTCGCGGCGCCGCTGCCGATCATGAACGTCGACACGGACATGATCATTCCCAAGCAATATCTCAAAACGATTGCGCGCACCGGACTGGGCAAGGGCCTTTTTTCCGAGATGCGCTACCAGGAGGACGGCTCCGAGAATCCGGATTTCGTGCTGAACAAGCCGGCCTATCGCAACGCCAGCATTCTCGTCGCCGGCGATAATTTCGGCTGCGGCTCGTCGCGCGAGCATGCCCCCTGGGCGCTGCTCGATTTCGGGATTCGCTGCATCGTCTCGACGAGCTTCGCCGATATTTTCTATAATAACTGTTTCAAGAACGGCGTTCTGCCGATCAAGGTCGGCCAGGCCGAACTCGACAAATTGATGGATGACGCGCAGCGCGGCGCCAACGCCACGCTCACAATCGACCTCGAAGCCCAGGAGATTCGTGGACCCGACGGGGGCGTCGTAAAATTCGACATCGACCCATTCCGCAAGCATTGCCTGCTGAACGGGTTGGACGATATCGGCCTGACGCTGCAAAAGGCCGACAAGATCGACGACTATGAGAAGCGGGCGGCGGCGACGCGCCCCTGGGCGTAATCGCGGTTTTGTTCGGCCGCGGCGGGCCGTGGCCGCCCCCAATATTTCCGAACCGGCGCTTATGCGTTAGAGCGTCATCACGAAAGCGGCGACGATGCGGGCTCCCCGCGGGCGGCCCTCCCCGTCGAAACCTTGGATGCTTGCCTGCGACGGACAGCGCGCTTGAGCTATTTTTCCGCCCTTTCGACGCGTTTTCGCGCCGCCGGCCAGTCGCTGGCGCGGCTCGCGGAGGGCGTGCGGCGCTCGCAAAAGCCCGATGAGATCGCGGAAACCCAGTGGCGCGACGGTGGCGCCGAAAATTTAGGCGCCGACGCGGACGAAGCGGCGCGCGATGCGCGCTTCTGGGGGCGCGCCCGCTCTCCCGACGCGGGCGAGTCGCCGGGCTTTGAACCGAACGCGTCTTATCAGGAAGCGCCTGGCTTTGACGGGCAGGGCCTGCTTTCGGTCCATAATCTGGCGAAATCCTATAAATCCCGCCGCGTCGTCGAGGATGTGAGCCTGCATGTCGCGCGCGGCGAGGCGGTGGGGCTGCTCGGCCCCAATGGCGCCGGCAAGACGACCGTTTTTTATATGATTATGGGGCTGGTGAAGCCCGATAGAGGCGTCATCTCGCTCGACGGCTATGACGTCACGCCGCTGCCCATGTATCGGCGGGCGCGCCTCGGCATCGGCTATCTGCCGCAGGAGGCCTCGGTTTTTCGCGGTCTTTCGGTCGAAGACAATATTCGCGCCGTGCTCGAAATCACCCAGCCCGACGAGAAGAAGCGCGCCGAGGAGCTCGAGGCGCTGCTCGACGAATTCCGCCTTACCCGTCTGCGCCATACGCCCGCCGTGGCGCTGTCCGGCGGCGAGCGGCGCCGCTGCGAGATCGCCCGCGCGCTCGCCGGCCATCCCTCCTTCATGCTGCTCGACGAGCCTTTCGCCGGCATCGACCCGATCGCGGTCGGCGGCATTCAGGATCTGGTGCGGCATTTGAAGGCGCGCGGCATCGGCGTGCTCATCACCGACCACAGCGTGCGCGAGACCCTGGGGCTGACCGACCGCGCCTACATCATTTACAACGGCCATGTGCTGACCGAAGGCCCGCCGGAAGAAATCGTCGCCAATCCGGACGTGCGGCGCATCTACCTTGGCGAAGATTTCCGCATGTAGCTGGAGTGATTAACTCTTAGGCGCATCGCCCGCTGCGGCGCCGCATGTTTCGGCCTGCGCGGCGCTTGACCCCATGCTATAAGTTCCCGAAAGCAAGAACCGGGCCGTTTAAAGCGGTCGAGCGGCGTTTGGGTGAGTTGGGCGATATGGCGATGTCCACCAAGTTGATGATGCGTCAGGGCCAGGCCCTGGTGATGACGCCGCAGTTGCTGCAGGCGATCAAGCTGCTGCAATTCTCCAATCTGGAGCTTTCCGCCTTCTTGCACGACGAACTCGAGCGCAATCCTTTGCTGGAGGCGCAGGAGGCCGAAGGCGGCGGCGCGGAGACCGCAGACCTTGGCGCCGGTGCGGAAGGGAGCGCGGACGAGGCCTTTGACGGGCCGCAGGAAGGCGACTGGGCGCGAGACGATCTCGCCGTCGACGCCGCGACGCTTTCGGCCGATCTCGGCGCCGATATGAGCAACGCATTCGAGGCCGAGGGCCCGGCAGGCCCGGCGGCGCCGGCGGCCGGGGAGGCGCCGGAGGGCGCCGGTCTCTCCGCGACGTCCTGGACCGGCGCGGCGGGCGGCGGCGTCGACGGCGACGCCCCGAATCTGGAGGCCTATGTCGCCCAGCGCCCCAGCCTGCATGAGCATCTTGCCGAACAATTGGCGCTCGCCTGTCCCGACCCCCGCCGGCGCCTCATTGGCCATGCGATCATCGACGCCATAGACGAGAGCGGCTATCTGCGCGAGGACATCGCGGAAATCGCCGCCCGGCTCGAGGCCAAGAAGGATGAGGCCGAAGCCGTGCTCGCCGCCATCCAGAGCTTCGACCCCTCCGGCGTCGGCGCCCGCGATCTCGCTGAATGTCTCGCGATACAGCTCAAGGAACGCGACCGCTACGATCCGGCGATGCAAATTTTCATCGCCAATTTGCCGCTCGTCGCGCGCCGCGATGTCGCGCAGCTCGTCAAACTCTGCGGCGTCGACGAGGAAGATATCGCCGACATGGCGGCGGAGCTGCGTCGCCTCGAGCCCAAACCCGGCCGCGCCTTCGGCGGCGCGCCGATCCAGCCGCTCGTCGCCGACGTGATCGTGCGCGCGGCGGCCGATGGCGGATGGCATGTCGAACTGAATTCGGACGCTCTGCCGCGCGTGCTCGTCAATCACAGCTATGCGGCGCGGATCAGCGCCGTCGCCACCGGGGCCGCCGACAAGAGCTTCATTTCGACCTGTCTGCAAAACGCCAATTGGCTGACGAAAAGCCTCGAGCAGCGCGCCCGCACCATTCTCAAGGTCGCCTCGGAAATCGTGCGGCTGCAGGACGCCTTTCTCACGCATGGCGTCGAGCATCTTCGCCCGCTAAATCTGCGCACCGTGGCGGATGCGATCGGCATGCATGAATCGACCGTCTCGCGCGTCACCTCGAACAAATATATGATGACGCCGCGCGGCGTGTTCGAGCTGAAATATTTCTTCTCCGCCTCGATCGCGACGACGAGCGGCGCGGCCGCCCATTCGGCCGAGGCGGTGCGCTTTCGCATCAAGCAGATGATCGACCGCGAGACGCCGGACGACATTCTCTCCGATGACGCCATCGTCGAAAAGCTCAAGGCGAGCGACATCGACATCGCCCGCCGCACCGTCGCCAAATATCGCGACAGTTTGCGCATCCCTTCCTCGGTGGACCGGCGCCGCGCCAAGCTAGCGCAACCCCGCGCGGCCACGCATTAAGGAATCTCTCCAAACGCGGGGGCGAAGCTCGGTCTTGACCGAGCGCCGGCATTGACTTCGACGGCTTGGGCTTCTAACGCTGCGCGGAAATTCCGCCCTCGGCCAGCGTCGGCGGAGAGTCGCGTGTGCGAGGGGCGCTCAGCGCGGAATTAGGGCGGCGACGGCGAAAACGGCTTCGACGATTTGGCGGGCGGCGGCGCCTTGCAAATGAACTCGGAAACGCCAATTCTTTTTGGCGAACCCGCGGCCGCGTCTCGTAGAAAAATTCGGGATTTGGAATGTCTTTGAGGGTCTCGGGCAAGAACATCAACATCGGCGAAGCCCTGCGCGTGCATGTGACGCAACGGCTGGAGACGACGGCGGCGAAATATTTCGACGGCGGCGTCAGCGGCCATGTCACCATTTCGCCCGAAGGGTCGGGCTATCGCGCCGATTGCAGCCTACATCTCACCTCCGGCGTCGTGCTCCAGGCCGACGGCCGCGCGCAGGAGCCCTACGCCTGTTTCGACCAGGCGGCCGAGCGTATCGAGAAGCGCTTGCGCCGCTACAAGAGCCGGCTGAAAAGCCATCATGAGCACGCTCCTGGCGGCCCCGATGGGGCGCAGGCGGAAGTCGTCGCCTATCACGTGCTGGAGGCTCCAGACCAGGAAAGCGACGCGCCGGCGGAGTTCAGCCCGGCGATCATAGCCGAATCGACGACGCGGCTGCGGCGGCTGTCGGTTTCGGCGGCGGTGCTCGACCTCGACCTCACCGGCGCGCCGGTCGTCGTGTTTCGGCATGCCAACACCGGGCGCGTCAACATTGTCTACCGTCGCGGGGATGACAACATCGGTTGGATCGACACGCCGGATTCGGAGACTGAGGCGCGCTGATAAAAATTCGTCGTCCGACGGCCATAATCACGGCCTCCTCGGCATGTATCTTGCGATTTCCGCGCGCCCTTCGGGTTCGGCGAAAAAAGCGAGACGGTGCAATTTCGAGGAGGATCGTAAGCCGCCGACGGCTTTTGACCTCCAACGATTGAAACACGGGATGATCGTCGCATGCGGCCAACGGACTTGGTTACGCCCGAAGCGGTCTGCGCCTCTTTGAAGGCGACGACAAAAAAACAGCTCTTGCTGGAATTGAGCGAGAAAGCCGCAAAAGTATGCGGCCTGTCGGAGCGCGAGATTTTCGACGCGCTTTTGCACAGGGAGCGCCTCGGCTCCACCGGCATTGGCGAAGGCATCGCCATTCCGCATGGCAAACTGCCGAAATTAAAGGGAATTTGCGGCGTCTTCGCGCGACTTGAGCGCCCTGTGGACTTCGGCTCTCTCGACGGCGCGCCCGTCGACCTCGTCTTCATGATCCTCACGCCCGAGAGTTCGGGGGCCGATCATTTGAAGGCGCTCGCCTGCGCCGCCAGGCTGCTTCGGGATGCGGGTCTCGTCGCGACGCTGCGCGCGACGCGCGACGACGAGGCGCTTTATTCGCTCATTGCGCAGCGCTCAAAGCCTCACGCCGCCTAGATCATGCGCCGCGCCGCTCTTAGAGCGGCGCAGTCCGCTTGTGGGCGCCGCCGCCATGCGAGGCGTGGCCGCCCTTACGTCCGGCTTCCGACGCGAGCGAATGATCGCGCGAGAAGCTGCGCTTGGCCGGATTGACGCTTTGCCCGCCCTTGCGTCCGGCGCGCGCCGCGAGATCCGGATTTTGCGAGAAGCTGCGCTTCTCGTCAGGCACGCTCTGTCCGCCCTTGCGCGCGATCGCCCGTTGCTTCTCAGGGTCCATCGACGCAAAGCCGCGACTTGATTTTCTCATCTCCTCCATGGCCGCCTCTCAATGCCCCAGCGCCCATACCTATAACGCTCGGGCGCGGCCAATGTTTCTGCCCGCGCAATTTAAATTTCATCGCGCCACGAGAAAACGCGCGCCTTTGAGGCGCGCGTGGAATCATCCAGAAAATAGTGTTTTTGAAGCGATCAGGCCCGTTACATTCCGGCGCGCGGCTCGGTTTTTTCCTTGCGTCCGGCGCGCCGATCGAAAAAAAGCGCCTGGCTGATGACGGCCTTCAGGCTCTCGACATTGAAGGGCTTGGCCACCAGAAAGGCCGGCTCCGGCGGCTCTCCGGTCAGAAAGCGCTCGGGATAGGCGGTGACGAAAATCACCGGGGTCGACATCGAGCCGAGGATTTCATTAACGGCGTCGAGCCCCGAGCTGCCGTCGGCGAGCTGAATGTCGGCGAGGATCAGTCCGGGTCGGCTCTCGCCGATGGCCGCGATCGCCTCGGCGTGGGTGCGCGGCATGCCGACGACGCGGTGCCCGAGCTCCTCGACAATGCTCCTCAAGTCGTGCGCGATTAGCGGCTCGTCCTCGATAATCAGCACGTCGGTCGCGATCTGATCGGCGATCTCGCCATTGGCTGCGTCAATAAGCGCACTGGCTTCGCGCTCCGAAACCAGGAGGGTTTGGCCGATCTGATCGAGGTCGAAGCCTTCCAGCGCCTGAAGCAGAAAGGCGACGCGCGGTTTGAGCGAAATGGCGTCGAGATTGCGCCGCCCGCCCTCGCCCAGCGCGCCGGAGCGATCAATGTGCGTATTGATCGGCGAGGCCGCCCAGACATCGAGAAACAGACGGTAAACGGCGACCCGCAGGTCGTCGGCGTTAGCGATCCGCGCGGGTTCGGCGACCACCGTCTCGAGGGTGGCGAGCACATAGGCGTCTCCGCCCTCGCGGTCTCCAACCAGGGCGCGCGCGAAGCGTCTCAAATAGGGAATATGGGTCAAAACTTCCTGTGATACTGACATGTGGCGCAACTCCGGCCGCGTCGGCGCCCAAAAAAGGAACAGGCAGACGCTAATTCGGGTCGAATATTGGACAATACGTCAAAACTACGCAGGGTTTTAGGGAACCAATCCACCATCGGCGCGTTTTGCCTATCGTCCTTGCGGCGCACTATATCGCGCCGAGACGCGGCGGCTACAGGAATCATGCATTTGAGGATAGAGGGCTCCATGGGGAACAAGAATCCGGAGAATATAGTTGCGCGTGCGAAAGCAGAAGACGATGCTTTCCCGGGCGGCTCCCGCTATTCTCCGAGACCTGGACCGCGTGAGTTGGAAGCGTTTGCGGGATTGATGATGAGCCGGAAGAAATTCGGCGACGACCGCCGCGAGGGGGGTGGGTCGCGCGCCAGCGGGAGTAAGCCGGCGCCAAAACAGCGACCCGTTGAATTTCAGGACGCGATCGGCAAGGAGCTGCGGCACATCTACGACGACGTCGTGGCGCAGCCGGTTCCCGATCGCTTTCTTAATCTTCTAAACCAGCTCGAAAAGAATGTGCTATCCTCGCCGGCGGCATCAAGCGCGTCCGGGAAGAGCGAGTGACGGCGAGCGAAGCGGGACAATCCGGGGGGCAGAACTTAAAGGCTGAGCTGATCTCGGCTATCCCGAGTTTGCGCGCCTTCGCGGTGTCGATCTGCGGCAATTCGGATCGCGCCGACGATCTTGTTCAGGAGACTCTCGTCAAGGCGTGGGGAAGCCTCTCCTCCTTCTCGGAAGGCACCAATCTCACCGCCTGGCTCTTCACCATCCTGCGCAACATCTATTACAGCGAATATCGCAAGCGGCGGCGCGAGGCGCCGGATCCTGACGGCATGATCGCGGCGCGGCTCATCGCGCCGGAATCGCAGCACGCCCATATGGATTTTCTCGATTTCCGCGACGCGCTGCAGAAGCTGCCGCTCGATCAGCGCGAAGCGCTGATTCTCGTCGCGGCGTCGGGCATGTCTTACGAAGAGGCCGCCGAAATTTGCGGCTGCGCGCCGGGCACGATGAAGAGCCGCGTGAACCGCGCCCGCAATCGGCTCTCCGAGCTGATGTCGGCCGCGCCCTCGGCGTCCGAGCCGCGCGACTGGAGCGCATCGCTGCGCCTCACGGAAGCGACGCGCGATTGAACGCAAATCGGAAATGCCGCATAGGAAGCGCGCGAGAAACGCCTTTCTAAGCGAGCGGGGCCGATGACCGAAGACCAGAGAATTGAACGCGACTCCTTTGGCGACATCGCGGTGCCGTCCTGGGCTTATTGGGGCGCGCAGACCCAACGTTCGCGGGAGAATTTTCCGATCGGCGGCGACCGCATGCCGATCGAGATCGTGCATGCGCTGGCGCGCATCAAGCTCGCGGCGGCCAAGGTCAACGCCAAGAAGGGCCTCTTAAAACCCGAGATCGCCGACGCGATTTCGGCGGCCGCGCGGGAGGTGATCGACGGCAAGCTCGACGAACATTTTCCGCTCGTCGTCTGGCAGACCGGCTCCGGCACGCAGACGAATATGAACGTCAATGAGGTGATCGCCAATCGCGCCAACGAAATGCTCGGCGCGCCGCGCGGCGCCAAATCGCCGGTTCACCCGAACGATCACGTCAATCTCGGCCAGTCGTCGAACGACAGTTTCCCGACCGCCATCCATATCGCCGGCGCGCTGACGATCTCGGGGCGCCTGCTGCCCGCCGTGGAGCGGCTGCATATCGCGCTGAACGCCAAGGCGGAGAAATTCGCCCATATCATCAAGATCGGCCGCACCCATCTGCAGGATGCGACGCCTGTGACGCTCGGCCAGGAATTTTCCGGCTACGCGGCGCAGGCCGAATGCGCGGCGCGGCGCATCCATGTGAGCCTGTCCGATCTTCTTCAACTGGCGCAGGGCGGCACGGCGGTGGGCACGGGCGTCAACACCTTCAGGGGATTTGGCGAAGAGGTCGCCGCCAATATCGCCGAGCAGACGGGCCTGCCCTTCGTGACGGCGCCCAATAAGTTCGAAGCGCTCGCGACGCATGACGCGATTGTCTTCGCGCATGGCGCGCTGAATGCGCTGGCGTCGGGTCTCTATAAGATCGCGAGCGACATTCGCCTGCTTGGCTCGGGGCCGCGCGCGGGCTTCGGGGAATTGAAGCTTCCCGAAAACGAGCCGGGCTCCTCGATCATGCCCGGCAAGGTCAATCCGACGCAGGTCGAGTCGCTGACGATGGTCTGCACGCGCGTCTTCGGCAATAACGCGACGATCACTTTCGCGGCCTCGCAAGGCCATCTCGAACTCAATGTGCTGAAGCCTGTCGTCGGCTTCGCGCTGCTCGAATTCGACGATCCTGCTCGCCGACGGCATCGACAGTTTCGTCAAGCGCTGCGTCGACGGCATCGAAGCGGACGAAGCCAACATCAAGCGCTTCCTCGACCGCTCGCTGATGCTCGTCACCGCGCTTGCGCCGAAGATCGGTTATGACGCGGCCTCCAAGATCGCGCGCGCCGCGCATCACAATGGCACGAGCCTGAAGGAGGAGGCGCTGGCGTCGGGCAAGGTGACGGAAGTTGAATTCGACGAGATCGTGCGGCCGGAGAAGATGCTGACGCCGAATGATTGAGCCGAAACCCCGGTCGTCATGGCCGGCCTTGAGCCGGCCATCCACGCAAGAATGCGCGGGCTCTCGGCGTGGATGGCCGCGACAAGCGCGGCCATGACGCGAAAAGACTTGCGCTTAGGCTCTGCGCCTTTTCCTCGCCATCCATCCGCACTAGTTTCGGCTTCTGAGCGAAGGAGCTGATTCATGGCCGCGATCGACGCCGTTCTCAATACGATAGACGCTAATCAGAGCGCCTCGACCGAACGCCTCTTCGACCTGCTCCGCATCCCTTCCGTCTCGACGGACCCGGCTTTCGCGGCGCAGTGCCTGCGCGCCGCCAATTGGCTCAAGGATCAGCTCAACGGCCTCGGCTATGCGGCCGAGGTGCGCGAGACGCCCGGCCATCCGATCGTCGTCGGCCACGCCAAGGCCAAGCGCAAGGATGCGCCGCATGTGCTGTTCTACGGCCATTACGACGTGCAGCCGCCGGACCCGCTGGAGCTTTGGGAGACCGAGCCCTTCGCGCCGCGCCTCGCTGACGGCAAGGAAGGAAGAGACATCGTCGCGCGCGGGGCCTCGGACGACAAAGGCCAGCTGATGACCTTTCTGGAAGCCTGCCGCGCCTTTGAGGCGAATGGCGGCCTGCCCTGCAACGTCACCTTCCTTTTCGAGGGCGAAGAGGAGACGGGTTCGCCCTCGCTCCCCGGCTTTCTCGCGGCGCATAAGGACGAACTCTCCGCGCCCGACCTCGCCCTCGTCTGCGACACCGGCATGTGGAACGCCTCGACGCCGGCGATCACCGTCATGCTGCGCGGCCTCGCGCAGGAAGAAGTGATCATCAAGGGGCCGAGCCATGATCTTCATTCCGGCATGTTCGGCGGTCCGGTCCTGAACCCGATCCATGTGCTGGCGAAGATCATCGCCGATCTGCACGACGACGAAGGCAAGGTGACGCTTCCTGGTTTCTACGCCAGCGTGCCCGAACTGCCCGAAGACATCGCCGAGCAATGGCGCAATCTCGATTTCGACGAGAAGGCCTTTCTTTCGGGCATCGGCCTGACGCGCGTCGGCGGCGAGCCGGGGCGCGGCGTCATCGAGCAGATCTGGGCGCGCCCGACCTGCGACGTGAACGGCATTGTCGGCGGCTACACCGGCAAGGGCTCGAAGACCGTGCTGCCGGCCCAGGCCAGCGCGAAATTCTCCTTTCGGCTCGTCGGCAAGCAGGACCCGAAAGCGGTGATGGAGAGCTTCCGCGCCTTCGTGCGCGAGCACCTGCCGGCGGACGCAAAGGCCGAATTCATCTCGCATGGCGCGTCTGGCGCGCTGCAGCTCCCCTTCGGCTCGGAGGCGCTGAGCCGCGCCCGCCGCGCGCTGGAGGAGGAATGGGGCAAGGAAGCGGCGCTCATCGGCTGCGGCGGCTCGATCCCGATCGTCGGCGCCTTCAAGCGCGACCTCAATATGGACGCGCTGATGATCGGCTTCGCGCTCGAAGACGACCGCATCCATTCGCCCAATGAAAAATATTCCTACACGTCCTTCCACAGGGGCACGCGCTCCTGGGCGCGCGTGCTTGCGGCGCTCGCGGCGGCTTAGGCGCTAGAAGGCGCCCTCCAGCCCCTTGCTGCGCGTCTGCGCGCAGCCATAAAAGCGCGAGCGGGTGAAGACCGGCTCGCGGCCGGGGCGCGTTTCGGGAATGATCTCGCAATTGTCGAAAGCGCATTCGACGAAGCGGCAATCGTCGAAAACGCATGTCCCGCCGAGATTGTCCTTCACGAAGCGGCAGCGCTCGAATTTGCACTCGACAAAATCGACGCCGCGAAAGGAGCAACCGCGAAAGACGCAATCCTTGAAATTCGTGCGCGCGATCAGCGCGGCGTTGAACAGACCCCAATACCAGTCGACGCGCTCCAGCGCGCAATAGAGCAGCGCGCCGTCGACGCCCGCGCCTTCGAACTCAAGATCGCGGAATGTGGCGCAGCTGAAGATCGCGTCCTTCCAGCTTTCCGGCGGGCCTGTCGTCGCGTCAAATTCCCGATCCTCGACCAGCATGGCGCATTTCCCTTCTGGCGCCATTGCTATCGCCCGCTGTGGCCCGGCGCAGTGCGGCAAAACACGCGTCGCGCGTCATTCCGCCACTCGCCTTCCGCGTCGGGATCGGCTATGTAAGAAATCGTCCAAACTAGGCGGCGGGCAGGACGGGGCCACGCCTCCGGGTTGGCGGACAAGCGAGGAATCAAAGGGTTCGTACATGGTGTATCGGCGATATTTCGAGGCCGCCGTCTCCCGTCTGAAGGACGAGCGCCGCTACCGAGTATTCGCGCATCTGGAGCGCGACGTGGAGAGCTTTCCGCTCGCCAAATGGCATCGCGACGACGGTTCGGTCGAGCCCGTCACCGTCTGGTGCTCCAACGACTATCTCGGCATGGGCCAGCACCCCGAGGTGATCGCCGCCATGGTCGAGACCGCGGCCAAGGTCGGCGCCGGCTCCGGCGGCACGCGCAATATTTCCGGCACCAGCCACGCCATCGTCGAGCTTGAGCGTGAGCTTGCCGATCTCCACGGCAAGGAGGCGGCCCTCGTCTTCACTTCGGGCTGGATCTCCAATCTCGCGGCGATTTCGACCATCGCCGATCTTCTGCCCAATTGCGTCATTCTGTCCGACGCCTCAAACCATAATTCGATGATCGAGGGCGTGAAGCGTTCGCGCGCCGAGAAGAAAATCTTCCGCCACAACGATCTCACGCATCTCGAAGAACTGCTGCGTGAAGCGGGATGCCGGCCCAAGCTCGTCGTCTTCGAGAGCCTCTATTCGATGAACGGCAATATCGCGCCGGTCGCAGACATCGTCGCGCTCGCGGAGCGCTACGGCGCCATGACCTATGTGGACGAGGTCCACGCGGTCGGCATGTATGGCGCGCGCGGCGGCGGCGTCTGCGAGCGCGAAGGCGTGATGGACCGCGTCGACGTGATCGAAGGCACGCTCGCCAAGGGTTTCGGCACGATGGGCGGCTATGTCGCCGGCGACGCCGTCGTGATCGACGCGATCCGTTCTTATGCGGCCTCCTTCATCTTCACCACGGCCTTGCCGCCGGCGGTGGCCGCCGCCGCTTGCGCCGCCGTGCGCATGCTGAAGCGCCGGCCGGATCTGCGCGCGGCGCATCAGCGCGCGGCGCATATCACCAAGCACGCGCTCGCCGCCGCGGGCCTGCCGCTGCTCGACAATGGCTCGCATATCGTGCCGGTGATGGTGCGCGACGCCAAACTGACCAAAGCGGCGAGCGATCTGCTGCTCGAGCGCCATTCGATCTACATCCAGCCGATCAACTATCCGACGGTGGCGAAGGGCGCGGAGCGCCTGCGCGTGACGCCGACTCCGCGCCATACGCATGAACATATCGCGCAGCCTCGTCGAAGCGATGGTCGATGTATGGCAGACGCTGGGCATTCCCTTCGTCGAGCCGCCGGCGCATCTCCATGTCGACGAGAAGAGCGACGAGAAATGCGCCTATCCCGAGATCAAGCTGGCGGCGCAATAGCGCAACGCTTCGAATAGATTAAACTTCGGATAAAACCGTGACGCGAAATAATTTGGTTCGGTAATGGTGAATTGCGCGTCGCATGGATGTGCGTTGCAAATATTTCGACGTCAATTCAGCGACTTGATTTCGTCCTTCGTCGCGACGGGGCTCGCGCGCCACGTCGCAAAAATTACCGTGGCGCGCGGGTTCTCTAAAATTCACGATAATCTATTCGCGCGGCGTTAAGACGCTGACGCTCGACTAAGGGCGTCCCGAACCGACAACCACATCGCACATGGGGCGTCGACCATGAGCCGTGTCCATTATTCCTTCCAGCCGAACCCGAGCCGCTTCGCGCAATGTGAAATCCGGCAAGCCGCCCGCATGCCTCTGAAGGCCAAGATGCGCGATAAGCGCTATCTGAGAAGCGCGTTGGAGACAGCCGGACTGTTTGCGTTCGGCTTCGGCTCCACCTCGCTCGTGATGCAACTCGTCGCGGCTTCCTTCTGAGCCTCACACCCTTCCCACGCTCACATAAGTGAAGCCGCGCTTGCGCACGTCGCCGGGGCGATAGACGTTGCGCAGATCGACGATGATCGGCTGTTTCAGGAGCGTCTTCACCCGGTCGAGATCGAGCGCGCGGAAGGCGTCCCATTCGGTGACGATGGCGAGCGCGTCGGCGCCTTCCAGCGCCGAATAGGCGTCGTCGTGGAACGTCACTTCCGGCATCAAGGGGCGCGCCTGCTCCATGCTCTCGGGGTCATAGGCGTGCACTTGCGCGCCGTCGCCCGCGAGCGAAGCGACGATGGCGAGAGAGGGCGCGTCGCGCATGTCGTCGGTATTGGGCTTGAAGGCGAGCCCCAGCAACGCGATCTTCTTGCCGCGCACCGAGCCCCCGAGCGCATTGATCACCTTGCGGGCCATGGCGCGTTTGCGCGCGTCATTGACCGCGACGACCGTCTCGACGATGCGAAGCGCGGCGCCTTCGTCCTGCCCGGTCTTGATCAGAGCGAGCGTGTCCTTCGGAAAGCACGAGCCGCCATAGCCCGGGCCGGCGTGCAGAAATTTCGCGCCTATGCGCTTGTCGAGACCGATGCCGCGCGCGACCTGCTGCACGTCGGCGCCGACCTTCTCGCACAGATCGGCGATCTCGTTGATGAAGGTGATCTTCGTCGCGAGAAAGGCGTTCGCCGCATATTTGGTGAGCTCGGACGTGCGGCGCCCGACGAAGACGAGCGGCGGCGCATTGAGCGACAGCGGCCGGTAAATCTCCTCCATCACTTCGCGCGCACGCGGATCTTCAATTCCGATGACGACGCGGTCGGGGCGCTTGAAATCCTCAATCGCCGCGCCTTCGCGCAGGAATTCCGGATTGGAGACGACGGTGAAATCGGCCTGCGGGTTCACTTCGCGAATGATGCGCTCGACTTCGTCGCCCGTGCCGACCGGCACGGTCGACTTGTTGACGACGATGGTGAAGCCGTCAAGCGCATTGGCGATCTGTTGGGCGACCGCATAGACGAAGGAAAGATCGGCATGGCCGTCGCCGCGACGCGAGGGCGTGCCGACGGCGATGAAGACCGCGTCGGCGCCTTTCACGGCGGGCTCGAGATCGGTGGTGAAGGAGAGCCGGCCTTGCTGGACGTTATTGGCGACGAGTTCGTCGAGGCCGGGTTCGAAAATCGGGATTTCGCCGCGCCTCAAACGCTCGATCTTGCCGGCGTCGGCGTCGACGCAGATCACCTTATGGCCGAAATCGGCGAAACAGGCGCCGGAGACAAGGCCCACATAACCCGAACCGATCATCGTGATGTTCATTAGCGTCAGTCTCTCGCTTTATGTGCGCCCACCTCTCCCTTGAGGGGGAGGTCGCGCGGCGAAGCCGCGCGGGTGGGGGTGAGCAGGGTGAGCGATGCGCGGTTCGCCCCATCCCGCGCCTACGGCGCGACCCTCCCCATCAAGGGGAGGGCGGGTTACCCCCCGACGCCAAAGGCGGCGAGCGCCGCCATATTGACGATCTCCGTATCCGTCGCGCCGAGTTGGACGATCTGGATCGGTTTGTCGAGTCCCACGATCAGCGGCCCGAGCACCGTCGCGCCGCCCAGCTCCTGTAACATTTTTGTCGAAATAGCCGCCGAATGAAACGCCGGCATGACAAGGACATTGGCCGTGTCGCTGAGGCGCGAGAAGGGATAGGCGCTCATCAGCTCCTTATTGAGCGCGATGTCGGCGCCCATCTCGCCCTCATATTCGAAATCGACGCGGCGCTGGTCCAGCACGCTGACCGCCTGATGCACGCGCGCCGTGCGCTCGCCCGGCGGATAGCCGAAGGTCGAGAAGGCGAGCATGGCGACGCGCGGCTCGAGTCCGATGCGGCGCGCGACGCCCGCCGCCTCGATGGCGATGTCGGCGAGTTCCTCCGCGTCGGGCATTTCCGTGATCGCCGTATCGGCGACGACGACGACGCGGCCATTGGCGAGGATGAGCGACGCGCCGATGACGCGATGTCCGGGCTTATGGTCGACGACGCGGCGCACGTCTTCGAGCGCATGGGAGAAATTGCGCGTGACGCCCGTGACCATGGCGTCGGCGTCGCTCTGCGCCACCATGGCGGCGGCGAAATGATTGCGGTCCTGATTGATGAGGCGCTGGCAATCGCGCATCAGGAAGCCCTTGCGCTGCAGGCGCTCGAACAGGAACTGCGCATAGACGGCGTTGCGATGAGAGAGCTTGGCGTTGTGGATTTCGACTTCCACGGGAAGCTCGAGGCCGGCGTTCGCCGCCGCCTCTCTGACGCGATCCTCGCGGCCCACCAGCACGGCGCGTCCAAAACCTTGATTGACGAAAGCGAGCGCGGCGCGGATCACCTGCTCCTCTTCGCCCTCCGCGAAGACGACGCGCTTGGGATCGCGCCGCACGCGCTCGTGGATCGTCTGCATCAGGCCGGCGATCGGATCGCGCCGGGCGGAAAGCTCGGCGCGATACGCCTTCATGTCGACGATGGGCCGCCGCGCCACCCCCGTATCCATCGCCGCCAGCGCCACGGCCGGCGGCACGATGGAGATGAGGCGCGGATCGAAAGGCGCGGGGATGAGATAGTCGCGGCCAAAACGCGGCCGCGCGCCGCGATAGGCGTTGGCGACTTCGTCCGGCACGTCCTCGCGCGCGAGATCGGCGAGCGCCTTCGCCGCGGCGATCTTCATCTCCATGTTGATCGTCTTGGCGCGCACGTCGAGCGCGCCTCGGAAAATATAGGGAAAGCCCAAGACGTTGTTGATCTGATTGGCATAGTCCGAACGCCCCGTCGCGATGATCACGTCGAGGCGGGTCGCGCGCGCTTCTTCAGGCGTAATCTCGGGGTCGGGATTGGCCATGGCGAAGACGATCGGATTGTCGGCCATGCCGATGAGCATCTGCGGCGTCAGCGCCCCCTTCACCGAAAGGCCGTAGAAAACATCCGCGCCCTCCAGCGCCTCGGCGAGCGTGCGCGCCTTTGTGTCCACGGCGTGCGCGCTCTTCCATTGGTTCATGCCCTCCTCGCGTCCGCGATAGACGACGCCCTTGGTGTCGCACAGAGTCACGTTGCGCGGATCGAAGCCCAGCGCCTTGGCGAGATCGAGACAGGCGATGCCGGCGGCGCCCGCGCCATTGCAGACGAGCTTCGCCTCGCCGATGTCGCGGCCAGTCAAGCGCAGCGCGTTGAGGACGCCGGCGGCGGATATGATCGCGGTGCCGTGCTGATCGTCGTGGAAGACGGGAATGTCCATGAGCTCGCGCAGGCGCTCTTCGATGACGAAGCATTCCGGCGCCTTGATGTCTTCGAGATTGATCCCGCCGAAGGACGGCCCGAGATAGCGCACCGCATTGACGAAATCGTCGATCTCCTTGGCGTCGATTTCGAGATCGATCGAGTCGACGTCGGCGAAGCGCTTGAACAGCGCCGCCTTGCCTTCCATCACCGGCTTTGCCGCGAGCGCGCCGAGATCGCCAAGGCCGAGAACCGCCGTGCCGTTGGTGATGACCGCGACCATATTGCCGCGCGTCGTATAGTCGTAAGCGGCGGAAGGGTCCTTGGCGATCGCCAGCACCGGCGCCGCGACGCCGGGCGAATAGGCGAGCGAGAGATCGCGCTGCGTCGCCATGGGCTTGGAGGCGACGATGGCGAGCTTGCCGGGCCGTCCGCGCGAGTGGAAAAGCAGCGCTTCCTTTTCGGTGAGCCGCTCGCCTTGCGATCCGCTTTCGTCGGCCTTCTTGTCCCAGCCCATGCGCTTGTCCGCTCCGTGATTTGTTGCGCCGCAACATATCGCGTCGCGCGGCCGCGGGCCATTGTTTTATCGTGGGACGTTGAATACGAGCGGCGCGCCGTCTTCGCCGCCGTCGGAGAGGACGAGCAGCCGGTAGCGCGAGGGATTTGCGTCGAGCAGCGCAATCGCTTCCGGTTTGATCGGCTTGTGGTCTTTGTCGAGAGGGGCATTGTCGAGATCGAGAACCGCGAGTTCGCGGGCTGTCGCGGCGCCTTGGGCAAGACCCTCGATACGGAAGACCGAATAGTTGCGCGCGCGTTCGTCATCGTCGGGACCGATGAGCGCCAATAGATCGTTCCCGGCGACAGTTAGGTCGCGAATGGCGCGCTTGTCGCCGACGGCGATCCGGCCGACGCTGGGCTTGGCGTCGCCGCCGTCGAACAACGCCTTGGCGTCGACGCCGACGATAAAGGCGTCGCCGTGGAGCGCGGGCCCGCGCAAGCCGAAATAAAGCCGGCCGTCCTTGGCCGCGACGCCCTCGATGTTCACACCTTGCTTGCCTGAGAGATCGGGCCGCTCCTTCGGTCGATCGTCCCCCAGGCAGGCGCGCGGTCCGGCGTGACCGGCCAGTTCCGGCAGGCTCTCAACGATCCGCCATAAATCGCCGCTGGAGCTTATCGGGCCGGGTTGTTGCGTCGCGTGGTCGACGGCGAAGCGCAGCACGACGCGATTGGCCGGATGGTCCTCGCAGCTTTTTCGTTTCACCGAATGCGATCCCGCGACATAGAAAAATCTTCCGTCCGTCGCGGCGCCTTCCGCGTCGAATTCGTTGGACGCGACGGGCAAAGGAAAAGGCGCGCCGATCGCCTCCAATTTTCCTTCTGTAAGCCGCACGAAAGCGGCGTCGCGCCCTTCATCGGCGACGACGAGACAGAAATCCGGCGCGTCCATCGTGCAGGCGAAGCCGCTGATATTGGCGCGCTGCTTCGCCTTTGAGAAGGCTGGTGGGGATACCTTCCAGGGCGATGTCGATTTCGGGCTTCACGCGCTCGGCGGCGATAGCCGAGGCGCAAAAACCAGCAGCGATCAAGCCAATAGGAATAAGGCGACGAAGGGAGGGGGCAATCATCGAAGTTCTCCAATAACAATCATGGAAATGCGCATTTTCTGGAAATCTAAACCCGCGCGCCGCCCTCGTCCACATGGAAGACGCATTGCGCGCGTGGCGTCCACGCGTCCGCGCCGTTAGACTGGCGCGCATGAAGCATGCCGCCCCCCCTCTCGCCCAAAAGCCTGACGACAACGCGCATAAGAGCGCGACGCCGATGATCGCGCAATATATCGAGATCAAGGCCGCGAACAGCGATTGCCTGCTCTTCTATCGCATGGGCGATTTCTACGAACTGTTCTTTGAAGACGCGCAAACCGCCTCGCGCGCGCTCGGCATCATGCTCACAAAACGCGGCAAGCATCTGGGCGAAGACATTCCGATGTGCGGCGTGCCGGTCGAGCGCGCCAACGACTATCTGCAAAAGCTGATCGCGCTCGGCCACCGCGTCGCCGTTTGCGAACAGATCGAGGATCCGGCGGAGGCGAAGAAGCGCGGCGCGAAATCCGTGGTGCGGCGCGACGTCGTGCGCCTCGTTACGCCCGGCACGATCACCGAAGACGCGCTGCTCGATCCCGCGCGCGCCAACGCCTTTCTCGCCATCGCGCGCCTGCGCGCCGCGGACGGCGGCTGGCGTTACGGGCTGGCGAGCGTCGATATTTCGACCGGCGCTTTCCTTTTATGCGAGCGCGGCGAAGTAGAACTCGCCGCAGATATTGCGCGTTTGGAGCCGCGCGAAATCGTGGCGGCTGAAGCGCTTTGCCGGGACGCTCCGCTTGCGGCGATCTTCGCGGCGAGCGGCGCGCCCGTTGCGCCTCTTGGACGCGAAGTCGGCGATAGCGCGGCCGCTGCGCGCACGGCTCATGGAATTTTTTGGCGTCGCCACGCTCGACGGTTTCGGCGCGCTGAGCGATGCCGAGCTTGCCGCCGCCGCGACGGCGATTCTCTATGTCGAGCGCACGCAAAAGGGCAACCGCCCCGCGCTCGCGCGCCCCATCAGCCTGCGCGAGAGCAGGGCGCTCGACATCGACGCGGCGACGCGCGCCAATCTCGAATTGACGCGCACGCTT
Source organism: uncultured Alphaproteobacteria bacterium (assembly GCA_963706255.1). Lineage (GTDB taxonomy): Bacteria > Pseudomonadota > Alphaproteobacteria > Rhizobiales > Beijerinckiaceae > Methylocystis. The sequence continues at coordinate 50,335 of CAVPMJ010000012.1, read as the reverse complement.
TCCGGCGCGCGCGAGGGCTCGCTGCTGTCGGTCGTCGACCTTACCGTCACGCCTGCGGGCGCGCGCCTTATGGGCGAACGCATCGCGGCGCCGTCGGTCGATCCACAGCTGATCGGCGCGCGGCTTGACGCCGTCGCGTTTTTTCTCGAGCGGCCGGATCTGCGCGCGGCGCTGCGGGCGAAGCTCGCCCGCGCGCCCGATCTCGCCCGCGCCCTGTCGAGGCTATCCCTGCAGCGCGGCGGTCCGCGCGATCTTGCCGGCGTCGGCGTCGCGCTTGGCGCCGCGCGAGAAATCGCGCTTCTTTTTTCGCGGGATGATGCGCCGCCCGAAATTGCGACGGAAACGCATGCGCTTTCACAAGCCGACGCTACGCTCGCACAGGCAATTGCGCAGTCTTTGAAGGATAGCGTGCCGCTTGAGAAGCGCAACGGCGATTTCATCCGAGAAGGGCGCGACGGCGAACTCGATGAAGCGCGCGCACTGCGCGACGAAAGCCGTAAGGTGATCGCAGAGCTGCAGGGACGCTATGCGCAGCTCACCGAGACGAAGCTCAAGATCAAGCACAATAATTTCCTCGGATTTTTCCTCGAGGTCTCGCAGGCGCAGGGCGAGCGCCTGCTGCGGCCGCCCTTCGACGCAACTTTCACGCATCGCCAGACCATGGCCGACGCCATGCGCTTTTCGACGCGCGAACTCGTCGAGCTCGAAGCGAAAATCGCCTCCGCCGCCGACCGCGCGCTGGCGCGCGAAATTGCGATCTTCGATGCGCTCGTCGCCGACGTGCTTGCGCGCGCCGATGATTTGCAGCGTCTCGCCCAGGCCTTCGCGCGGCTCGATTTATATGGCGCGCTCGCCGAAGCCGCGGAGAAGCGCGGCTGGACGCGCCCCGCCGTCGACGCCTCGCTCGATTTCGAGATAATCGGCGGACGTCATCCCGTCGTCGAAGCGTCGCTCGAAGCGCAGGGCAAGGCCTTCGCCGCCAATGACTGCGATCTCGACGGGGGACGCATCGCCGTCGTCACCGGCCCGAATATGGCGGGCAAATCCACCTATCTGCGTCAGAACGCGCTGATCGCGCTGCTGGCGCAGGCGGGCTCTTACGTTCCCGCGCAGGCCGCGCGGATCGGCGTCGTCGATCGGCTGTTCTCGCGCGTCGGCGCCTCGGACGATCTTGCGCGCGGACGCTCCACTTTCATGGTCGAAATGGTCGAGACGGCGGCGATCTTGAATTGCGCGACGCCGCGCTCGCTCGTCATTCTCGACGAGATCGGGCGCGGCACGGCGACATTCGACGGCCTCTCCATCGCCTGGGCGACGATCGAGCATCTGCATGAAGTCAATCGTTCGCGCGCGATCTTCGCAACGCATTTCCATGAATTGACGCAGCTTGCGAAGCGCTTGCCGCGTCTTGTCAATCTCACCATGAAGGTGACCGATCACGCCGGCGACGTCGTGTTTCTGCATGAAGTGATCAAGGGCGCGGCCGATCGTTCCTATGGCGTGCATGTCGCGCAGCTTGCCGGCCTGCCCGCGAGCGTCGTGGCGCGCGCGCACGCCATTCTCGCAGAGCTCGAAGCGGCCGACCGCCGCGCGCCGGTGGAAACGTTGATCGACGATCTGCCGCTTTTCGCGCGCATCGCGGACGCCGCGCCGCCTCAGGACGCGTTGCGCGCGGCGCTTGCGCAAATCGATCCAGACCAGCTTTCTCCGCGCGACGCGCTCGCGGCGCTTTATGAATTGAAGAAGAAGCTTTGAAAGTTTTGCGGTGTCATTCCCGGCAGGCCGAAGGCCTGACCGGGAATCCAGGGCAAAACCTGAAAGCTGAATTTCCGGATTCGATCGCGTTTCGCGGCGTCGGGAATGACATTCGTAGAGCGGCCTCAACCCGCGTAGCGCGCGAAGATGAATTGCGTGTCGCCGTAGCGACGTTCGTCTTCGCGCGTCAGGGACGGCGGCAGATCGACTTTCGCCTTGGCGCTTTCCTCGATGACGACGAGCGCGCCCGGCGCGAGCCAGCCGCCTTCGATCAGCGCGCGCAGCGCCGGCGCCGCGAGCCCCTTGCCATAGGGCGGATCGAGAAAGGCGAGCGAAAATGTATCGCCCGGCGGCGCGTCGCCGAGCTTCGTCGCGTCGCGACGGAAGATTCGCGTCACGCCGCCAAGCCCGAGCGTCTCGATATTGGCGCGCAGCAGGGCGCGCGCCTCGACGCCATCATCGACGAAAAGCGCGCGCGCGGCCCCGCGCGAGAGCGCCTCAAGCCCGAGCGCGCCGGCGCCGGCGAAGAGATCGATGACATTGGCGCCCGAGACGGGATCGTCGAAACGATGCGCCAAAATGTCGAAAACGGACTCGCGCAGCCGCTCGGACGTTGGCCGTATCGTCTGTGAACTGGGCGCGGAAAGCGCGCGACCGCGCAAGGCGCCGCCGACGATGCGCATGGTCTAGCGCGGACCGCGCGGCTTATGCGGTCCCTTTGGCGGTCCTTTGCGCGGACCGCCCCGGCCTCCAGCGGGGCCTTTGCCTGGTCCGCTACGCGGCCCTTTGTGGGAACCCTTATACGCTCCGCCGCCGCGCGACGGCCGCGCGTCTTCGCCCGAGCGGGGCCGATCGAATTTGCGCGCGGCGGGGGCGCGATCGCCTGCCGAAAATTCGCCGCTGCGGGGCTTGTCGAATTTCCGCGGCCGCTCCTGGCGCGTCGCGCTCGCGACGCGCGGCGACCGTTGCGGCTGTCGCCGTCGCGACGCGGGGGGCGTTTTTCGAAGCGCGCGTCATCGCGATTGGCCGTGCGATAATTTCCGTGACCGCTCGCGCGGTCGCCTGGCCGCTTCTCGAATCTTTGCGCATCGCGCGGCCGCTCGTCGCGTCTCTCGGTCCCGCGCTCTCGCGGCGCGCGCGCAGGACGTTCGCCGCGTTGTTCGTCGAAACGCGGCGGACGGCGATGTTCGGGCGCAGGCCGCTCGTCGCGCGCGAAACGCTCTACGCGCGGCTTCCTCTCGCGCGTCGGCCGCTCTGCTCGCGCCGCCGGCTGTTGTGGCGCGCCATCGGCGCGCATCGCCTCGAAACGGCGGGCGTTGCGCGAAGGAGGAGCGGCCTCGTCGCGCCGCTTGGTCGGCGTCACGCGCTCCACCGCCACGGCGCGGCCTTTGCGGTCGGCGACGGCGGCGCGCGTGATGCGCGCGCGCGGGCCGGCCTCGCGCCGCTCGTCGCTCTGTTTGCGCAGCGTCGAGACATGTTTGCGCGGGCGCTTCTCGGCGCGTTCGCGCAACTCCTGCGTTTCCGTCGGCGTCGTCTCGCGCAGCGGCGCGGCGAAATCGACGCCGGCGAGTTCGGCGAGCGCCTTGCCCAATTGCTCGCGCAGCGTTTTGAGCCGCACTTCCTCGACCGCGCCTTCTTCGAGATCGCCGAGCTGGAACGGCCCGTAAGAGACGCGGATGAGACGCGTCACATCAAGGCCCAGATGCGCCATCACGCGCTTGATCTCGCAATTCTTGCCCTCGGTAAGGCTCATTGCGATCCAGGCGTTGGCGCCCTGCACGCGCTCCAGGCGCGCGTCGATCGGCGCATAGACGACGCCCTCCACCGTGACGCCTTCGCGCAGCGCGTCGAGCCGCGCCTGATCGATAGGTCCGTGAACGCGCACGCGATAACGGCGCGTCCAGCCTGTCGCCGGCAATTCGAGCGTTCGCGCGAGGCCGCCGTCATTGGTGAGCAGCAACAGGCCTTCGGTGTTGATGTCGAGCCGCCCGACGCTGACGAGGCGCGGCAGATCCGGATGGCGGCTTTCGAGATAGGAAAACACCGTGGCGCGGCCTTCTTCGTCGCGCGCGCTGGTGACGTAGCCGGCGGGCTTGTGGAAGAGAAACAGCCGCGTGCGTTCACGCGCCTGCATCGGCGCGCCGTCGATCAGGATTTGATCCGTCTCGCGCACATTAACGGCGGGGCTTGTCAGCACGCGGCCGTTGACGGCGACGCGTCCTTGCGCGATCCAATTCTCCGCGTCGCGGCGCGAGCAGACGCCGGCGCGGGCGATGACTTTGGCGATGCGATCGCCTTCGAAGGCGGTGGTGCGGGGCGTCGGCTCCGGGCGCTCGGCGCGGGGCTTTCGTTCCGGCCGCGCCGCGCGCGCGTCGTCGGTGCGCGCGCGCTTTTCAAATCGCGGCTTCTCCGCGCCCGCTTTTTCGAAGCGCGGCCGGTCGGCGCGCGTCTTGTCGAATTTCGGCTTGTCCGAATCGCGCTTCGCGAATCGCGGATTGCGTTCGCCTGCCGGGGCGCGGGCGTCGCGCGCGACAGGCTTGCGGCGCATGGGCTTGTCGCCGCCGGGCTTGCCGGTCGACGGGCGTCTTGGTTTTTCGTCGGTCATGCTTTCTGATAGCAGGCGGGAGGGGCGCTTAGAAGCGCGATTGCGCGAGGGCCGCAAATGAGTTCTCAACGATCCTTTCGCCGCCGCTTTCTATGAGGCGCGCGCGGCTGCGGACGCCGGGGAAGTGCCGGTCGGCGCCGCGCTTGCGCGCGACGGCGTCGTGATCGCCGCCGCAGGCAACCGAACGCTGCGCGATAAGGATCCCACCGCGCATGCCGAAATGCTGGTTATTCGACAAGCCTGCGCTGACGATCGGCTCGGAGCGCCTTGTCGATTGCGATCTCTATGTGACGCTTGAGCCTTGCGCGATGTGCGCCGGGGCGATCTCTTTCGCGCGCATCAGGCGTCTATATTTCGCGGCGAGCGATCCGAAGGGCGGCGCGGTGGAGCATGGCCCCCGCTTCTTCGCGCAGCCGACCTGCCATCACGCGCCGGAAGTCTATGGCGGCATTCGCGAGAGCGAAGCGGCGTCGCTGTTACGCGATTTCTTTCAGGCGCGGCGGTGAGCTTCGAGCCGCAACGCCGCCTGCGCAAGGCCATTGCGCAATAGATCGCGGCAGGCGTCGCCGGCGGCGAAAATGCGCGACGTCTTGGAAAGATCGAGCGCGAGATATTGGTGCACTTCCGGGCGGATCAGCACGTCCGGCGGCTTTTCCGCGATCATGCGCGAACTGATGGCGTTCATCATGATCTGGCTCGCGACGATCATGGTTTCAAAGGCCGAAGGCGGCCCCTTGCCGGTCTCGACGCCGAAATTGCCCGACACGTCGACGGCGACGACGATGTCGGCGAGGCCCCAGAGATGATCGTAGGGCAGCGGGTTGACGAGGCCGCCGTCGACGAAATAGCCATGATTGCTCGCCGCCGCGCGCACGACGCCGGGGATCGCCATCGAGCCGGCGACGGCCGGCCGCAAGGGCCCGGTCGCGAACACAGTCTCCGCGCGGCGGCGGAAGTCGGTCGCGACGACCTGCAGCGGAATGCGTAAATCTTCGAAGCGCTCCGGCATGCCGTGGGGCCAAAAGGCTTCGAGAAAACGCTCGCCGTCGATCAAGAGCGGATGGGCGACGCGGGAAAGCAGCCGCTTGCGACCGCGCGCCCGGGCATGCAGCAGCTTGCGCGCAAGACCAATGCGGTTTTTCAAAATGCCTTGCGTATGGGCGCGCAGTTCCGCGCCCGAAAAACCGGCGGCATAGGCGGCGCCGATAATGGCGCCGATGGAGGCGCCGGCGATCGCGACCGGACGCACGCCGAGTTCATCCAGCGCCTCCAACACGCTGATATGGGCAAGCCCGCGCGCGCCGCCGCCCCCGAGCGCGAGCGCGACGCTCTTGCCGCGATAGAGGCTCATAGAAACGCCTCGAGCGCGGCGAGCGTTTCCGCGGGCGCTTCGTCCATCGGATAGAGGCCGGCGTCGACGCGCGCCTCGACGACATCCTCTCCCCATTCCCGCCATGCGGCGATCAGCGACGGTCCGCTCGCGGGAAAAGTCTTTTCGCTTGCGATGATGAGCGTGGGGACGATGAGCTTCTTGCCGGCGGCCTTGCCGGCCAAAAGCTCTTCGCGGTCGATCGTCGCGCCGGCGCGGAAGTCCTCGCAGAAAGCATGGATGCGCGCCGGATCGTTGAAGGCTTGACGATAGGCGCTCAGCGCATCCGTGTCGAAAACATCGAGCGAATTGCTTTTTGTCGAACTCTTGAGCGCATCGTCGAGAAAGCCGATCGGGTCGAGGCCGATCAACTCTTCGGGCTTTGGCGCTTCGGCGGCGAGAAAGCGCGCGCGCCCGACGCGCTGCAGATCGCCAGCGCCGAAATCATCGTCGAGGGGCGCGATGTCGATCAGCGCGAGCTTCGTTACGCGTCCCGGGTGATCGAGCGCGAGACGCATGCCGACGCGCGCGCCCCTGTCATGTCCGACAAGCGCGAAGCGAATATGTCCAAGCGCCTCCATCACCGTAACGACGTCGCCGGCCATTTCCCGTTTGGCGTAATTTTCTCCCTTCTCGCTTGCGGGGATCGCCGACCAGCCATAGCCGCGCAAATCCATCGCGACCACGGTGAAGCGTTTCGCTAGCGCCGGCGCGATGCGGCGCCAGGCGACATGCGTCTGTCCGAATCCATGCAGCAGAACGACTGGCGCCCCCTCGCCATGAACGCGGGCGAAGATTTTTCCGGCCGGCGCGTCGAGCCAACGCGAAGCGAATCCGGGAAAGAAATCGGCTAGTTCGGACATTCGTTGCAACCATCTCCTCATGCGGCGAAAGCGTCAGTGCGAATGTTATACAGTATCAGCGTTCGCGGCCTTAAAAATATTACATCCTTGCAGGTCAAGCGACTATGTCACGAAGATGAAACGCCTTGTTTGCTTGAAAAGAAATTTGAAGCGCTACAATGTTGAGGAAGGTCAAAGAAGAAACTTCAATCGCCAACGCGCAACAAGGGAGAACGATATGGCAAGCCAAATCGTCAATGAAGTAACGGCGGCCAACGCCGCCTATGTCGCGAATTTTGGAAATAAGGGCGATCTGGCGCTGCCGCCGGCGCGCGGCTTCGCGATCCTGACCTGCATGGACGCACGGCTCGATCCGGCGAAATACGCCGGCCTTTCCGAAGGCGATGCGCATGTGATCCGCAACGCCGGCGGCCGCGCCTCCGACGACGCGATTCGTTCGCTCGTCATTTCGCATAAGCTCCTCGGCACCAAGGAATGGTTCGTCATCCATCACAGCAATTGCGGCATGGAGCTTTTCTGCGATGAGATCATGAGCGATCTCTTGGACGACAGCCTCGCCACCGCGAGTTTCGACGGCAAGAACTGGTCCAATCCGCAGCATGGCGGCGGCTGCGCCGCCGGTCATTTCATCAAATGGCACACGATCAAGTCGCAGGAAGAGAGCGTCGCGCAGGACGTGGCGCGCATCCGCAGCCATCCGCTCGTGCCGAAAAACGTGCCGATCTATGGCTACATCTATGATGTGAAGACCGGCAAGATCAACGAAGTCCCCGAGGCGACCAAGCTCGGCAAGGCGGCGTAGTCGTCCGAGCCCAAGCCTCATCCTGAGGAGCAGCCGAAGGCTGCATCTCGAACGATGATCCAGTAAGCGCAACCCGCCGTCGCCCCTCGAGACGCGAGCGTCGCTCGCTCCTCAGGGTGAAGGGCGGTTTCTCGGCTGCGCGCTTACGGCTCGCGGCTCTCTTCGCATTACGACTCGACCTCGCCGCCGCGCGCGCGCCAGCCGCCCGTGCCTGGCGCATAGTGGCGCACGTCCTTACGGCCAGCGCGGATAGCCTGCGTCAGCGCCTTCGCCGAACGTCCGCCCGCCTGGCACATGATGACGACCGGCATGCTCGTCGGCAACTTAGCTGGATCGAACTGCGATAGCGGAAGGTTAAGCGCGCCTGGCACATGTCCGGCGGCGTATTCATGCGGCTCGCGCACGTCGACGATGGCGCAAGAGCCGTCCTTCACGACGCGGACGAAGTCCTCATGTTCGATGGTCGGCGACTCGCCGCCGCCAAGTTTCGACAAAATACTGGCGAGAGACATTATTGCTTCCTTTCTTCTTGGGGAGTTTTGGCGGCGTCGAATTGGGAGAAGGCGGCGAGCGCGTGGCTCGCATACATCACCGACGGGCCGGCGCCCATATAGACGCTCATGGCGAGCGTCTCCATCACCTCTTCGCCCGTCGCGCCGCGCTGCGCGGCGGCCTTGGCGTGAAAGGCGATGCAATCGTCGCAGCGAATGGCGACGCTGATCGCGAGCGCGATCAATTCCTTGGTCTTGGCCTCGAGCGCGCCCTGCGCGCCGGCCGAGGTCGCCATCGCCGAGAAGGCTTTCATCACGTCGGGCGCCCCGATGCGCAATTCGCGAATGTCGGCGGACAGGCGTTTCGTCAGTTCGGACCAATCGTCGATCATGCAGGCCTCCGGGATTGCGATGGCGCTTCGTCGTCACGCAGAACGACATAGATCGCGGGGATGACAAGCAGCGTCAGCGCCGTCGACGAAGCGAGGCCGAAGACGAGCGATATCGCGAGACCCTGGAAGATCGGATCGGTGAGGATGAAGGCCGCGCCGATCATCGCAGCCGCGGCGGTGAGAAAGATCGGCTTGAAGCGCACGGCGCCGGCCTCGATCAGCGCGGCGCGCAGCGTCATGCCGCTTGCGCGCAGATGACGGATGAAGTCGACGAGCAGGATCGAGTTGCGCACGACGATCCCGGCGAGCGCGATGAAGCCGATCATCGAGGTCGCGGTGAAGGCGGCGTTGAACAGAAGATGGCCGATGACGATGCCGACGAGGGTCAGCGGCACGGGGGCGAGAATGACGAGCGGCAGCTTGAAGGATTTAAATTGCGCGACGACGAGGAGATAGATGCCGAGCAGCGCCACCATGAAGGCCGCGCCCATGTCGCGGAAGGTGACGTAAGTGACCTCCCACTCGCCGTCCCACAGAAGCGTGGGCTTCGCATCGTCGAGCGGCTGGCCGTGATATTTGATCGTCGGCGGGCCGAGCGCGCCCCAGTCGATCTTCTTGATTTCGTCCTCGACCGCCAGCATTCCGTATATCGGCGCCTCGAACCGTCCCGCGACTTCGGCGCTCACCATTTCGGCGAAACGGCCGTTGTGGCGAAAGATCGGATAGGAGCCGAGTTCGCGCTTCGCCTTCACGACGTCGCCGAGTTCGACATTGGCGCCCTGGCGCGCAGTGCCGCCGGCGGGCAAGGGCGTCGACAGGATGCGCTCGCTCGGCGTCATCGCGACGCGGGGCAGCGCCACGGAAATGTCGATCGGCTTGGCGCCGCCGCCCTTCTGCGAAAAGCCGATCTTCACGCCGCCGACGAGCGCGCCGATCGTGTCATAGACGGCGCGCTCCTCGACGCCGTGATATTCGAGCATCTCCTGATCGATCTCGAAACGCAGGCGCTCGGCGCGCTGGCCGAAACTGTCGTCCGTATCGACGACGAAATCGACCGCGTCGAAAGCCTGGCGCAGCTTCGTCGCCAAATCGCGCCGCGCCTGCGCGTCGGGGCCATAGACTTCGGCGAGCAACGTCGAGAGCACGGGCGGCCCCGGCGGCACTTCGACGACCTTGATCGCCGTATGGGCGGGCGCGGGCAATCCTTCGAGCCTCTTGCGAATGTCGAGCGCGATGGCGTGGCTGGCGCGGCGGCGTTCGCTCTTTGGCTGAAGATTGACCGCAAGATCGCCCATCTCCGGCGTCGCGCGCATATAATAGTGCCGCACGAGGCCGTTGAAATTGAAGGGCGCGGCCGTTCCTGCATAGGACTGCACGGAGGTGAGTTCGGGAATGTCCTTCAGGCGCTCGGCCGCCGCCGTCAGCACCCGGTCCGTTTCCTCCAATGACGAGCCGCGCGGCAGATCGACGACGACGGCGATCTCCGACTTGTTGTCGAAGGGCAAGAGCTTCACCCGCACGCTTTTCGTCACGAAAAGCGCCATGGAGAGGAGCGTGGCGACGCCGACGCCGATCAGAAAGCGCTTCGAACGCTGACGGCCCTGAAGCAGCGGCGTTGCGACGCGCGCGTAAAAGTCGCCCATCGCGCCGCGTTCATGCGCGTGATCGCCGCCGTCGCCTTTTTCCTGCTCGAAGCGTCCGCCCGCGATCTTCAACAACAGCCAAGGCGTGATCGTCATGGCGACGAAGAAGGAGAAGACCATCGCCAGCGAGGCGTTCGCCGGAATGGGGCTCATGTAAGGCCCCATCAGTCCGGAGACGAACATCATCGGCAGGAGCGCCGCGATGATCGTGAGCGTCGCGACGATGGTCGGATTGCCGACTTCCGCGACCGCCTCGACGGCTGTGTCGATCAGGCTGCGCGAACCACGCATATGCCAGTGACGCACGATATTTTCGACGACGACGATGGCGTCGTCGACGAGAATGCCGATCGAGAAGATGAGCGCGAAAAGGCTGACGCGGTTGATCGTGTAGCCCATCAGCCATGAGGCGAAGAGCGTCAGAAGAATCGTCGTCGGAATGATGACGAAGACGACGACGCCCTCGCGCCAGCCGACCATGACGACGATGAGCGCGACGATGGAGACGGTGGCGAGGGCGAGATGGAAAAGAAGTTCATTGGCTTTTTCCGTCGCCGTCTCGCCATAGTCGCGCGTGACGGCGATCTCGATGTCCTCGGGGACGATGCGGCCCTTGACGGCTTCAAGCCGGCGCATGACGTCGTCGGCGACGATCACGGCGTTGGCGCCTCTGCGCTTGGCGATGGCGATGCTGACCGCCGCGCGCTTATCAAGACCGCCGCCGGCGTTGCGCGTCATCGTCCAGCTGCGCCGTTCTGGCTCGGCGGCGCCGACGCGCACGTCGGCGACATCCTTCACATAGACCGGCCGTCCGTCCCGGGTGGTGATGAGCAGCATTCCGATGTCCGGAACGCCCTGCAGCGTCTGTCCGGCGACGACCGGCAGCGAGCGATTGCCTTCGCGGAAAGCGCCGACGAGAAAGGAGCGGTTGGCGTTGGTCAGCTTGTCGATCAGCTGACTGAGCGTGACGCCATATTGCGACAGGCGCTCGGGATCCGGCTCGACGCGAATCTGGTTCGGGCTGCCGCCGACGATATAGCTCAGGCCGACGTCGTCGACCTTCGTCAGCTCGTGCTGCAGCTCTTCGGCGACCTGATAAAGCCCATTGTCGGTCCAATCCGTCGCGCGCTCGGGCTTGGCCGAAAGCGTCAGAACGACGATCGCGACGTCGTCGATGCCCCGTCCGACGATCAGCGGCTCGGGGATGCCCTTTGGCAGGCCGCCGATATTGGCGCGTATCTTGTCGTGAACGCGCAGCACGGCGTTGTCTTGCGGCGTGCCGACGAAGAAACGCGCCGTCACCATCACATTGTCGTCGCGCGTCTGCGAATAGACATGCTCGACGCCGCTGACGCCCTTGATGATGTCTTCCAGCGGGCGCGTAATGAGTTCGATCGCGTCTTCCGCCTTATAGCCATTGGCCGAAACCAGAATATCGACCATCGGCACGGAGATTTGCGGCTCCTCCTCGCGCGGCAGGGATCGCAGCGCGATGAGGCCGACCAAAATCGAAGCGAGCAGCAGCAGCGGCGTCAGCGGCGAATTGATGAAGACGCGCGTCAGCGTTCCCGAAATCCCGGGGCGAAACCCTTCGGTCATGGCGTGGAAACCACGTCGCCGTCGTGCAGGCCGGAGAGAATCTCGACGTTATCGCCATGCGCCTCGCCGATCTGCACGACAACTTCGGCGCCAGAAGCGAGACGCACGAAGTCGACGCCAGCGCGCCGATAGACGGCCGCCTTCGGCGCAATGATCGTGTCGCGTTTCCCGGTCGTGACGTAAACGCGCGCGCGCTCGCCGACGAAATAATCGCCAAGCCCCTCGACATCGACGTCGGCGATGACGCGGCCCCCCTGAATCTCGGGATAGACGATGCGCACCCGTCCCTGCTTGCGCGCGCCGCCCATATCCTCATGCGGGCCGCGCGCGCCGATCTCGACCTTGTCGCCCGCGCGCATGAATCGCGCGTGGCGTTCGGGCAATTGCAGACGAAGAATGTAAATGTCCTCGGCGAGCGTCGCGATGGTTTCGCCCGGCATCACGACGCGGCCGACGGAAACTGGAATGGTGAGGATGCGTCCCGGTCCCGGCGCGCGCACCGAACCTTCCGCCGCCTGCTGCTCGATCACGCTGCGATCCGAACGCAAGGCCGCGAGATTGCGGTCAGCGACGTCAAGCCCGGTCTTCGCCTGATCGAACATGACCTTGGTGGAGACGCCGCGCCGCAGGAGCTCCTGCGCGCGGTCGAAATCGGTCTGGGCCTTGTCGCGCTGCGCCTGTTGCGAGCGGATGCGCTGATCGAGCGCCTGCATCTGCAGAAAGAGCTTCTGATCGGCGACCGACGCGATCTCCGCGCCCGCGGCGACCACGTCGCCTTCCTTGATCTTGAGCGCGGTGACCGTGCCGCCGATGCGCGCCCGGGCGACAAGCTGATGGGCGGGTTCGACCGAAGCGACGACGGCCTTGAGGTCTTCGATCGGCGCGACGCGGATTGTCGCCTCGCCCGCCGTCGCCGGCAGGGCAAGCATGATCGCTACGACGGCGACGATGGTCGGCGCGAGATGAAAGCGGCCCATTTGGCTCCTCATGCGTCGGGCTTCTTTATATGCGAAAAACGTAAATTAGCAAGTATGAATTTATATGGCTCCGACGCGGCGCCGACAGGAGGCCGGCGTCGCGCCGCCGCCGAACCCTCATGCTGCGCTCACCCCCAAAGATTGCACCAGCCGCGCGCGCTGACCGGGCCGCTCACCACGCTGCAGCCGGACGGCGGATTGAAATAGGAGCAGTTGGCGCAGCTCTGTCGTCCGTTCGGGGCGCCGCGATAGGCGGCCGCCGCCTTGCTCGATTTCGCCTGCGCCAAAGTCGTCAGGCTCAGTCCGGCCGCCGCGGCGCCCAGCATCAACAGCAAAGAACGGCGCGTGCGCGCCGGCGCGCAAAAAATTTCCATCTTCCACTCCCCACTTTCGATCAGTCGATTTCGTGACGATCCTATTAAATTCGTGTTCCCTAATATACGGGTGGGCCCGGCGGCATGAATGCGACAAATCGCTCTGCGCAATCGAGGCGACTTGTTGCTTGACATTTATATTCGATATTCGTAATTTAGCGTTCATGCATGTAAATCCGCTCGACCTCGCGCCCAAGGCCGCCGAAGCCGAAAGCTTTCTCAAGGCGCTCGCCAATCGCCATCGGCTGATGGTGCTGTGCGAATTGCACAAGGGCGAGCTCTCGGTCACGAAGCTGCAGGAGGCGATCGGCCTCAGCCAGTCGTCGCTGTCGCAGCATCTTGCGCGGCTGCGCCAGGACAAGTTGGTGAAGACGCGGCGCGCCTCGCAGACGATTTATTATTCGCTCGCCGACGACAATGTCTCGCGCATCATCGGCCTATTGTACGAGATGTTCTGCGCGGAGCGATGTGGCCAGGCGCTGAAGACGGCGTCGCGCGGGCGAACCAAGTCGAAGGAGCCGGTCTTATGAGCATTGATCGTTTCATCATGGCCTTCGCCGGGGTGATGGTGCTTATCAGTGTGGCGCTGACGCTTGTCTTCAGTCCGTGGTGGCTCCTGCTTGCGGCTTTCGTTGGCGTAAACCTGCTGCAAGCGGCTTTCACCGGATTCTGCCCGCTGGCGAAAATGCTCAGGCGTTTCGGGGTCAAACCGGGCGCGGCGTTCTAATTGGGGTTAGCCACGCAAGGATTGCGACGAAAGGCGAGAGATGGCCTCGGATTGGATCGACGATGCGCCTTCTCTGCGCGGCTTCGACGCCGCCACGAAGGCGATGCTGCGCGATTCGGCGGCGCGCAAACAGATTCCGCGCGGCGCCATATTGTTCCGGCCCGGCGATAAATGCGCGCAATTTCCGCTGATTGTTTCGGGTTCGGTGCGCGTGCAGCGGGTGACCGAGTCGGGCCGCGAGATCGTTCTCTATCGCGTCGGCGCCGATGAAACCTGCATTCTCACAACTGCCTCGCTGATTTCCGACGACGCTTACGCGGCCGAGGGCGTCGCGGAGACGGATGTCCTTGCCTATGTCGTGCCAGCCGACCGCTTCACCGCGCTGATGAACGCCTCGCAAGATTTTCGGACGTTGGTCTTCGACGGTTATGGCAAGCGCATCGCGACGCTAATGTCGCGCATCGAGGAGATCGTCTGCACGCGCATCAACATTCGCCTCGCCGAGCGCCTCCTCGCCCTGCGCGACGCCGGCAACAGGATCACGGTTACGCAACAGGCGCTCGCCGCCGATCTCGGCACGGCGCGCGAAGTCGTCGGGCGCACGTTGAAGGCTTTCGAGCGTTCGGGGTGGGTGAAATTGTCGCGCGGCGGCGCCGAGATCGTCAATCTCGCCGCTTTGCGATCTCTTTGTCACGCAGAGCGTGACTAAGTCGCGGACAGGCGCGCGACAAGCGCGCATGTCGTCGACAAGCTCGGCGTAACAGTCAGCGCAACAATTGAGCGCGCAAAGCGTTGGAGGAAACAAATGGCGCATATCGTCGTCTTGGGAGCAGGCATCGGCGGCGTCGCAGCCGCCATCGAAGTGCGCGAGGGCCTCAAAAAAGAACATAAGGTCAGCGTCGTCTCCGATCTCGAGAATTTTCAGTTCACGCCGTCAAATCCATGGCTCGCCGTGCAATGGCGCAAGCCGGAAGAGTTGAAAGTGCCGCTCGCGCCGGTGTTCAAGAAAAAGAACATCGGCTTCATTCCTGTCGGCGCCAAGCGCGTTCTGCCGCAAGAAAATCGTATCGAATTGGCGAACGGCGAGAGCGTCGCCTACGACTATCTCGTCATCGCCACCGGGCCAAAGCTCGCCTTCGAGGAAGTGCCGGGGCTTGGACCCCATGGCGGCCATACGCATTCGATCTGCACGCTGCAACATGCCGAGATCGCGTCAAAGGCGTATGAGGAATTTTGCAAGGACCCCGGGCCGATCATCATCGGCGCCGCGCCGGGCGTCTCCTGCTTCGGCCCGGCTTATGAATTCGCGATGATTCTCTCGACCGATCTGCGTCGGCGCGGCATTCGCCACAAGGTGCCGATGACCTATGTCACGTCGGAGCCCTATGTCGGCCATCTCGGCCTCGGCGGCGTCGGCGACACGAAGGGCATGCTGGAGTCGGGCTTCCGCGACCGCGACATTAAATGGATCACGAACGCCAAAACGACGGCGATCGAACCGGGCCTGCTGAAATGCGCCGAGCTCGACGACAACGGCCAGGTGAAGAAGGAGCATGAGCTGCCCTTTAAATTCGCCATGGTGATGCCAGCCTTCAAGGGCATTGACGCATTGATGGGGGTCGAGGGCCTCGTCAATCCGCGCGGCTTCGTCATCATCGACAAGAATCAGCGCAATCCGAAATATCCCAATGTGTTCGGCGTCGGCGTCTGCGTCGCCATTCCGCCGGTCGAGGCCACTCCCGTGCCGACGGGAACGCCGAAGACAGGCTATATGATCGAGTTGATGGTGACGGCGACGGCGCATAACATCGCCTCGCTGATCGCCGGACGCGAGGCGAAGGAAGAGGGGACCTGGAACGCCGTTTGCTTGGCGGATTTCGGCGACAAGGGCGTCGCCTTCGTCGCGAAGCCGCAGATTCCGCCGCGTAACGTCAATTGGTCGAGCGAGGGCCGCTGGGTGCATCTCGCCAAGGTCGCCTATGAGAAATATTTCCTGCGTAAGGTCCGCAAGGGACAAAGCGAACCGGTTTACGAGCGTTACATTATGAAGCTGCTCGGCATCGAAAGGCTGCGACGCGTCCTATCGTAAGGGGCGCGGCTGCAACGAAAAAGGGAGAGGCCATGCGGATGCGGCCGCTCGCGCGTGAGATCGGCGTGGCGCTGATCTTCAAGCTGATGGCGCTCATCGCGCTTTACGCTCTGTTTTTCAGTCCCGCGCATCGCATCAAGGTTACGCCGGCGGAAATGGCGAACATGCTGTCGTCTCCTTCCGCCGCGCGCTGACATCCCTCCGGAGCAGCAAATGTTCGATCTCGACGTCGTCACGCTTTCCCGCCTGCAGTTCGCCTTGACGGCGCTTTATCATTTCCTCTTCGTGCCGCTGACGCTTGGCCTCGCGCTCCTCCTCGCGATCATGGAAAGCGTCTATGTGATGACGGGCCGCGTCGTGTGGCGCGAAGCGACGCAGTTCTGGGGAACGCTGTTTGGCATCAACTTCGCCATGGGCGTCGCGACGGGCGTCACCATGGAGTTTCAATTCGGCACCAACTGGGCCTATTACTCGCATTACGTAGGCGACATTTTCGGCGCGCCGCTCGCCATCGAAGGCCTGATGGCCTTCTTCCTTGAAGCGACCTTCGTGGGCTTGTTTTTCTTCGGCTGGAAGCGGCTGACCAAGGTGCAGCATCTCGTCGTCACCTGGCTCGTGGCGCTGGGCTCCAATTTCTCGGCGCTATGGATTCTCGTCGCCAACGCCTGGATGCAAAACCCGGTCGGCGCGGCATTTAATCCGCAGACGATGCGCATGGAGCTCACCTCATTCACCGAGGTGTTGTTCAATCCCGTCGCGCAGTCGAAATTCGTCCACACCGTCAGCGCCGGCTATGTCACGGGCGCGATGTTCGTCATGTCGATCAGCGCCTATTACATCCTGCGCCGCCGTCATGTCGACATCGCGCGCCGCTCCCTGACGGTCGCCGCGAGCTTCGGCCTCGCCTCGGCGCTTTCGGTCGTCGTGCTCGGCGATGAGAGCGGCTATACGGCCGGTGAAAACCAGAAGATGAAAATCGCCGCGATCGAGGCGATGTGGGAGACGGAGCCGCCGCCCGCCTCCTTCACGCTTTTCGGCATTCCCGATCTCGCGAGCGAGACGACGAAAGATGAGATCAGAATTCCCTATGCGCTCGGTCTGATCGCGACGCGTTCGCTCGACAAGCCGGTCGAAGGCGTCAAGCCGCTCGTCGAGCGCGCCGAGGCGCGCATTCGCAACGGCATGGCGGGCTATCAATGGCTCGCCAAGGAGGGCGGTCGCGCCAACGCCGTCGTTCCCGCCGAACTCGAATCCTCGATGCGCGACGTCGGCTATTCCTTGCTCGTCAAGCGCATCCGCCCGGACATCGAAAATGCGACCGACGGGCAAATTCACGATGCGGCGCTGTCGACGATTCCCGACGTGCCGGTGCTGTTCTGGTCGTTCCGCATCATGGTGGCGCTCGGCTTCTATTTCATCGCGCTCTTCGCCGTCGCCTTCTATCTCTCGAGTCGGCGTCGCTGCGGCAGGCCCTGGTTCCTTCGGATGACGATGTGGAGCCTGCCATTGCCGTGGGTCGCCGCCGAACTTGGCTGGATCGTCGCCGAATATGGGCGCCAGCCATGGATCATCGACGGCGTCATGCCGACCTTCCTTGGCGTGTCCAACATTCCAGCGTCGAATGTCGCGGCGAGCCTTGCGGCCTTCGCGCTGTTCTATAGCGCGCTCGCCGTCGTCGATGTCGCGCTCATCGTCAAATATGTGCGCATCGGCCCGCAGTCGGAGGCTGAGCCGCCGCCGGGCGCGCCCATCCTGCCGGCGCCCGCGCCCGCGCAAACATCTTAAGGAAGGGGCGACGCCATGTTCGACTATATGACCCTTCGTCTCATCTGGTGGGCGCTGCTCGGCGTTCTGCTTGTCGGCTTCGCCATCCTCGACGGCTTCGATCTCGGCGTCGCCTTGCTGCATCCTTTCGTTGCGCGCAATGACGCGCAGCGGCGCGTCCTGCTCAACACGATCGGCCCGGTGTGGGAAGGCAATCAGGTCTGGTTCATTCTGGGCGGCGGCGCCGTCTTCGCCGCCTGGCCGCCGCTCTACGCCGTATCCTTTTCGGGCTTTTATCTCGCGATGCTGCTCGTCTTGGTCGGCTTCATCCTGCGGCCGGTGGCGCTTACCTTCCGCGGCAAGTCGGAGGCGCGCGGCTGGCGCGAGGGCTGGGATTGGCTGTTCTTCGTCTCGGGCCTGGTTCCGGCGCTGATCTTCGGCGTCGCCTTCGGCAATCTTCTGCAAGGCGTTCCCTTCCATTTCGATCAGACGATGCGGGCGACTTATGAGGGCGGGCTTCTCGGCCTTCTCAATCCCTTCGCCCTGCTTTGCGGCGTGGTGAGCGTCCTCATGCTCGCCATGCAGGGCGCGGCCTGGCTCTGCGTGAAGAGCGAGGGAGACGTCGCGGGGCGCGCCCGCCGCTTTGGCGCGCTCGCCGCGATCCTGCTGGTCCTGCTGATTTCCGTGGCGGGCCTATGGACGATGCTGGGCGTCGAAGGCTATCGGATCGCCGGCGCCGTCGATCACGCCGGGCCTTCAAATCCGCTGGTGAAGACGGTGACGCGCGAGGCCGGCGCCTGGTTCGACAATTACCGCGCTTATCCCTGGATGACGGCGGCGCCCGGCGCCGCCTACGCAGGGGCGCTTATTGCGGCGCTGGCGCTCGCGTTTGGAGCGGGAAGACTGGCGCTGCTGGCCAGCAGCCTTTCGGTCGCGGGCGTCGTGACGATGGCGGGCTTCAGCATGTTTCCGTTCCTGCTGCCCTCTTCGTCTCATCCCAGCCAAAGCCTCACGGTATGGGACGCCTCGTCGAGCAAAACGACGCTCTCGCTCATGCTCGTGGCGGTCGTCGTCTTCCTGCCGATCGTGCTCGCCTATACGAGCTGGGTCTATTACGTCCTGCGCGGCGCCGTGACCGAGGCGGCGATCCGCCGCGGCGACGATTATTATTATTGAGCGAGGAGATCCGCGCATGTGGTATTTTTCATGGATATTGGGACTGGGGCTCGCTTGCGCCTTCGCCATTCTCAACGCCATGTGGCTCGAGCTTGACGAGGACGACAAGGAGAAATAGCGCGACGAAGAGCCGCGGCGCGGAAGGGACTTAGTCGCTGAGCGCCCCCGGGCCGAGCGTTAGTTTTATACGCTGCGCGCGGTCGCGCGGAAGGGAGACAATCATGGAAGCCAATGTCGGAAAAACGGATCGGATCATCCGCATCGTCGTCGGGCTCGCATTGCTGAGCCTCGTCTTCATCGGTCCGCAAACGCTGTGGGGGCTGATCGGCATCGTCCTACTGGCGACGGCCTTCATTAATTTCTGCCCGGCCTATAAGCTGCTAGGCATGAATACGCTCGGCAAATAATCTGCTGCGCGCAAAGGCCACGGCGCGAAAGGCGAACCCTACGCAATGCAGCCGACGCCGCTGCGCGTCGACCAGTTTTTGACGCCCGGCGGCGAGGCGTTTCATCGTGAACCAAACGGCGATCACCTTTCATGCCCGCGGCATGCATTGCCATGGCTGCGAGCATGTCATCGAGGCGGCGGTCAGAAAGCTCGCCGGCGTGCGGCGCGTCGCGGCGAGCTATCCGACCGAGACCGTCATCGTCGATTATGACGCCGACGCGACGAGCTTCGGCGCGATTCGCAATAGCGTCGAGCAGAACGGCTATCGCGTCGTCATGACGGAAGAGGCGAAGCGTGGCCGCTCGCCCGCCGTGAAATTTGCGATCATCGTCGCCGCTCTCGCCGGGCTCGCGGCGCTGATCCTCTTCGATACGCGCTGGATCAGCGCCGAGGGCGAACCCGACATCGCCCAGCATATGAGTCTCGGCCTCCTCTTTCTGCTGGGGCTTCTGACGGGCTTTCACTGCGTGGGCATGTGCGGCGGTTTCGTCGTCAGTTATGCAGCGGCGGACGCTAGCGCCGGACGCTCGTCGCTCGTCTCGCATCTCGCTTATGGGGCGGGGAAGACTCTGTCCTATACGGCGATCGGCGCCGCCTTCGGCTGGCTCGGCGCCTTCATCGCCTTCACGCCGATGCTGCGCGGGCTGGCGGGCGTCGCGGCCGGCGCTTTCCTCATCATCTTCGGGCTCAACATGCTGGGCCTGTTCGCGCCGTTGCGCCGCTTCCGGTTCGGCTTGCCCGCGCCTCTGCAAAAATGGGTGAGCCGCAAGGCGGGCGGACGCCATCAGCCCTTCGTCATCGGCCTGCTCAATGGCTTGATGATCGCCTGTGGCCCGCTGCAGGCCATGTATGTCATGGCGGCGGGAACCGGCAGTCCGATCGAAGGCGCGAAAACGCTCTTCGTCTTTGGCCTCGGCACGCTGCCGGTCATGCTCGCCTTCGGCGCGCTCACTTCGGTTCTATCCGGCGCCGTGACGCATCGCCTGCTTATAGCCTCGGGCGTGATCGTCGTGGCGCTCGGCGCGGTGATGATCAATCGCGGATTGATCCTCACGGGCTCCGGCGCCGATCTCGGCGCGCTGACGGCAAGGCTGCGGCGTCCCGCGATCGTCGAACTTGCGACGCCTTTGCAACAGGAGCCCGCCGCCCCGAAGATCCAGGCGATCGAGATGGAGGCGAACCGTTTCGGCTACAAGCCTAACCGCTTCACGCTTCAACGCGGCGTTCCGGTCAAATGGGCGATCAAGGCGACCGAGATCACGACCTGCAACAACCGCATTATCGTCCCTTCGCTCAAACTCGAATTCGATCTCAAGCCAGGGCTACAGACGATCGAATTCACGCCGCAGGAATCGGGCGTCATTCCCTGGAGCTGCTGGATGGGGATGATGCGCGGCGAATTTGAGGTCGTCGACGCCGCGCCGCCGCCGCCGCCGTCTCAATCTCCGCAGCGTGTCGAGCCGGCGCCTGAGCTAGCCGCTCCGCAAGCGCCGGCTGCGCCGCAAACATATATGGTCCTGCGCGGCGACTCTTTACGCGCGATCGCCAAGAAGCTTTATGGCCGGGAAGGACGATGGCGCGAGATTGCCGCCGCCAATCCCGCGCTCAATTTGAAGAAACTGCGGGCAGGACAAATTCTCAACCTGCCGACGGGAGGCAGGCCGTGACAATTCGGCGTCGCGCAAAGGGGCGCGCGGCGCGTTAGGTTCGACAAGGAAAAGAGAGGGGAACATCATGCGCAGTAAAATCCTTTTCGCCGCCGCCTGCGGCGTCTCGCTGTTCGCCGCCGCGGCGCTCGCCGGCGAACATGACGAAGATCACAGCGAGCATATGAAAATGTCGCCGAAGATGACGGATGCGCGGAAGGAGGTCGACCTTCCTTCGCCCATGCGCGCGCATATGCTCGCCAATATGCGTGGCCACGCTACGGCCGTGGCGGAAATACTCGCCGCGCTTGGAAAGGGCGACGGCCAAGCGGCCGCGAAGATTGCTGAAACGCGCCTTGGCGCGGCGTCGCCAGGCGCGGCCGCCTGTAAGCCGAACGCCAAGACTGGCGAACTCGGCGACATGCCGGCGATGATGGCGAAACATATGCCGGACGAGATGCGCGCGCTCGGGATGACGATGCATGAGCAGGCAAGCAAATTTGCGCAGGAGGCCGGCAAGATCGGGCCGGGCGGCGACATGCGCCCCGCGCTTGCCGAACTGTCGCAAGTCGTGCAAGCCTGCAACGCCTGTCACGCCGCGTATCGGCTCGATTAGCGAGCGCGCGGCTCTCCTTTGGAGCCGCAATTGCGCATCGCGACCTGGAACGTCAATTCGATCCGGCAGCGCCTCGCGCCGCTGCTCGCCTTTTTGCGCGAGGCGGCGCCGGATGCGCTCTGCTTGCAGGAAACGAAGTGCGAGGATCACGCCTTTCCGCGTCTCGAGATCGAGGACGCCGGTTATAATGTCGCGATTCACGGCCAGAAGACTTTTAACGGCGTCGCCATTCTTTCCAAATCGCCTCTGCAAGAGGTGACGCTCGGCCTGCCCGGCTTCGACGGCGAGGCGCAGTCACGCTATATCGAGGCGGTCGTTTCGGACGGCGCCGGCGGCGTCATGCGCGTCGCCTCCATCTATGCGCCGAATGGCAATCCGCCCGATACGCCGAAATATCCTTACAAGCTCGCCTTCATGGAGGCGCTGGCGCGTCATGCGCAGGCGCTGCTGCGGCTTGAAGAGACGATCGTCCTCGCCGGCGACTACAATGTCATTCCGGCGCCGCGGGACGTTTACGAACCCGCCGCCTGGATCGGCGACGCATTGTTCCTGCCGAAGACGCGCGCCGCTTTCCAACGCCTGCTCAATCTCGGCTACGCTGACGCGCTTCGCGTGACGACGGACGACGCAGCCCTTTACACATTCTGGGATTATCAGGCCGGCGCATGGCAAAAGAACAAGGGCCTGCGCATCGATCATCTGCTGCTCTCGCCGCGCGCGGCCGATCGGCTGGCGCGGGTGGAGATCGTCAAGGCGATGCGCGCCGGCGACAAGCCTTCCGATCATGTGGCGATCTACGCTGATCTTGCCGCGGCTTGAGCCAAGAGGCCGAGCGCGCCAAAACTGCGCCAAAGCACGTAGAGCGCGACCGCGAAAATGACCGTCGCGAAGACGACGCTGAGCGCGCCGCGCATGGTCGAAAGTCTGCGCGCCGTCGCCGCGCCGACTAGGCCGCCGATTGCGCCGCCGATGACGAGCGTTCCGGCAAGCTCCCAGTCGACGAGGTCCGAATAGGCGTAATTGGCGGCGGTCGTCACCGCGAAGGCGCTAACCGCGACCAGCGACGATCCGATGGCGTAGATGATCGGCATGTCGGAGGCGAGCATCAGCCCCGGCACGACGAGGAAGCCGCCGCCGATTCCGAAGAACCCCGAAAGCGCGCCCGTCGTCAGTCCGCCCGCGACGAGGCGCGGCAAATTTTCGCGATTGAGGCGCACGGCGGCGAAACCCTCCGCGCCCCGGCTGCGCAGCATCAGGATGGAGACGGCGATCATCAGCAGGCCGAAGAGCGCAAGCAGCTTCTCGCCATCGACGATCTTGCCCAGAGTCGATCCGGCAAAGGCGCCGAGGACGCCGAAAAGGGCAAAGACCGAGGCGCAGCGCCATTTGATCGTGCCGGCGCGCGCGTGATTGGCGAGGCTCATGAGCGCGTTGACGGCGACCGCCGCCGCGCTCGAGCCGATGGCGACATGCGGGTTGGGCACGCCGACGAAATAGACGAGCAGCGGCACGGCCAGCACCGAGCCGCCGCCGCCGACGAGACCGAGCGTGAAGCCGACGAGGCCCCCGGAGATCAGGCCGAGGACGGCCTCGCTCGGCAGGACCGTCAGCATGTTTCGCCTCCCCGCGCAGATTATACATTAGAGCTTGCTTATTTAGCTATATCGCATATATGTGGCGAAGCAAGCGCGGAATCGGAAGCCATGCTCCGATGACGCGAATGAAGGAGAGATTGCATGCCGCAGGCGCCGTCCATCCGGGCGTTCTTCGACGAGCCCACCAATACGATCACCTATCTTGTCAGCGATCCGGCGACGAAGCGGGCCGCGATCATCGATCCCGTGCTCGACTACGATCCGGCGGGCGGCGTCGCCGATTCGCGTTCAATCGACGCGATTCTCGCCGTCGCCGCGCAGGAAGGGCTGAAGATCGATTGGGCGCTCGAGACTCATGCGCACGCCGACCATCTCTCCGGCGCGCAAATCGTCAAGGCCGCGACGGGGGCGAAGATCGGCATCGGCGAGCATATCGACAAGGTCCAGCGCCTGTTCAAGCCGGTCTTCGCGGCCGACGACCTCAAGACCGACGGCGGCTGCTTCGATCATCTCTTCGAGGACGGCGAGCGCTTCAACATCGGCGAACTCGAAGGCGAAGCGATTTACACGCCCGGCCACACGCCGGCCGACGTGTCCTACAAGATCGGCGACGCCGTCTTCGTCGGCGACACGCTGTTCATGCCGGACTATGGGACGGCGCGGGCCGATTTTCCTGGCGGCGACGCCCGCGCGCTCTACCGTTCGATTCGCCGCCTCCTGGCGCTGCCGCCGCAGACGCGGCTCTTCATGTGCCACGACTACAAGGCGCCGGGACGCGACGTTTATCTGTGGGAGACGACGGTCGCGGAGGAGCGCGCCAATAATGTGCAGGTCCGCGACGGCGTGAGCGAAGATGAATTCGTCGCGCTGCGCGAGAAGCGCGACAAGGAGCTGACGGCGCCAAAGCTCCTGCTGCCCTCCATCCAGGTGAACATTCGCGCCGGCCGGTTTCCGCCGCCGCGCCAAGACGGCGCGCGCGTTCTGAACATTCCAGTGAAATTCAACGGCGCAGCGGGTCGCGCGGTCTGACGCGTTACGCGTCAGTTCCGTTCGCGCAGATAGCCTTCGAGCATGGCGACGGCGGCCTTGCGGTCGGCCTCGCTCGCCGAACTTATCGCCTTGGCGTAGAGATCGACGATCCACTGGTCGCCGGCGGCGCCGGCGGCGGCGTCGCGCGCCAGGGTGAGATACATCAATCCGCGCGGGCGCTGCGGCTCGCCGCCGGCCTCGCCGCTGAACATCAGCCGGCCGAGCACCGCCTGGGCCTGGGGATGGCCCTTGCGGGCGGCCAGCTCCAGCCAATTGACGCTCTGGCGCAGGTTCTTCTTCACCCCGGCGCCGTCGAGATACATGCGCGCGAGATTGTACTGCGCGTCGGCGTTGCGGAAATAAGTCGCGGCATAGCGGAAGAGTTCGAAGGCGCGGCCGAGGTCCGGCTCGATCTTGGCGCCGGGGAGGCCGTCGCGCAGATAGACGCCGACCGCCACGAAGGCGCTCGCCGCCATTGAGCGCTCGCGCGGATCTGGCTCGTCGTCAGCGAAATGCTCGACGATGCGTGAGAAATAATCATAGGCTTTGACGTCGTCGCGAGCGACGCCGTCGCCGTCGGCGTACATCCGGCCGAGCTTCCATTGCGCCAGCGGCTCTCCGCCCTCGGCGGCGTAGCGCAGCGCGGCGACGGAGGTCGCGGCGTCGCCCGCATGATAGCTTTCGAGGCCCGCGCGCAGGGCGGCGCGCGGATCCTTGAACATCGGCAGCGGCTGAGTCTCCGCCCTGGCGTCGACGCGCGGCGCGTCGAGCGCCGGCGCCGGCGCGACGAAAGCCGTCAGCAACATGGCGACGCTCGACGCCAGCAGACAGGTCGGCAGAGCCACGCGCCCGCCGCGCCGCGAAGCAGCGAAAAAGGAGTGTTTATGCGAAGACTCAACCATCACCGATCCGACTTTCCGACCCCAGAAGACGCCCGACGTCCCAAGGCTATTACGCCAGCCGTCACCGCCGTTCTGAGCGAAGAAAAGACAGGACCCTCCGCCGAAAGGCGCGATGCCTCGGCGGCCGTCTCCGCATCTCGAATGAGCTTGTGACGTAAAAACCTTAGCGCAGCTTTTGTGTCTGAAAAGGGGCTTTAGCGATGGATGGCGCCGGCGAGCCTCTAAACTTTTATGGTGTTGCATTGAAAGCACATTCACTGTGGCGCAAATGTCGCAATCCAATAATCGAGCGACGATTTAGTCCGCGACGCCTTGCCGCAACGCTAAAACGAAGCGTGGATTCTCCCGGCGCCGGTCCTATGCTTTCATTCGGCGCGAATCGCCGCCTCTCGCCAAAGGAAAGTCTCATGGAGCTTCGCCGCGCGTTCGCCGCATTGATTCTCATCAGCGGCTGCGCCGCCTCCGCAACATCCGCCGTGGCCGCCGGCGACGGCAAACACGGCGCCGTCATCGCCAAGCGCTGGTGCGCGAGCTGCCATGTGGTGGCGAGCGATCAAACCGCCGCCTCCGCCGACGCGCCCTCCTTCTCCGAGATCGCCCAGCGCCGCACCGACAGGAAACAGCTCGGGAATTTCCTCGTCGATCCCCATCCGCCGATGCCGAACATGCATCTGTCGCGCAAGGAGATCGACGACATCGTCGCCTATATCCGCAGCCTCGATACGCGCCCGCAGCCCCCCGCCGAGCCCGACGGCAAGGATTTGGAATTGCCCAAGAAGGGCTAAAGGGTCCGCTTTCGCTGGACCCGGCGCGGCGTCCGCGCTAGAGCGGCGCGCCATGGCCTATGTCGTCAAGGAAGCCTTCAAGACGCTGCAGGGGGAGGGCGTAAACGCCGGCCGCGCCGCCGTCTTTTGCCGTTTCGCCGGCTGCAATCTCTGGAGCGGGCGTGAGGAGGATCGCGCCGAAGCGCTGTGCCGATTCTGCGACACCGATTTTGTCGGCTTTGCCGGCGAGGGTGGCGGAAAATTCGCCGACGCCGCGGCGCTCGCCGCCCATCTCGCCGCGCTCTGGGGCGCCGGCCGCGAGGCCCGCCTCACCGTGCTGACCGGCGGCGAGCCGATGCTGCAGATCGACGCCGCGCTCGTTGCGGCGCTCCATGCGCAAGGCTTCGAGATCGCCATCGAGACCAATGGCACATTGCCGGTGGCGCCGGGCGTCGACTGGATCTGCGTCTCGCCCAAGGCGGGCGCGCCGCTGGCGCAGACTTGCGGCGACGAGTTGAAGCTGGTCTATCCGCAGGAAGGCGACGATCCGGCGCGTTACGAGGGCCTGGACTTCCGGCATTTTCTGCTCCAGCCCATGGACGGGCCGGACGTTTCGCGCAATACGAAGGCCGCGGTCGACTACTGCCTGGCGCATCCGCGCTGGCGCCTGTCGCTGCAAACCCACAAAGTCATCGGGGTGAAGTAGCTTGTCGAGTTTCGAGGTCTATCGCGAATTCTATTTCGAGGCGGCCCACGCCCTTTACGACCCGGAAGCGTTCGAGGGCGGCAAATACCGCAATCTGCACGGCCATTCCTTCCGGGTGCGCGTCACGCTGCGCGGCGAGCCCACGCTTGACGAGCAATGGGTGATGGATCTCGGCAAGCTTGGCCGTCGGCTGGCGGAGCTGCGCGAGCGCCTAGACCATTCCTTTCTGAATGACCTCGACGGGCTGGGAAAGCCGACGCTTGAGAATCTGTGCGCCTTTATTTGGCGCGATCTCGCGCCGACGCTGCCGGGACTCGCCGAGGTCGGCGTTTTTCGCGACAGCTGTTTCGAGGGCTGCGTCTATCGCGGCGACTGACGCGTATTCTTAAGCGCGCGGCGGTTTTGGCGTGTCTGCCCTGCCGCTCTGCGGCGCATCGCCGCTATTGCGAAAGAATGACGCGGTCTCTACGCTTGAGCCCTGATTTTGTGCAAGACATCCACCGCTGCGGCGACGCGAATGGTCCGCAAATAAGAGTGGAGCGAGTGAGGGGAATCCTAAGGATATGGCGAATAACAAGGTCATCACCGCCGAAGAGGCGATCGCGCTCATCCGCGACAATGACGTCGTGACCACCACCGGCTTCGTTCAGAGCTGCATCCCCGAGGCCCTGCACGCCGCTCTGGAGAAGCGCTATGTCGAGACGCAGCGCCCCAGGGATCTGACGCTCATCATGACCGCCGGCGCCGGCGACTCGAAAGGCCTCGGAACCGGGCGTTTCCATCACGAGGGGCTGCTGCGCCGGGTCATCGCCGCCAATTTCGGCCGCATGCCCAAGGTCGCCCAGGCCGCGCAGGAAGAGAAAATCTGCGGCTACAATCTGCCGCAAGGCGTCATCTCGCAGCTCTACCGCGCCTGCGCCGCGGGCCAGCCGGGCCTCTTCTCCAAGGTCGGCCTCTACACCTATGTCGATCCGCGCTTTGGCGGCGGCAAGGTGAATGAGCGCACCAAGGAGGACATGGTCAAATATCATAACATTCAGGGCGAGGAGTGGCTCTTCTACATCGCCACCAAGATCGACGTCGCCTTCATCCGGGGCACCTCGGCCGATCCTTCCGGCAACATCAGCATGGAGAAGGAGGCGCTCGTCCTCGACAATCTCGCCCAGGCCATGGCCGCCCGGAACAATGGCGGGCTCGTCATCGCCCAGGTCGAGCGCATCGTCGAGGAGGGCTCGATCAAGCCCAAGGACGTGCATGTGCCGGGCATTCTGGTCTCGGCGGTGGTCGTCGCCGAGCAGCCGGAAATGCACCGGATGAACTATGGCGTCATGTATAATGCGGCGCTCTCCGGCGAAATCCGCGTGCCGGTCGAGAAGCTTCCCAAGATGGAGCTCGACGAGCGCAAGGTCATCGCCCGCCGCGCGGCGTTCGAACTGCCGCCTAACGGCGTCGTCAATCTCGGCGTCGGCGCGCCGGAGGGCATTTCGGCGGTGGCCAATGAAGAAAAGGTCACGCCTTACATCACGCTGACGACGGAAGCCGGCGCCATCGGCGGCGTATTGGCCTCGGGATCGAGCTTCGGCGCCGCGACCAACGCCGACAGCATCATTCAGCAAAATCAGCAGTTCGATTTTTATGACGGCGGCGGCCTCGACATGACCTGTCTCGGCATGGCCGAATGCGACGTGCAGGGCAACGTCAACACATCGAAGTTTGGCGGACGCCTCAACGGCTGCGGCGGCTTCATCAATATCAGCCAGAACGCAAGGCTCGTCGTCTTCGCCGGCACATTCACAAATGGCGGACTGCGGGTCGCGATCGAAGACGGCAAGGTGAATATTCTCCAGGAAGGCCGCAACAAGAAGTTCCTGAACTTCGTGGAGCAGATCACCTTCTCCGGCAAATTCGCGCAAAAGCGCAAGCAGCCGGTCTATTACGTGACCGAGCGCTGCGTGTTCCAGCTGAAGGAAAAGGGGCTGGAGCTGATCGAGGTCGCGCCGGGAATCGACATCGACAAGCACATCCTGCCGCATATGGACTTCAAGCCCATCATCGAACATCCCGAATTGATGGATAAGCGCATCTTCATCGACGAACCGATGGGGCTGCTTGGCGACCTCATCAATCTCAATATGTCGGACCGCGTCACTTACGACGCCGATCGCAACATCCTCTTCGTCAATCTCGAAGGCTGGCACGCGCGCACGAAGAAGGACATCGACGATCTGCGCAAGACCCTCGTCGAAGCGTCGGAGAAGGTGGGCAAGAAGGTCAACTCGGTCGTCAACCACGACGGCTGGAAGATCAATGAGGCGCTCTACGACGATTACGCCGAGATGATCGAATATCTGAGCAAGAACTACTATCTGACGACGACGCGTTACGCGACGAGCGCCTTCGCGCGGCTCAAGATGAAAGAAGCGCTCTCCAAACGCGGCATCCAGCCGCATGTCTTCGAACGGCGAGAAGCGGCCGAGACCTTCCTTGAGGTCGTCGGCAGGGAAGAGGAGAAGACGCCGGCCTGATCCTGCGCCGGCGTCAAGAAGCGCGAGTCTGGCGCGCCCGCAGCCTGGCGTGGAGTCGCCTGTGATGAAGGAGTCGCCTCTCGCCGAAGTCTACCAGTTGCTTGAACCGGGACCCGTCGTGCTGCTGACGACCGCCCGCAAAGGCCGCGCCAACGTCATGACCATGTCCTGGCATATGATGGTCGAGTTCGAGCCGCCGCTGATCGCCTGCGTCGTGAGCAGCGCCAATCACAGTTTCGCCGCGCTGCGGGCGACGGGCGAATGCGTGATCGCCATTCCGGCGCGCAAGCTTGCCTCGAAAGTGGTGAAGGTCGGCAATTCGTCGGGCCGCGACATCGACAAGTTCAAGGCCTTCGGCCTCACCCCGGCGCCGGCGGAACGGGTGGCTGCGCCTCTCATCCAGGAATGCTTCGCCAATCTCGAATGCAAGGTCGTCGACACGCGCTTCGTGAACAAATATTGCCTCTTCGTGCTTCAGGCGCTGAAGGCCTGGAGCGATCCGGCGCAGAAGAATCCGAAAACCATCCACCATCGCGGCAACGGCGCATTTGTCGTCGACGGCGAGACAATCAGGCTGAAATCGCGCATGCGTTGAGCGGCGGCCGGACAAACCAAGGCCCCGTCGCCAGGGGCGTACGGGGCCGGTAAGGCTTCCCTTCGGAAGCGTCGCTGGAATGATCCAGTTTGATGGGTTCGCGCCGCTTGGCCTTTGCGACGGCCGCCCGTGTAGATTTTAGGTCTTTAAGGTATTTGGACGGATCAAGCAGCGCTTAACCTGACCGCCCAGTGACCGGAACGAAACGCCGGTCAAATGGTCTGACCCGGTGGCGTCATGCTCCTCTCGCAACAATGTTGCTTCGGCTTGGCCAGCAACAGGGGATTCGCCGGCCCGTCCTGATCGCGCTCGCATCGAGGTCCCGCTCGAGCGAACCTGCCGGCGAGCTGTCGCGTCGGCAGGCGCGATATGGAAAGGATGGACCTGCTTTGGGATTCGGTCAAGAGACATGACGAAGAGATGAACAACTGGGGCTTGCGCCCCGTTTACATGACGTATATAGATATCTTTATGTCTCGTGCATTGAAGCCTTCTCCCAGGCTCGCTCTTGAGCCGACGCTCGCCGCGCTTAACGCCGCCGGCGAAGAGACGCGCCTGCGTCTGCTGGCGCTCCTCGCCCAGTCGGAACTGACCGTCAGCGAAGTGGTCGCGATCCTCGGCCAGTCTCAGCCGCGCGTCTCGCGCCATCTCAAGCTCCTCGTCGAAGCTGGCCTTGTCGAGCGCCGCCGCGAAGGCGCCTGGGCGTTCTTCCGTCTCGCGCCCGCGGGGCCTGCCGGCGCGCTGGCGCGCGATATCGTCGCCTGGCTCGAAGCGGATGACGCCATTCTCGCGGGCGATCGCGCCAGGCTCGCCGAAGCGCGCCAAGCCCGCGCCGACAACGCCGCGCGCTATTTCGCCGCCCATGCCGCCGAATGGGACCATATCCGCGCGCTGCATGTGCCCGAGGAGCGGGTCGAGGCGGCGATGCGCGATGCAATTGGCGATGCGCCGGTGCGCAATCTCGTCGATCTCGGCGCCGGGGCCGGACGGATGCTGGAGCTTTTCGCGCCGCAGGCCGAGCGGGCTGTCGGCCTCGATCTTTCCTCCGCCATGCTCGGCGTCGCCCGCGGCCGCCTGGAGGAAACCGGGCTGCGCAATGTGCAATTGCGTCAGGGCGACATTTACGCGCTGCCGATCGAACGCAACTCCGTCGACCTCGCGATCATGCATCAGGTGCTGCATTATCTTGACGACCCCGGCCGCGCCCTGCGCGAAGCGGCGCGGGTGCTCGCGCCGGGCGGGCGTCTGCTCGTCGTCGATTTCGCGCCCCATGACGAAGAGTCGCTGCGCGACAAGCATGCCCACCGGCGCTTGGGATTTTCGGACAGTGAAATCACCGGCCTGCTCGCCCAGGCGGGGCTCGAAACCGTGCTGCATCGCGAGCTCGCGCCCGGCGCCAAGGACGGCGCCAAGCTCACCGTCTCGCTATGGCTCGCCCGCGATCCGCGCGTCATCGCCGATCCCATTCCCGCCGCTTCCTATGAGACCGCCTGATGTTCAACGCGCTTCATCCCACGGCGTCGCAGAATCAATTTGCGATCTCCTACGAGTTCTTTCCGCCCAAGACGCCGGAGATGGAGACGCAGCTCTGGCAGTCGATCAACCGGCTCGCGGCGCTGAAGCCGCATTTCGTCTCCGTCACCTATGGCGCCGGCGGCACGACGCGCGAGCGCACCCATTCGATCGTCGCGCGCATCGCCCGCGAAACGGCGATAAAGCCCGCCGCGCATCTCACCTGCGTCTCCGCCTCGCGCGACGAGATCGACGCGATCGTGCGTGACTATTGGGACGCCGGCGTTCGTCATATCGTGGCGCTGCGCGGCGATCCGCCGACGGGCGTCGGCACGAAGTTCGAACCGCATCCGCAGGGCTACGCCACATCGACCGATCTCGTGCGCGGCATTCGCCGGATCGGCGATTTCGAGATTTCGGTTTCGACCTATCCCGAAGGCCATCCCGAAAGCCCTTCGATCGAGCGGGATCTCGACGCGCTTGAAGCGAAGATCGACGCGGGCGCGACGCGCGCCATCACGCAATTCTTCTTCGACAACGACATCTACTTCAAGTTCCTCGACAAGGCGCGCGCGCGCGGCATAACGATCCCGATCGTTCCGGGCATCATGCCGATCCGCAATTTCAAACAGGTCGCGGGCTTTGCGCAAAAGGCCGGCGCGAGCGTGCCGCGCTGGCTGGCCGAACGCTTCGATGGACTCGACGACGATCCCGAAACCCGCGCCCTCGTCGCGGCGACGACCGCCGTCGAGCAGGTGATGGGCCTGGCGCGCGCCGGCGTCAATGAATTCCATTTCTACACCAACAATCGCGCCGACCTCGTCTTCGCCATCTGTCATCTGCTTGGCGTGCGTCCCGTTCGTGAAAAGGCCATCGCATGACCTTCGACAAAGCTTACGGCCCGAATATTCTCAAGGCGCTCGAAGAGTCCGCGACGAGCCGCATTCTCATCCTCGACGGCGCCATGGGCACGATGATCCAGCGTCATAAATTCGAGGAAAGCGACTTCCGCGGGGAGCGTTTCAAGGATCACGCGAAAGATCTGCGCGGCAATAATGATCTTCTGATCCTCACTCAGCCTGAGGCCATCAAGGCGATTCATGTCGCCTATCTCGAAGCCGGCGCCGACATCATCGAGACCAACACTTTCTCTTCGACGACGATCGCGCAGGCCGATTACGGGCTTGAGCATCTAGCGTATGAACTCAACTTTGAGGGCGCGAAACTCGCGCGCGCGGCCGCCGACGAAGTCGCGGCAAAGACAGGCGTGCGCCGCTATGTCGCCGGCTCCATGGGGCCGACGAACCGCACTGCGTCGATCTCGCCCGACGTGTCGAATCCGGGTTTTCGCGCCGTCACTTTCGATGAATTGCGCGCCGCCTATAAGGAAGCCGCGCTCGGCCTCATCGAAGGCGGCGCCGACATCATGCTGGTCGAAACCATCTTCGATACACTGAACGCAAAGGCGGCGCTCTACGCGCTCGAAGACGCCTTCGACGAAGTCGGCACGCGTTTTCCGATCATGATCTCGGGCACGATCACCGATCTTTCCGGCCGCACGCTCAGCGGCCAGACGGCGATCGCCTTCTGGAATTCGCTCGCCCACGCCAAGCCCTTCTCCATAGGCTTCAATTGCGCGCTCGGCGCGCGCGAAATGCGCCAGCATATCGCCGAAATCGGCCGCGTCGCCGATACGCGCGTTTGCGCATTTCCGAACGCCGGCCTTCCCAATGAATTCGGACTTTACGACGAAAGCCCCGAATATATGGCGGAGCTCGTCGGCGAATTCGCCGACCGCGGGCCTCGTCAATATTCTCGGCGGCTGCTGCGGCACGACGCCGGATCATATCGCCGCGATCGCCGGCGCCGTGAAAGGCGTCGCGCCGCGCGTTATCCCGACGATCGAGCCGATGCTGCGTCTTTCGGGATTGGAGCCCTTTACGCTGACCAAGGACATTCCCTTCGTCAACATTGGCG
Organism: uncultured Alphaproteobacteria bacterium; assembly: GCA_963706255.1. Classification (GTDB taxonomy): domain Bacteria; phylum Pseudomonadota; class Alphaproteobacteria; order Rhizobiales; family Beijerinckiaceae; genus Methylocystis. The sequence continues at coordinate 17,394 of CAVPMJ010000012.1, read as the reverse complement.
AGCGCACCAACGTCACCGGCTCGGCAAAATTCCGCAAGCTCGTCACCAATGGCGATTACGCGGCGGCGCTCGACGTGGCGCGCGATCAGGTGGCCAATGGCGCGCAGGTCATCGACGTCAATATGGACGAAGGCCTGCTCGATTCCGAACGCGCCATGGTCGAATTCCTCCATCTCCTTGGCCGCCGAGCCCGACATCGCGCGCGTGCCGGTGATGGTCGATAGTTCGAAATTCGAGGTCATCGAAGCCGGCCTCAAATGTCTTCAGGGCAAGGGCGTCGTCAATTCGATCTCGCTGAAGGAAGGCGAAGAGAAATTCATCGCCGACGCGCAAAAAGTGCGCCGCTACGGCGCCGCCGTCGTCGTCATGGCCTTCGATGAAAAGGGCCAGGCCGACACATTCGCGCGCAAGACAGAGATTTGCGCGCGCGCTTATAAGATTCTGACCGAGCAAGTCGGCTTTGCGCCCCAGGACATCATCTTCGATCCCAATATTTTCGCGGTGGCGACGGGCATCGAGGAGCATGAGAATTACGGCGTCGATTTCATCGAGGCCGCGCGCGTCATCAAGCGCGATCTGCCGCATGTGCATGTGTCCGGCGGCGTCTCGAATCTCTCCTTCTCCTTCCGCGGCAATGAGCGCGTGCGCGAGGCGATGCATTCGGTGTTCCTCTATCACGCGATTCAGGCCGGGATGGATATGGGCATCGTCAACGCCGGTCAGCTCTCGGTCTATGGCGAGATCGATCCCGAGCTGCGCGAGCTTTGCGAAGACGTTGTGCTCGAACCGCCGCAAGGATTCGACCGAGCGACTCGTCGAACTCGCCGAGAAGTTCAAGGGCGCCGCGGGCAAGACACAGGACGAAGGACGCGGCATGGCGCGAGAACACCGTCGAGAAGCGTCTCGAATATGCGCTGGTCAACGGCGTCACCGATTACGTCGAAGCGGATGTGGAAGAGGCGCGCCGGCGCTCCACGCGCCCGCTCGACGTCATCGAAGGCCCGCTGATGGCGGGCATGAATGTCGTCGGCGATCTCTTCGGCTCGGGCAAGATGTTCCTGCCGCAGGTCGTCAAATCCGCGCGCGTGATGAAACAGGCCGTCGCCTATCTCATGCCCTTTATGGAGGCCGACAAGAGCGAGCGCTCCACCGCCGGCAAGATCCTGCTCGCGACCGTGAAGGGCGACGTGCATGACATCGGCAAGAACATCGTCGGCGTCGTTCTGGGCTGCAATAATTTCGAGGTGATCGACCTCGGCGTCATGACGCCCTGCGCGAAGATTCTCGAAATCGCGAAGAAGGAGAAGGTCGATCTCATCGGCCTTTCCGGCCTCATCACGCCCTCGCTCGACGAAATGTGCTTCGTCGCCTCCGAGCTTGAGCGCGAAGGCCTCGACACGCCGCTCCTCATCGGCGGCGCGACGACGAGCCGCGTGCACACCGCAGTGAAGATCAGCCCGAATTATCGTCGCGGCCAGGCGGTCTATGTCACCGACGCGAGCCGCGCCGTAGGCGTCGCTCAGGCGCTCGTCTCCGACAAGACGCGCCCCGATTATGTCGCGCAGACCCGCGCCGAATATGAGCGCGTCGCCGACGCCCATGCGCGCGCGCAGGTCGACAAGCTGCGCGTGCCGCTGGCTCAGGCGCGCGCCAACGCTTATAAAATCGACTGGGCGGCCTATGAGCCGCCGAAGCCTTCCTTCACAGGCGCGCGCGCCTTTGCGAGCTACGACGTCGGCGAACTCGTTCCCTATATCGACTGGACGCCTTTCTTCCAGACCTGGGAGTTCAAGGGCCGCTATCCCGCACTGCTGGACGATCCCGAACGCGGCGAAGCGGCGCGCCGGCTTTACGACGATGCGCGCGCCATGCTGAAGCGCATCGTCGAGGAGCGCTGGTTCACGCCCAAAGCCGTCATCGGCTTCTGGCCGGCGAATTCGGTCGGCGACGACATCGCGCTCTATAATGGCGAGTCGCGCAATGAGCGGATCGCGACGCTGCATACGCTGCGCCAGCAACTGCCCAAGCGCGACGGCAAGGCCAATCTCGCGCTCGCCGATTTCATCGCGCCGAAAGAGAGCGGCAAGGCGGATTATGTCGGCGCCTTTGTCGTCACCGCCGGCGCGGAAGAAGAGAAGATCGCCGCGCGCTACGCCCGCGCCAATGACGACTATGGCTCGATCATGGTCAAGGCGCTCGCCGACCGCATCGCGGAAGCTTTCGCCGAGCGCATGCATGAGCGCGTGCGCAAGGAATTCTGGGGCTATGCGCATGAGGAAAATTTCGCGCCCGAGGCGCTGATTACCGAACCCTATGCCGGCATCCGCCCGGCGCCGGGCTATCCGGCGCAGCCGGACCACACCGAAAAGGCGACGCTGTTTCATCTACTCCAGGTCGAGAAGACGCACCGGCGTGAGGCTGACGGAGAGTTTCGCCATGACGCCGGCGGCGTCGGTCAGCGGCCTCTATCTCGCGCATCCGAGCGCCCATTATTTCGGCGTCGCCAAGATCGAGCGCGATCAGGTCGAGGATTACGCGCGCCGTAAGGGCATGGACGCGCGCGAGGCCGAACGCTGGCTCGCGCCGATTTTGAACTACGCGCCTTGGCGGCGGAAGCGGCGGAGTGAGGGACGCCTCCGGCGATCCTTACGATCTCGCGCGTTTCGTCGCGGCGCAGGACCCCGTCTATGCGCAGGCGCGGGCGGAACTCGCTTTGGGCCGCAAGCAAAGCCACTGGATGTGGTTCGTCTTTCCGCAGTTTGAGGGCCTCGGCGCCAGCGCCATGGCGCAGCGCTACGCCATTCGTTCGCTTGAAGAGGCCGCCGCCTATCTGGCGCATCCAATATTGGGCCCGCGGCTCAAGGAATGCGTTCGCCTCGTCAATGGCGTTGCGGGGCGCAGCGCGCGGGACATTTTCGGCCATCCCGACGATTTGAAGTTCCGATCTTCCATGACGTTGTTTGCGGCGACCGCGCCGCAAGAGCCCCTTTTCACGCAGGCTTTGCAAAAATATTTCGCCGGCGCGGCCGATCCCTTGACCCTTGAGAAATTATGAGTTTCGTTCAAACGAAAGCTGCGTAATCCGGCTTCTTCATCATCGCCTTCACCCGAGGGGTCAATGTCCCTATCTATCGCGACCGATCACCGACGCATCGTCACACTGGTCACATGGGGACCCGTCTTCGCGCTCGCGCTGTTCGCGCTCTACATGCTCGCCGTCACGTGCGGCGAGCCGGTCAACGCCATGTGGCTGGTGACCGCCGCGATCGGCGTCTACGCCATCGGCTATCGCTTCTATTCGCGTTTCATCGCCGAGCGCGTGCTGGGGCTCGACGCGCGACGGCGCACGCCCGCGCATCGCCGCAATGACGGGCTCGATTATGTGCCGACCGACAAATGGGTGCTGTTTGGTCATCACTTCGCGGCCATCGCCGGCGCCGGGCCGCTCGTCGGTCCGGTGCTCGCGGCGCAAATGGGCTATCTGCCCGGGACGCTATGGCTGTTGACGGGCGTCATCTTCGCCGGCGCGGTGCAGGATTTCCTCGTTCTATTCATTTCCACGCGGCGCGACGGGCGCTCGCTCGGCGATCTCATCAAGACCGAGATGGGGCGCGTCCCCGGCGTCATCGCCATGGTCGGCATTCTCACGATCATGATCATCCTGCTCGCGGTGCTGGCGCTCGTCGTCGTCAAGGCGCTCGCCGACAGTCCCTGGGGCGCTTTCACCGTCTTCGCGACGCTGCCCATCGCGGTCTTCATGGGCGTCTATGGCCGCCATCTGCGACCGGGGCGCATCGGCGAAATGTCGGCGATCGGCTTCGTTCTGCTGCTGTGTAGCATTGCCTTCGGGCGCACGGTCTCGGAGAGCGCGACGCTGGCGCCGCTCTTCACATATAGGGGCGAGACGCTCGCCTTCATGCTTATTGGCTATGGCTTCGTCGCTTCCGTGCTGCCGGTATGGCTGCTGCTGGCGCCGCGCGATTATCTCTCGACCTTCCTCAAGATCGGCACGATCCTCTCGCTGGCGCTCGGCATTTTCATCGTCTGGCCCGATCTCAAAATGCCGGCGATCAGCCGCTTCATCGACGGAACGGGACCGGTCTTCGCCGGCAGCGTCTTTCCATTCCTCTTCATCACCATCGCCTGCGGCGCGGTGTCGGGCTTCCACGCGCTCGTTTCCTCGGGCACGACGCCCAAGATGATCGCCGACGAAACGCAGACGCGCTTCATCGGCTATGGCGCCATGCTGATGGAATCCTTCGTCGCCATCATGGCGTTGATCGCCGCGAGCGTGTTGGAGCCCGGCGTCTATTTCGCCATGAACAGCGCGCCGGCGCTTATCGGCGCGACGTCCGATTCCGCCGCGACGGCGATTTCCTCATGGGGCTTTGCGGTCACGTCCGAGACGCTTTCGAACGTCGCCGCGCAGGTCGGCGAGAAAACAATTCTCGCGCGCACCGGCGGCGCGCCGACGCTCGCTGTCGGCATGGCGCAAATTCTCTCCTCCGCCATTGGCGGCTCGACCGCCATGTCCTTCTGGTATCATTTCGCGATCCTGTTCGAGGCGCTCTTCATCCTCACGACGATTGACGCCGGCACGCGCGTCGCGCGCTTCATGATCCAGGATCTCGTCGGCGCCTTCTTTCCCGCCTTCGGCAATACGCGGGCCTGGGCGCCCAATCTCGCCGCGACGGCGATCGCCGTGTCGGGCTGGGGTTATTTCCTCTATCAGGGCGTCATCGATCCTCTGGGCGGAATCAATACGCTCTGGCCGCTCTTTGGCATCGCCAATCAGATGCTGGCCGCCATCGCGCTGACGCTTTGCGTCGTCGTGCTCTATCGCATGAAGCGCGAGCGTTACGCCTTCGTCGCGATTGTCCCGACGGCCTGGCTCTATATCTGCACGCTCTCGGCGGCTTTCGAGAAAATCTTCCACGACGATCCGCGCATCGGCTTTCTGGCGCACGCCAGAAAATTCGCCGCCGCCGCGGATCAGGAGAAGCTGCTCGCGCCCGCAAAGACGCTTGCCGAGATGCGCCGCGTCATTTTCAACGATTACGTCGACGCGACGCTTTGCGCGATCTATGTCGCGCTCGTTCTCGCCATTCTCGGCTTCGCGATCAACGCCATCCGCGCCGCGCGCGCCGCTGAGCATGTCACAACGCGGGAAACCGAAGATGAATTGCACGATCTGCGGCCTGCCCGGGCTTGATCTTACAAAGCTCGCCGGAAAGCTGCGCGACGGCGCGAAGCTGATGGTGGGCCAGGGCGACTACGACGCCTATGTCGCGCATGTCCGCGCGCGTCATGATGGCGAGCCGATCATGACCCGCGAAGAATTTTTCCGCGCGCGCGAGAATGCGCGCTTTGGCGCAAGCGGCGAACGCGCCTTTCGCTGCTGCTAATGGCGTCATTCCCGGCAGGCCGAAGGCCTGACCGGGAATCCAGAGCGACTTCCAAAATATTGCGTCTTGATTCCGATCGCTTCGCTGACACGAAGCGTCGGGAATGACACCCGCAACGATATGCGTCACTGCTGGAACGGAATCGTCCGTCCCGGCTGGCGCGCCTGTTCGCGCGTGTAGGCGACGCCGTGCACCTTCACGCCATTGCCGTCGACAAGCGTGATGATGCCGCCTCTATTCGACAAGGCGGCAGGCGCCACGACATTGACGACCATGGTCGCGCCCGGCGCGATCGCGCCTGTGAGCGGCATGGCGTTCTTGTTCTTGTCGCGCAGCGTCCAGCCCGAAAGATCGACAGGCACGTCCGCGGTGTTGAGCAATGTCACCGTTTCGCGCTCCGGCGAATTCACGTCGTTGACGAGCGCGGCGATGATGCGCACCAGCCCGTCGGGCGCGTCGAAAGGCGGAATGCGGTCGCGATCGGGCTGTTCAGGCGGAACAATCGGCTCGCCGCTGCGATCGTCGGAATGCCAGGCCTGAGTTTGAAATTTCAGAAAAACCGCCGACCATTGGTTGGATGAGGGGAAATGGAAGATCAATCCGCCATCCTGCCAGGGGCCGTTGGATTCCGCGAAGCGCCCGGGCGGATTGCCTTGATTGAAATGAATGTCGTGGATTCCGCGTCCGGGGCGGAAGCCGAAAATCTTGTCGGCCTTCGTCTCCGGCCCCCAGCTTTCGCCAAAGGCGTAGATCGTTGACTCTTCGTCGGCCATCGCACGCTGCACGTAGGAATCGACCTTTTCGTTAAGATCATTGTCGGGTCCCGGCGCCGAAAGCGGCAGAGGCTTGAATTCCCATGGCTGCGCCAGATTGCCGCGAATGAAGTCGAGCGCCACGCCGCCCGGCGCGCTCGGAATGCTATGCAAGCCGTCCTCGAAAGCCAGCAGTTGCTCCGTGATCGGATGGTCGAAGCGCGAGCGCACGAGATATTCCACCTCGCTGCCGTCGCTCGACTGCACATTGACGGCGATGCGGTATTGGTCAGCGCCATCGGAGATAAGCACTTGATAGTGAGGGTTGGCGCCGCTTCCCAAGCGGTTGTTGATCGGGCGCCCCTTGAGCATGGAATAATTCTTGAGCGGCATCGCGCGTCTCCAATTTCGATCGCAATGAGAGGGGCCAAGGCCCCAGGCGGCAATAAGCCGATGCTACGGCGGCCCCAATGTCACAAGCAAGCCGGGTGGCCGGTTTGGCGCGCGAGAGCGCCTTTCGCTGCTGCTGATCTTGTCATGAAGTGCGCTTTTCACCCCACCCCGAACTGCTTTGCAGTTCGACCCTCCCCCTCGAGGGGAGGGTGGGGTAAGTTGCCTCATGCCTTCTCCGCCCGAAACCCGCGAGGCGCTTCTCGCGCTCCTCGACTGGTATGTCGAGAGCGGCGTCGATCTCGCGCTCGACGACGCGCCGCACGACCGCTACGCCGACAGCGCCCGGGCGCCGGCGCCGATCGCGCCTGCGGAGGCGCGAAGCGAAAGGCGTGCGTCGTTAGCGCCTCAGCCGTCGCGGCCGCGTCGCGAAGCGCCGCTCGCCGCGCCCGAAGAAGCCGCGCGTCTTGCCGAGCAGGAGGCCGCCGGCGCGCATAATCTTGAGGCGCTTTCCGCGCGTCTCGCCGATTTTCCGCATGCGCCGTTTCGCGACATGGCGCAGCATTTTCTGTTCAGCGCAGGAACGGCGGGCGCGCGGCTGATGGCTTTCGACATGGCGCCCGGCGCGACGGAGGAAGCGAGCGGCGAAGCCTTCTGCGGCCTCTCCGCGACGCTCCTCGACAATATGCTCGCCGCCATCGGCTTCGATCGCGCAAGCGCCTATCTCGCTTATGTTTCGCCCTGGCGACCGCCCGGCGACAAGCCGCTCACGCCTCAAGAGGCTGCGGTCTTCGCGTCTTTCGCGCGCCGCCATGTCGAGCTGGCGCGCCCCGAAGTTCTGTTGCTCTTCGGCGAGACGCCAGCCCGGATCATGCTGGAGACGAACGAGCCCCTGTCAAAGCTGCGCGGCAGATCCTTTGACGTGCGCTGCGGCGATCATGTCGCGCGGGCCTTTGTTTTCTCCAGTCTCGACGCGATGCTGAAAAGCGCGGCGCTGAAGCCGGCGGCCTGGCGCGATCTGCGCGCCGTGGCGGAGGCTTTGGAAGCGTCGTCGAAGCGCGCGTCGCCGTGAAATCATTGCCAGTCATGGCCGGGCTTGTCCCGGCCATCCACGCAAAGCCACGGCGTGGATGCCCGCGACAAGCGCGGGCATGACGCGCGAAAAGCCATAGCGTCGGGCGGTCGCTTACTCCGCCGCTTCGCCCTTCTCGCCGCCGCCGAAGCGGCGCACGACATAATCATCGACGATGCGGGTGAACTCCTCGGCGATGCCCTCGCCGCGCAGCGTCATCGCCTTCTTGCCGTCGATGAAGACCGGCGCCGACGGCGTCTCGCCAGTCCCGGGCAGCGAAATGCCGATGTCGGCGTGTTTCGATTCGCCCGGCCCGTTCACGATGCAGCCCATCACCGCGACATTGAGCGTCTCGACGCCGGGATATTGCGCGCGCCAAATGGCCATGCGCTCGCGGATATGGCTCTGAATGTCGCGCGCGAGTTCCTGAAACACCGTCGAGGTCGTGCGTCCGCAGCCCGGACAGGCCGCGACGAGCGGCACGAAGGTGCGAAAGCCCATGGTTTGCAGAATTTCCTGGGCGACGCGCACTTCGAGCGAACGGTCGCCGCCGGGCTCGGGCGTCAGCGAGACGCGGATCGTGTCGCCAATGCCGTCCTGCAACAGAACGCCGAGCGCGGCGCTTGAGGCGACGACGCCCTTGGAGCCCATGCCGGCCTCGGTGAGGCCGAGATGCAGCGCATAGTCGCCGCGCGCGGCGAGCATGCGATAGACGGCGATGAGGTCCTGCACGGCGGAAACCTTCGCCGAGATGACGATGCGGTCTTTCGAGAGGCCGATCTCTTCGGCGCGCTTCGCCGACATCAGCGCCGAGCGGGCGAGCGCCTCGCGGGTCACGGCGCGCGCGTCGAGCGGCCGGTCGGAGGCATGGTTCAAGTCCATGAGATAGGTCAGCAGCTCCTGGTCGAGCGAGCCCCAATTGGCGCCGATGCGCACGGCTTTCCCGTGCCGGGCGGCGAGCTCCACGATCGAGGCGAATTGCCTGTCCTTCTTCTCCTTGAAGCCGACATTGCCGGGGTTGATGCGGTATTTGGCCAGCGCCTCGCCGCAAGCGGGATGATCCGCCAGGAGCTTATGGCCGATGTAATGGAAATCGCCGATGAGCGGGACGTTGATCCCGCGTCGGTCGAGCCTTTCGCGGATATGCGGCACCGCCGCCGCCGCCTCGTCGCGGTCGACGGTGATGCGCACGAGTTCGGAGCCGGCCTGCGCCAGCGCCGTCACTTGCGCGACGGTCGAGTCGACGTCAGCCGTGTCGGTGTTGGTCATCGACTGCACGACGATCGGCGCGCCGCCGCCGACCATGACGGCGCCGGGGCCGGCGCCGACGACCACGGCGCAGGTGCGTCGTCGCGCCGCCGGCTCGGCGGAGACCGGATCGGGCAGGCGGGTCTCGGGAGCCTCGGTCAAAACGGCGTCGGTCATGGTTCTCGTCGCGGCTGTTTCGTCGGCTTTAGGTCGCCCGTAACGGGTTTGAGGTCAAGCGTCCCTCAATAGCACTGCAAAATCAGATGCGCGGCCTCGAAGCGGCGCGCGATCAGATCGTCGCGTTTTATCCAAAGATAGAGGCATCCGGAATCGCCCCACATGACGTCCGCGCCGGCGTCGGAGCCGATCTGCGCGAGAAGCAGCCAGTCCTTGGCCGTGGCCCGGAGTTGCGCCAGCGCCGGATCGTGGTAGGCGTCGGGCGCGCCGCAATAGCGCCCGGCGGCCACCAGCGCGCATTGCAGCTGCATGTCGCCCTGAATTGGATTCGGCCAGCCGCCGAAATGATGGCATTTCCAATCCTCGCCATCGCAACTGGCGTACATATTGTCGTCGTCCGATTCCCAGTCGGCGTAAGCGTCTCGCGCCTCCTCCGAGAGGCGGAGCGCCTCGAACCCTGCGCTCGCGGTCGGCGGCGGGGTCAGGCAGGGCGCCGGCGCGCAGGCGAGCGGCGCGAGCGCCTGGTCGGCAGGAAGGCTTGGCGGCGGATCGAGCCTGGCGACCGCGCTTGCCGGCGCGTCGTGATAGAGCGTGAGGAAGCCGGCGCGATCCTTGGGATCGAAGCCCCAGGGCCGCTCGAGGAGATCATAGAAGATCGACAGGCGCCCCGCCTTCGGCATGTCGGGGTCGAGGGGACCGGCGGACGAGAGCGTCGCCAAATCGAATTGCGCGATGAAGGCGAGGGGCGCCGGGCTTTCGACGATCTCGGCGCGCTCGGCGGCTTCGCGGCGGAAAATGTCGCAATCTTCCGGCTTCGCCCATTTCCAGTAGCTGTTCGGCCGTTGCGATTTCGCGCGATATTTGGCGGCGCGCTCGGCCGCGTCGGGATAGCACGGCCGTACCGGCCATTTGGCGCCCGCCGGCAAATCGGGCCGGCCGCCGATCTTCGTCGCCCCGAGCGCTATCTCGCCTTCATCCGCGACAGCGCTTGTTTTCAGCCAGACGGCCGGTCTCGACGCCTGCGCTATCGCGCGGGCGTCGGATTTCGCGAGACCTGCCGAAATCAGCGCGGCCTTCAACTCGTTGGGCGATGCGAACATGCGCCGACGTTACATGTCCCGCAACGGCGCCAATGTGCTTCTCGACACGGACGCGCCTTACGTGGGCTTCGGCGTCATCCAGCATACGACCGCGCCGCCCGGCTAAATTAAAGAGCTCCTCAAGCGACCCGCCCCAACCATGCGCGCGCCGGCGCTTTCTTGATCAACCGCTTTTCGGAGCGTTCGAATTTTCTCTCAGCAAGCCGAGCCGGCGCGCGGTCAGCCAGTCGACGAGCCGCGCCGGCAGCAGGCCGCGCAGCGTATAATCAGTGAAGCGGTTTTGGACGACGGGAATACGAACCGACGGCCGCGATTCGCTGAGCGCCCGTAACACCGCCCGCGCGACGACCTCCGGTCCGGGCGCTTCGCGGCCCTGCGCCACCAGCCATTTCAGCATGCGCCGCCCAGCCGCGCCATAAACCGTGCCGTCGAGTCCCTCAAATTCCGCGTGTTCCGCCTTGTCCCAGATCGGCGTGGCGATCATGCCCGGCTCGATCAGGATCACGTCGACGCCGTAGATCATCAGTTCGCGGCGAAGCGCGTCGGACAGGCCTTCGAGCCCGAATTTCGAGGCGTTATAGGCGCCCATGAAAGGCGCCGCGAAACGTCCGGCGACCGAACTCATATTGACGATGCGGCCGGGCGGCCCCCGTCGCGCCTCGCCCGCGCCGAGCAAGGGCGCGAAGGCCTGTATGACCTGGAGCTGGCCGATGAGATTGACCTCGATCTGGCGGCGAAAATCCTCGATCGGCAGATGCAGCATCGGACCGGGAACCGCGATGCCGGCGTTGTTCACAAGGCCGGCGAGCGCCTCGCCTTCGAGCCGCGCCGCGACGAGTTTCGCGCCGGCGGCGATGGCTTCGGCGTCCGTCACGTCGAACAGCAGCGGGACGACCGCCGCGCCATGCTGCGCAGCAATTTCTGCCGCGTCAGCATCTTTCCGTACTGCAGCAAAAACGAGATAGCCATTTTCAACCAGTAGCTTGACGCAGGCTGCGCCAATGCCGGTCGAGGCGCCCGTAACGACGACGGCCTTCATATGCGTTCTCCCAAAACGGCGATGAGCTTGGCGAGCGTGGCGCGCGTTTCGCCGTCGGCGCAGCCGTCGACGCGCGCGCGGCGGAAATGGCGCTGAAACGCCTCGACGGCCTGTTCCGTCTGCGCGTCATAGACCCTCGTTTCCTTAACGCCATAGCCATAGGCGGCGAGGTCGCGCTGGAGCGATCCCACTTTCGCGCCTTCGTCGCCGATGGAGATAGTCGTCGCGCCGACGCCCGCGTCCAGTTCGACCATATGGCCGACGCCGTGGCGCGCCAATTCGTCCCAGGGAAAGAATTCGCCCGGGTCCTGCTTGCGGCCGGGCGCGATGTCGGAATGCGCCAGGACGCGCTCCGGCGGAATCGCATGGCGCCGGCAAATGTCGCGCGCAAGGGCCGCGACCGCCGCGATTTGCTGCGCAGCATAGGGGCGCGGATCGCAATGGCCGGGATGAACGATCTCGATCCCGATCGAGGCGGAATTCATATCCGTCTCGCCCGCCCAGAAACTCTTTCCGGCATGCCAGGCGCGCCGCGATTCGGGCACGAGCTGCAGCGCGCGGCCGTCCTCCTCGACGACATAATGCGCCGAAACCCCGGACTCCGGATGGCAGAGCAGGGCCAGCGCCAATTCCGCCGTCGGCATGCCGGTGTAATGGAGAATAAGCGTCGAGATCGGGCGAAGCCGCGCGCCATGATTGGGCGAGGGGCAGACGCGGGCCGTCGCGTAGTCGGGTGCAAAGAACCCCGCCCTCTCCCGCCAGACTTGCGTCGCGGCGATCCATTCGCGCGCGCGCGCTTCGGGATTCGATGTTGCGCAATATGTCGGTGACGACGCAGGCGCTGTCCGCCCCGGCGGCGAGCGCGGCGACCGCGCGTTCGGGCGTCAGGCCGCCGATGGCGACGAGCGGAATATCGCCGATGCGCTTCTTCCAGTCGCCGATCCTGGCGAGGCCCTGAGGCGCGAAGGCCATTTCTTTCAGGAGCGTCGGATAGATCGGTCCGAGCGCGACATAGTCGGGCGAAAGCGCCAGCACCCGCTCCAATTCGGCCTCGTCATGCGTCGAGACGCCGAGACGCACGCCGGCGCGGCGCAGCGCCGCGATGTCGGCCGCGTCCAAATCGCCCTGGCCGAGATGGACGAAATCGCAGCCCGCGTCGATCGCGAGGCGCCAATAGTCATTGACGACGAGCTGCGCCCCATGCTGCGCACAAATTCCCCGCGCGGCGGCGATTTGGGCGCGCAGCTCGGCCTCTGGCTGCGATCCTTTACGCGCAATTGCACGAGCTTGACGCCGAGCGGCAGCAGCCGCGCGAGCCAGTCGACGTCATCGACAATGAGATAGAAAGGGTCCAGTTTCAGCGTCGCCACGGACCGTTCTTCCTCACGCCAATCTGTCGAACGGCCGGCCGATGACGGGCGTCGAGGGCTCCGCCATGTCGCGGGGCGTCATTGGTCTAGCGAGGAAGCCCGCGCGCCCCGCTTCGACCGCGAGCGCGAAGGCGCGCGCCATGCCGACCGGATCGCCGGCGCGCGAGACGGCGGTGTTCAGGAGCACGGCGTCATAGCCCATTTCCATCACCAGCGCGGCGTGGGACGGCGCGCCGAGGCCGGCGTCGACGATGAGCGGCGTATCGGGAAAATGGGCGCGCAGCGCGCGCAGGCCGAAAGCGTCATTGACGCCGCGGCCTGAGCCGATCGGCGCCGCCCAGGGCATCAGAACGCGACAGCCGGCGTCGAGGAGCTTTTCGGCGACGACAAGATCGTCGGTCGTATAGGGAAAGACCTTGAAGCCGTCGTCGACAAGGGCCTGCGCCGCCTCGACCAGGCCGAAGACGTCCGGCTGCAGCGTGTCCTCTTCGCCGATGACTTCGAGCTTAATCCAGTCGGTCGCGAAGACTTCGCGCGCCATTTGCGCCGTGGCGATCGCCTCCTTGGCCGTGCGGCAACCGGCGGTGTTGGGGAGAACGCGGACCTCAAGATCGCGAATGAGGCTCCAAAAGGCTTCGCCTGCGCGCGAGCCGCCCGCCTCGCGTCGCAGCGAAACGGTGACGGTCTCGCAAGCCGACGCGCGAATGGCGTCGGCGAGAATCGCGGGCGAGGGATAGCGCGCCGTGCCCAGCAGCAGCCGCGAGTTCAATTCGGCGTCATAGAGCGTCAACGGATCATTCATTGGGGCTCGATTCACCCCCCCTGCCTCGGCGTCACGATCTCGACCGCGTCGCCCTCGCGCAGGGGCGTTTGCGCGCGATCCCTGCCGCGCACGAATTCCTGGTTGAGAGCCGTTCCCACGGTTTCGTTCTCATAACCCAGTTCCCGCAGCAGGCTCTGCAGCGTCGTCGCGCTGACTTCTTGCGGGCGCCCGTTGACTTGAATCTGCATCCATCACCTCGGGGAAATGCGCGTCATTGACGACGACTTCAGCCGCACGGCGCGCCAGCGCCGGCGCGAGCAGGAAGCCATGGCGATAGAGGCCATTGATATAGAGCGTCCGACCCCGCTTCAAAAGACGCGGAAGATTGTCGGGAAAGGCCGGCCGCAAATCCGATCCCGTCTCGACGATCTCGGCTTCGGCGAAGGCCGGATGAATGGCGAAGGCGGAATTGACCAGCTCCACCACCGAGCGCGCGGTGACGCGGGCGCGCTCCTCATTCTCGATCATCGTGGCGCCGACCATGAACAGGCCGTCGCCGCGCGGCACGACATAGACGGGGCGGCGGGGATGGAGCATCCGCACAGGACGCGCCAGCGAAATCTCGTCGCTGCGCAGGATCAGCATTTCGCCCTTCACGCCGCGTAGCGCCCGCAGCGCGTCGCGCGCGGCGAGGCCGCGGCAGTCGATGATCCAGTCGGGCTTTGTCGTCAGATCGGCGGCGTCGCCGCAAAAATGCTGCGCAACATTTTGCGCCTTGGCGAGCTCTGCGGCGAGCGCGGCGAGCGCCGCCCGCGGATCGAGATGCGCTTCCTGCGGGAAAAACAGCGCGGCGTCGAAGCGGCTGGAAAGATCAGGCTCCAGCGCCGCGACGCCCGCCGCGTCCAGCGTCTCGAAATGCGCCGTGCGGCGGGCGAAATCTGCGAGCTCCCCGCGTTCCCGCGGGGCCGCGACGACGAGGCTGCCATGCACGGTTGCGACGCCGATCTCGCGCGTCCAGAAGTCGAGCGCCTCTTCTCCCAGCGTCGCAACGAGCGGTTCGGCGCTCTCCAATTCGCACCAGGGCGCGATCATGCCCCCGGCGTAGCGCGAGCAACCTTGTCCTGGCGCGGCGGCGCGCTCGATAAGCTCGACGTCGAGGCCGGCGCGCGCCAGCGCATGGGCGGCGCAAAGGCCGGCGACGCCGGCGCCGATTACGCGCGCGAGCATGGAGCGCGCTCCTTATGAGATTTTGCTGACACCATCCCTCCGCCAGTCTCAACTGGATCAGGTTCGAAGGGTCGCCGCGCCCTGCGCCTTGCGGCGCTTCTTGCGGCCTCTCAGCCCCTTGGCGGCGGTCGCGCCGCCGGGCGGGGCTCCCCCGGCGCATTGAAGCTCGCGCGAAAGGGCCATCTCCGTCAAGCGCGGCGGCGCGCGTCGCCCGGGCCGGGGCTTGCCAGAAGTCAGGCGATGGCCCAGTTTGAGCGAAAGAAAACGCGCTCCGAAAAAACTGGCGCGCCTATGGGGAGTGAAATCATGACCGCCAATCGTAAGACGGCCGGCGTCCGCGCGGCGCTGGCCGGGACCGCGCTTTGCGCCCTGGTTGCATGCAGCCTTTGGGTCGCGGAGGCGCGCGCGGCGCAGCTTGGACCCTATTTCCCCGTGCCCAATTCCTTCAATCTCGGCGGCGTCGCCCGCGACGCGCTGTTGAAGATCCAGTCGAAATGGCTGCAAAACGGCATCGACAATCTCAAGAAAGCGCGCACCGAGGCTGAAGCGGTGCTGGAGAAGGCCAAGGCGAGCGCGCCGGATCAGGCCGCCGCGGCCGAGGAGAAGGTCAAGAAGCTCGACGAGCAGATCGCCGAGACCGAGGCGGAACTCGCGCTTTCGGATAACAGCGACTCCTCGCATGACATTCAAAGAGAGCGCAAACGCAAGCTCATGCTCAATCTCAATCAGTGGATCAATGAGCTCAACCATCTCGCCACGGAGCAGATGAAGATCGCGATCTTGAAGGACGGCGCCGAAGCGATGGCGGCCCAGAACCGCAATTACCAATTGTCGGAACAGGCGGACAATCTCGAAAAGGCCAAGCGCGATCCGAGCATCGAGGATTGGGCCGCCAAGTAGCGACAAAAGCCCGCTACGGCATCTCGTCGCGCGCCGGCGCGGGCGTCGAGAGATCGCCGTTGATCCGCGAGAGCCGGCGCGCGGCGTCGTCCAGCGCCTCGGCGACACGCTCGGTGAGCGCCGCGTTCGCCTTGCGCGCAGCGTCGAGTTCGGCGCGCAGCGCGGCGACGTCCGTCTCCATGGTTAGCGCCTTGCCGCGCGCGTCTGTCGCCTCATCCGCAATGGCGAGCGCCGCCATAACGACGATGCGCTGCTCGCCGATCTCGCCAAAGCCGTCGCGCATCGACATGATCTTGCCTTCGACATAGCGCGCAAGCTGCTCGATGCGCTGCTCCTCGCCGTCCTCGCAAGACATGCGATAGGTGCGGCCGGCGATGGTGAGGACGACGGCGGCCATGGGCGCACTACCCGCCGCGCGTCATTGCGCGCGACAAGGCGCCGGCGGCGCCGCTGAGCGCGGCGGCGACGCCTTCGCCGGCCGCGTCGAGCCGCCGTAGGACTTCGTCGCGGCTCTTCTCCAGAGCGTTTTGCCGGGCCAGCGCGGCGTCGAGATCGAGCGCGAGCCGCGCCCGGTCGTCCTGCATGATGGCGAGTTCTTCCTCAAGTTCGGCGCTGGAGAGATCGTCCTCGAGCCTGACGGCGACGGCGCGTTCGAGCTGGTCGAGCGCCGTCTTGAAACGGGCGAGCGCGTCGTCGAGCCTCTTGGCGTTCTCGTCATCGCGCTTGTCTGAATGCGTCATCGCCGGTCAGGGCCATTGCGGAGCTTTTATAGGCGACGGCCATATGACCGATTCGCCTTGCGCCTATTTCCTACCATGAATCGCGTAAATCCCAAGCCAGGCGGCAGGCGGGCGCCTGCGTTTGACAGGGGGGCGCGAGGTGCTATCACACCCTCGCTTCCAGCGTCGCGCCGCGCGCCCGCGCGGGAAGCGTCGGCCGCCTGCAAAATCCGGCGGCGATAGGGAGAGTTGCCAAATGACAGTGAGAGTGGCGATCAACGGCTTCGGGCGCATCGGCCGCAATATCCTGCGCTTCATCATCGAAACCGGACGCAAGGACCTGGAGGTCGTCGCCATTAACGATCTCGGCCCCGTCGAGACCAACGCTCATCTCCTGCGCTATGATTCCGTTCATGGCCGCTTCCCGCATGAGGTCAAAGTCGCAGGCGACACGATCGACGTGGGCCGCGGGCCGATCAAGGTGACGGCGATCAAGAATCCGGCCGAACTCCCCTATAAGGAACTCAAGATCGACATCGCGCTCGAATGCACGGGCCTCTTCACCGCGCGCGACAAGGCGAAGCTGCTTTTGGACGCCGGCGCCAAGCGCGTGCTCGTCTCGGCGCCCGGCGAGAACGCCGACATCACGGTCGTCTATGGCGTCAATCACGACAAGATCACAAAGGACCATCTCGTCATCTCCAACGCCTCCTGCACGACCAATTGCCTCGCGCCTGTCGCGAAAGTTCTGCATGAGGCGATCGGCATCGAGAAGGGGATCATGACGACGATCCACGCCTACACGGGCGACCAGCCGACGCTGGACACGATGCACAAGGATCTCTATCGCGCCCGAGCGGCGGCGCTCTCGATGATTCCGACCTCGACGGGCGCGGCGAAGGCCGTCGGCCTCGTGCTGCCGGAGCTCAACGGCAAGCTCGACGGCTACGCCATCCGCGTGCCGACGCCAAACGTCTCGGCGGTCGATCTGAAATTCGTGGCGAAGCGGGCGACGACGAAGGACGAGGTCCACGCCGCGATCAAAGCCGCCGCCGACGGGCCGCTCAAGGGCGTGCTCGGCTACACGACGGAGAAGCTCGTTTCGATCGACTTCAACCATAATCCGCTGTCGTCCTGCTTCCATCTCGATCAGACCAAGGTCATCGACGGCAATCTCGTGTCGATCCTGTCCTGGTACGACAATGAGTGGGGCTTTTCAGGCCGCATGACGG
>CAVPMJ010000011.1:30000-124630 GCA_963706255.1 uncultured Alphaproteobacteria bacterium | reverse complement strand
CGGTTCCCCTCCGCTTTCAAGAAGTAGGGCAGGACCTCTTCATAGCCCCACCCGCTATTTCCGAGCCGGCTCCAATTGTTGTAATCCTCATGCGCGCCTCGAATGTAGATCATGTAATTGATGGAACTCGACCCACCGAGCCCCCGCCCCTGCGGAACGAATATGCGGCGGCCGTCGAGATTTTTTTGAGGAACGGTTCGATCGGCCCAATCGTAAGGACTGTCCTGGCAGGTGCCCATAGAGCGCCGGGGCGCGCAGCAATGGCGCGTCATCCTCGCGGCCGGCCTCCAGCAACAGGACCTTGCAATCGGGATCCTCGCTCAATCTTCCTGCGAGAACGCATCCCGCAGAACCGGCTCCGACGATGACGTAATCAAACATGCACTGTTTCCAACATGCGCGAAGCTAGAAGTCATTCCGATCAGGCGCCGTGTCTTCGTCATTTATTCCCTGCATTCGAAGACGCCTTGTTGCGCGCGTTCAAGCGACGACGATCCGCCGCAACACAGGCACCCGCCGCCATGCCCCGCTTCCCACGGATGAGGCTGCGAACGGCGTGCGGATCGGGTTGCGCGCGCAACCCGCCGCAGGCCGAGCAGGCCCATTCTTCCGGCATGCGACAATCCGCCAGAACCAGGGCGTGTCCTGGCGACGTTGCCGCAATCGGGGCAAAGGATCGCATATATGGGCATTGCGCCACCTTCTTAATCGGCGGCGTTCGCAGAGAGCTGCTGATCCCTGTTCGTTCAGGCAGCGGCTTTTTGTTTCAGCCTTTCACGGGCCAACTTGGCGCCCTCGACCAGCGCATGCAGTTTGTCTTGTGCGATATAGCGTTGCAGCAGGATGAGGCCGCAGTCCGTGGTGACGCCAAGCCTCTCGGCCGGGATAACCTTCAACAGGGCTGTAATTCGATCCGCCACTTGCGCGGCCGTCTCGGCGATCGTCGTCTTCACGTCGATGACGCCGGCCCAGAAATCGACATTGGGTGGAAGCGGAAACTCCTTGAAGGCGTCGAGGCCCGACATGTCATCGACGCGTCGCCCGCAGTTCTCGAGGTTGAGAACATTGATATGTGCTTCATAGGCCTTCGGGATGATTGCGCGGGTCGCATCGGGCGCCTTGGGCTGTTCTTTTCTCTTCGTCAGGTTGTAGACTTCGCCCGCCTTGCCGGTTTCGTCGGAGTAGAAGCCGGGCGTGCCGCCCCAATTGCCCCAGCACACGTGGACGATGATGCGCGCGTTCTTTACGCCTTCAACAGCTGCGTTGAAAGCGTCGATCGCCCAATCCTCGTAAAAATAGGGCCAGGTGAACTCGTCGAACTGAATAAAATCAACGCCGAGCGCATCGACTTCACGGATGTCCTCGTTCATTGCCCTGGCGATCGCCATGGCCCGGTCGCGCGAACTCTTGTAAAAAAGATCGTTGGTGCACTGCGCCAACACCTGAACGCCGGTGTATTGAATCTTGGTCGGTCTTCTTGTCGCGCGTTTGAGCGCCCGCGCCTGCTCGACCATCATCGCCCCGCGCCGCTTGATCTCACGCTCGATTGTTGCCGTGTGCAGCCGGCTGTAAATGGGGGAAATGCGAGATGACCGCCGCCTCTCAGATCGTAACCCATGCAGCGCAGGTAATGGTAGACGGCCGTGTCGGCGTAGTTGTCGCCGTGAACGCGACCGTCGGTGACGATGTCGAGGCCGGCAAGCTCCTGGTCGCGGGCGATGGCGCCGATCGCGTCTTCTAACGCCTCGCGATTGATCGAATCCCGGCGGCTCCCTGTCGCCTCTGAATAGCCGTGCAAAGGACGCGTCCCACCATCGGGGATTGGGGTAGTTTCCTACCATGCTTGTTGGGATGAGGACTTCCTGACCGCCGAGCTGCATCGCTTTCTCCCCATTATTTTTTAATTATTTTCGGCTCTTCGCAACCGCATTCGAAGAAAAGCTATGCTTGACACATATGTCTGTCAACGCTCGGAGCATCCGTTTAAATACGCATACCCACTCAAGCCGCGGTCAAGCCGCCGTCGACCGTCAGCACCGTTCCAGTGATGAAGGATGCCTCGTCGCTCAAGAGAAACAACGCTGCCTTCGCGATTTCCTCCGGCTCCCCGAAGCGCCCCATCGGATATTTCGCCAAACGACGCACCCTCGCCGCCTCGTCGACGTCGCTTGCGAGCAGCGTCGCGCCCATCACTGTCGATGCGACGGTTCCCGGCGCGACGGCGTTTACGCGTATGCCCCATTTCGCATAGTCGACGGCCATTTGCCGCGTCAGATTGTTCACGGCGCCTTTCGACGCGCAATAAGCAGCCATGACCGGAATGCCCACCATGCCCGCGATCGAGCCGACATTGACGATGGAACCCCTCTTGCGTTGCATCATTCCAGGCAACGCCGCGCGCGCCATCAGAAACACGCCGGTGACATTGACCGAGAGAATGCGCGCCCACTCCCGCTCGTCGGCGTCGTGGACCGAACCGAGCCCGGCGATCCCCGCATTGTTGACTAGCCCATCAACGGGCCCGAGCGCGGCTTCGGCGCCGCGGAAGGCTTCTGAAACGGCAGCCGCGTCGGTTACGTCGACGGAAGCGCCATGGGCTTTCGCGCCAAGGCCCCGCAGGTGCGCGACGGCCTCTTCGACCTTCACGCCGTCGATATCAAAAACGGCGACCGCCGCGCCCGCTATCGCCGTTTCGCGCGCAATCGCGAGGCCAATGCCGCCGCCGGCGCCAGTCACGAAGATCACGCGGTCGCGCAGTCGCTGCATCACGATCCTCCCGCACGCAAGCTGCGCCGCATCGACGCATTACATGCTTCGCAGAACGCTTTGTCCCGCCCGCAATCGCGCGAGCTGGATGAAATAGGTCGCGTTGAGGAAAAGCTCGTCCATATCGCCGAGTTCGTCGATCGTCAGGCCGCGCTTCACCATCGCGTTGAGATATTGAAAAGCGTCCTTGGCGCCATATCCGACGTGATGGGCGCCGATCACGCGTCTGCTGTCGCCGTCGAGGATCAGCTTCTGGAAGCCAGACATATGTGGGCGCGCCATTGCGTAGAGCATCGTTCGATCGCTCGCCGGCAGGCCGATGTCGAGCCCGTTCGGATTATCGGGCGGCAGCTTCAGAACGACGACGTTTCGATAGCGGCGCCGCGCCTCCTCCTCGCCCAGACCGAGCCAGCTCACTTCGTAATGGGTGTGCAAAAAATCCGGCCAATCAGCAGGCCGATAGGTCACATCCTCGCCCATGACCGCGCGCGCCGCATAGGTTCCGCTTTTTCGCGCCTTGAACATTTCCATCGGCGCGCCGATGAGATCGCCAACCGCATAGACATTGGGAACCGAGGCGCGCAATCGCTCGTCGACCAGCACGGCGCCAGTGGAGTCGACAGCGACGCCGAGCGCCTCCACCGCAAGTCGTGAGCGCGGCCGCTCGCCGAGCCCGAGAAAAACGAAATCAGCGCCGATCTCTAGCTGGCCGTCTGGCGCGTCGGCGAGGACCGCGCGCACGCGCTCGGAGGCGTCGCCCAGGAGGGAAGTCACGTTGGCGCCCTCAACGATTTCGATTCCTTGCTCCCTCATCCGGTCGATAACATAGCCGCGCGTCTCCGCGTCCGGAATCATGTCGAGGACGCGATTACGCGCTAGAATGACGACGCGGCGCCCGGTAGCATTGAAGAAGCAGCCATATTCGACGGCGGTCTTGCCGCCGCCGATGACGACGATGGCCTCGCCGGGTTCGCGCGTCAGCTTTTCGACGAGCGTCGCATGATTATGCACGCCCTCAAGATGGCCGCCCGGTCCTTCGAGGCGGACCGGCTCCGCCCCCATCGCCAAAACGAGCGCGCGCGCTCGGAAGGTCTCTCCGGCGGCCTCGATGGTGTTGGCGTCAATGATGCGCGCCTTCGCGTTGAGGACGAATTCGAGATCGAGCTGCTCCTTGCTCTGATAATTCATCACTGCATGCGGCCCGGTGCGGCCGCGTCGAAAGAGATCGACGACTTCCTTGATCGACGTCCCACGATTCCTCATTTCAGGAAACCACAGGCTGGCCGAAAAGGTGCGAGCCAGCATCAACTCGGCGGCGCAATCCGAGAAGAGATGGTGAGGAACGCAAGCATTGTGCGGGCACGATCCCCCCAGGAATGGCCAGCGGTCGATGATGAGTTGCCGCCCGCCCATCGCACGCAGATAGGCCGCGCCGAAACGGCCAGCGGCCCCTCCGCCGATGAAGATGGCGTCGAATTCACGCGGATCGCCGTTATCGATGTTGCGAATGGGGCCAACGGCGTCCGGCGCTTCGATCGCGTGCGCGATCGTTTGCTCCCACTGCTCGACGGAAAAGAAAGGCCAGGATGACATGTCTTCGTCCAAATTGCTTTTGTCCGTCGTCAGATAATTTGAGATAGAGGGCGGCGTGATTTAATGGAGGACGCGGCTCATCTGACGGTTGAGTTTATGCGGCGGTCAATTGGCGTTGCAAGCGTCGATTTGGGATGGTGAGATGTTTGATCCTTCCTCGTTGCATGAAGATTTTCGGTCCGCGTCCGAAGTAGACGTCGGCCGGCGTGAGATTGTTCAGGCTCTCGTGATAACGGCGATGATTGTAGTGGTCGACGAAGCCCCTCGGATGACAATTTAGGGCTATCGGATTTCTGGCTCATCTCCACTCCTGACGGTTACAATGAGCCAGAAATCCTCCCTTTCGCAACCCGCCCGGTTTGTCTCAAAGGCGCTGGCGTCGGCCACAGCACTCCGGACGAGAGGAGCGCATTTGGGTATCGAGTTCCGTGAAACAGGGCATTGAAGCCAACGCTGAGATCGCGTGCAGGTTTCACTAGCCAAAGCTGGAAGTCTCTTGGTCGACGCATCATCACTTTCGGATTCGCCCTTCGCTCAGCGGCTCGCTTTCGACATCCGATAGCACGGGGTTCTCACGCGCCGGCGCGCAAGGCCGCGCCGTCCAAGTAGCGGCAGACCAGTCCGCGTCTGAGACCCTGGCAACAAGGCGAGAAAGGAGATCTGGCGCGACTGCGGTCGCTGTTCCCGTCCACTTGATAAGTTCAGGCGCACTGCCAGGCTCGCCGCCCGAAACCCAATAGCCGCCCCCAGCTGCAGGGGCGATCAAGAGCAAGCGAAGTTCATTTTTATGTCGGGTCATGCCATTTAACGCGCAGCCGGGCGGAGGAATGAATACGGCGTCGCGCAGATCAATTTCGCTCATTGTTTAGCTCCTATTTTTTGTGCCAACATGGCAGCCGCGTCAGAAATGCGGCTCAGACTGGCATGGGCCTCAGCCTCGATCTGCCGGCGCAATTGCAGATCGCGCGTCGCACGCGCGGGCAGCATTCGTTTCTTCGAGCAGGCGCGCTTGTTGCATTTTGCATTTATCACAAACTGCACTCCTGATTTGATCAATCTCCTCTTCGATCCGCCGCCGTAGCGCGAGATCGCGGGTTACCCTGGCAGGCAAGGCCTGGAGAGCTGTAATGATCGACCCGACAATCTCATCTACGATCGAAATTGCCTCATCCATTTCGATGATTTCGCCAATGCGTTTCGCATTCCGCAATTCGATTTCCGTGGCTCTCGCATTGATGTGGCGAGCACGAGCCTGAGCCACTTCGTTCGGCTCCCGACGACTTTCTCGAAACAAAATGTATTTCTGAACGCTCGTAGCGAGATCGTATCGACCATCGCGCGTGCGTTCGAGGATGCCGTCGCCTGCCAATTGCCGGATCCGGCGATCTGTCACAGCAAGCAGAGCCGCCAACTGTGGTGCCGTAACTGTCATGGGAGGGTCCATTGCCTTATCCTCGGGCTTGACCTGGAAGCGGAAGCGCAAATTTCATTGCGCCAAAAACGCGCGAAGTCCTGGGCGCGGCGGCCGCGCATGCGATGAGTTCAAAAACACGGTCCCTACTTTTCTCGTTCGCGCGCTCGGCGCGGCGCATGGCGTTTCGCAAAGACTTTCGATGTTTGCGAAACATTGAGCGCTTCGTTCGAGCGCGCGATAGGCTTCGCGCAAATGTGGGAGCTTTCGCGAAGCCCGCATGAAGGTTGCCGTCCTTGCTTTCTTTCCCGCGATAGCCTGCCCGCTCGCGCGCGCATAGTTGCGAAGTTCGTCGAGTGCCTGCGTCAATCCTTTTGCGATGCTTCGCGCTTTGCCAAACGATGGCGATCGGGAGGATGCAAGCGATGATGGACGCGCTCTTGCCGCCAGTCCGGTTGCGGGATGAACGCTCGTTTGTCGCATGATCGCCCCGCCATATTCTTCTGCCCATGCCGCGCCGCAATGCCAGGGCTGCGGGGTAGGCTGGGGCGGCGAGGCCGCCGAGAGCCGACGGGTGCGGCCGGCTCGCAATGCGCGCTCAGCGCCGCTCTCTGCCGCGCCTCTACAGCCATCGGCTTTTGCCCCGCCCGATCCCTTCCCAAGCCTCGGCGATGATGGCGCGGTGCTCGGCGCGCCTTGGGCCATGCCCGGCAATGCGCAAAGCGAGCGCGTGCATCTCATGCAAATCGCCACAAGAGAGCTGCAATTCGCCAATCTCGCGCAGCGCTGCGATGCGCTCGGGCGTCGCGCCGGGTCGTTGCCGGCAACATGCGCGCGCCGCTTCAACATTGGAAGCCGAGCGGCTTCACCATTTTCTTCATTTTCGCCTCGCCGGGCGTCGCTCGATAGAAGAGCGCGCAGGCGGCTTTCGCTATAGCGCCATTGTCCGGTCGCCGTTTGTTCGCCGATTCCATATCGCCGCGACCATCGATAGGTCGTCGCATATGAGACATTCGCGCGGCTGCTGGCGACGGCGGTAGTGATCCATCGATCGGGCGGCGCAGCGATCGGCGGCGGCGAAGCTCGTTCGTCGAGCGCGTCGGCGAGCGCCGCGAGCTCAGCCGCGATGTGGCGCAGGCGAGCGGCGGGCGACGCGGTTATCGGTGGCCGCGCGTTTCTGCGGCGATCATTTCCGCAATCCAAGCGCCTCGCCGTCGCTCGGCCGCGACGCGCTGAGCGGCTTCGTCAGTGGCGGCGCGCTCAATCTTGAGCGGGCGCGCGACTCGCGGCGGCAAAGTCGCGCGCTCGACGACGAAAGGTTTTGGCGGTTTTCGCAAGCTCATTGCCCCTCGCCCTCGATTTGGCGGGCCCGCCGCGCGAGCGCGGCGGATTGCTTTCAGACCCTCTCGCTAGTCGTCGTCATTGTCGTTCCCTTTCTCGAAGCGGCGCGCTGCTTCGCGCCCAACTTTTTCCACTCGGGGAACGGCAGCGCGCCGCCATCGCGGCGGTAGCGCGAGTATTCAAGCCCGTCGAGAAGATCGGCCTGGTCGGCGGCTCGGCTGGCCGCCTGCCATTCGGCGAAAGTCGGAACGTCGAGCCGGCCGATCAAGGCTTCGATCCGCTCCGCCATTCCGCGAAATTCAGCCGCATGATCGCGGAACCGCGCATGCAGCCGCTTGACCTCGCGACGATGGCGCTCGAAATCCTGCCGCTCGCCCTCGCGCTGATCTTCATCGACCGCCAATCGCTTGGCCTCTAACCATTCGGCGAAAGTCGGAAGGTCGAGCCGGCCGATCGAGGCTTCGGCCTGCTCCGCCATTCCGCGAAATTCAGCCGCATGATCGCGGAACCGCGCATCAATGTCGCCGGCCTCCAGGCAGGCTTCGCAAACTCGAATCGTCTCGCCGTCGAGCTTGGCTTCGGCAAGAACGTCGACCTTCTCCGAGCACCCGTCGCAAATTGAGCACGGCCAGGGCGTGAAGACGCGGGTCCACACGAGCCGAACCTTGCTTTTTGAGTCCGTTGTCATCGCTCATTTCCTTTCCCGCGACATTGCCCGGCGTCGTCGCCGCTTCGCGCGCCGTCGCCTCGCGCGCAAATTTCGGAATCGCGCGCGAAGCGTCGAAGCTCATGTGCGATTTCGCTTTTCTCGATATGAAAAGCCTCGGGCCTTGCATGCGACGGGCAAAGCCGCTCGACGCGCCGCGCTAGCTCGCGAAGGTTCGGCGCTGGTTGCCGATCGTCGGCGCGGTTATGCGCCGCCTCTCTGAGCCGCCGAAGTTGGGCGCCGATCATGCCAGCGCTTCTCATAGCGTGCTCCTTCAAATCGGAATTTCGTCGCCGAACACGTCGACGCCATCGCCGGCCAGTCGCTCCGCGCGCGAGCGCGCATCCGGCGACGGCGCCTCGGCCTGTTTCATTTTGTGCGGCTTTGCGGGCTGGCGCAGCGCGACGATGCAATTCGCGATCAATCCGAATGAAACTCGCGTCGAGCCATCTTTTTCGTAAGTTTCGACACGAAGCGCGCCCTGCGCCGAAAGCGCGTCGCCGTCCGAGAGGCGCATGAGTTCGGCGCAGGCCCTTTCCGAAAATGCGGTGACGCGCCACCACGTCGTCGCGTCGCCGTCCTTGGCGCGGATCGTCGCCGTGGCGTAGCTCTTGCCCGCTCGCGAGACACGGGCTTCGGGATCGCGAAACAAAACGCCGCTGACGAGCACGTGAGCAATCATTGGAACGTCCTTTCGCTATCGCGGTCCGCGCCGGGCTCGACGAGCAAAATGTTGCGACCAGCCGCTCTTGCTAGTCCGGCCAGGAAGCTGTCGCGGCCTCGGCGATAGTCGGCCAGCTCGGGTTTCGAGAGCCTCTTGGGCGCGCGCGGCCGCCATGCGCAGGTCAGCGCGCCGGACGAGCTCAGCGATAGGGTCCAGACGAAGCGCTTGCCGACGCGAAAGCAGGTGGCGGCGGCGACGATGATCGGCATGGCGCGCAGGCGCGCGGACCTCGGCGGCGCGCTTGAAGGCGCGCCTCCGGCCGCGACTGCGAATGGCGCGGCGTCGACCCTCGCGCGCGCGCGCTGTTGACGTTCTGCAATATTCTGGCTTGCAGCCGCATCGCCCGTTGACGTTCTTCTTCCGCTCGGCGCGGACGTGCCATCCGCGCTCGCCCGGTCATTGCGAACCCGCGCGTCAACTGTCGTGTTTACCGTTGCGCGGCCCAGCATTCGGCATTGGGCATTCGAGGGGGCAATGTCGAGATTATCGCCTCTATTGTCTGGCGCTCGGGCGTCGGCAGTTCGGACGAAGCCGGCGCGCCTCGCGCGCGCCCGGCGCGTGTCCGTGTCGACAGCGCCTCTTGGGCGCGGCTTCGGTGTTACGTTTTCGTCCGCATATCTTCCTTCCCTTCGGGAAGGGCGGGGTGACGAAAAGGTAACAGAGCTTGTCGCGTTTTCGTCACCCTGCACCTTTACGCCAAAAGCCTTTTCTTTTTCGCGCCTTAGCCGAGCCCTCAGCGTCGCGGGCTTAATTCCAAGGTCACGAGCCATGGCGGCGAGGCTTTCCTCGCGCGGCGTCGCGCCTCGCTCTTGTCGCTGCGCTTTCTTGCGAGCTTTGTTGCGCTCGCGTTTGCCATCCGACGACGCCTTCTTGCGCTCGGCATATCGAAGGTCAGTCGCGCCGATCATGCGCAGCCGCAGTTCCTTGCGCATGGCGAGATTGACGCCGAAAAGCTCGGCGAGCTTGTCCTGTCCGGGCGTCGAAGGATTATCGCGCGAATGGGCGATGGCGCGCTCAAGCGCCGCGATGACCGGCGGCGGAACGTCGGCGCGCGTCGGAAAGACGCGCAGGCGCGGGTCCAATCTCATGCCAAGAACTGCCTCGGGGCTGCACTCTGGCCATGTGCGGCTTGGCTCGAAGCGGCGAAGGAGCGAGCCGGCGACATGCCCGAGCGTGAACCATGGGAAGCCGCATAAGCCGTTCTCGACATGAAAGCGGGCGACCGCGCGCAAGTCGGCGAGGGTTAGCGCCGTCAGAAGGCGAATGCTGGCTCGGCGTTTTCTCTTTGGGGCGGGGGCGACGGTCATGCCGCGCTTCCGAGCTTGCGCTTTTTCCGCGCTGTCGGCTTGCCTTGGAAGGACTTGTAGACATCAATCTGCTCAATGTAGCCGCGCGCGCTGTCAAAAAGCGGCGCGTCCCATTCATCGGCGTCGCGCGGCTCTGGCATTTCGAGATTGTTGATTATTGGCTCGGCGCGCCGCCGCATTTCCCGCGCCATTTTCGAATTGAGCCCATCGGCGTCGTCGTTGATTGCCCAAATTTGCGCTTGCAGCGCGTCGAACCGCGCCTCTATTGCCGCGCGCTCGATCTTGTGCTCGCCGAGAACTTCGCGCCGTATCTCGTCGAGAGATTCCTGCGCGGCTCTTTTCGCGGCGTGCCAGCGCCGCGACAGTGATGCGTCGTGGAACCGCTCGATTTCGTGGATAAGGATTTTCCGAAGCGCGCCCGGATGAAGTGCCTCTAAGGCGTCAAGCTCGGTCGCGCCAGCGCCGAAGCGGTCTTCAAATTGCGGGGCGCGTCGCTCGCTCTCTTTGATAGGCGTCCGGGGCAAGCGATATTCGACGCATTGCTCGTGCGTGAGCGCAATAGGTTGAAGGCGAACGTCCCGCGCACCATCCTCTTGCCGAAGGCGCCACTCTATTTTGCGCGCCGCCGCGACGGGCATTGATTGTCCGGCGGGATCGAAGTCCGATAGGTAAACGATGCGGACAGGGCGTCCGCCATTGTTCGCCGCGCGCTCCACAAGGTCCCGGCAGGCGGAAAGCGAGAGCTCTCCGATGGCCACCTTAGCTGCCGGCGAATGGTTCGCCGAGCATTATCGCGTTCGACTTCACACGCGGCGTCCACCTTCGGCGGGTCCATTACCGGCTGATATCGCAACAAGCGCCCCTCCCAATGCCGGACGGCAAGCCATACGAGAATACCGAGGGCTGTTGGAAGTATCTAAGCCAAGCGTCAAAGGTCGCCAGATACCTGGGACTTGTCCCGATTTCCGACTTCGACGACAAACGCAATCCGCCGCCATCGCTATATCTGCCAGAGCCGGTGTTGGCAATCGACTTTCGGGGGCGCGGTCATTGCGCGCCCCCATCGGCCGGCGCATGGCCAACGGCGCGGTATTGCTTGTCGAAACCTGGTGGCGTATTTTGCAAATTGAGCCGCCGCGAAACGTGCTCAATTCGAGGGTCGCCACCAGCTAATGCGGGGGCGGCCCTCGACGCGTTTGGAGGCGCCACGGATCACGTCGCCTCCGCCACGTCGGAGGTCGTGCGGCGCGGGACGCCCATCATCGAAAGCGCCCAATTGTCGAGGTCTTCCGGCGTGTAAAACACCATTTTGCCGGCCTTCCGATACACCGGGCCGCCGCCGGTCACCGCGAGCTTCGCCAACGTTTTTTCAGAGCCGTGGCCGAACTTCACCCGGAGGTATTCACCGGCTTCTTTTCGACGGAGGTATTCTGCGGTTCGCATCGCCGTCCCTCTTGTGAAAGCGCTATAGCGCGCGGGAGAATGGCGAAAGCATCCGTCAAAGCGGCACGTAAGTCAGTCCGCGACGTTCTCGATTTTATCGTGGACTCGTTTTTCTCGGTTTCAGCCGCAAATAAGCCGGGCCTTTCGGCGCCGCCTCCGCAAGGCATTCAAACAAATATGAACGTCCAAAAGTCTTGGCCTTCATGCGCTTCGCAATGGCCTGCTCGGTCGTCAGGCCGGCCTCTATGTCGCGAAGGATTCCTTCCCCAATGCGCCTCTTGTTTTGGCGATTGAGAGCCGATCGCTGCTGGCGATCCCAGCGCGCGTTCTTGCCGATCTTCAAAACGATCCGGCAATCGCGACCGGGCACTTTCCGCGCGCTCCCCTTTGCATCGAGCCGCCAGACATAAGGACGCTCGTCGAGCAATCTTGCGAGCGCAAACGCGATCGCCGGTGGAATAGGATTTCCGCTCCGCAAGAGTCGAACAAGCGGGCCGGTCGTCGCGGCTCCGCCGCCGCGCCCCTGCAATGCCAAAAACGCTCTTTGCCATTCGCGCATCTCTTCTGGCGTCATGCCGTCGATCGTCGCGCTTTCCTCGCCCTCGACGGCGAGTTCCTGATCTTGGCGCATCAAACCGCCTCCGTCTGCGCTTCGCGCAGCACGATGACTTCGGCCTTGCGCCCGTCCAGAGCGGCGGCGACGCGCTCGGCGACGCGATCGGCGGCCGCGACAAGCGCTGCATCGGGCCGGCGGATGTAGCTGCGCTGTGTTACGCCCCGGCGGGCGTGGCCCAGGAGTTCGGCAATCGTCGCGTCGCCATAGCCTTCGTCGGCGGCCGTGCTGGCGAATGTTCGGCGAAGCGTTTGCGCGCGGGCGTCCGATAGGGCGGCGCCGTCGAATAGCTCCGCGATTGATTTCTTGAGGTCGGCGCGGCCGGTCCCCTCGCGGTTGGGAAAAAGGAATTCGTCATGAAGGCGGGGGAGCGCTTGCAGATGCTCGATTGCCGCCCGTCCGATCGGCCGCATAGAGCGGCCTGTTTTCGTCACCTCAAGGCGCAGGCACTGTGAAGCGGCGTCAACCTCGCGCCAGCGCAGACTGCAAGCCTCATCAGCGCGCAGGCCCGTCAACGCGATCAAACGTAGCGCTGCTGCCGCTGCGGGTCGGATCGGCTCTTGCTCACGCAAGGCGGCCCCGAGGGCCGCCAATTCCGGCGCCGATAGGACGCGCTCCGAGGTTTCATCGGCTTGCATTTCGACGCCGCGCGCTGGATTGGGGCCGGTCACTAACCCGCGCTTGCTCGCCCACGTCCATATGCCGCCGAACAGCCCCACGGCGCGCTTGGCGGCGGGCGGGCCGCCGGTTACGCGCGCAACGCCGCGCGCGCGCGTCTTGATCTTCGTCGCGGTCTTGCCGGCGGCAACGTCGTCATAGAAGCGCTGGATGAGGTCTGTGCGGCCGGCTAGCGAGTTTGCGACGTGTTTCCCGATCAGCGGCACGATATGGCGGGCGACGCGCCCTTCGTCGACGGCGAGCGTCGACGCGCTCTTTGCCCGGCGTTTATTAGTCACGACAAGGCCGGCGCGCGCCGCTTCGAGATAGCGCTCGCAAATCTCGGCGACGGTCAGCGCGCCGCCCTCCTCCTCACGCCGCTGCGCCGGGTCGCCGCCGTCGTCGACTTCGGAGAGGAGCTTTCGGGCTTTGGTCCGCGCTTCTTCGGGCGTCACCGTTCCGACACGCGCGAAAGTGAGCATTCGTTGCCGCCCGCTCGCCGGACGATACAGGATCAGATATGAAGCTGCGCCGCTGGGCTTCATTCGCAGGCCATAACGGCGCAATTCGGTATCCCAAACGAAAAGGTCTTCGCAGGGCTTGGGCGAGAGCGCGTCGACCGCTCGCTTGGTGATTTTGGCCTTGAGGGACGCCATGTCAGGCTCCGGGTAAGCCGTGGGTTTGGGTCGCTGATTTGGGTCGCTCGGGTAAGCAATAGGTAAGCAGCCGGCGGGAAATTCAGGCAACCGTCAGAAACAGCAGTAAACGAGAAACAGATAATGGTCAATGACTTGGGAACGACGGGTAAGCATCAGAAATTGTCAGAATGCTGTCCGAAAAACCTTGCCAAGGTTGGGGTCGAGGGTTCGAATCCCTTCGCCCGCTCCAATTCGAGAGGCTCCGCAATTTCCCCTAATGCGGAGGCCGGGGTTCGATGCTGACAACGCGCGCCCCCGCGAAAATCAATCTGACGCTCCACATTCTCGGCCGCCGGCAAGACGGCTATCACGAGCTCGAAAGCCTCGTCGCCTTCACCGGCGCGGGGGACAGTCTGTCGTTCGAGCCCGGCCCGGAGCTTTCGCTCGATATTTCCGGCCCCACCGCGCCGGCCGCCGGCGCCGGCGACGACAATCTGGTGCTGCGCGCCGCGCGCCATCTCGCCGCGCGCGTCAAAGGGCTGACGCTTGGCGCCTTCCGGCTCGAAAAACGCCTGCCAGTAGCGGCCGGGATTGGCGGCGGATCGTCGGACGCGGCGGCGGCGCTGCGTCTGCTGGCCCAGGCGAACGGCCTCGCGCCGGATGACCCGCGCGTGTTCGACGCCGCCCGCGCCGCCGGCTCCGACGTGCCGATTTGTCTTGACGCGCGGGCGCGGATGATGCGCGGTGCCGGCGAGACGCTTGGCGCGCCGATCCGCCTGCCGCTTCTGCCGGCGGTGCTGATCAATCCCGGCGTTCCGGTCGAAACGCGGCCCGTCTTCGCTGCGCTTGGCCTACAACCCGGCGCGCGGCGCGAGGCCGCCGCCCATCCCGAAATCGCCATGAACGCGAGCGCGGACGATCTCCTCTCGGCGCTCGCCAAGGGCCGCAACGATCTCGAAGACGCCGCCTGCCTTCAGGCGCCGATCATCGTCGACGGGCTCGCCCTGCTGCGCGCCGCGCGCGGCTGCAAGCTCGCGCGCATGTCCGGCTCCGGCGCGACCTGTTTCGCCCTTTTCGCGACGCCGCATGCGGCCGTTCGCGCCGCGCGCGCCATTCGCGCGCAACACCCGGAGTGGTGGGTAAAGACGGCGGCGCTACGATGACGCGCCGCCCGCCGCCAAGAGATCACCAGGCGCGGGAACGGCGCGCGCCGCCGCAGCCCAAACATGCGCCTGGTCCGTTTCGCGCGCCCTCGCCCGACGTCGTCACGCTCTATGGCGCCCATGCGGTCCGCGCCGCGCTGACAGCCGGCAAGCGCAAGCTGCTGACGCTCTACGCGACCGAGACCGCCCTGCCCCGCATCAAGGACCTCGCGCAAGCGGCGGGGCTGGAGCCGCGCCTCGTCGACGGGCGCGATCTGGAGCGGCGATTGGGCATGGAGGCCGTGCATCAGGGCCTCATGCTGGAGGCGCGCCCTCTGCCCGAGGCGGATATTTCAGACATCGCCAATGTAAGCGGCGTCGTGCTTGCGCTCGACCAGATCACCGATCCGCATAATGTCGGCGCCATTCTGCGCACGGCCTGCGCCTTCGGCGTCGACGCCATCATCCTCACCGAGCGCCACAGTCCGGAGTTTTCGGGCGTCCTCGCCAAGGCGGCGTCGGGGGCGCTGGAGCATGTGACGATCGTCGCCGTCGTCAATCTCGCCCGCGCGCTCGATGAGCTTTCGGAGCGCGGCTATGCGTTGATTGGTCTCGACTCCGAAGGCGCCGAATTGCTCGCGACGATTCCACTCTCAAAGCCTCTCGTGCTCGCGCTCGGCGCCGAAGGCAAAGGGCTGCGCCGGTTGACGCGGGAACGCTGCGACGCCATCGCGCGGCTCGACCTGCCGGGGCCGATCAAGAGCCTCAATGTCTCGAACGCCTGCGCCGCCGCATTGAGCGTGCTGACGATGCGCTTGGGCTGAGGCGTGATGCTGCGGGATTGACCTCGCCGCCGCCTTGGACGCATACAGGCGACGCAGCGAATGCCGGTTTAGCTCAGCTGGTAGAGCAACTGATTTGTAATCAGTAGGTCGCGGGTTCGAATCCTGCAACCGGCACCAATAAAATCAAATAGTTAGTGAAATCGTTCAGAATTGCATTTCGGGGTGCGGACCCATAGCGGACCCGCCGGGGGCAGGTCCGTCGCCTCGCCCCCCTTTGTGCCGGCGCAACCGCCGTCGAGTCCCCGTCGCCTTGCCCATCGCTCTCGAGATAATGGCGCTTCGGATGTCGCCACGGTTCTTGTCCCCTCCCGGCCCCACCTTTCATCAGCATTGACCGACACCCACGAAGACCCGCACCGTCCTGTCACGATGCATGCTTGGGGCGTTGGTCCGCGTAGTTCGCGGCATCCAGCCTAGAGGAGTGCATCCCGATGCCACGAAATCAATCGCTGCTTTCACGCCACATGCACCCGACACGACGGTGCTCAGCAAGTCCATCGTCGTCGATGGCCTCAACATCTTCTATCGTGAGGCAGGACGCAGCACGTCGCCAAAACTGGTCCTTCTGCACGGCTTCCCGGCCTCGTCGCATCAATATCGCAATCTGATGCCGGCGCTTTCCAAACGTTTCCATGTGATTGCGCCGGATTATCCGGGCTTCGGCAATTCTGACATGCCCGATCCGGGGAGCTTCCCTTATACTTTCGACAAGACCTCGCAGATCGTCGAATCTTTTCTCGAGAAGGTCGGCTTCACCCGCTTTGGGCTGTACGTCCAGGATTACGGCGGCCCGGTGGGCTTTCGAATCGTCACGCGCCGGCCGGAGTGGCTGGAATGGCTGATCGTGCAGAACACCAACGCTTATGAGGTTGGCTTCACGCAGGTTTGGGATGGATTACGCGGCGCTTATTGGAAGACCCGTAGCCCCGAAACTGAAAAGCCTCTTGAAGCCTTCCTGCAGCCCGAGACCGTCAAGCTCATCTACACGCATGGCCATACCAATCCCGAGCTGATCAGCCCAGACAATTGGAACATGGATCTGCATTTTCTCGACCGCCCTAATGCGCGACAGATTCAGCTCGATTTCTTTTACGACTATCGCACCAATGTAGACTTGTACCCCCAATGGCAGACCTTCTTGAGGGAAGGGCAACCAAAGACGATCATCTTTTGGGGGCAGGACGACATCTTTTTCACACGGGAAGGTGGCGAGTCCTATCTGAAGGATCTGCCGAACGCCGAGTTACACCGTCTGAATTCGGGGCATTTCGCCGTGGAGGATTGTCTGCCCCTTATCGTCGAAGCAATGGCTCGGTTTCACGAAAGAAATGTTGCGCCCACGCCATTGCGCGCCGGGGGCTGAACTCAGCGACGTGGGCCGCTCCTGGCGTGGGGCGGCCCATTCAAGCGTCGCCATGGAGACGATGATGGGACACAGTTTTGCCGAACTCGCCTTCACGCCAAGCGTGCAAAACGTGCAAGAGAAAATGGGCAGCCGACGCGGCTATGCGCGATTGCAAGGCGGAGCCGCACATCACGACCGGCTGGGTCCAAGCGAAGCAACATTTATCGGCGAGCGCGACAGCTTTTACATGGCGACCGTTAGCGAGACGGGCTGGCCCTACATCCAGCATCGTGGGGGCCCCAAAGGGTTCTTGCGCGTCATAGATGAATTGACCATCGGATTCGCCGATTTCAGCGGCAACCGTCAATACGTGAGCGTCGGCAACATCGAGAGCGACGATCGCGTCTCACTTATTCTGATGGACTATCCGAACCGCGCACGCCTCAAAATTTTGGGGCGGGCGAAGCTTGTGGGCCCCGAGGACGCGAAGACGCTGGAGAAACTGGCCGTTCCGAACTACCGAGCGCGGGTCGAGCGCGGGCTGCTTGTCACAATCGCGGCCTTCGACTGGAACTGCCCGCAGCATATCACGCCACGCTACACAATCGACGAATTCGAGGTGGCAAACGGCATAGCGTGAACACGAACAGGTCTGCCCGTCGGCGGATTTGGCATGATCGCTATTGCTCGCTCGTTCGCGTTCGCCAATGGCAGCAGAGATATTCGTTACAAAAATCTTGGTTTTTACAGCGCCCGTGGGTCGTTTCCGACAGCAACACCTTTTTCTAACCAGCGCAGATGGCCGCGGCTATTTCATTCACTAGCCGAACAGCGGCAGTTGGTTTCGAAAATACAAGCAAACTTGGATGGCGAGCGCATATTTCTGGCGGTAGGGCTGAGGCAGCGCGAACGATCACTGGAACGTGTTTACCGACCAAACCATCCAAGAGCGGCTCGACATTGCTGTCGAAAAGGCTGAGGTCCACTATCGCTCCGGATACCCGTTTAGATGCAAACAGGCAGAGCGCCTCCTGGACGCTCACAGCTGGGCCTACCACTACGCCGCCATAGTCGTTGACCGCGAACGACAGGTCCATTGCCACGACGGGCTCGTCTGCGACGATTAGGATGCTTTTTTCGAGCAAGACAGATCCCTCCACTGCCAGCAGGCCACGTTGAGCATGAAATTTACTAAAGCTGAAGCCCGGCGCAGCACTTTGAGCCCGGCCTTTAGCACACAACCAGCCGCAAGTCTGTTCCTCGCCGCTGCAAAAAAAGCTCGGGATCAAGCGCTTCGGTCAGTATCTTGAACCCCCGAGAATCCCCCGCACCCAATCGGAAAGACCCTCGGAATGGATGAAAGTTTAAGGCAGGCCGTGGCGTTGCTCGCCGTCGCAATCATCGTTGCGATTGCAGCACGACAGTTCAGGCTGCCTTATACGGTTGGTCTGGTGATCGTCGGGGTTATCCTCACGCTCTCGAAGCAGGACTTTGGGATTCACCTGACCCATGAGCTCATTTTTGACCTTATCCTGCCGCCCCTCTTGTTCGAGGCGGCGCTCGCGATTTCGTGGCGCGAACTACAGCGCGACTTTCTCCCGATCACCATCCTTGCGACGCTTGGCACCATTATCGCGGCCTGCGTGGTTACGGGGGGAATGGTCTGGCTGTTGGACTGGCCGCTTCCCTCGGCGCTGGTGTTTGGGGCGCTGATCGCAGCAACCGATCCCGTGGCGATCATCGCCATGTTCAATGACAACAAGTTCAAGGGGCGGTTGCGCCTCCTCGTCGAAAGCGAAAGCCTGCTCAATGATGGCGCGGCGGCCGTTCTTTTTGTGATGACCCTAGCGTGGGCGCAGTCCACCGAACATGCGCAGGCTAGCCTTGAGACGGTCACAACCTTGGTGCGTATCGTGTTGGGTGGCGTGACGATTGGGGCTGTGTTCGGAGGCGCGGCCATCCTTGTCGCCAAGCGCTCGTCGGAACATCTGATCGAGGCGGCGCTGACCACGGTCGCCGCCTATGGCTCGTTTCTGGCCGCCGAATACTTTGATATGTCGGGCGTGCTGGCGACCGTGACCGCCGGGCTGCTGATCGGCAATTTCGATTTATTAAGCCCCAATGAAAAAGGCAATCTGAGCCTGAAAGGGCGGGAGTTCGTCATCTCCTTATGGGAGTTCGCGGCTTTTCTGGCCAATTCTGCGGTCTTCCTTCTCATCGGCATTGATGTCGCGGCCATGCCCTTTGAGTCATTCGGGATGCGGGTTCTTCTGGTTTCGGTCGGACTCGTCCTCCTCGGTCGGGGCTTAGTCGTTTACCCGCTCAGCTCGCTTTTTCTGGGTTCCAGGTGGTCAATTTCGCTTCGTGAACAGCACGTCCTCTGGTGGGGCGGGCTGCGCGGTGCGCTGGGACTCGCGCTGGCGCTTTCCCTGCCGCCAGAGCTCCCTTTGCGCCATGAAATCGTGGTGTTGACCTTCGGCGTGGTCGCTTTTTCCATTGTCGTGCAAGGGCTGACGATGCCTCTCCTGCTGCAAAGGCTCGGGTTTCTGCCAAAGTAAGCACCCTTCTGAATTTGTGGACGGGTTGTTGGACACGAAACAGGTGGGAGGAATGGATTCGTCGGACGCTCCGGCGTGACTGTTCGATGGCTTTTTTTTCGAAAGCACAACTACAGCCGTACTCTATGCGCGATGCGCGGCGCATTTTCTTATTTTATGCACACAGGGGGCTGGACCGCTGCCGCCGTCGATTGGCTGCTTCTGTAGTCGTGCATTCAGCTATTGGGTTCGTCGATAATCCGTAAGCAACCCAACAATGATAATGATTATTCCCATGAAGACGTAAAAACTCCGCGCTTGAGCCTCAAAGCCGAGAGCAAAAGGCAACAGGATTAAAACTGGACCAACTACCCGCTCAACCCATCCATGGATCGTGAAAGGAACTAGTTTCACCACGCCAAGCGGAAAATCAGTCACAAGAGTCATCGCAAGATGAATTCCAGCCAGGGCATATGAGATTGTTCCCGCCAAGCCGCTCAAACCGATGAGGGAGGGAGCCGCCAAAAAGATTACGACTGTTACGTAGTCCAAATATCCATGCTGGGATGACGAGAGTTTCTTCATGTGATTGCTCCTTACCTTCGCGACAACAATCAGCACATCCGCCTCTCCAATGAGCGATCCTCCGGCGTTCCAAACCGTAAACGTAGCGGACCGACCTGCGGAGGCAATGGTGAGCGAGCCGATCAGGAACCAGCAGCGACAATTCCGTGTTCGGACGAGGGACGGATTGGTGACGAATTCCTTCTGCTCTTGAAGGCGGGAGACGAGCCGCTCTCGCCGGGTCCGAGCGGGATCGTTCTGGACCTTCGGCAAAGTGGTGAGGGTGAGGGATTTCATGAACGACATCTTGTCCACCGGGTTAGCGCCCTTCGAACGGTATTCAGCGATGATCTGATCGTACAGGGCTGATTACGCCGACTGCGAACGCTCGCCGAACTCATGTAGGTTCCTGGCCATCTCGGCGCTCAGCGGCAGGTTGCGGGCATAGAACCGCTCGATCTGCTCGACCGAGGTCCCGGCGTTCTTGGCGAGGTTGAAGATGTTGACCTTCCCCTCGGAGAGGATGATCCGCATGCAGATCGCCGTGTGCCGCAGCGAGTAGATCGAGTGCCGCATGCCGGTGAAGGGATCCGTCTTCAACCCTGCCCTGTCCAAGGCGGCGTTGAACTGCCGCTGCACGATCCTCGAGGCCGTCGCCCGGTTCGGATAGTCGGGGAAGAACAGGAAGTCGTCGGGGCGATGCTTCGGGTTGCGCCTGCAGATCCGCTCATAGACCGAGACGGCGGCGGGCATCGAGTTCGAGTGGCGATAGCCGGTCTTGCCGTTGCGCACCGTCAGCAGCAGGCGCTTGGGGTTCTCGGCCGCCTCGACGTCGGCGTGCTTCAGGGCATAGAGCTCGGTCGAGATCGGCCGCACGAAGGTGTGGGTCACGAATAGGATCAGGTCAAAGAGCTCATCGGTGACCGGGACGCCCCGAATGTCGGTCTCCTCCTGCGCCAGATCCTTCGCCGCCTTCAGCAGCGCCTTATAGGCGTCCCGCTCCTTCGGAACGAGCGGGTGGAAGCGGAAGAACGGTCGAGGGTTGTCTTTCTGCCGTCGTCGAGGCGTGTCCGGCACCTCGTCGATCACGCCGATGTCCCGAGCCGCCTTCATCACGTTCCGAAAGGTCGCTGTGAGCATGTTGCGGCTCGACGGCGACAGGTCCGGCCGCTTGGCCTCCAGCTCGGTCATGAAGGCGTTGAAGTCCCGCGTCGTCATCTCCCGCACGTCGAGATGGCCGAACCGCTTCAGCAGCCCCCACTCGTCGTTGTCGAGAAACAGGCGAGCGGTCCGCATGTAGTTGGCGTTCCGCTCGCCGGTCTCGACCAGCCGCCTGCCCTTGTCGACGAACAGCTGGGCGAAGTGCTTGAAGCTGTAATTCTTGGGAACCAACTTCGACCGGTTCATCAGGTCGGCGGCGAGCTCCTCGGCGGCCGCCCTCGCCTTCACCCGGGCGGTCTCCTTTGTCGATTTGACCGTGTATCGCTTATTCTGGCGGTCCCAGATTCGGGCGAACCAGAAGGGGCTGGCGTGGGTCTTATAGATGGCGATCCCTCTGGAGATCTTGATGATCCCGCCGTCGAGGGCGTGCCGGGAGGCTAGCTTGCTCGTAACCATTAGCGTGACCGTGAGTGGACCTGCTGATTTCGAAAGTTATAAACCAACGGCGTCAAGCGGCAGCACCAGAGGTAACTCCGCAGCAGCAAGCGAAAGAATCCGATAATGACCGCGCCCCCCAATCAAAGGAGGCGCCGAACGCCGGTGACTTGCACAACGGCCGTCAAACAGCCACAGGAGAGGACGACGCAACCCTATTTCGGAAGTTGAAGTCAATGGCGGAAGAAGGCGACGCGAAGGGGCAGTATCTTTATGGGATGGCCTTTGCAAAAGGTCGGCGAGTTCCGCAAGATTTCGTTGAAGCTGCGAAGTGGTTCCGCAAAGCGGCGGAACAAGGATATGCGAAAGCGCAATACGACCTTGGCGCGATGCATTGGGACGGCATCGGAGTCAGGCGGGACTTTACTGAAGCGGCGCAATGGTTCCGCAAAGCGGCGGAACAAGGATATGCGAAAAGCGCAATATAATCTCGGTTTGGCGTATGAAAACGGTCAAGGCGTCGCGCAGGATTCCGCCCAAGCGGCACAGTGGTTCCGCAAAGCGGCGGAACAGGCTGTGCCTCAAGCGCAGTTTAACCTTGGAATGATGTATCGAGGAGGTCGGGGCGTCATTCAAGACAACATTTCAGCGCACATGTGGTGGAATATCGCCAGCGCGAAGGGTTTTAAGGATGCAGAAGAGAACCGAGACATCCTCGCAAAAACGATGACCCCCGAAACGATCGCAGAAGCCCAACGGCGCGCCAGGGTTTGTATGCAATCAAATTATAAACAGTGCGATTAAGCCCGGACCACGGGCCACTGCTCAGGACCATTCTCCCGTTTGTCGCATTGCTGGACGCTCTCCGCGAGATCGAGACCCGCAAGCGAGTGAAGCTGTTGACTGGGCCAAGGTCCGCTCCCTGATCGAGGACCTTTATGCTGCGACCGGCGAGCTGGAGCATTTGTTCCCCGGCCGCAAGTTTACGCTCGATGGATACCTCGTTGGCAGCATCGGCGAAGTGATCGCTGCCTATATCTTAGGTCTCGATCTACTACCCAGCCCAAACAAGGCCCACGACGCTGTTGCTCGCGACGGCCGACGCGTGGAAGTGAAGTTGACGCATGGGGCACGGGTGGCGTCTGTCACGAACCCGACCATCTGATCATGCTGCAACGTGCGAGGGGCGGAAGCGTTATGATAGGCGTTTCGCCCGTTGCCGTGTCAATGCCGCGAGCGGAATGTCGGCGAGATCGCACGAATGTCTCGCCATTCGGATCGATCGGAAGCTCAAATCCGTCGACGTCATCGACTTGCTCTCCGACCTATTCATTCTTCGCGGCGTTCCCGAGCATATTCGTTCGGACAATTGTCCCAAATTGTTGGCCAAGGCCGTGCAGCAATGGATCGCCGCCGGCGGCGCAAAGACAGCCTGCATCGCGCCAGGCAGTCCGTGCGAAAATGTCATCGAGAGCTTCAGTGCGCGCCGGCGTGATGAGCTGCTCGACGATGAAATATTTTACTCGCTCAACAGAGCAATGATCGTGGTTGAAAGCTGTTGGCGCGCCACAACACCCAGCGCCCGCACGGATCGTTGGGCTACAAGCCGCCGGTACCCGAGGTCTTCGCCGGCACCGGCCGCGCGGGCGGCTTCGCGTTCAAACCATCTCGGCCGGCCATGGCCCGAAGGCCACAATGAACTAACGTTCAAACTAGAGCCGTCAGTTGGGGCCGATCAGCGCGCTGTTCGCATTCCAGTCTCCGTTGATCCTGCGGCGCGAGCGTCCGCTTGTACATTTTCAAGCAGTTTGCATCGCAGAAGAACCTCCCGGTGTGCGGGAGCTTCACGGCGGCGTCGCGTTCCGTGAGGAGCTTGCCGCAATTGGCGCAGGGACGGCGTAGCCTCACGTGATTTTCCCCTGTAATTCAAGTCCGCTGGTCGTTGCGAACGCGATGCGCGCGCTTCCAGCATGGTCGGATTCCACAATGTACCGAGCCGCGACAATTGTCTTTAAGTTTAAGTAAATACCGTTTATTCGCCGCGCCGCGCGCGTTAAGGAAATTGCGGGCGCGCCTGTTGCGCGCAACATGCGATCCGCAAAACAGAATTCGCGCAAATGGCGCTCGCTTCCGCCGCGCACACCGTTAAGATTTGCAGCGTGAGATGATCTATTTTGGAGCGATGACGAGGTTCGATTTCAGGAAATGGGCGAGCGAGCGAGGTGGTCGCGGAGGTCATCGCCAATTACTTTGCCGAAAAGCGCAACGAGGACGTTCTCGACGCCTCGCTTAAACATGTGACGGTGCGGCCGACTGAAGGTGGAATTTTCCTTCCGTCGTTGCCGCCCTCGAAGTTGTCTACCTAGTCCCTATGATTGCTGGGCCTGAGGGTGGCCCGTCATCCGATATGCACGGTACGAGGGTTAAGCCGGCTGGCCGGCACAGAGCCTCATGCATAGGAGACGGGCCTCATGGAACATACCCGATTTGTTGGCTTGGATATTCACAAAGAACGGATTTCGATCGCGCTGGCGGAGAGTGGACGCTCTGGGGCGGTGGAATACCTCGGCGAGATTGCCAATGATCCTGGCGCCATCAGCAAGCTGTGCGACCGTCTCGGGGGTCCCGGGAAGCCGCTCGCGTTTTGTTATGAGGCCGGACCGTGCGGTTATGGCGTTCACCGCCAACTGACAAGCCTGGGCCATCGGTGCGACGTGGTGGCGCCGTCGCTGATTCCGACGAAGCCCGGCGATCGGGTGAAGACAGATCGGCGCGACGCCACCATGCTCGCCCGTCTTCATCGAGCCGGAGAGTTGACGCCCGTCTGGGTGCCTGACGCCGATCATGAAGCCATGCGCGACCTGATTCAGCTGCGCAGCGTCGTCCGACAAATCGTGACGCGAGCGCGTCAACATCTTCAAGGTTTTCTGCTGCGTCACAGTCGCAAGCACGGACGTGGGACGGCATGGCGAATGGCTTACCGGCGGTGGCTATCGACTTTGGCCTTCGAACATCCCGCTCAGCAGATCGCATTTCAGGACTATGTCGATGCCGTCATGGATGCGGAACGGCGCCTGCAGCGAGTTCGAAGAACAGATATTCAGCCTCCTCCCCGAATGGAATCTGCGCCCAGTTGTTGACGCCTTGCAGGCGATGCGGGGTATCGCGCTGATCAACGCCGTGGTGCTGGTCACGGAAGTCGGCGACTTCACACGCTTCTCAACTCCACGCCAGCTCATGGCCTATTTTGGCCTGGTCCCGGGCGAGCGATCGAGTGGCGAGACCATCCGACGCGGCGGCATCACCAAGACCGGCAACACCCATGCCCGGCGCGCGCTGGTCGAAGGCGCCTGGGCTTACCGAATGAAGGCGCGCATCGGCCGTCACAAGGTCGACCGGATTGAGGCGCTGCCAAAAGTCGTTCGCGACATCGGGTGGAAAGCGCAGGTTCGGCTCTGCGCTCGATATCGTCGGCTGAGCGCGCGCGGCAAGACCGCCAACGTCGTCAATGTCGCCATCGCACGCGAGATGGTGGGCTTCATCTGGTCGATCGCCTGCACGATCCAATCCGCGCCAAAGCCGGCGTGACCATTACTTAACAGACAGCCAGCAGAGGAGATCGCAAACACGAGATCAGCCTCGGCGCGGTATGCGGCGCTGGGGGTGGGACAATGCCGGGGAGCCCTCGTCTCCACTATGAGCCTTTGATGCTCGCTACCTAGACAGAGGCAGCCCCAAACGAAGCAAGGTCATGCGGCTCGACCCGCGGATGAGAGATTGTTGACCGACGTTTAAGTCCCGCCTCTTGCACCGCATATCCGTCGTACAAATACCTCTGCCGTCGATCGGAACCGACGAGCCACTTCCTATGCCAAAGGCCCTTGTCAGCAATCATGAGAGTGGAATGACGCATTCGAAGGATTCCAGAATACGGCGACTTGTGTGTGAGAGCAGGCATCATCGTCGGAGTCACGTCCGAGAATCGTCACCGTCTCGATAGGATCATCGAGGTCGCAACAGGCAGCAAAAAACATGCGGCTCGCGCCCACGTCATTCTTGCCGCCGAGGATGAGCTGGGCGAGTGGGTTCAGGTTGCGACAGTATCGGGCCGTCGGTTGAGCCGGCGACGGCATTGTCACATTCATCAGAAAACTCACCACGCTGAGACAAAAGGGGACTTGCATGAAAGTCGTGCTCTTTCTTTGCACAGGAAACTACTATCGAAGTCGCTACGCAGAAGAGATGTTCAACTTTCTGGCTCCCGTCGAATGTCCGGGTTGGACAGCGGTATCAAGAGGAATTGCTGTGGATCTTGGGACCAACAACGTAGGTCCGATCGCCGGATCGGCAGTGCAGGCCCTTCGGAAACAGGGCGTGAATTTCAATCCGCTGCTCGCACGGATGCCACTGCAGGTGGAGGTCGCCGACCTCAAATCGGCTGACCATATCGTTGCGCTAAAACAGGCAGAACATTTCCCTCTGATGCAAGAACGATTTCCCTCGTGGGTTGCTGCGAGTCATCCTTGTCGCATTGAATACTGGCAAGTCCATGATGTTGATCGGATGGCCCCGGAACACGCACTGCCTCTGATCGAAGAGCAGCTTCAGGGCTTAACGAGGCGGCTCTCCGGCAAAGGCCAGAAACAGGCGTAAAACCCTACGCGGACGTACGGACAACGGAGGCCGGATATGTATCTGGGGTGCGGCACGCATAATTGAGACAGCCGGCTGCGGTAACTTGAATAGCGACCGAGGGTTTGGAATGCAGTTCGGATGTGAGCCTTTGATCGAACCAACGGCGGGCTAGAACGGTAGGAGAGGGCAGGGACCTATCTTGACCTTTACCCTTCTGAAGGCCAGAAAACGGTATAGAAGCAAGAGGATGAAAATTCACAAAATACGAGCATCACTTTCTGACCAGCTTAAGCGATTGACATTATTGGTATTCAATTATTGTATTTTGCCCTCCGAAGGCAGAGGTCAGAGGTTCGAATCCTCTCGGGCGCGCCAACAAATTCAATAAGTTATTATGCAGAGCTATGGGCTCGAGAATGACTTAGCAACCACATAGCAACCGCGCGTATCGCTCGCCCCTGGTCGTTTCACGTCATCCAGCGTAGCTTGCTAGCGATCGTCTCGCCGTTACGCACGAGACGGCAATAGGCCTCCGCGTAGGAGACCTGAAGGTTGCCCTCCGCAT
Organism: uncultured Alphaproteobacteria bacterium; assembly: GCA_963706255.1. Classification (GTDB taxonomy): domain Bacteria; phylum Pseudomonadota; class Alphaproteobacteria; order Rhizobiales; family Beijerinckiaceae; genus Methylocystis. Next base: position 98,202 of record CAVPMJ010000011.1, on the reverse strand, counting down.
CCCGAAAATACGAGCGGCAAATTGTCTTCCCAAATTTCATCGCGGGGCTGGTATTGGGGAACATTTTCGCCGTCGCAGGCGGCTCGATGTAACGCCTGCGGCAGCCGCTTGAGCCGATAGTGCGGCAATCTCAGCCTCGTCAATGATATCGATGCGCACAGACCATCTTTCGTCGGGCGGGGGTGACCTCATGTCAGGCCGGCCGAACTCAGCGCCGCGATGCAGCTAATCGGAATCGAGGCCGAGTTTTACGAGAATCCGCCGCCAAAAAAAGAGCGCAATGGTCGGCGCACATGAGATGATAAGCGCAGCGAAACCCAGAAATGAGGCTTTCACTTCGGCGCGGGATCCTTCGGCTGCTTGGCCTCGATCGCCTTCACGCCGAACTAGGCGGCCTCCTCGGCGCCTGCATTCGGCCCCGCGGGCGTGCATCGCGTCGTCGGTGGGCTTCCGCATTTGCGTCCGATATCGGCCCAGCCGACGCAGCGGCCATCCGATGCGCGGTAGCCTAGCGCGTCGCGGCATCCGCAGCCCCTAAAAGCCGCCGCCTCCTGAACAGCGAGCAGCGGCAACAAAGCAGCGGCTCGCGAGTCTTTAATGGAATTTTAGGTAAATGGCCGCAAGGCTTGTCTCAGTACCCTTTGCCATCCTCGGAGCGCGTAGGAGCTCGTACATGTCCCATCCTGTGGACGACCTCGTTGCCGAGGCCAGCGTCGCCGCCGCCTCCCCGCAGGATGTGAATGTGCCTGACATTAAAGTAGGGGCGGCGGATGCAACGTTCAACTCAACGTCATTCAAGAAGGCGGAAGCGGCCTTCGCGCGAAAGCTGCCCCCACTCCTCGAGCGTCTCTTAACTTTTGGTCCGCGCGCGGCGCTGGCGGCCAGCGTGTCGGGTTTTGCGTGGGTGGCAGGTTCGTATTTTTCTGGTGGTCAGTCTCAGTTTTACGCCATGAAGCCTCAGCCCAGCACAACCGTCGTGGCTCAGGAGAGCGTGGAGCGCGCCGAGCTGCTCCGCATGAAGCAAAAAATGGCTGAGGATATTCGCGCCCTCCAAGCCAGAGTCGAAGGTATGCCTGCCGCCCGAAGCATGAATGCGAAGGATGCTACTTCCGTCGAGGACCTGAAGAGGCGTCTCGATGCAATGAAGCGGGAAACCGGCGCCGCGATCGCTGATCTGGCGGGTAAAATCGAGCACATGCAACGCGAAACCACGGCGAAGTTTTCCCAAGTCAGCGAGCAGCGCAATCAGACAGAACGCCAGATCGCTCCCCCGCTTGCTGCTTCGTCACGAGCCGCCGCTTCGGAATTAGCAGTGGGGACTATACCGAAGCAGACCCGAAAACGGCGCGGCGACGCCTTCGACCCATCTCAAAACCCTGGAGCCCCAGGAGCTCCTCGCCCGCTTGAGATCCCGGCCCACGACCGCGTGCACTAACGCGGCCGGCGATCAGTTGCTAGGCCAACGTCTCAGTCTCTTTGCCTTGCCTGTTCCTCGAGCTGGCAATTGGCGCCCGTCATGTCGAGTGAAGCGCAATCAACAGCAACTAATTGTTGCAGCCGACTGTCCCGACGCTCGAAAGCAGCCGATCAAGTTCCGCCAAGTTTGCGACCTCGATTTCCGCGATCAGATCGAAAGCGGCATCGGTGCTGTGATGCGCGTGAATCTGCGGCAGTTCGTGGAGCGTCTGTCGCGCCATCATGCCGAGCGCCAGTTTAGTCAGAGTGCTCACCGCTACTCTCTCCTAACGCGGACAGGAAAGTGTTTGGATGGTGACGCACTGCTGCAAATACGCTGGCGGCCTGAGAATAGGCTGATCAATGACCGGAGAAAACGGAGACGTCCCCCGGCTTTCGTAGCATCTTGTTGACCTCGCCCTGATGCAGCTCCTCTGTGTAGATCATCGTGCGCGCATATTCTTCCAGCATCACCGACACACCTTCCACTTCCTTGAGCAGGTCACGGTAAAGCTGCAGCGCCGTTCCTTCGTGATCCAGGGACTCGCGCAGGATATCGCCGATATCATGTTTGTGGGTTTCCAGCAGCTGGCCAATTGCAAGCGACGGATGCCCGCCGAGGTGGGTGATCAACTCGCCAGCCTTGTGTGCATGAGCGAGAGATTCGTCTGCTTGTCCTCGCAACCAGGAAATGATGGGAAGGCGATTGTAGCCGAACACCATGAGGGAATAGTGCGTATAGCGCACCACTCCGGCCAGCTCACTTTCCATGATGTGGTTGAGCATGGCGATGACCTTATCGTTTCCTTTCAACGCATTTTCTTTCTTAGTCATGCCTCTCTCCTGATTGGAACATCGGGACGTAGGTCGCCTGAGGTTGCTCATTATGGCTGACCCCTCAACGATACGAACCCGAGGGGCTCCGCTCGAAGAGCAGCTTAGCACCGACCTACCGATTCCGACGAGCCTAGGCGCAGCGAATAGCTTGCGGCAATGGGCCGCGGCGCACCACAAGCTTCCATCCAAATTGCCCGGCGTCAGCGCCTGCGCGAGAGCCGATTGGCGCGACTGAGCCAGGGGGCGCGGACGGGCCGCGCCCTCGTCACTGTTGCGGCCTCAAAGCGTCGCCAATCGTGGCGGTTTGCAGCGGGCCGTTGGCGCGGGTCGTCCTTGCGTTCCCGTTGGTCGGAGAGCCGATTACGCTCGCGAAAGGTTCAGGGACGACTTGACGCGATTGAGAATAGTGTCGCCCGCGGTTGGCCCGCGATCAGGTCGAGGCAATGCACTAAACTCTCAATATCCCTTGGACCAGAAAATCGGTCAGGCCAAGATCTTGCCGTGTGCTGCCACTCAGAAGATGGTTAGGGGACGGCGCTTCTATACTCACTGCCGGCGTCCAAAGGGAATTCCGCATGATTACTCGCACGCTTGGCGCGAACGGCCCCGTCACTTCAGCCATCGGCCTCGGCTGCATGGGCATGTCTGATCTCTACGGTCCCTCGGACAGCGCGGAAAGCATCGCCACCATTCACGCCGCGCTGAACGCTGGGGTGACGCTGCTCGACACCGGCGATTTTTATGGCATGGGTCACAATGAGATGCTGATCGCGGAGGCGTTGAAGAGCCACCCGCGCGATGCGGCGATTCTCAGCGTCAAATTTGGAGCGCAGCGCGATCCAGTCGGAAACTGGATCGGCTTTGACGGACGTCCCTCAGCCGTGAAGACCTCGCTCGCTTACACCTTGAGACGACTTGGCGTCGATTACGTGGACATCTATCGCCCGGCGCGGCTCGATCCCACTGTCCCGATCGAGGACACGATCGGCGCCGTCGCCGACATGGTCAAGGCTGGCTATGTCCGTTTCATTGGTCTCTCCGAAGTCGGGTCGGAGACGATCCGCCGGGCGGCGGCCGTGCATCAGATTGTTGATCTGCAGATCGAATATTCCCTGATCTCTCGCGGGATCGAAAAATCGATCCTTCCGACGTGCCGCGCGCTCGGCGTCGGCGTCACCGCCTATGGCGTGTTGTCGCGCGGACTCATCAGCGGACATTGGGCTCACGGCAAGGAAACAGCGCCAGGCGATTTCCGCGCAACCGTTCCGCGCTTCCAGGGCGCCAATCTCAAAAAGAATCTCGCGCTCGTCGCCGCGATCAAGTCCGTCGCTGATGCCAAGGGTGCCTCTGTCGCGCAGATCGCCATCGCCTGGGTGCTGTCGCGTGGCGACGATATCGTGCCCGTCATTGGCGCGCGACGGCGAGACAGGCTCGCCGAGTCGCTCGGCGCGCTCTCGTTGACGCTCGAAGAGGAGGATCTCTCGACGTTGGAGAAAACCGCGGCTTTCGTCGCCGGCGCGCGCTACGCAGAGGCGCAAATGGCGCATCTAGACAGCGAACAGAACTGATAGTCAGGCATGCAGATTGGAGTTGCTTCGCAGTAGACGATGAATTGCAAGTGACGGCCAGTTCTGACCCAACTCAGACATCGCGGGAACGAAGGGCGATCGTCTGCTCGACCCCGCCGAGTTCATCGCTCTTGCGCGGGCGATCGGCGCCGATCGATATGCGCTGCTCAAGAGGGCGAAAGCAGGGGAGTAGCCTGCTCTGAACTCCAGCCTCGTAGCGAATCGTGATCAACGAGCAAATTTACCCAAACGCCGCTTCCACGTTTCTCCGGCCTTGAGCTCGGTCTTCAAAACCCATTTCTTCTGAATCGTCCTTGTTGCCCGGGATGATGTATCGAGAACGATTTCAGGCTCGCGTTCTCTCGCTCGCTGCAGGGGGGGAGTCGGGGTGACCGCTGCTGTCTGCCGCTTCACCTTTTTGGGTTCCGTATGAACAGCTTCTGCAACTTTTGCAGGCTGACGCACACGACGCGTCTTATTTGATGCGGCGCTCGCTGGAAGAGAGCTTATGACGTCGTCTTGCAGTAGGTTCGGGAGCACCCGCCCCGGAAGGCCATTTGATGGCGGAAGAATTTGGGGAAGTTCAGCCGCTTTGCCGCCGAAAACCGCGTCCGCTGCTTTCAGCGCTGCGAAATATGTGGCGTCACGTTCGATCTCAAGGGTCGCCAAAGCGCTCGGGTCATCAAGAGATGGATTCGCATTAGCATTTTCAGCCTCTTTGATCTTCCACGGATTGGAAGTTCGAGATTTGGAAGACCGACCTTTATATGCCGTTATAAACGGACGAGTGGGCTGGCGCATTGAAGCTTGAGATCTTTCTGTTAACGCATAAGGCAAGGAAGCTCGCTCGAAAGACCGGCCTCGGCACAAGCGCCCTTTAGTGTTGAAAACACGCCTTGGATCATGACGCTCAGGCCAATCGTCTCGGACGAAGGACGTTCGCTACCTATAACGGATAAGTTGCAGTAAGTCATCGAAGGGTAACGTGCATTTTCGATCGTCTACAATAGGTAAGAAATTTCCAATGATAGGGGTGCAAATTCCATCCCCCTCTGTCCGGACGAATGTGGGCAGATCCAATGACCCCTGCTGACCGAGGCCGTGTGAAAACGCGATTGGAATATTGGCTTTCACGTCCGTCGATATTTTGAGCACATCGCGTTAGCGTGGGTCGTCAGGCCGTGATCGCCCTCGCCAGGGGTTTGACCCCGAAAATATTGATCATTCGCTTCATGTTGTAGGCTAACACATGAAGGCTCATTTCGGTTTTGACCTTTTCAAGGGTCCTTGTCCGAAAGTGAGTGCTACCCATCCATGCCTTGAGAGTCCCGAACGGATGCTCAACGGTCTGCCGGCGGATGGTCATGGCCTCCGGCATGCGATCGAGCGCAGCCTGCATCCTGTCAAGCACTCCTTCGTGCTCCCAGCGTTTCAGGCGCTTGCGCTTGTCGGGCGTGCATCTGGGCCTCAGCGCGCAAGTCAAACAGGCCGTGAGGTTGCGGTAATGGTCGATATTGTCCCGGCGGTCTGAACGCATCTTTCCCTTGGTCAGGTAATTGCCCGCCGGGCAGGTGTAGCGGTCGTTCTCGGCGTCATAGATGAAATCCTGAATGGTGAAGAGGCCGCGTTTGGTATTGCCGGAGGTCAGCGTCTTTGGAACGCACGGCAGCACGCCAGTTCCCTCGCAGGCGAGCACCTCCTCGCCGCTGTAATAGCCTCGGTCAGCCAGCACGGTGACTTGTCTGCATCCAGTGGCGTCGCGAGCCATGAGGCCCATCGACGCCAACTGCGCCCGGTCGCTGCCGACATTGGTTACCTCGTGCGCGATGATTAGATGGTGCTCGGCATCAACGGCGAATTGAACGTTGTAGCCGACAATGCCTGTTCCTTTGCCACTCGTCGCCATCGACCGAGCGTCGGGATCGGTTAGGGAAACCTGCTTGTCTGGCGCAGCTTCCACCTGCCTTTCCATCTCCTTAAGGGACTGCATCTGCCTTCTCAGGCCTGCGATCTTCTCCTTGAGGCGCACCGTCTTGGCCTCGGCGACATCATCGTCCTGCCGATCCGCACGGTCGAGCGCCGTGAGGTAGTGCGCGATGCTTGCTTCCACCTGCTCGATGCGTTTGGCGACTTTGGCCACTGTGAAGTTCTTATCGCGGTTGTTGACGGCCTTCAGTGTCGCTTGCTGACGATCCTCACCCTCAATGAAACGCTTCATCCCGACCTCCGCTGATCGGGAATCAATTTACTAAATCAGAGCGTTTCCACACAGCCTGGACCCAATGCGGACGTTCCCAGTTGGTCATAGGCCGTCCCTGGATAACGGGCGTCTGATGTGGACAGCGAGACGTCACGCCTTCTTCCTCGGGACATTCGTCTTGTCCAATGCCACCCGCAGGGCTTTGGCGAGCCTTACCGCATCGTCGTTCGCCCAAAAATGGACGTAGAAGCTGCGCGGCTCTTCGTCGAGCATGTGACTATGGATCGCGGTCACTTCGATGCCTGACGCCCGTAAGGATGTGATGAGGGGCTCAACCTCCGTAGCCAACGTCGTGAAGTCGCCCGTGATCGCCGCCTTGCCGCCGCCAGTCGGCTGAAAATTGATGACAGTCGCCGATCCGAGCGCGGAAGGTATGACCATGCCTCCGCTCGCGATCTTGTCGGCTCGCGCGATCGCGAATTGATACACTCCGCCGTTCACGCGGCCTTTTGCGCCCAGCGCCTCGTCGATTTTCGCGGTGTCGATCTCGATGGCGCTCGGCGCAGCGGTTGCGGGTGACGGCGTCAAAGGCGTCTTCGTCAGTTCGAGCGCCGCCCGGACCGTTGTTGCAATCTTCTCTGGATCGCCGTGCGCGCCGATGTGCATGTAGAAAATCGGCGGCGTCGCACGCAGCAGATGATTGTGAAGCGCTGTCACCTCCACGCCGTTCTCGAGCAGCTTCGCCATTACGGGGGCGACCTCTGCTTCGGTGAGAACCAGATCGCCCATGACCATGGCCTTGCCGTTCATCTCCTTGAAGCCGACCCATCCGCCTAGAGCAAAAGCGGGTTTGATGACGACGCCATCGACCGTGACATTGAGATCGGACCGCGGAAACCCATAGCGATAGACGCCGTCGCTCTGGGCTGGCGTTCGATCGAATATCGCATCGACCTTTTTCATGTCGAGATCAGCCGCCGCCGCTGGCGCGGCAAGGCATAGGAATAGCGCCGACGCTTTCATGAGCGATGAGATGGTCATGGATTTTTCTCCAATGTTGCAGGCTTTCGTGTGCGTCAGGCGTGTCCGAGCGAGACAAGCCCCATGAGATAAAGAGCGATGCCCGTCGCCGCACAGCCGGCGAGCGTCTGCAACATCCCGACGCCAAAACGGAAGATCGCCAGAACGGCGGCGATCGACAGCAGCAGCGCCCAGCTATCGACACTGGAGAGCACGGGGAGATCGAAGGCGAAGCCAAGCCCCCGCACGGCGACGGTCTGCTTGAAGATCGTGTGGATGGCGAACCAGATCGCGAGGTTGAGAATCACGCCGACTACGGCGGCGGTGATCGCGGAGAGCGCGCCGGTCAGGGCCCGGTTGCCGCGCAGACGTTCGACGAACGGCGCGCCAAGGAATATCCCTAGGAATGACGGCGTGAAGGTGACCCAGCTTGCCAGTAACGCGCCCAAGACGCCCGCCGAGAGCGGGGAGAAAGCGCCTGGTTCACGATAGGCCGCCATGAAGCCCACGAATTGAAGGACCATGATCAGAGGGCCGGGCGTAGTTTCCGCCATGCCGAGGCCATCGAGCATTTCACCGGGGCGTAGCCAGTACAGGTTGTCGACCGCCTGTTGAGCGACATAGGCGAGTACCGCGTAGGCTCCGCCGAACGTCACAACGGCCGTCTTGCTGAAGAACGCCCCGATTTGGCTGAAGATATTCGTCGGCCCAATGAACAGCCTCAGCGCAATGACGGGCGTAAGCCATAGCGCGCCCCAGATGGCGGCGATGCGAACGGCTTGCGAGACGGGTATACGCGCATGCGCCGGTAGGTCCTCACCAAGCGCGCTCGGACCATCACCTTCAGAAGTGGCCGATCCGTGCCCGCCACTCGCGGCAAAGGCTCCCACCCCTGAACGGCTTCCGATGTAGCCGAGGACGCCCGCCATAAGGATGATAGACCGGGAAGGGCACGTCAAAAAAGAAGATCGCTACGAACGCGGCGAGTGCAACGTCCGCGCATGATCTGGTTCTTGAGCGCGCGCTTGCCGACGCGCACGACCGCTTGCATCACGATCGCGAGAACGGCGGCCTTCAACCCGAAAAAGAGAGCGGCGACAATGCCGATGTTGCCCAGAACAGCGTAAATGATGCTCAGCGTCATGATGGCGATGACGCCCGGCAAAATAAACAAGCTGCCGGCCATGACGCCGCCGAGCGTCCCGTGCATCAGCCAGCCGATATACGTTGCGAGCTGCTGGGCTTCGGGGCCGGGCAGCAGCATGCAATAATTGAGTGCATGCAGGAAACGGCTCTCCGAAACCCACCGTTTCTCGTCCACCAGAATGCGGTGCATGACCGCGATCTGGCCGGCTGGCCCGCCGAAAGTTAAGAGCGCGATCTTCGACCAGACACGGAAGGCTTCGGCCCAGCTCACCCCGTGGTGCATGGGCTCAGCACCGTTCCTACCGCGGTATCGCTCATCGTGCCATTCCTGGCTTGTTGGTCGGCCAATTGTGGGCCTCGTCCGTGGCGTCACGGCACCACCGATAAAAAGCGTCGTAGAGGGCGATACCAGCCTCCAATTGCTCAAGGTCATCGGGGCGTACATGCGCGACAAGCCAAGGGAAGCCGCTAGCAACCCCGCGGCCTCCGGGACAAGGTCGGGTCTGCCCGTGTCCGCCCCGCGCACGATGACCGCCAGGCGCTTGAGCGGCTCAAGATCGAGGCCGAACTCCTCGATCATGATGTCGAACGTGCAGGCATCGCCGCGATGGCTCCAATTGACGTTTTCGATGTCAAAGGACGCCCCGCCAAAGCTCTCGGCCACCGCTAGTACCTCGGCCGGGGCCACAAAGAGGAAGACCGCGGTCGGGTCGATGAAGCGCCGGATGAGCCAAGGGCAGGCTATCCGATCGACCTTCGGACGAGCGCGCGTCACCCAAATCGTGCGTCCATCCTCGTCACGTGGTGGCAATTTGGTCTCTGCGACGAGAGCGCCGCCCGCCTGTGTCCACGCTTCGTAGCCGCCCTCAAGAATGTCAGCAGGGACGCGATTATGACGAAGCCACGCGGCTGTTCCTTGGCTGAGCTTTCCACCGCGTTGGCAAATCACGATGGCCGCTCGGGCGGCAAATGCCTCCGCCCATTGAAAGACAGAACCATGATCGCGCCGAATGCTCGCGGGTATGAAACGCGGATCGGCGGCAAAGTCCTCATCTGTCCGAACATCGATCAGGACCGGCGCGCGGGGCGTGCCGATCAGGCGTGCAAGTTTCTCGGACGAGATTGCGTTGATAGACGACATGAGGCGCCCTTCGCTTCGATGCGAGCGTGGACGCGATGCTTGGGCATGTCGCCTCGTGGGGAGATCGCGATCCCCATATCGGTAAGGTCGGCCAGGAAACGCAGTCTGTCAATATAGGATACCGGACCTGCCTCGGGTCGCTGGTCATTGTGTGCTTGAAGGTCGCTGGCCTGAGGAAGCTTTAACGCTGGTAATGGAGCGGCATTTAACTAACACGCTTCACGCCCTGAGACATGGGCGATATTCGCGAAATGCACGCCCGCGCCGTCGCCGGCGAGGAACTCGTCATTACTGATCCGGCCGCGCGGCACGGCACGTACTCTACGGCCGGGTAACCTTAGCCGCGATCAGAAAATGGGTTGGGGCGTGGCGCTTGCCATGGTAGTTTGCAGCTGACAGAGTAGAGAAATGCTCCGCTGCCTTCGCCTTTTGATCTCTGCGGTTATTCTCGCTACAGCTTTAGCTGGGGCAGGCGGAGCTTTTGCCGCGAAGATGAACCATGCCTGCATTGAAATGAGCATGGACGATTGTCCCGACCACAACGGCGATGACGGCGCAGCATTCCCCGTGTGCGCTGAGATCCTGTGCGGGCCAAGTCAAGCAGCGCTCCCGCAGCTTCAACCATTCCTTGATGCCGTCTTTTGGGGGTATGCGCCGCCGCTGACTCCCTGCGATGACATTGAGCGCGGTGGATTACGAAGTCCGCCAGCTCTTCGACCTCCAATCGTCTAAAGCCGAAAGTCCAATCTCGCTCACGGTAGCGCCGGGAGCAGATTTGGCGCGACCTCCAAGCGGTCGCCGGCTAGCCCGACGGGAGATCGATATCCACGATCCCGTTCCCGCAAGAACCAGCGCCGTTGTCGCATCGATCGCGTGAAGCGCGATGATGTCCCTTATCGGGATTGATCGCAGCTGCGATCCGCCCGACGACCATGCGCATTAATGGGATACGGAGACAATCTGATGATGCTCGTGACCTCGGGCAAGGCGCGCTTATTCGCGCTGGTCGCGCTTGCCATCTTGGGCCCAGCGCCGCTCGTCCGCGCCAACATCAACGACTACGAATTCCAACTCGTCGAAGCGCAATTCAAGACGGGGCAAGCGATCGTATCAATTCGTCTCGTCCATAAGCCAGACGACAAGCCGACGCCAGACGCGGTGATCTTCGCGACGCGTCTCGACATGGCTCCAGATGGCATGGAGTCGATGACCAGCATGATTGAACCGGCGCAAAGCTCCGAACCCGGAGTTTATCGCTTCAAGGTCGATCTGACTGATGCGGGAACGTGGCGGATATCGCTCGCTGCAAAGGTGCAGGGCGAGAGCGGCACGCTCCAGAGCCGACTAATTCTAAAGGTGGCGCCATGAGTCGAGGACGGCGCCTTCGCGCTATCTCATTTGTGGGGTCGGCGGCGATGTTGATGTGCTCAACATCGCTTTCGGCGACTGAACGAAACTTGCCCGGCGCCACCGTCGAAAGCGTTGTCGCACTTGCAAAGCAGCTAAGCCCCGAACTGGCGGCGGCCGCGCTGGATGCCGATGCGGCAGCGCATAGAGTGGGCGCGGCTGGCGTGCTGGCCGATCCGACAGTCACACTCCAAGCATGGGACGTGAATGGACGCGGCGTCGGCCAACGTTGGATCGGCGCCGAACAGGAATTCAAACTATGGGGCAAGCGCGACCTGGAGCGCGGCGTCGCCGAGGCCGACGCCGAGGCCGCGAGGCATCAGAGCCGCGCGGCCGACACGGATTTGATCGCCCGCGTCAAAACCGCATATGCGCAATACGGCGCCGCGCATCGGGCGATCGACCTCTCGCTTGGATTAAAGCGCCGGCTCGACGAAATTCTCGGCCTCCTGCGCTTGCGTTATGGCGCGAGCTCGGTCGACCAGCAGGAAGTGATCAAGGCCGAGATCGAGGCGGCGACGGCTGAAACAGAGGTCGCGCGCCGTCAGGGCGAGGCGAAATCCGCCGCCGCTCGCTTAAATGCCCTGATCGGTCGCGGCTCGCAAGAGCCGCTCGCTATTCCCAGAGGCTTTCGGTCGCTGAAAACAAAGCTGACACTCGCCGGCGTTCAGGAGCTCGCGAGAGTCGCCAATCCAGCCCTCGCCACGACCAGCGCGCAAGTCCGTGCGGCTACCGGAACGAAGGAGCTTACGGATCTGAATTACTACCCAAACGTCACCGTTGGAGCGACCTTCGTGCAGCGTCCCACCGGCGACAACACCGGGCAATTCATGCTCGGGTTCAAAGTCCCGCTGCAATATGAGGCAAAGGACGCCGAACAACGCGCCGCCAGTTCACGACTCGGCGCCGCGCAGATGCGCTACGACGCCATCCGAATCCGGCTCGACGGCGATGTCGCCGAAGCATGGTTCGGGCTGGAGGCCGTGCGCAAGGCGATCCGCATCGTCGAACAACGCCAGCTCAATCCGGCGCGCCTGTCGGTAGAGACGGCGCGAAGCGGCTTTGCGGCCGGAGCCGCCGACTTGGCGACGTCTCTGGAAGCCGAACGACGCCTGCGAGCGATCGAACTCGAAATCCTTAAGCTCAAAGTCGAAGAGCAAGCCAGATACGCTGAGCTTGAACGTCTGGCGGGAGGCTCTCTATGACTCGCCGTCACATCGTTATTCTTTTGGGCTTTGTCGTCGTCGCGGCCAGCCTCGCTTGGTTGGTCGAGGGACGTTTCAAATGGGTCACACCTTCAGGAACGCCGGGCGATGCCGGACCTAACATCTCGGGCAAGGCGCCTGCAACGACAGGCCCGATCATTTACTACCGGGATCCCGACGGTCGCCCAGCCTATTCCTCGACGCCCAAGAAAACGTCGGACGGCAAGGATTATATGCCGGTGCGCGCGGGTGAGGACATCAGCTTCGAGGACAAGCCGCCGCCAAGCGCCGCTGAGAGAGGCGGCGAGCGGCGCGTGCGCTTCTACCGCCACCCCATGGGTCTGCCCGACACATCGCCCGTTCCCAAGAAGGACGAGATGGGAATGGATTACATACCCGTCTACGAGGACGAGGCGGAGAACGGCACGACCGTCGCGATCAGTCCCGGAAAGCTGCAAAAGACGGGAGTTCGCTCCGAACCCGTCGAGCGCCGGACGCTGAACGTCCCGGTTCGAGCGACGGGCAGGATCGAGTTCGACCCGCGCCGCATCTCGATCGTCTCCCTGCGCTTCGAAGGCTTTATCGAATCGGTCGGGAAGTTTGCGGAGGGCGATTACGTTCGCAAGGGCCAAACGCTGATGCGCGTGTATGGGCCGAATCTTTCGAGCGCAGCCGCGGAATATGTCGCCGTCCTCAACATGCGGCGTGGCGGCGGGATCGACGCCCAGCGCCTGGAGGGGGCAAAGCGGCGGCTCGTCAATCTCGGCCTCGATGAAAGCGCCGTCGCAGCGATCGGGCGCGCCCGCAGCGTTCCGCGTGTAATCACATGGCCGGCGCCGCAAGACGGCCACGTCCTGGAACGGGCGGCGATTAACGGCATGCGCGCCGCGCCGGGCGACATGCTGTTTCGCATCGTCGATCATTCCCTGGTCTGGGTGCTGGCTGACATCGCCGAGCGGGACATCGCCTTGATCGAGCCCGGACAAAAGGTCGATGTGCGGCCAAGGGCCTATTCCGATCGAGCCTTTAAGGGGCAGGTCGCGCTGATTTATCCCCATCTCAACATGGAGACGCGCACGGCGCGCGTCAGGATCGAACTGCCGAACCCCGACGGGCTACTGCGGGGAGACATGTACGCCGAGGTCGAGATCGCCGCCGGCGGAAACGAGAAGGTGCTAACCGCGCCCGAAAGCGCCGTCATCGACACCGGCAAGCGGCAAGTGGCGATTGTCGACAAGGGCGAAGGGCGATTCGAGCCGCGCGAAGTCAAGATCGGCCGGCGTGGCGAAGGCTTCGTCGAAATCAAGAGCGGCGTGAACGAAAACGAACGCGTCGTCACGGCCGCGAACTTCCTCATCGACGCCGAAAGCAATTTGAAGGCGGCGTTACGAGCTCTCGACCAAGGGGAGGCCGGCAAGTGATCGCCCGTCTCATCGCGTGGTCGGCGCGCAACCTTGTTCTCATATTCGTCGGCACGGCCTTCGCTGTCGCAGGGGGCGTCTATGCCTTGCGCACACTGCCGCTCGACGCCATTCCCGATCTCTCCGACGTGCAAGCGATCGTCTACACCGAATATCCAGGCCAGGCGCCGCAAGTCGTCGAGGACCAAGTCACTTATCCGCTCACCAGTTCGATGTTGACCGTTCCGCGCTCCAAAGTGGTGCGCGGATTTTCATTCTTCGGCGTATCCTTCGTCTACGTCATCTTCGAGGATGGCGTCGACATTTATTGGGCGCGCTCGCGCGTCCTCGAATATTTGAGCGCGGCGAGTAAGAGATTGCCGGCGGGCGTGACGCCTGTTCTTGGTCCCGACGCGACCGGCGTCGGCTGGGTCTATCAATATGCGCTCATCGCCAAGGAAATGACGCTCGCCGAATTGCGCTCGATCCAGGACTGGACGATCCGCTACGGCCTCGCCAAGGCCGAAGGCGTCGCCGAGATCGCGAGCGTCGGCGGCTTTGTCAAGCAGTATAATGTCGTTGTCGATCCTAACCGACTGCGCGCGCTCGGCATTCCGCTGTCGAAAGTGCGCGGCGCCATCCGCGCCAGCAATGCCGATGTCGGCGGTCGCACGGTCGAACTTTCCGAATTTGAATTCATCGTGCGCGGACGCGGCTATCTGCGCGGCGTGAGCGATCTGGAGACCATTGTCCTGCGCGTCGAAAGCGGCACGCCGCTTCTCCTGAAGGATGTCGCGCGCATCGAACTCGGCCCCGACGAGCGGCGTGGCGTCACGGAACTCAATGGCGAGGGCGAGGTTGCGAGCGGCATCGCGCTACAACGTTATGGCGCTAACGCGCTCACAGTGATCGACAATGTCAAATCGGCCCTTGCGCAGATGGCGACAAGCTTGCCGAAGGGCGTCGAGATCGTCTCGGTTTACGATCGCTCCCAGCTTATTCATGCAGCCATCGAGACGCTCAGGAGCACACTCGTGGAGGAAGGCGTCATTGTCGCTCTCGTCTGCGTCGTCTTTCTAATGCATGTGCGTAGCGCGCTCGTCGCCATCATCATGCTTCCCGTTGGCGTATTAATGGCTTTCACCGCGATGAAGGCGCTGGGACTCGGCTCCAACATTATGAGTTTGGGCGGCATCGCCATCGCTATCGGCGCAATGGTGGACGCCGCCATCGTCATGATCGAGAACGCGCACAAGCATCTAGAGCGTGCACAGCCCGGCAAGCGGCGCATCGAGATATTGATCGACGCTGCGACCGAGGTTGGCCCAGCGCTGTTCTTCAGCCTGTTGATCATTACGGTTTCGTTCTTGCCGATCTTCACGCTCGAAGCGCAAGAAGGGCGCTTGTTCAGCCCGCTCGCCTTCACCAAGACTTTCGCCATGGCGGCGGCGGCGCTTCTTTCCGTGACGCTCGTGCCGGCGCTGATGGTCGTTTTCGTGCGCGGAGAAATCGTTCCCGAGGCGAGAAACCCCATCAATCGCGCGCTCATCTGGCTCTACCGGCCGATCATAAGTCTGGTGCTCAAAGCGAAGGTGGCCACTATTCTGCTGGCGCTGGGGGCGCTCGCGCTAACCATCATTCCGGCGCGCCAGCTTGGAGCCGAATTCATGCCTGCTCTCAACGAGGGCGCGCTCCTTTACATGCCGACGACGCTGCCGGGGCTCTCGGTCACCAAGGCCGCCGAGCTCCTGCAAACGCAGGACCGCATCATCAAATCCTTCCCCGAGGTCCAGTCCGCCTATGGCAAGGCCGGGCGCGCTTCCACCGCGACCGACCCGGCGCCGCTCGAAATGTCCGAGACCGTCATCCAGTTGAAGCCGAAGGATCAGTGGCGTTCTGGAATGACGATCGACAAGCTCATTGCAGAAATGGATGCGGCGCTGCAATTCCCCGGCGTGTCGAACGCCTGGACCATGCCGATCCGAAACAGGATCGACATGCTGGCGACGGGGATCAGAACGCCGATCGGCGTCAAGATTTTCGGCCGCGACTTGTCGCAAATGGAGGGGCTGGCGCGTCAAGTCGAGTCCGTCCTAAAGCGCGTGCCCGGAACTTCGAGCGCCTACGCCGAACGCGTCATCGGCGGCTATTATCTCGATATTGTTCCCGACCGCGCGATGCTCGCGCGCTATGGCCTCATGATCGGCGACTTGCAGGAGGTTATCGCGACGGCGCTTGGCGGCGAGACTATAACCACGACGGTCGAGGGGCGTGAACGCTATGGCGTCAATATTCGCTACCCGCGCGACTTCCGTTCTGATCCGAGAGCGATCGCCAGCGAAGTGCTGGTGGCCATGCCCGGCGGCGGGACGGTTCCGCTCGGCGAGGTGGCGAGGGTCGAACTCGTTCGTGGTCCAACTTCGATCCGGACTGAAAACGGCCAGCTCGCGGTCTATATCTTCGTCGATATTCGGGACCGCGATCTTGGCGGCTATGTTACGGAAGCACGCAGATTGGTCACAGAAGCGATAGAGTTTCCGCCCGGCTCTTATGTCACCTGGAGCGGCCAATTCGAATATCTGGAGCGCGCCGACGCGCGCATGCGGATCGTCGTGCCCCTGACGCTGCTCATCATCTTCCTGCTGCTCTACCTGAATTTCCGCCGCTTGACCGAGACATTGATTGTCATGCTGTCGCTGCCCTTCGCGCTGGTCGGCGGCGTGTGGCTGATGTGGTGGTTGAACTTCAACATGTCCGTCGCGGTGGCGGTGGGCTTCATCGCGCTCGCTGGCGTAGCGGCCGAAACCGGCGTCGTTATGCTGATTTATCTCGACCAAGCGATGCGAGAAATCAAGAAAGAGCGCGAGGCT
This sequence comes from uncultured Alphaproteobacteria bacterium, assembly GCA_963706255.1. Classification (GTDB taxonomy): domain Bacteria; phylum Pseudomonadota; class Alphaproteobacteria; order Rhizobiales; family Beijerinckiaceae; genus Methylocystis. Next base: position 81,953 of record CAVPMJ010000011.1, on the reverse strand, counting down.
GAAGGGGCGGATTTCACCAAAGCCGACTTGCATGAGGCGATCATGCTCGGCGCTGTCGAACGTGTGCGGCCGAAGATGATGACGGTTGTCGCGATCATGGCGGGGCTTGTGCCGATCCTCTGGAGCACGGGCGCAGGATCAGAAGTTATGCAGCGTATCGCCGTTCCGATGATTGGCGGGATGGTGTCTTCGACGGCTCTGACGCTCGTCGTCATTCCGGCGATCTATGCGCTGATCAAGGGGTTTGGCCTTCCTCAAAAAGGAGAGGTCAAACAGGAGTTGGAAGGAACTATCCACGCAACTTCATAGAAGAGTGCACAACAATCTGCACAGGAGGAAAGACCAATGCTTAGAATCTCCATTGGCTTGGCGGCGATGCTGGCCCTATCCGTTCCCGCGATTGCCCAAGAGCTCCAGGAGCAAGACCCGCAAACTCACGGAATGGCCCCCGGCGGGCACGGCCGTCACATGCATCGCGATTGGAGCACCCCGGGTCAACACAGGCATAATGTGTGCTGGCACCGCCATCATGGAAAATGGGTATGGGTCTGTCGCTGATGGAGGGAGCTTCGTGATTGAACGCATATTCAATGCGAAGTCCCGTATATGGTAGTCTCTGTCGACGATAATGGAGCGGCCCGACAGCAAATCGGCTATCGGGCCGTGCTCCATAGGCAAGCGCGGGAGTGCTACGAAGGCCTCATAGCGGCGTGACCTCACGCAAGGAATCCGCGTCGCTCACAATCGCCGAGCAATTTGGCAGACCGAATCCCAGTGACCGCAGTTCCGCCATCATCGCTTTGCGTCGTGGGGCTCTCCGAGTGACCATGCACGGCGACATCGCCCGAGTGGGAAAATCCGCTGACGACCGCGTGGTGGCGAGACGGGGGAGGAAAGCTTCGTTTCTGGAAGCGCGGCGGCGCAGGGATGCAGAGCGAGCGACGACGATCGACGTTGCGCATGGCATGCCTAAATCCATTACGATGCCGTCTCTGATGGTGCAAGGAAGGATGACCCGCGTGGCTCACGAGCATCGGCATGATCACGCCTCGCATGAGGAATTGAAAACGGCCCGTGGCGGCGTCACAATCGAGGATGCGCATCAAGACCCGTCCCATGCGGCGGACGTCATCTACACATGTCCGATGCATCCGCAGATTCGCCAGGTCGGACCCGGCAATTGCCCGATCTGCGGCATGACGCTCGAGCCGCTGGTCGCTTCAACTGAAGCCGAACCGAACGCCGATCTCATCGATATGACCAGGCGATTCTGGGTGGGACTGGCGTTGACAGCTCCGGTGCTGGTGTTGGAGATGGGCGGCCATTTTTTCAATCTTCATCACTTGATTGCGCCACAAGCGTCGAATTGGGCGCAGCTCGCTTTAGCGACCCCGGTCGTGCTCTGGGCCGGCTGGCCTTTTTTCGTTCGAGGCGGACAGTCGCTTGCGACCCGCAATCTGAATATGTTCACGCTCATCACCATGGGAACGGGCGTCGCCTGGATTTTCAGCGTCGTCGCGACGTTGGCGCCGTCGTTTTTCCCGCCGGCGTTCCGCCAAATTGACGGCTCTGTCCCGATCTATTTCGAGGCGGCCGCGGTTATCACGGTCCTTGTTCTACTTGGACAAGTTCTCGAACTGCGCGCCAGAGAGCAGACCGGCGGCGCCATTCGCGCGCTGCTCGATCTCGCGCCTGTGACGGCGAAGCGCGTCAAGGAAGATGGCTCGGACGAGGAAGTCTCCTTAGCCCAAGTTCATGTCGGCGACCGCCTGCGCGTGCGTCCAGGCGAAAAGGTCCCAGTCGACGGCGCGCTTCTCGAAGGTCGCAGTTCTGTCGACGAGTCCTTGGTGACCGGGGAGTCCATGCCGGCGACCAAGAACGCCGGCGACAAGGTCATCGGCGGCACGCTCAATCAAACTGGTAGCTTCGTGATGCGCGCAGACAAGGTTGGCGGCGACACGCTGCTTTCGCGCATTGTAGACATGGTCGCTTCCGCGCAACGAAGCCGCGCGCCGATTCAGCGTCTTGCCGATCAAGTCTCAGGCTGGTTCGTCCCGCTTGTGATCCTCATTGCGCTGTTTGCCTTCGCCGTCTGGGCAATGTGGGGACCGGAGCCGCGCATGAGCTATGGCCTCATCGCCGCCGTCTCTGTTCTCATCATCGCCTGTCCCTGTGCTCTTGGTCTTGCGACCCCTATGTCCGTGATGGTGGGCATCGGGCGTGGCGCTCAATATGGCGTGCTCATCAAGAATGCCGAAGCGCTGGAGCGCTTCGAGAAAATCGACACGCTCGTTGTCGACAAGACCGGGACGCTGACCGAAGGCAAGCCGCGCGTAACGGCTATCCATGCCGCCACCGGGGTCGCCGAGGATGATCTATTGGCGATCGCGGCGAGTCTCGAGCGCGCGAGCGAACATCCGCTGGCGTTGGCGATCGTCCAGGCCGCCGCCGAACGCGGGCTCGCGCTGAAGGAGGCGACGGATTTCGATTCCCCTGTCGGCAAGGGCGTCATCGGCCGGGTCGACGGCAAAGCGATCGCGATCGGCAATCGTCGTTACTTGTTGGAACTCGGCGTCGATGCGATGCCGCTCGATAGCGAAGCCGAACGCCTGCGCGAAGAGGCGGCGACCGCGATCTTTGTCGCCATCGACGGGAAAATTTCCGGCGTCATCGGTATCGCCGATCCGATCAAACCGACGACGCTCGACGCGCTGCAATCGCTGCGTGAAGATGGAGTCGCCGTCGTGATGCTGACCGGCGACAATTGGACAACGGCGCGCGCCGTTGCAAAGCGTCTCGGAATAACCGAAGTCGAAGCTGAAATCCTCCCTGAGGACAAGAGCAAAGTCGTGAGCCGTTTTCGCGAGGCGGGTCGAATCGTCGCCATGGCGGGAGACGGCGTGAATGACGCGCCCGCCTTGGCCGCCGCTGATGTCGGTATCGCCATGGGAACCGGAACCGATGTCGCGATTGAGAGCGCGGGGGTGACTTTGTTGAAGGGCGATCTCAGGGGAATCGTTCGCGGCCGGCGCCTCTCCAAGACGACAATGCGCAACATTCGCGAGAATTTGTTCTTCGCGTTTTTCTATAACGCCGCTGGCGTCCCTATTGCGGCCGGCGCGCTCTATCCGACCTTCGGGCTACTCTTATCGCCGACGATCGCTGCCGCGGCGATGGCGCTGTCGTCGGTCAGCGTCGTCGTCAATTCTCTGCGGCTCCGGCAAGCGGAGATCGAACCTAAAGCCAAAATCGAGATGCCGCCGTTCTCGACCTAAGCAGAAAGCTAAGGGTTATCCGACGCGACGAGCCTGGCCTTGCCGGCTTCTGGCGCGTGGCTGAAGGTCTGCAAATGGCGCAAAGCGAAATTCGAACCGACGCGCTACAGTTGGACAGCAAGCTCGGCCGCATTACCTAACAACTTTGGTCGCAGCGGCTAGTCTTGCTCTCACAAGTTGCGGCGGTGTGATTGGCTAAAGAGTTGCTTGGAGGTGAAGTTGTCCGACAATCGCATTCCCAGGGCCGCCGCCGACGTTGAGCACGAAAAACTGGAGCGCGAAGAATTACTCGCGCTCCTGCGCGATGTGACCGAGCAGCGCGACAACCTGCTTTCTCAATACGAGGCCATGGCGCTTCAAGTAGACGAGTTCGAACTCGAGAAATCGCCGCCGACCTGCTGGACGCGCGGCATAACGCTAAGAAGGCCGAGGACAACGAGCATCGCGCGGAGCAGGAGGCTGCGCACGCCAATGAGCTTTCGCGCCAGCTCGACGAAGAGCGCCGCAAGAGGGCCGAGATCGCCGCGGAATTAGCCCGTTTACGCGATGCGATGGAGCATGCGCCAGTTGAAGATCCGTGGGGGGTATTGTGGCGCGCGGTTTCGCAGATCATCAGCGATTGGGTCGCCTGGGTGCGGGCGAAAATCCCGCCGGACAGCCCGTTATTGCCCTGGTTCGACCGAGCGGTCGATTTGGTGAAAACAGCAGGGCACCTTGCATTGAAATGGGGTAAGGCCTTCTTCGATTGGGCGAAACCGCGCGTCATCGATTTATGGAAACGGGTCAGAAGCGAAGTCGCACGGCGCATGAGCAAGAAATAGCGCAACTGCAAGGGAGAGGAGTGGAATCAGCTCGCTTTCCTCCCCCAATCCCGCGAGTAGGGAGCCTCGACGGAGGTTCCGAAAATGGCGCTACGCAGACTCTTTCATTACCCCGGTCGTTGAGCGCTCGATCATCGTTGCATCATCGTCGCCGACGCCCGAGCGGTTGACGCGAGGCGAGACGATCCATTCCTGCAGAGCATCCTCTGGCACCGGCCGCAATCGCGCCCTCGCATCGTCGCCCGTCATCCAGGAGCCCACATCGCGCCAGTCGAGAATGACGGGCATGCGATCGTGAAAGCGGCGCATCCATTCATTCGCGGCACCGACGATGATCGTCGCCGAGTTCGACCTTGGCGTCGCTCTCAGGGTCGCGCCAGTTCTCCCGCGGCGCGGCGAAGGCGAGCGGGCGGCCATCTGGTGCGCTGAAATAACGCGGCGTCTTCGCGCCCGGCGTGCTCGTCCATTCATAGAAGCCCGACGCCGGAATGACGCAACGGCGCGATTTGAAGGCGGATCGGAACATCGGTTTCTCGGCGACCGTCTCGGCCCGTGCGTTGAATGTCGAGGGGAGCTCGCTGAGCGGCTTTTTCCACCAGGCGGGCACAAAAGCCCCCAGCGCATGGGCGTGAGCTCATCGCCGCCCGCCGCAGGGCGGATGACCTCTATCCTCGTTGTGGGGGCGATGTTGTAGCGCGTGGCGAGATTGCGCGGCCGACCGATCAAGTCGGCGAGCCGGTGGAGCTCTGCCCATGAAAGATGCTGAGTGAAGCGTCCACACAGGTGTGAACATAGCAGGCCTGACGGGATCTGAGCGCGCGCTTCCTACTTTGGTTGACGCGCGCAATGACCATAAAGCCAGATGGCTGGACGGGGCGACGTCTGTCATCGTTCCGAAGGTGAAGGATAATGGTAACCGGTTATGTTCTTGCCCGCCGACGACGAGCGCGCCGCCGCCCGCATTCGCGAGCTGGTCGAGCCGATGGCGCGCGCCTTCGTCGCCGAGCATGGCGCTCTTAACGATGTCGACTTTGCGCTTGCTCTCACCGTCCGCATTCGGGCGGCGGTCGCCGTGGTCGTCGCCAATGGCAAGGGCTTTGAAGACGGCGACCGGGAGATTTACCGGGCGTTCTCGCTGGAGTGCTGGAAGCGGCGCGCGGAGATTCTCGGGGTGAAGCCTGTCGGCACGGCGTGACCTTCAAGGTCGATGACGTCGACCGCTATGCGCGTATGGTCGCTTCCCTTGTTCGTCACGCGCCGCCCGCTCGATGCTGCGGCCAGTCGGGCATGAGATAAACGTCCCGCGACCCGCATTTCGAGCAGACGAAGCGCCGCGAGCGGATGAGCGCCATAAAGGGCGTTTATGGCGCGCGCGCGCGGGGCGTGAAAGACGATCTCGCCGTGATGCGCGCGTAGGCCGGTGCAACGGACCCAGGCCGCGGGGACCTGTTAATCGCGAAGATCGTCAAGCCGCGGATGGCCCGGACATATCATTTGCCGCTGACACACAATCCATGTGCGCGTTGACGCGTCCGAACGGCGTGGCTAGGCTCCCGATAATGCAGCAGGATCAGGAGCAGCCGAGGGCCAACCCTCCGGAAATACCGGCGCCTGCGGGCTCGGCCGCTGCGCCGGGTCTGAGCGGGCAGGCGCCTGACTCTTCGATCGAAGCAAATAAGCAAACGCCAGAACAGGCGCGGGCTGCGGCCGCCGAGCAGGAACTCGCCGCCGCCCACGCGAAATACGAGCAAACCTCCGCCGCTCTGGCCGAGGCGCGCGCCGCGGAAGAGGTGGCCGCAACAGAGCTCGCAGCCGCGCGTGCGACAATAGAGACGCTCTCCGGCGAAAAGGAGCGGCTCGCGACGGCGCTTGCGCAGAAGAGTTCGGCGGCCGAGACGACTAACAAGGAGCTCGCCCACGCGCGCGATGAGATCCGCGAGCTTTCCAGCCAGCGTGCCGCTGTCGGCGCACAGGCGGAGGCCGCGGCCAAAGACCTCGCGGCTGCGCGGAATCAGATGGAAGGGCTAACCGCGGAGCGCGACAAATTGGCCGGAGAGCGCGACAAATTAGGCGCAGAGCTCGCGCAGGCAGCCAAGGCGGCTGAAGCAGCCGCTGGCGAACTCGCCGTCGCGCGCGAGCACATCGCCGAGATCACCAGGCTACGCGATCGCGCCGCTACGAAAGCAGCGGAGATCAAGGAGTGGGCCGAGAGCGTGCTGGCGGACGCGAAAGCGCTGCACGCCCGACAACTGGCGATGGACGGAGAAAGCCTCTCGGCCTTCATCAGACGGCGTTATTTCGGGAAGAAATGACATCGTTGGGCTGTCTGGACGCTCAGCGCGAAGATCGGCGATCGTCGGAGGGGCGGGGCGCGAGAAGCCGGCGCTTGAGCGCTGCGCGCCGAGACTGTCGCCGAGAAGCCCATGTTCTGATCGGTCTTCAAGTCGCGCCGCTGCATCATTCCGGCGTCGGGCTTTTACGAATGGACCGGCGCCAAGGGCGCAAAGACGCCGCATTGAAGGCGTTCGTCAAGGAGCCCGACAAGCAACCGGTACTTCGCCTGCGCCAGCCGGTCTTTATCCAAGCTGAGGCCGAGAAACGGGCCAATGCGGCCTTGAACGAGCGGGCCAAGCAGTTCCTGACTGGCGAGGCGTAAGACCCTACGCGGACGTACGGACGACGGAGGCCGGGTATGTATCTGGGGCGCGACACGCACAATTGAGATAGCCGACTGCGGTAACTTGAATAGCGACCGAGGGTTTGGAATGCAGTTCGGATGTGAGCCTTTGATCGAACCAACGGCGGGCTAGAGCGGTAGGAGAGGGCAGGGACCTATCTTGACCTTTACCCTTCTGAAGGCCAGAAAACGGTATAGAAGCAAGAGGATGAAAATTCACAAAATACGAGCATCACTTTCTGACCAGCTTTAAGCGGTTGACATTATTGGTATTCAATTATTGTATTTTGCCCTCCGAAGGCAGAGGTCAGGGGTTCGAATCCCTTCGGGCGCGCCAGTATAATCAACAAGTTATGAAATAAGCGTAGGGCTGGCTGCTGCTTTCTAGGTAACACGCTGGCGGACTGTCGGTAGGCAGAAATGTCATTTTCGGCGCTACCTCTGATGACGACCAATGCCGGCGCATCCCGCCCTCCGACGATCGCCGATCTTCGCGCTGCGACACATTAAGCGTCCGCGCTGCGCTCTTCGCTGTCGCGCGCCTTCTGTCGAACACGCGCCGCGAGTCGCTCATGCCAGTCGTCGCTGCGCGTCTCCAGCTCTTCGATGAGTTGCACGCGCTCCGCATAGTCTTGAACGCCAAAATCGGTGTTTTGACCTCTTTTGGGCATCATGGCCTGAAGCCGTTCGATCAACTCAGCTTCCGAGAGGTTTACGTAATCGTTCATGGGTCGCCTCGCCTAGAATTTCCATTGGGACGCGGCGTCGGCATCTATCTGGACGATTGCTCCTATAGCCGGACGATCATGCCTTCGCCCAGCGCCGGGTGGAGCAACCGAATTCCTGGCCGGCGGCGTCGTAGACAGATAATTTGCTCTGCAAGCGACTTGCAGTGCGTGCGCGCACAACGCGCCATGCGCAAAGTGATGGCTCTCCATCCGGCGGCGCTCGCGAGAACTCCGAATTTACACCGTCAATAGCGGCGCCGAACGTAGCCGACATCAACCTCTAACCGTGTAGATTTCCCTCACATAGAAACGGCCTCGCCATCGCTGGCAGGGCTACCGCCCAATACTCACCGCGATCGAATGCCGATCATTCCCTGCGCCGTTCAATTTTTTAAAAGACAACCCTAGTTTCACTCTTCGTCGGCGTTACCTAATCGAGCCGGAAGAAACCGCTTGTGCGCAGGCTATTCCCATGATCGCCAGTTACGCCGACGCTCATAGGCGGATCAACACAATCCTGGACTTTTTTGTTGTCGGATGTGCGACTGCGCTCGCACTAGCAACAGTCCACGGCTATCCAAAATTCGCGATAGTTTGGCTGTTCGCGGGGCTGATCGGCTATGCCATTGAAGCTTCGCCGAATCGTTCCTCGTTCAAGGATCGTCCGGTCGCCTTCGGGGCCGAAAGCGAAAGCATGGCAAACGGTGACGCGCTCGAATCTGCCGAAGAAGACGCGTTCTGCTGCAAATTCTTGCGGTTCAGCTTTTTATTGGCGGTGACGGCGTTCCTAATTGGATGCGTCATAGGCAGTCCGGTCTGGAGCAATTGCATAGCCGGCGTCTTTACATGGTTCATTAGTATGTTGTGCCTGCCGCTCCTTTGCGCTCCTCACGACGCGGAGGACGAGTCATAAACGTTCCGTCATCGAAGAACCAATAATGCCGCCTCGAGCGCAGGCATTCGATTTTTGCGAGTGCAAGCGATCCCGCTCGGCCGACTCGGCGACCAGTTGCGTTGTTCACGCTCCCATACTCCTAAGGCTCAACGCTCCGCTTCGTTTGCCCGACACGCGAAGCGAGTTGGGCGAAAGAGTTGCCCCGGCCTTCAGATGAGGCCTGTAGCGCTTGCCTCAGGAAGCGGGCGGGAAAGCAGATCGCGTCCACATTCGCGCCACGAAGTTCGGCAGGACGATTTGGGTCGCACGCCAGAGCCGTCTCGGCGTCCGCCAGGATTCGATCCATCTCTCTTTCGTCGAAAACTCCCTTTTCGCGCATCGCGACAAGCAGGGCGGAGATGACGACATAAAGGCCCTCAAGTTGAAGATTGGCGGTATTCATGGTCTGCCTGCGCTGTTGGAGACTGGCCGTCGTCGCCCAGATGGACGCCACGGAGAGCCGATGGTGCTCCTACTCGAATTCCGAGGCAAGGCGCTGCTGCTCCTGATAGATGGATTTGGGAAAGACGGCTTCGGTTTCATGCGCTGACATGCTATTCTGTGCAACGGCGCGCCTCGCGCCGGGCGAGACAAGCCGAGGAGGCGACGATGAGCAATGGGATATGCTCTCGAATCCCGCCGCCGGTCGGATGGAGCGAAAACCGGCATACGCATCCTGCTATCGTTCAAGCGATCTTCGCCGTCGCCAGTGACGAGCGCGAGCCCGAAGCCATTTGGGAAGCGCCGACGCCGGATGAATGGCGGAAAGTTTCCGAGCTTGTCGCCGAATATGTCGACGACGGCGACTTCGCGCTCGACAAAGGCCGATTTGCCTGGGGACCATTCGAGACGCTTCGCTTATGGCCGAAGCGGCGCTGCTTGCAAGGCAAAGCCCGCCGTGAATTTGATGCGAAGACTTCTCGCAAGTGATCGACGTCGTCAATGGCGGGCGGCGCCCAGTTGCGATGCATGACTTGCGACAGTGGGCGGTCGCGATCGAGGCGCTCGAGGAGTTGATCGACGCCACCGCAAAATGCGGCGAAGCTCTCCCTGGAATAATTCTTCTTTGAGACGAAGTCGCCATCCATCAGCGGCCTTGGCGCAGGCCGGGACGTAGGAGACGGACGCCGTCCTTTCCTTGTGGGGTTGCGGGAGGGCGCCGCAAGACCCCATCTGTGTCTGGGCTGGGCCAGATTTCGTCGTCGGGTGCGCCTGCGCAGCCGGGCGTCCCCGGCGCGCTATTTTGCTGCGAAATGTGGCTGTCCATGATTCATCGATACGTTATGAACTGGTCAAGAACGGTCGGTTCAATGTCGAAGCGCAGGAGGTGAGATGACAATTTGGGCTTGCTTGGCCGCGCGCGGCGGCGATGGTCATGTGAGGGGTTTGCATCTGTTACGCCAAACGCTGGCCGCGGCGTTTCTCATGGCCTATTGGACCGCCGGCGCGATGGCGCAAGGTCCGGCGCCGGAGGTCGTCGTCTCTCGTCCTCTGGCCAAGACCATCCCGCGTTGGGACGAATATACCGGCCGTTTCGAGGCCTTGAAGCAGGTCGAAGTCCGCGCGCGGGTCTCAGGCGCGCTGGAGAAGATCAATTTCGCCGACGGCCAGATCGTCAAGGCCGGCGACGTGCTCTTCGTCATCGACCAGCGCCCCTATCAGATCGCCGTGGACAGCGCGCGCGCCGATCTCGCCCGGGCGCAGGCGCAGGCCGTCGTGTCGGCGCGCGATTTCGCCCGCGCGCAGGAAATGACGCAGGGGCGCACCATCACGATCCGTGACGTGGATCAGCGCAAGGCCAGCCACGAGATCGCCAAGGCGCAAGTCCTCAGCGCCGAAGCGGCGCTTCGCAACGCCGAGCTCAATCTCGAATGGACGCAAGTGCGCGCGCCGATCTCCGGTCGCGTGTCGGATCGTCGCGTCGACCCGGGCAATCTCGTTCAAGGCGGTCAGGCGGACGCCACGCTGCTGACGACGATCGTGACGCTCGACCCCATCCATTTCGTCTTCGACGCTTCGGAAGCCGATTACATTCGCTATGCGCGGCTCGCGGCTAACGATCAGAAGCGCTCCTCGCGGGAATTCAAGAACCCCGTCTCCGTTCGTCTCGCGGATGAAGCCGAATGGAAACATACGGGCGTCATGGATTTTATCGACAATCAGATCAATCGCCGATCGGGCACGATCCGCGGCCGGGCCATTCTCGACAATAAGGACTTGTTTCTCACGCCGGGGACATTCGGCCGCCTGCGCCTTTATGGCGGCGACGTCCCCGCCTTGCTGATCCCCGACGCCGCTGTCGTGTCCGATCAGACGAGCAAGACCGTCTATGTCGTCTCAGACGACAACAAGGTCATTGCGAAATCGGTGACGCTCGGCTCCTTTCACCGAGGCCTGCGAGTGGTCGAGTCCGGTCTCGACGCCAAGGATCGAGTCGTCGTCGCCGGGCTCGCCAATCCCTTTGTGCGGCCTGGCGCATCGGTGCAGCCCAAAGACGGCGCGATTAAAGAATCGCCCGTCGAGCTGAGCGACAGATAAAAGCGGCGGACCGGATGCGCATCTCACATTTCTTCATCGAGCGCCCGATCTTCGCGGCGGTGCTCTCCGTGCTCCTGACCATCGCGGGCGCGATCGCGCAGGGCGCGCTGCCTGTTTCGGAATATCCCGAGATCGCGCCGCCGACGGTGAACATCAGCGCCACCTATCCCGGCGCCTCGGCCGAGGTTATCGCGGAGACGGTCGCTTCGCCGATCGAACAGGAGGTCAATGGCGTCGACGACATGCTCTACATCACGTCGCAATCGACGGGCGACGGACGCGTGTCGATCGATGTCGTATTCAAGCCCGGCGTGAATATCGACATTGCGCAGGTGCTCGTGCAGAACCGCGTCGCCATCGCGACGCCGCGCCTCCCCGAGGAGGTGGCGCGCTTCGGCATCGTCGTGAAGAAGGCGTCGCCTGACCTGATGATGGTCGTGCATCTGCTTTCGCCCGACGGCTCGCGCGACCAGCAGTATATTTCCAACTATGCGACGCTCAATGTGAAGGACGCGATCGCGCGTATCGAAGGCGTGGGCGACGCGCGCGTATTCGGCGCGAGAGATTATTCGATGCGCGTCTGGCTCGATCCGGCGAAAGTCGAAGCGCGCGATCTGACGGCGGGCGACATCGTCGCCGCCCTGCGCGCCGCGAACCTTCAGGTGGCGGCGGGCGCCGTCAACCAGCCGCCCGCCGCTTCATCCGGCGCCTTTCAGCTATCGGTGCAAACTCTGGGGCGCCTCAGCACGCCGGAGCAGTTCGGCGACATCGTCATTCGCGCCGATGCGGACGGCGATATCCATCTGCGCGACGTCGCGCGGATCGAATTCGGCGCGCAGGATTATACGCTCAACGCCTATCTCAATCACGATGTCGCCACGGCGCTCGGCATCTTTCAGCGGCCGGGCTCCAATGCCTTGCAAACGGCCGAGGCGATAAAGCGTGAGATGGAGCGGCTCAAGAAGGATTTTCCGGCGGGCGTCGACTATTCGGTCGTCTATAATCCAACGGAATTCATTCAGCAGTCCGTCGACGAGGTCGTCCACACGCTGCTGGAGGCGATCGTTCTCGTCGTTCTCGTCGTGATTCTGTTCCTGCAGACTTGGCGCGCGGCGATCATCCCCGTGGCGGCGATCCCCGTCTCCTTGATCGGCAGTTTCGCCGTCATGAAGGCGGTCGGGCTCAGCTTCAACACGCTGTCGCTGTTTGGCCTCGTGCTCGCGATCGGCATCGTCGTGGATGACGCGATCGTCGTCGTCGAAAATGTCGAGCGCTATCTGGCGCAGGGGCTTTCGCCGAAGGAAGCGGCGCATAAGACGATGGACGAGGTCGGCGGCGCGCTCATCGCCATCGCGCTCGTGCTGTGCGGCGTTTTCATCCCGACCGCATTCATCAGCGGCTTGCAGGGCGCCTTCTACAAGCAGTTCGCGATCACCATCGCCAGCGCGACGCTGATCTCGGCTTTCGTTTCACTGACTTTCTCGCCGGCGCTGGCTTCGATCTTGTTGAAGCCGCATGCGGCGGAGGATCATGAGAAGAACCACCGGCTGAACTGGGCGGCCGCGCCGCTGCGACGCTTCTTTGGCGCCTTCAACGCCGGTTTCGACAAGCTCTCGACGAAATACGGCGAGGCGACGGCGCGTTTCGTGCGCCTCGGCGTCGTTATGCTGGGCGTCTACGCCATTCTCATTTTCTTCGCCTTCGATCTGCTGCTTCGGACCCCGACGGGGCTGATCCCGCAACTCGACCGCGGCTATCTCATTGCGGCTTTCCAGTTGCCGCCCGGGGCGACGCTGGAGCGCACGGACAAAGTCATGCGGGAGGCGACGGACATCATTCTGAAGCGTCCGGGCGTACAAGCGAGCGTGGTTTTCACGGGCTTCGACGGCGCGACATTTACCAATGCGCCGAACACCGGCGTCATTTTCGTCACGCTGCAATCATTCGAGGAACGCGCGAAGCAAGGGCTTTCGGCGGCGCAGATTCAAGCCGACCTATATGAGCGGCTCTCGAAATTGACCGACGCCTTCGCTTTCGTGCTGGCGCCGGCCTCGGTTCCCGGCATCGGCACGGGCGGCGGCCTCAAGGGCTATGTGCAGGATCGCACGGGCCGCAGCCTGCCGGCGCTCGAAGGCGCGACTTGGGCGCTCGCAGGATCGGCGTCTCAAACGCCTGGATTTACCCAAGCCTTCACGCTGTTCAACGCGCGCACGCCGCAAATCTTCGCTGACGTCGATCGCACCAAGGCGGAACTCATTGGGGTTCCGATCTGGCGGGTCTTCGAGACCCTGTCGGTCTATCTCGGCTCCACCTTCGTCAACGACTTCAACATTCTCGGCCGCACCTATCGCGTCATGGCGCAGGCGGATAATCCCTATCGCCTCACGCTACGCGACATCGCCAATCTGAAGACGCGTAGCGCCTCCGGCGCGATGGTGCCCATCGGCGCCGTCGCCACATTCCGCGACACGACGGGCCCGTTTCGCGTGCCGCGATACAATCTCTACCCGGCGGCGGAAGTTCAGCTCAATCTCGCGCGCGGCTTCTCCTCGGGACAGGGGATCGCGGCGGTCGAGAAACTGGCGGCGGAAAAGCTGCCGCAGGGGTTCGGCTTCGAATGGACCGAAATCGCCTTGCAGGAGAAGCTCGCGGGCAATACGGCGGCGCTCGCCTTCGGCCTCGCCGTGGTTTTCGTTTTCCTGCTGCTCGCGGCGCTCTACGAGAGCCTGCTGCTGCCGGTCTCCGTCATTCTTATCGTGCCGATGTGCATTCTCGCGGCGATGCTCGGCGTCGTTTCGCGCGGGCTCGATCGCAACATCCTTGTCGAAATCGGCCTCGTGGTGCTGGTCGGTCTCGCCGCGAAGAACGCCATTCTTATCGTCGAATTCGCCAAGCAGGCTGAAGAGGCGGGACAATCCAAATTCGACGCGGCCGTTACCGCCGCGCGGACGCGGCTGCGTCCGATTCTGATGACGTCGCTCGCCTTCATTCTGGGCGTTCTGCCGCTGGCGGTCGCGGAAGGCGCGGGCGCGGAAATGCGTCAGTCGCTCGGCACGGCGGTCTTCTTCGGCATGATAGGCGTCACCCTATTCGGCCTCGTCTTCACGCCGACCTTCTATGTCATCGTCCGCATCCTCGCGCGGTTCTTCTCGGAACCGTCGATCGGCGGCGCGGCCCCCGCCGCCGCGACCGGCCCTACTGCAACGCTGGCGCAGGACATCGGCTTTGACGCGGCCAAGAAGATCGACGTCGGCGCCATCAGGACGCGGCTCGCGGGATGGCTGCGTAAGCTTCGCCGCTGAACCTTTGCTATTGTCGCCGACCTGACATCCGAGCCCGGTAAGTCGTCCAAGGCATCATGGAAGCCTGAGGACGATCCACAATGGAACTCAACGGCAAGGTTGCGCTGGTGACAGGCGCGGCGAGCGGCCTCGGCCAGGGAATTGCGAAGCGCTTTGTCGAAGCGGGCGGGCGCGTCGTCATCGCCGATCTCAATCTCGACGCCGCCAAGGCGACGGCTGCGTCGCTGGCGGGCGAGGACATCGCGATTGGCGTCGGCATGGATGTTTCAGACGAAGAGCAGGTGAACGCCGGCGCCGAATTGGCGGCCGGGAGGTTCGGAACCATCGACATTCTCGTGTCGAACGCCGGCATCCAGATCGTGCATCCGATCGAGGAATTTCCTTTCTCGGAGTGGAAGAAGCTGATGGCGATCCATCTGGACGGCGCCTTTCTCACGACGAAAGCTTGCGTGCGATATATGTATCCGCAGCGATCGGGCGCGCTGATTTACATGGGCTCGGTGCATAGTCATGAGGCTTCGCCGCTGAAATCGGCCTATGTCGCGGCGAAGCACGGCATTCTTGGCCTCGCGCGCACGATGGCGAAGGAGGGCGCGCAGCATAATGTGCGGGCGAATGTGATTTGCCCCGGCTTTGTGATGACGCCGCTCGTCGAGAAACAGATTCCCGAACAGGCCGCGGAGCTTGGCGTCAGCGAGGAAGAGGTCATCAACGACATCCTGCTTCGCGAGACGGTGGACAAGCAATTCACAAAGGTCGAGGACATCGCCGAAGTCGCGCTGATGCTTGCCGCATTCAAGACGAATGCGATGACAGGCGAGTCAATCGTCGTTAGCCACGGCTGGCATATGAGCTAGAGGCGGCGGGGCGCCGAGCGCGCCCGCGCGTCCCGGATCGCGACCGCTTATTGAAAATGGCTTTCGGTGAGCTTGGTGCTGTTCGTCGGGCCGGCGAATTCTCTTCGGCACGCGCCGCTGAGCCGGGCCATATTCGAACGCAGGCAGGATTCTATCTCCTCGACGAAGGGAATGTCCGAGCTGCAAAATCTGATGGCGTCTCCCATGCAATCGGAGCGCTCCTGCGCGGTGCCCTGAGCCATCGCCGGCCCAGCGCCAAAGATTGCGAGCAGTGCTGAAACTATGAAAAGGCGGCGCATGACAATCCTCCGTGATGATGTTCGATTGGCTCCAGCCGGCATGAAATTTTTTTTCGCCATTCTTGGCGCGGCATTCTTGGCGATAGGAGCGACTTCGGCAATCCCGTCGCTGGTCCTAACCTTAATGAACTATCTCATATCCGGGCGCATTGGATAAGCCCAATCATTCGCCAAGCGCCGGGCCGCCTATTGAAGGCGCGCGGCCGCTATGCGCGCAGCGACTCGCCGATGAGCCGCAGGAGATCGTCGAGAGCGGGGTTCGAGAAGGCGTCGCCCGATGGCTCGAAGCGCACGACCGGATCGCGCGTGCAATGCCGCAGGCAGTCGCGCGTCGCGACTGTGAGACGACCGGTAGCGAGTTCTTCGGGGAAGGAGCTTGCCAGCGCGTCTTCAACCGCCGCCAGCAGCGCGCGGCCTCTGCCTTGCGCGTCGCAATTCGGCCCGACGCAGACGAGAAGGCGAAGAGCGGGCGCCGTCACGGCGCGATCGGATAGATCGGATGTTTCGCGCATAGCGTTTCGACATCTTTGCGGATCGCCTCCAGCAGCGGCGCATCCGCCGGGCTCTGCAGCACACGGTCGATCCATTCGGCGATAAGCTCGAATTCGGCTACGCCAAAGCCGCGCGTCGTGCCGGCGTTGCTGGAAAGGCGCAGGCCGGAGGGCGCCTCGGGCGGACGCGGATCGAAGGGGATCATGTTTTTATTGACGGCGAGTCCGGCGCGCTCCAGCGCTTTTGCGGCGACGTCGCCGGTAAGGCCGCGCGCCGCGAGATCGACCAGCATCAGCCCCATGTCCGTGCCGCCCGTAACGATGCGAAGACCGGCTTTCGCCAATGCGCTTGCGAGCGCTTGTGCGTTCTCTATCACGGCCTTGTTATACGCTTTGAATTCGGGCCGCAGCGCTTCGCCCAGACACGCCGCCTTGCCGGCGACGCCATGCAGCAGGACGGAACCCTGCACGCCGGGAAATATGCCGGCGTTGATCTTGCCGCTTAAGCTATCGTCGTTCCACAGAACCATGCCGCCGCGCGCGCCGCGCAGGGACTTATAAGTCGTGGTCGTCACGACATGCGCATGGGGCAGGGGATCGGGGTAGAGGCCCGTTGCGACAAGCCCAGCGAAATGCGCCATGTCGGCCATGAGGAAGGCGCCGACCTCGTCGGCGATGGCGCGCAGCCCGGCGAAATCTATCGCGCGCGGATAGGCCGAGCCGCCGGCGATAATCATGCGCGGCGCATGGCGGCGCGAGAGATCGCGCACTTCGTCAAGCTCGATGAGCTCGGTTTCGCGGGAGACTCCATAGGTGACGATTTTATAGTCGCGGCCTGTGAGCGTCGCGGGATGGCCGTGGCTGATATGCCCGCCGGCGGCGACATTCATCGACAGGATCGTATCGCCGAGCTTCAACAGGCCAAGAAACACGCCGGCGTTGGCGTTGGAGCCCGAATGCGGCTGCACATTGGCGAAACGGCATTTGAAGAGTTGCTTCGCGCGTTCGACGGCGAGCGCTTCGATCGCGTCGGCGAACGCCGCGCCGCCGTAATAGCGCGCATAGGGGAGGCCTTCGACGGTCTTGTTGGTGAGGATGGAGCCCTGCGCCTCGAGCACAAGACGCGAGACGATGTTCTCGGAAGCGATCAGCTCGATGCAATCTTGCTGTCGGCGTAACTCGCCGCGAATGGCGCTGGCAAGTTCTGGGTCGGCGTCAAGGCCGGCGGTGAAGTAGGCACTGTGCGTGACAGGCTCCCTCTGCTCCATAATTCAACCCGTTTTCGAGCAATGCCGCGTAACCGAAACGGGCCGTGCGAAGCTTTTCGAGCGTGTCATTCCCGACAGGCCGAAGGCCTGATCGGGAATCCAAAGCTACAACAAATATCATGGGTGCTGTTCTGGATTCCCGATCGCTTCGCCTTAAGCGAAGCGTCGGGAATGACAGTCGCTGCATCCCGCCGAAAAGGCCTCACACATCCAAATTCGCGACGCTCAGCGCATTCTCCTGAATGAATTCGCGCCGCGGCTCCACCACGTCGCCCATCAGCTTGACGAAAATATCGTCGGCCTCGGCGGCCTCCTTCACCTTCACCTGCAACAGCGAGCGCGCGTCGCGGTCGAGCGTCGTCTCCCATAGCTGCTCGGCGTTCATCTCGCCGAGACCCTTGTAGCGCTGGACGGCGAGACCCTTGCGGCCGATCTGGTTCATCGCGTCGTAAAGCGCGAGCGGGCCGGAAAGCGCGGCCTCGTCGCCGCGGCGGATCAGCGTCGCCGGCGCGGCGAAGACTTCGCGCAGGCTCTCGGCGCGCTCATGCAGCTTGCGCGCTTCGCTCGAATTCAGCATCGCCGCGTCGAGGGTCACGGCCTGCGTCACGCCGCGCAAGCGTGCGCTTGAAGACATAGCCG
Source organism: uncultured Alphaproteobacteria bacterium (assembly GCA_963706255.1). Taxonomy (GTDB): domain Bacteria; phylum Pseudomonadota; class Alphaproteobacteria; order Rhizobiales; family Beijerinckiaceae; genus Methylocystis. Next base: position 64,124 of record CAVPMJ010000011.1, on the reverse strand, counting down.
CCGTCGCGAATTTCGCCCGACCAGCCCCGCTCGGTCTCTTCCGAAATGGCGTCGAGACGGCGCGCGACTTCGGTGGCGAAGCCGTTCGCCGCGTTCTCGTCGGTTTGCGGCGTCAGATCGCCGGCCATCGCCGCTTGTTCGACGACCGCGCGATCGTAGCGCGAATGCAGGCTCATCATCACGGTGCGGAAGGCGCGCGCGTCATCGAGCACCTTGCGCAGATCGGCGCCGGCGCGATCTTCCGAACCCGTGCGCAGCACGGCGCCCTCTAACAGGCTGTCGATGAGATAGTCTTCGAGCGCGCGCTCGTCCTTGAGATATTGCGTCGACTTGCCCTTGGTCACCTTGTAGAGCGGCGCCTGCGCGATGAAGATATGTCCGCGCTCGATCAGCTCCGGCATCTGCCGGTAGAAGAAGGTCAAGATCAGCGTGCGGATATGGGCGCCGTCGACGTCGGCGTCGGTCATGATGATGATCTTGTGATAGCGCAGCTTGTCGGCGTTGAATTCGTCGCGGCCGACGCCGGTGCCGAGCGCGGTGATGAGCGTGCCGATCTGCTCGGACGACAGCATCTTGTCGAAACGCGCCCGTTCGACATTGAGGATCTTGCCGCGCAACGGCAACACCGCCTGATACTCGCGATTGCGGCCCTGCTTGGCCGTGCCGCCGGCCGAGTCGCCCTCGACGATGAAGAGTTCGGATTTCGCCGGATCGCGCTCCTGGCAGTCGGCGAGCTTGCCGGGGAGGTTGGCGACATCGAGCGCGCCCTTGCGGCGCGTGAGTTCGCGCGCCTTGCGCGCGGCTTCGCGCGCGGCGGCCGCCTCCACGACCTTGGAGACGATGTTCTTCGCCTCCGCCGGATGTTCCTCCAGCCATTGGCCAAGCAACTCGTTGACGATGTTCTCGACCGCCGGCCGCACCTCGGACGAGACGAGCTTGTCCTTCGTCTGCGACGAGAATTTCGGGTCCGGAACTTTCACCGACAGCACGCAGGTCAGCCCCTCGCGGCAATCATCGCCGGTGAGATCGACCTTCTCGCGTTTGGTGAGGCCCGAAGAGTCGGCGTAGCCGGTGATCTGGCGCGTCAGCCCGGCGCGAAAGCCCGCGAGATGCGTGCCGCCGTCGCGCTGCGGGATGTTGTTGGTGAAGGCCAGGACGTTTTCGTGGTAGCTGTCGTTCCACCAGAGCGCGACTTCGACGTTGATGTGCTCGCGCTGGCCATGCATGAGGATCGGCGCCGAGACGAGCGGGGATTTGGCGCGGTCGAGCCAGCGCACGAAAGCCTCCAGCCCGCCTTCGTAAAAAAGCTCTTCGCGCTTGATTTCGGCGTGACGCGCGTCGGTGAGCAGAATCCGCACGCCGGAATTGAGAAAAGCGAGTTCGCGCAAACGATGCTCGATCGTCGCATAGTCGAACTCGGTCATCGTGAAGGTCACGGGCGAAGGGAGAAACGTCACTTCCGTGCCGCGCTTGGCCTTGCCGTCCACGATCGGCGCATCGCCGACGACGATGAGCGGCGCGACCGCATCGCCATTGGCGAACTCCATGAAGTGCTCTTTGCCGCCCCGCCAGACACGCAGTTTCAGCCAGACGGAAAGCGCATTGACGACGGAAACGCCGACGCCATGCAGACCGCCGGAGACTTTGTAGGAGTTCTGGTCGAACTTACCGCCGGCATGCAGCTGCGTCATGATGACTTCCGCCGCCGACACGCCTTCCTCATGATGAATGTCGGTGGGAACGCCACGGCCATTGTCGGTGACGGTGCAGGAGCCGTCGGCGTTGAGCGTCACGGTGACGGCGGTCGCATGGCCGGCGAGCGCCTCGTCGATGGCGTTGTCGACGACCTCATAGACCATGTGATGGAGGCCGGTGCCGTCGTCCGTGTCGCCGATATACATGCCAGGGCGCTTGCGCACCGCGTCGAGGCCGCGCAACACACGGATGGACCCGGCGCCATATTCCGCAGGGTCGTTCTGATTGTCTTTTTCGGTCATTTCGCCTGTTCGTAAGGGGCCGATATAGCCCATGATTCGCAGGCGCTGATTTTAGCCTGGAACGGGCTCGAAATGCACGGAAATATCGGCATTTTCAGGCTTTGCCCACAATGGGCTCGGCCTTGGCCTGGATTGAGCCACGGGGGGCCGTTGCGCAGGCGACGCGCCCTTAGATTTGAGAGAAGCCGTCGCCGCGGCGCGGCGGATTCTTCTCGTTTTCAGCGCGTCGGCGCAGGATTTCGCGGGTTGCCGCATCGATCCGCCACGCGGCGAGCAACGCGAAGAAAAGGCACGTCGCGCCGACATACCAGAAGTCGAAGCCGAGAAGCGCCCAGAACGCCGCCCAAACCGCCAAACAGGCCAGTCCAAGCAGCAGCAGGCGCGTTCTTGCAGGCGTCATCGCCAGTTGCTCAACGCTTGAATAGGACACGGTTCGCCAACGCTCCTCACCGGGCTACAATTGCCGCAAATCGTTTTAAATGATGCACAATGTTTCGGGAAAAAATGGTTTCAGTTTCTAAACTACTCGGTCCATGTGCGTCTTGACTAGTTTTTTATTAATAGTTGCATAAACTGATACAGCGTTTGACTTTTTTCCTCTTAAGGATTTCACGCCCTAGCGCGCCGCCCGGGTCCTACGGCGCAATTCGGCGCGCTAACGCCCGTTAGCCTTAACGACTGCCTACCGCGACGGCGAGTGGATGGTTAGCGCTCAGGCGCGCGCCACGCGCCCCGGCGTCACAAGCAGCATGTCGGCGCGGCCGCGCAGCGGCTCGAACAAAGCCACGTCGGCGCCGGTCATCCACACTTGGCCGCCGAGCGCCTCGAGTTCATCATAAAGCGCCTCGCGGCGCTTCACGTCGAAATGCGCGGCGACCTCATCGAGCAGCACGAGCGGCGCCTGGCCGGTCATTGAGGCGACGAGGCGGGCGTGCGCGAGGGTGAGGCCCATCAGCAACGCCTTCTGCTCGCCGGTGGAGCAGGCCCGCGCGGGCTCATTCTTGGGGCCGTGGCGCACGGCGAGATCGCTCGCCTGCGGACCGATCAAGGTGCGGCCGGCGGCGGCGTCGCGACGCCGCGAGGCGGCAAGCTCGGCGCGATACCAATCTTCGACGGCGAGCGCCGACTCCTGCGCGAGGCGCTGCTCGAGTTCGCCGTCGATCGCGATATCGGCCCAGGGGAAAGGAGAAGCGTCGTCGCGCCCTTCGACGATCAGCGCCGCAAGCCGCGCCACGGTTTCCCGCCGCGCCGCCGCCACGGCGACGCCGAGCGCGGCGATCTCGTGTTCGGCGGCGTCGAGCCAGCGCCGGTCGGCGACGCCTTGCTCCAGGAGGCGATTGCGGTTGCGCAGCGCGCGTTCGAGCTTGTTGGCGCGCGCGCCATGATCGGCGTCGACGCCGAGTGCGAGCCGGTCGAGAAAGCGGCGCCGTTCGCCCGCCGGCCCGGCGAACAGCCCGTCCATCGCCGGCGTCAGCCACAGAACGCGGATGTGATCGGCGAAGGCGCGCGCCGATGGCGCAGGGACGCGGTCGATGCGGAAGAGCCGCTCGCCGTCCGCCGCCAGCCCGTGGCCGAGCTGCGTCGTCGCGCCGTCCGCCTCGACCTCGATCGAGGCCGCGAAGCCGCCGTTCCCGCCGCGCCGCGCGCATTCGGAGAGTTCGGCGCGGCGCAGCCCTCGCCCCGGCGAGAACAGCGACAGCGCTTCGAGAATATTGGTCTTGCCCGCGCCATTTTCGCCAAAGAGCGCGACCAGCCGCGCCTCGATGCGGCAATCGAGCGCCTCATAGGAGCGGAAGTCGCCGAGCGTCAGACGCCGCACGCGCGGCGCCGCCGGACGGCTGGTCGAAACGGGCGTCATGACGCCGCTTTGCCATGACGACGCGTAATTGGATAGAGGCGCGCTCGGCGATTGGCGTCTATGAGCGTCGCAGATGGAATGCCGCGCCGTTTCAGTTATTGTCTCATTGCTCCCATTTGGAATGGATTTCTCCCATGTCTGAGGCCGCAGAGAGAGGCGGAAGAAGGAAGGATCCAGCGGTCCTTGTGTCGGACGCCATGTTTCGGTTCAGGCGCGCGCACAGCCGCCTCAACGCGATGCTGTGGAGCACCGAAATCTGTTACAGCCATGTGCTCGAATCCGCCTTCGAGCCCGAAGCGGCGGTGTGGGAGACATTCGCCCACACAAAGAGCAACGCATGGTTTCCCAATAGGGAGGGCAAGCTGAAATACGATAAGAACGTCGGCGAGTTTCGCGAGGACGTCGAAACCAACATGCGTCATCTGCACAAAAACGTGCTCGTCGAATATTATACGCATTTTGAAGCCTATCTCGCGTCCAAGCTGAAAACCAAAAAGGGAAAGAGCGCAGCGCCATTTCTGTGGAATGTCGGGCGCTCTCCCCAATTCGCAGGCCCTTATCAGCCGCGACCCGTCACCTTGCTGCTGGCGGACGTCTCAAGATGTATACGGAACCGCATTGTTCATCACGACCGTTTGCCGAAGGCGCCCAACGACAAAAGCGTCGAGGAAATCGTGTTGGGCCTGTCGCGTTACGGCAAGGCCGACGAGCGCGCGGCGATCGAGCGGCAAATGAGCGCATGGGGCGTCTCTGAGGCGCGCATCGCCGATTGGGTAAATGATTTCGTGCGCGGCGTAAGCGCCCGGTGCGACGACGAGGGCGGTCCCGCAGCCGACATCCGCCGGGCGTTCTTTTACACGCTCTTCACTTTCACCCATTTCGACGCCTTGGCCTTCGAGCTTGAGGAGGCGACCTTCGACCCTGCCAGGGCGGCGAAGAAAATCTTTCGCAAGCGCTCTCGGATACGCAACAAAGCTATGATCGCGGAATAGAGCGCCCGGTAGCCGGCGGGCGCGCCATTGGCTCGCGCGCAAAAATGACTATCATGCGCCTGCGGCGATCGGAGAGTTTCTCGTGGCGGGTGTGGGTCAGGCGCAAAGCCTTGAGGCTAAGCGCGTTTTGCTGATCGTCGGCGGAGGGATCGCGGCCTATAAGTCGCTCGACCTGGTGCGGCGGCTGCGCGAGCGGGGCGCGCGCGTGCGCGTCGTCATGACGGCGGCGGCCAAGGAATTCGTCACGCCGCTCGCTTTCGTCAGCCTCAGCAACGAAAAGGTCTATGACGATCTCTTCTCGTCCACGGACGAGCAGGAGATCGGCCACATTCAGCTCTCGCGCGACGCCGATCTCATCGTCGTCGCGCCGGCCACGGCGCATATTCTCGCGCGCGCGGCGCGCGGCCTCTGCGACGATCTGGCGACGACGCTGCTGCTCGCCACCGACAAGCGCGTCCTCTATGCGCCGGCGATGAATGTGCGCATGTGGCTGCATCCGGCGACGCGGCGCAACGTCTCGACGTTGCATGGCGACGGCGCCTGGTTCGTGGGGCCGAACGCCGGCGACATGGCCTGCGGCGAATATGGGCCGGGGCGGATGAGCGAGCCGCTCGAAATCGTCGAGGCGATTGAGGCTGCGCTGAAGCAGGATGCGCGTCTGCCGGCGCCAGAAGGGCTTGTCGCGCCGGGGGGCGGCGCGCTTGCGGGGCTGCATGTCATCGTCACTTCCGGACCGACGCATGAGGCGATCGACCCCGTGCGCTACATCGCCAACCGATCGTCTGGAAAACAAGGCCACGCCATCGCCGCCGCCGCCGCCGCCGCCGGCGCGCGCGTGACCTTGATCGCAGGGCCGGTCGCGCTTGCCGACCCAATCGGCTGCGACGTGGTACATATAGAGAGCGCCCGCGACATGCTGGCGGCCGTCGAAGCCGCGTTGCCGGCCGATATTTTCGTTTCGACCGCCGCGGTGGCGGACTGGCGGGTCGAGGCTGCCGCCGACAAGATCAAAAAAGGGCAGGGCGGCGCACCGGCGCTTGCGCTCGTCGAAAACCCCGACATCCTCGCCAGCGTCGCGCGCGGTTCGAAGCGTCCGCGCCTTGTCGTCGGTTTCGCGGCGGAAACGCGCGACGTCGTCCGCCACGCGCAGGAGAAGCTCGCTCGAAAGGGCTGCGATCTCATCGTCGCCAATGACGTGGGCGAAGAGAACGGCGTCTTCGGCGGCGAGACGAATGAAGCGCATCTCGTCTCGCGCGCAGGGGTCGAAAGTTGGCCGCGCCTCAGCAAGCGGGAAGTCGCCGAGCGCCTCGTCGTGCGGCTTTCGCAAATGCTCCCTGGCGAGGCGGCGTCATGAGGGTCGCGATCCGCCGCCTGCCCAACGCCGACGGTCTGCCCTCGCCCGCATACGCCAGCGAGGGGGCGGCGGGCATCGATCTCCATGCCGCATTGCCCGTGGGCCAGAAGCTCGTGCTGGAGCCGGGCGCGCGCGACCTTATTCCGACGGGTCTCGCAATCGCTTTACCCGACGGCTATGAGGGGCAGGTGCGTCCCCGCTCCGGCCTCGCCGCGCAGCATGGCGTCACCGTTCTCAACGCGCCCGGCACGATCGACAGCGACTATCGGGGCGAGATCAAGACGCTGCTGATCAATCTCGGCGCCCAGCCTTTCGAGATCGTGCGCGGCATGCGCATCGCGCAACTCGTCGTCGCGCCCGTGACGCATGTCACGCTCGTCGAAACTGAAGACCTCGACGCCACGATGCGCGGCGCCGGCGGCTTTGGATCGACCGGCGCCGGCGGAGACGGCGCGCCATGAAGCTTTTGCCGCGCCCCGCTCGCTTCGCGCTCATGGCGACGCTCGATGTCGCGCTGCATGCGCGCGGGCGTCCCGTGTCGTCGAAGCAATTGGCGGCGCGCCACGACCTTCCGCCGCGGCGGCTCGAAACAATCCTGCAGGCGTTGGTGCGCGCCGGGATTTTGAAGAGCGTGCGCGGTCCGGCGGGCGGCTATGCATTGGCGCGAGAACGACGCCGGCTCTCGGTCGGCGAAATTGTGCGCGTCGCCTTGCGCGCCGAAGAGGAGGCGCCCGATATGGCGCCGCCTTTGCTCGCGGCGGTGCTGGACCCGATCATCGCGCAGGCCGAGGAAGGCGCGCTGAAGCGGCTCGATGACGTGACGCTCGACGATCTGCATGCGCGCGCCGTCGCGCTCGGCTTTGGCGAAAGGCCGGACGCGCGCGGCGATTTTGAGATATGAAGCGCGCGAAACGGCGGGGTCGCTGACATTGCGAGGAGGCGCGCATGGGTTACGAAACAATAGAGATCGAGACGCATGGCCGGGTCGGACTGATCCGCCTCAATCGGCCGCAAGCGTTGAATGCGCTCAACGCCCAGCTCATCGCCGAACTTGATGACGCGCTTTCAAACTTTGAATCGAGTGACGGCGTCGGCTGCATAGTGCTGACAGGCTCCGAGAAGGCTTTTGCGGCCGGCGCCGACATCAAGGAGATGCGCGACAAGGGTTTCGTTGACGCCTTCCTCGACGACTTTATCGGCCGCTGGGACACGGTGGCGCGTGCGCGAAAGCCGATCATCGCCGCCGTCGCAGGCTTTGCGCTGGGCGGCGGCTGTGAGCTCGCGATGATGTGCGATTTCATCCTGGCGGCGGACACCGCGACTTTCGGCCAGCCGGAGATCAAGCTTGGCGTCATTCCCGGCGCGGGCGGCACCCAGCGGCTGACGCGCGCGGTCGGCAAGGCCAAGGCGATGGATCTGGTGCTCACCGGCCGGATGATGGGGGCCGAGGAGGCGGAACGCGCCGGCCTCGTGGCGCGGATCGTTCCGGCCGCCGATCTTCTTGCCGAGGCGCTGAAGGCGGCTGCGGCGATCGCGGCCATGTCGCTTCCGGCGGTCCTCATGGCCAAGGAAGCGGTCAATCGCGCCTTCGAGACGACTCTGGCGGAGGGGATCAGGCACGAGCGGCGGCTGTTTTATTCGCTTTTCGCCACGAACGATCAAAAAGAAGGCATGAGCGCCTTCATCGAGAAGCGCAAGGCGGCCTTCCTCAATCGCTAATGGGCGCCATTGACGGGAGGCCCGCGTGGCGCTTATAAACCGCCCCACGTGGCCGCGATTTCGCGGCCAGCTTGGTTTTTGGCGGCGCTCGGCGCCCCTGCACCTTCGAGGACAGATAGCACATGGCCAATACCAGTTCGGCCAAGAAAGCCGTTCGCAAGATCGCGCGCCGCACCTCGGTTAATCGCGCGCGCCGCAGCCGCATGCGCACCTTCGTGCGCAAGGTCGAGGAGGCGATCGCTTCCGGCGACGCGACGCTCGCGGCGGACGCGCTGCAGAACGCGGTCCCCGTCGTCATGCGCGCCGCGCAGCGCGGCGTCATTCACAAGAACACCGCCTCGCGCAAGGTGTCTCGCCTTACCGCGCGCGTGAAGGCTTTGACCGCAAAGGCGTAAGCGGTTTCGTCGCGAGCCGCATGAAGAGGGCGCGTCAGCGCCGACGAGGTTTCGGAGAGCCCGGCGCAAGCCGGGCTTTTTTTGTGGCGCCAAACTGTCGCATGAAGCGCCGATGACACGGTCAGGATTTTTTTTTGCGGTCAGAAACCGTGAGCATTCAAAATTCTCCCAATTCAATCTCTTGCAATCAAGTCGTCACGAAGGCGCAAACTACGGCCACTTGACAGATTTTTTTGGCCTTTTTTTAGACCGCGCCGCCATCCCGCCTGTCACGTCGCGATGCGCGTCTCGCCCGGTTTTTTATGGGCGCTGAATCATCGGCTTATCGGCGCGCGAGGAACAAAATGCGCGGTCACATCCTAAAAACTGCGATCAATATGACAGATTTAATGAGGGCCCGTCGTTGCGCGTTTTGATGTGCGCGTGTAGCCTCAAATGGTCGAACGAAGAGCGGTCGGCGTCATTTTTTCCGCAGGCGCGGCGCATGGTGGGGACGACGAGAGTCTCCTAGCGCGGATACGCCGGGGGCGCGACGCATTGCCGCTTTTCCAGCCGTTCGGTTTGAATTCAAGTGACCAGTTCGCAAGGGCGTAGAGTTGAGTCCGTATCCTGCGACGCGCAATTAATCCGGGATTGTCGTCAATCCTGGACAATGGAGGGTTTTGTCATGGCGAAGGGGCGGTTGGCCGAGACGGTCCGCGAAGCGCGCAACATTTGCGAACGCTTCGCTAGGCGGTTGTCCGCGGCGCATCGCCGTGAATTTTTCAGTAGAGAGACCAACGTCGCCCATCGTGCGGGTCTTGCAATCGGCCCGCCCGCGGGACGCTGTTTCTAGCGCCATCACGGCGTTTTTTACTCGATCCAACAGGTTCCTTTCGAGCAGCGCCTACGGCGTCATTCGCCGGGGATTTCCTTTGGGCGCGCGTTTCGGAAAAAAAGGTCTGATATGTCCAGTCATAGAGAACAATCCGACAGCGACGTAATTTCCGCAGAAGACCGGTCAAAATGGGACCGGGTCAGACACAGGTTGCGAACCGATCTTGGCGACGCGGTGTACAATTCCTGGTTTACGCGCCTCGAACTGGAGCGCGTCGACGAGGGCGCGTTGCATCTCACCGTGCCAACGAAATTCCTCAAGAGCTGGGTGCAGTCGCATTACGCGCCGCGCATCAAGGCGCGCGTCGCCAGCGAATTCTCGAAAGTGGAGCGCGTCGTCATCGACGTGCGCTCGCCCATGCGCAAGATTAGGCCGCGCGACGGCGCCGCCGAGCATGGCGAAGCGAACGCTCCGTTATTCGCCGAGCGGACGATCTCGACTTTTGCGCCGACGCCCGAGGCGGTGAGCGAAGCGAACGGCCGCCGCAGCGGGCGTCCGGCGGCGCGGGGCGATGGCGACGCTTTCGTCGGCTCGCCGCTCGATCGACGGCTCTCCTTCGCCACTTTTCTTGTCGGCCCGTCAAACCAGCTCGCTTACGCCGCCGCTTGCCGGGTCGCGGAGGCGCGGGCGGGCGACACTCCCATGTTCAACCCGCTCTATGCCCATGCCGCGGTAGGGCTTGGCAAAACCCATCTTCTCCAGGCGCTCGCTCACGCCTCCAACGACAACCGCCGCCGCACCATCTATCTGACGGCGGAGCGCTTCATGAGCGGCTTCGTTTCCTCGCTCACGGCGCAGACCTCCATCGCTTTCAAGGAGAAGCTGCGCGGGATCGACATGCTCATCATCGACGATGTGCAATTCCTCCAGGGAAAGTCGATCCAGCAGGAATTCTGCCATACGCTGAACGCGCTGATCGACGCCGGCCGCCAGGTCGTCGTCGCGGCCGACCGCCCGCCCTGCGAACTCGATACGCTCGACGAGCGCGTGCTCTCGCGTTTCAAGGGCGGACTCTGCGTCGACATTGGCCCCCTCGACGAGGCGCTGCGCATGAAAATCCTCGCCGCGCGCATCGCGGCGGCGAAGGAGTCGCAGCCGAGCTTCCATGTGCCGCCGGAAGTCATCTCTTACGTCGCGCGCACGATCGTCACCAACGGGCGCGATCTCGAAGGCGCGGTCAACCGCCTTCTCGCCCATGTCACGCTGACCGGCGCGCCGCTCACCGTCGACACCGCCGAGTCCGCCATTCGCGATCTCGTGCGCACGCAAGACCCCAAGCGCGTCAAGATCGACGACATTCAGAAACTCGTCGCGACCCATTACAACATCTCGCGCTCGGATATTCTCTCGTCGCGCCGCACCGCGAATGTCGTGCGTCCGCGCCAGATCGCGATGTATCTGTCGAAGGTTCTGACGCTGCGCTCGCTGCCCGAGATCGGCCGCCGCTTCGGCGGGCGCGATCATACGACCGTGCTGCACGCCGTGCGCAAGATCGAGGAGCTTGTGGCCAAGGACAAGAGTCTTGCCGAGGTCATCGAGCTCTTGAAGCGGATTCTAAGCGAACAGTAGGCATAAGCCGCTGCTCCGCCGTCATTGCGGACGCTTCGCTCACCGCCCCGTCTTGACCGTCGTCCAAAGGCGGGTAATGAGTTTTTGCTGCGCCTGATCCGGCGCCGTCACGGTGAAAAGCCGCCGCATCGTCGCTTCATTGGGATAGATTGAAGGATCGTCCGCGATCGCCTTGTCGATGAGCGGGCGCGACGGCGCGACGCCATTGGCGAAGTTGGTCACCTTTGTATTTCGCGCGGCGATATCGGGACGCAGCAGATAGTCGATGAAGAGATAGGCCTCCGCAGGATGCGGCGCATCCTTCGGGATCGCCAGATTGTCGAGCGACATCAGCGTGCCCTCGCTTGGGATCACATAGGCGATATCGACGTCGGCGCCGGCTTCGCGCGCGCGGTTGCGCGCTTGCAGACTGTCGCCGGCCCAGCCGACGGCGACGCAGATGTCGCCATTCGCAAGCGCGTTTATATATTCGGACGAGTGGAATTTCTTGACGTAGCGGCGCAGGCTCCCGAGAAGGTTGGCTGCGCGGGCCAGGTCTTGGGGAGATTTGGAATTGGGGTCCAATTTGAGGTAATTCAGCGCGATCGCGAACATATCCTCCGGACTGTCGAGCATATAGACGCCGCAGTCGGCGAGTTTCTTCAGCGCCTCGGGCTTCAGCACCTGCTCCCAACTCGTGATCGGCTTGCCGAGGCGCTCCTTGATCTTCGCGACGTTGTAGGCGATGCCCGTCGTGTACCACATGTAATTGATCGCATGTCGGCTGCCGGGATCGAAACGAGAGAGCTTGCCGTCGATCTCGGCCCAGATATTTCCCGCATTGGCCAGTTTGCGCCGATCGATCGGCTGCAGCACGCCGGCCGCGATCTGTCGTTGCAAAAAGGTCGCGGAGGGCACGACGATGTCGTAGCCGGTGTCGCCGGCGAGCAGGCGCGCCTCCAGCATCTCATTGGAATCGTAAGTGTCGTAGATCACCTTCACGCCGGTCTCGCGCGTGAAATCCTCGAGCACGCTGGGATCGATATAGTCGCTCCAGTTGAAAATATTGACGACGCGCTCCGCGCTGGAGGCGGGCGCGGCGGCGGCCGCGAGCGTGACGATGAGTGCGATGAGAAGATGTTTCATGCGGTAAGCCAGTGAGCGGATCAATCAGGCGAAACTATCACGCTTGCGAGCGCTTTGGCGACGCGCCATGCTGCGCCGCAGGCGCAAATTCCGCCGGAGGAAAACATGACGCCTTTCTCCGCGCCGGACGGACTGACGTTCGACGCGCGTCCCGACGCCACCCGATGCGTCACCCGCGGCGCGCGGCGCTATTTGCGCGCCTGCGGCTTCTCGGTTATCGGCGAAGCGCCTTTGCCGAATGGCTGCCGCGCCGACCTCGTCGCGCTGGCGCAGGACGGCGCGCTGCGAATAATCGAGGTGAAATCCAGCTTCGCCGATTTTCGCGCCGATTCTAAATGGCCGCGCTATCGTGATTTTTGCGACCGCTTCTATTTTGCTATTCCCGCCGCGCTCGATCCTGGGCCGTTTCCGCAAGACGCTGGATTGATTGTGGCTGACGCGCATGGCGCGATGCTTGCGCGCGAGGCGCCGCCCTTTCCGCTCGCGCCCGCCCGCCGGCGGTCGATGCTGTTGCGCTTCGCGGCGCTTGCGGCGGATCGCTATTGCGCGCTCGCCTTTGGCGACGAACCGACGAGTTGAGGGCCACGCTTTTTAGCGCGGCGCGCGCTTGGCCAGAATGCGCTGAAGGGTGCGTCGGTGCATATTGAGACGCCGCGCCGTTTCGGAGACGTTGCGTTCGCAGGATTCGAAGACGCGTTGAATATGCTCCCAGCGCACGCGGTCGGCGGACATGGGATTTTCCTGGGCGTCCGGCTTGTCGACCTGCGTCGCCATGAGCGCGTGATAAATTTCATCGGCGTCGGCGGGCTTCGCCAGATAATCGAAGGCGCCGAGCTTCACCGCGGTCACGGCGGTGGCGATATTGCCGTAGCCGGTCAGAATGATGCCGCGCGCGTCGGGACGCGACGCCTTCAGCTTGGAAATGACGTCGAGGCCGTTGCCGTCGCCGAGCCGCATGTCAATGATCGCGAAGGCCGGCGGGGCCGCTTCGAGCGCGGCGAGGCCCTCGGCGACCGTCTCGCAGGGCGTGACGATGAAGCCTCTCGCCTCCATGGCGCGCGTAAGGCGGCCAAGAAACGGCTTGTCGTCGTCGAGGATCAGCAGCGAGCGATCCTGCGGCAAAGCGGGCCCGGCGATATTCTCCGGTTCCGTCGCTCCGCTCCGATCCGCCTCTTCCATTTCTTCGGCTGGCATCCTGCGTTCCGTCCCATGTGATTTTTGTCAAATCTAGCCCATCGCCTGCGCCCCGTCGATTCTATTTGTCTTGATGCGTTATTTTCGCCTTGGCGGGGATTGGCTCGAGCGCCGAACGCGGCCAAGTGATCTTGACGATCGCGCCGGTTCGCGGCGGCGAGACATTGGTCGTCTCCACTGTCGCGCCGGAACGCTCCAACAAGGTCTTGGCGATGAAAAGCCCTAATCCAAGGCCGGACTCGGCGTCGCTTTTCGTGCGTCTTTCTGCCGGGCGGCCGCGCAGATAGGGATCGCCGAGACGGTCCAGAATTGCCGGCGGAAAGCCGGGGCCGTCGTCCTGGATCGATATGGTCACGTAGTTCTGGCTCCACCAGGCGTCGATCTTGACGCGCGAATGCGCAAAGTCGACGGCATTCTCCACCAGATTGCCGAGACCGTAGAGAATGGCGGGGTTGCGCGCCAGCGCCGGCGCGGACGAGGGCCCGCTCTTCGATATCTCGACCTCGACGCCCAGTTCGCGTTGCGGTTGGACCACTTCCTCGATCAGCGTATCGATCGACAGCATGTTCATGACGCTGCTCTGATCGTTCGTGCCAAGCGAGGCGAGCTTGCCCAAAATCTCTCGGCAACGCGCCGCCTCCTGCGCCAAAAGCGTGAGATCGTCGCGCAGCGCCGGCGCGCTTTCCGGCGCGGACTTCTGCAATTCCTTGATAATGAGCGTGATCGTGGCGAGCGGCGTGCCAAGCTCATGCGCCGCCGCGGCAGCGAGGCCGTCGAGCTGCGAGAGATGCTGCTCGCGTTCGAGCACCAGTTCCGTCGCCGCGAGCGCAGTCGCCAGCAGACGCGCTTCGTCTGCGACGCGCGCGGCGTAGATTCCGATGAAGGCCGCGCTCAGCACCAGCGCCGCCCATACGCCGGTGCGGTAGAGAAGCGGGAAGCTCAATTTTTCGTCGGTGTACCAGGGCAGCGGATAATATTCGACGGTGAGCACCGTGGCGACGGCGATCATGACGATGCCGAGCAACAGCGTCAGCTTGCTCGGCAGCGACACGGCCGAGATGATCACCGGCGTCAAGAACAGCATCGCGAAGCTGTTCGTCAGTCCGCCCGTGAGATAGAGCAGGAAGCCGAGCTGAATGATGTCGTAGCCAAGAAGCACGGCCGCTTCGAGGTCGCCCAGTCGGAAACTGCGCGGCGTGCCAAAGCGCATGCCGATGTTGAGAGTCGCCGACGCGGTGATGAAGACGAAGCAGAGGCCGACGGGAAAATCGAAGCCAAGCACGAAATAGACGCCGATACACGCCGCCGCCTGGCCGGCGATGGCCACCCAGCGCAACACCAGCAGCGTCTCCATGCGAAGGCGCCGGGCGTCGTAATCATAGTCGACGGTCGTCATTGGCCAGGGTCCCGTGTTGAGCGCGTCCGCGCGTCGTCACAATCCGACGCCGCGCGCCGCGCGCCATATGCGCCACTGTCGGCGCAGAGGCGAGGGCTCGCCGAGGGCGCGAAACGGATCGTAGTCCTTTCGCGCCAGCCGCTCCAGATAAAGCGGGATCGTTGCGGCGGGCAGCAAAGCCGCGCGGCATGCGCCAAGTCCGGCGGCGGCTTGGCGCGCTTCCTCGTAACGCGATTGAGCCAGCGCGCGCAACTCGGCGAGCGCCGCTCGGAGCCCTGCGTCCTTGCGGCGCGCGCGGACATCGTCCGTCGTCGCCCCATGGTGCGCGAGCAGCGCGGCCGGCATGAAGCGCGCGCGCTCGGCCTCGTCAGGCGGCGCGCGCAATAGCCGCGTGAGGGCGAGCGCGACGCCCGCGTCGTCGAAAGCTCGCGCGGACGGCGCGTCAAGATCGGCGCCGAGGATGCGCGCCGCCCAGCGCATCGGGCCTGCGGCGGCAGCGCGGCAATAGTCTTCCAGCGCCGCGAGCGTCGGCATGGGGTCGTCGTAAAGATCGAAAATATGCGCGTCGGCGAGCGCGACGCATTCCTCGCGCGGCAGGTTAAAGCGTTCGATTGTATCGAGCAGCGCGTCCGCGACCGGATGGGCGCGCGCGCCTTCGCCTTGCGTCGCTTCGCCTTGGATGGCGTCGGCCCACCAGCGCAGCCGCATCTCGCCCAACAGCGGTTGCGTCACCTTGCCGCGCACGTCGGACGCCTCCTGCGCGAAGGCGTAAAGCGCATGGATGTGACGCCTCGCGGGCTGGGGCGCGAAGAGGCAGGCGAGCCAAAGATCGCGGTCGCGCGCGCGCAGCAGCGTTTCGCAATGCGCGTAATGCTCCTGCGGGGCGGTTGTCATCTCACACGGCGATCAACAGCGCGCCGACGCGGCGACCCTCGTCGACAAGCATATTATATGTGCGCACCGCCGCGCCTGTCGCCATCGCCTCGCAGCCGACGCCGGCCTCGCGCAACCGCGCGCGCAGGGGCGTGGCCAATGGCAGCAAATCCTGGCCCGTGCCGACAATGAAGAGATCGAGACCGCCGCTTTCGGATAGAGCGACGTCGATCATTGCGGCGTCAATCTCGGCGAGGGTCGTCAACGGAATGGCGCGCACGCCCGACGGCAGAGCGAGGATGGAGCCGCGATGCGACATGTCCGCGAAGCGAAAGCCGCCGCCGCCATAATCCTCGATCTTGTGGCGGCCTGGAACATAGCCGCCCTCGCGAGGCGTCACGCCGGCCTCGGTTTCGAGCGCTTTCCAGAAGATCTGCGCGGCGGGGCGGGCTTTTTTGCAGTCGCCGGCTCGGCGGCCGACTCCTCGATGATCTCGTCCTCGACGACAATCTCCCGCTCCGCTTCCCGCTTCGTCTCCTGTCTGGAGGCCGTTCTATCGGCGTCCTCATTGCGCAGGCCGAGATAGATCAGCATCGGCGAGCAGATGAAGATCGAGGAATAGGTGGCGACGAAAATGCCCCATATCATCGCGACCGAGAAGGAGCGGATCACCTGGCCGCCGAAGGCGACGAGCGCGAACAGGGCGAGCATCACGGTCGTCGCGGTCATGATCGTGCGCGGCAGCACGGCGTTGATCGACATGTCGATCATCTGCGCCGTCGCCATTTTCTTATATTTGCGCATGTTCTCGCGAATGCGGTCGAGCACCACGACCGTTTCGTTCAGCGAATAGCCGACGATGGTGAGGATCGCCGCGATAGAGGTGGTGTTGAATTCGAGCTGCGTGATCGAGAAGAAGCCGACGGTGAGCAGCAGATCGTGCATCGTCGCGATGACCGCGCCGATCGCGAACTGCCACTCGAAGCGAAACCATAGATAGGTCAGCACGGCGACGATCGACAGCACGACGCCGAGCGTGCCCGACTGCACCAATTCGTTCGAAACGCGCGGGCCGACGACTTCGACGCGGCGCAGATCATAATCGGCGCCGACCGCGCTGCGCACGTGCTCGACCGCGGCCTGTTGCGCGACGTCGCCGCCCGGCTGCAGGCCGAATCGCAAGGTCGCGTCGGCGGCATTGCCGAAGGCCTGCACCTCGATGTCGCCGAGATGGAGGCTTTCGGCCATCGTGCGCAGCGTGCCGACTTCCGCCGTTCCCGACTTCGCGCGCAGCTCGATCACGGTGCCGCCGGCGAAATCGATGCCGAAATTCATGCCCTTGAACACAAAGAGCGCGACGGCGACGAGCGAGAGGAAGGCCGAGAAAGGATAGCTCACGCGGCGGAACCGCATGAACGGGAACTTGGTGTTCTCCGGGGCGAGGCGCAGGAGTTTCATGGATGTCGCCTCTTTAAATCGGCAGCTTGGTCGGACGCGCGTAGTGATACCAGACGGCGATCATCATGCGCGTCATGGTCACGGCGGTGACGATGGTTGTCAGAATGCCGAGCGCCAAAGACACGGCGAAGCCGCGCACCGGACCCGAGCCGAGGAAGTAGAGGATCGCCGCCGCCACGAACATGGTGACGTTGGAGTCGACGATCGTGGCGAAGGCGCGGTTGAAGCCGGCGTCGAGCGAGGCGAGGATCGAGCGCCCGGCGTGGTTCTCCTCGCGGATGCGCTCATAGATCAGCACGTTCGAATCGACGGCCATGCCGATGGTGAGCACGATGCCGGCGATGCCGGGCAGCGTCAGCGTGGAGCCCAGCAGCACGAGGCCGGCGAAAATGAAGGCGATGTGCACGAAGAGCGCGAGATTGGCGAAGACGCCGAAGACGCCGTAGGTGATGAGCATATAGACGACGACGAGGCCGGCGCCGACATAGGCCGCGCGTTTGCCGGCGTCGATCGAATCCTGCCCGAGGCCCGGACCGACGGTGCGCTCCTCGACGATATTGAGTTTCGCCGGCAGGGCGCCGGCGCGCAGAAGGATCGCGAGATTATTCGCCTGTTCGACGGTGAAATGGCCCGAAATCTGGCCGGAGCCGCCGGTGATGGGCGTCAGAATCCGCGGCGCCGAGATCACCTTATTGTCGAGCACGATCGCGAAGAGACGGCCGACGTTCTTGGACGTGACATCCCCGAACTTTTGCGCGCCGCGGATGTTGAACCGGAAGTTGACGACAGGTTCGCCGCTGCGCTGCTGATCGAAGCCAGGCTGCGCGTCGGTCAAATCCTCGCCCTGAACCATCACCTGCTTTTCGATGACGATCTTGCCTTCCTGATCGGTCTGGTCGAGCTCCTCGGTCTCCGCCGGGTTCTGTCCCGGATCGGCGACAAGGCGGAATTCGAGCTTCGCCGTCTGGCCGAGAATGGTTTTGAGCTGCTCGGGGTCCTGCAGACCGGGCACCTGAACGAGAATGCGGTCGTCGCCCTGACGCTGGATCGACGCTTCGCGCGTGCCGAGCGCGTCGACGCGGCGGCGGATGACTTCGATCGATTGATCGACGGCGCGGCGCAGCCGATCGGTGACCCCGACATCGGTGACGCCGACGCGGATCAGGCCGTCCGGCGTTTCCTCGACGTCGAGCGGCGAGGGTCCGCCGACAAGTCCGGCGCTGAAGCTGTTGCGCAACTGCCGCAGCTTGGGCAGGATTTTTTCACGGTCCGCCGGGTCCGCGACGCGCACTTGCACGCCGCGCGCGGTCGTGCCGATGCCCCCTGTGATCGCGACCTTCTCCTCGCGAAGAATGCGGCGAACGTCGTCGCGCAAATTCTTCACCAGCGTGCCGAGCACGTCGGCCTTGTCGACCTCGAGCATCACATGCGAGCCGCCCTGCAGGTCGAGACCGAGAACGATTCGCGGCGGCTCCATCCATGATGGCAGACGCGCCTTCAACTGTTCATAATGCGCCGGCGACAACATGCTCGGCGCGACGACGAGCACGGCGGCCAGCGTCATCGCCACGATGGCGATAAATTTCCAGGTCGAGAATCGAAGCATCGTCCAGCTATCGGTTAGGTTATGGAAATAACGGCGTCAGCTCTGGGAGCCGGGCTTCGTATCGCTAGTGTTGGCGTCGCTCGATTTCGCTCCGGCGGATTTGGCGCCGCCCTTGGCGCTCGCCGGTTTGGCGGGCGGAGGCTCATCCTTCACCGGCTCGCCCTTGGCGCGCACTTCGACGATGGCGGTGCGCAACATCCGGATGCGCACATTGGGCGCGATCTCGACTTCGACCTCGGCGTCATCGATCGATTTCGTCACCTTGCCGATAAGGCCGCTGCTGGTGACGAGCGTGTCGCCGCGCCGCACGTTGCGCAGTTGCGCCAGCTGCTCCTTCTCGCGCCGGGAGCGCGGACGGATCACCAATATGTAGACGATGCCCATCACTACGAAGAGCGGGATAAGCTGTCCGAGCATTTCCGGCATGGTGGGCGGCTGCGCCTCTGGCTGGCCGTTGGCCGCCTGGCCAGTTTGCGTCGTCGTCGTCGGGGGATGAGGGACGCCGGGCGGCGTCGGCGCGGCGGGCGCGGCCGGGGCTTCGGCTGGCGGTGCAGGGGGTTCGGCTTGCGCCATGGCGTCCGGGATCAGCTTCATCACGAGATCTCATAAGGTCGGAGCGCGACGCGAGAAGGCGGGGCGGCCGGAGCGTCGGAACGGGCGCGGACTATAGCCGCTCACTTGACGAAAGCAATGCACGAAAGCGGCGTCGCAGAGGACGTCGCTCTGCGCCGCTCTTAACGCTAAATCACAGTTGGGGAACGTGAACGCAGCCTCGCGCGTTGTCCAATCAGGAGGCAAGGTTACGCAAAGTTCGGGTGGAACGCGATAGGCGCGTGCGCCTGCGCACAGGAGAAAGCGTTTTGGAGAACTAAGGTTTCAATGCGCTGTGTGCGCCTGTTGCTACTCAGGGAGAACAATCATGTTGAAGAAGATTTCATTTGCGGCGTTGCTGGCGGGAGCCCTCTTCGTCGCCGGTCCGGCGGCAGCCGGCCATTGGCATGGCGGCGGTGGTGGCTGGCATGGCGGTCACGGCTGGCATGGCGGCCTGGCATGGCGGTCATGGCTGGCATGGCGGCTGGGGCCACAGGGGCTGGGGCTGGGGCGGCGGCTGGGGCGGCCATCGCGGCGGCTGCTGGCGCTGGTGGTATGGCCAATGGCACTGGGTTTGCTGATCGCTTCGAACGCCACGTTTTGCACTAGCAGTCGATTTTAGGAAGCGATCTGACCTCTTCGGCAGCCTAGCGGCCGAAGAGGTCTTTTATTTCGCGGTCGCTTGCCGGCCGCGGGAACGATCGCCGTCGCCGGACGACGCGCTCTCACGAAGCCGCGCATTTACTGCGCCGGAGAGCGAAAGCTCGCAACTCGCCGAAACTGCGCCACATAGACCTATGGGCCTATGCCTCAGGCTAAGCCTCCCGCCGAACCGCGGACCGGGCTGCGTAATTCAATGGAAGGTGGAGCCATGTCAGCTTTTAAGAAAATTTCTATGATCGCGGCGCTCGTCGGCGCGCTGGCGTTTCCTGTTACGGCGGGCGCCGGTGGCGGCGGCTATGGCGGCGCCCAAGGCGGCGCCCAAGGCGGTGACCAAGGCGGCGGCTATGGCGGCGGCCAAGGCGGTGGCGGCGGCAACTGGGGCGGTGGCGGCAAAAAAAGCGGCGGCGGCTAGGTGGCGGCGGCCAAGGTGGCGGCGGCAAGGAGGTGGCGGCGGCGGCGGAGGCGGCAACGGGTGGCGGCGGCCAGGGTGGCGGCGGTGGCGGCCAAGGCGGCGGCTGGGGCGGCGGCCATGGTCACCACGGCGGTTGGGGCGGCGGCGGTTGGGGCCACGGCCACGGCGGCGGCCGCTATTGGCGCGGCCGCTGGTGGGGTTATGGCGTCGGCGCTTGCTGGCGTTGGCACCCCTACCGTCAGAACTGGATATGGATCTGCGGCTGAGCCGCTTCCGTCAGGCCTCGAGCTCGCGCGCGAGGCCGCGTAGAAATTCGACGCAGGCGGCTAGTTCGGCGATTTCGATATATTCGTCGGGCTGGTGCGCCTGGTCGATGCGGCCCGGTCCGCAAACGACGGCGGCGAGACCCGCGCGCTGGAACTGGCCGGCTTCGGTGGCGTAGGGCACGGCGATCGTGGCGTTGCGCTTCGCCAGCCGCAGCGCCAGCGTCTCTGCTTCCGAGCCCGGCTGCGGAGCGAGGCCCGGAACCTGATTCTCCGTCACGGTCTCGATCCCCGCGTCGGGAAAATTGGCGAACACGGTCTGGCGCAACGTCTCGCAATAAGCTTCCAAACGGTCGCGCGCGAAGGTCGGCGCCGCGCCGGGCAGGCCGCGAAACTCCCACCAGAACGCGCAGTCCTTGGCGACGATGTTGCGCGCCGTGCCGCCATGGATGACGCCGACATGGATGGTTGAATAGGGCGGATCGAAACGCCCAGCGGGGTCGCCGGCGGCGCGCAACTCTGCGCCCAGGCGGTCGAGTTCGCAGACGAGCTTGCAGGCGACATGCACGGCGCTGACGCCGCGATGCAGATTGGCGGAATGTATTTCGAAGCCGCGCACGCGCGTCACATGCGTCGTCACGCTCTTATGCGCGTCGGCGACCTGCATCGACGTCGGCTCGCCGACGACGACGGCCGATGGACGCGGCAGATCGCCGCCGAGGCGCGCGATCACGTCGAGCGGACCAAGGCAGGTCGTCTCCTCGTCGTAACTCAGCAAAATATGGATGGGCCGCGACAGGCGCGCCGCCTTGAACTCCGGAATCATCGCGAGACAAGCGGCGTCGAAGCCCTTCATGTCGACGGCGCCGCGCCCGTAAAGTCGACTTGCGTCGCGCCGCAGCGTGAAAGGATCGCCGCTCCATGCCTGTCCTACTACCGGGACGACGTCGGTATGGCCGGACAGCAGCACGCCGCCGGGCGCGTCGGGCCCGATGGTTGCGAAAAGAGCAGCCTTGTCTCCGGCGGCGTTGGGCGCGCGCACAAAGCGCACGTCCTGTTCGCGCAGATAGGATTCGACGAAGTCGATCAGCGGCAGATTGGATTTCGAGCTTTCCGTGTCGAAAGCGACCAGCCGGGAGAGAAGGTCGATGGCGTTTTCGAGCCGGCTCATATTTGCCGCCTTGTCGTCGCCGCGTCATTGCGAACGAAGCGAAGCAACCCAGGAGACGCCCCGCTGCTCACGGATTGCTTCGTCGCTTCGCGCTTCGCAATGACATGCGTCATTTCCCGGACCGGCGCTAATTCAGCGTCGGGTGCGACAGCGGACTGTCGAGCGAGAAAGCGGGAATCTCGATGTCGAAGGTCTCGCCGGCGTCGGTGACCATCCGGTAGGTCCCCTGAATCAGACCCGACGGCGTGTTGAGCGGACAGCCGGACGCATAGCGGAAGGTTTCGCCGGGCTCCAGCATCGGCTGCTCGCCGACGACGCCGGGGCCGCGCACTTCCTCACGGCGGCCGTTGGCGTCGATGATGATCCAGTGGCGCGACAAGAGCTGCACGCGCACGCGCCCAAGATTGGCGATTTCGATTGTGTAGGCCCAAAAATAGCGGTCCTGCTCCGGATCGGAACGATCCGGCAGGAAGTCGGGCAGGGCCGTGACCTGAATGTCTCGAGTGATGGCGATATACATGGGGGCGGAGATTAGAACGCGTCTTCGCAAAGGGAAATATCTTTGATCGGGCATCTCATGCGCCGATCGCCCCAATGATGGGCGCCCAGCGATTGTGACGTATTTGACACATCGCAAGCTTTTTTGTCCCGAACGCCGCGCAAGAGCTAGGCGCGCCGCAATTAATTGTAAATAGTTGATTGTCAGCTTTGCGTCAGGATTGGGAATGCGCCTGTCGTCGCTCCGCCAGCTTCTTCTTGTGCTGGCCATGGTCGCGCAGACCGTGGCCGGGGGGGCGAGCATTGCGCGCGCCGCGGCGTTCTCGCCGCACCAGACGCTTGCCGCGACATGCCATCAGTTTCATGAGGCCGAGCGATCGGGCCCGGCGGAAAAGTCGGGCCATCGTCCTGATTGCCAATCCTGCTTCCTATGCGCCGGGCCGCCGCCGGTTTGGCTCGCGGCGGGCTGGACGACGCACGCCGCAGCGTCCGTCGAATATGCGCTGATCGCCTTCAACACGGCCGACTATCCGTCGCCGGCCGGGCGCGCCGCGCGGTCTCATTGCGCCCGGGCGCCGCCCGGCGCGCTCGCCTGACGCCGTCAGGCTGAGGCGCGCATAGCGGCGCGCGAATCGCGCGAGCTTCTCGCTGCGCGATATCCCACTGGCACTAGTCAACATCCATCAGCGTCTTTGTTGCGTGCGGCTCGGGACTCCTCCCGGGTCGTCAGCGCTCGGCAACGCGTCAGCGCATTGAAGGAACAAAAATATGATCCGTCGCACGTCTCTCCTGGGAGGAGCCTCGCTCGCCGCGCTCAGCGTGTTTTTAATTTCGGCCGCTCAAGCGCAGCAGGCGCTGCCGACGATCGACGTGGGCGGCGCGCGCGCCGCGCCGCGCCCCGGGCCGGTCGGACGCCCCGCGCCGGGACCGGCGCGCGTGACGACGGCCGTCCCAGCGCCTGGACCTTCGGCGCCGGGCCCCGACCGTTACGCGGAGCCGAAGCCCGCGCCGTTCAGCCGCACGCTGCCGGCAAACATTCCGGCGGTGGTCGAGAGCCGCACGCGTCAGGAAATTTTGAAGACCACCAACATCCTGACTTCGGCGGACGCTTTCCGATACATGCCGTCCATTCTCGTTCGCGAGCGCTATATCGGCGACCGCAACGCCATCGTCTCGACGCGCACTTCAGGAACGATCCAGAGCGCGCTCACGCTGGTCTACGCCGACACCGTTCTGCTCTCGAATCTGCTCGGCAACAGCTTCAACTTCCCGCCGCGCTGGGGCATGGTTTCGCCTGAGGAGATTTCGCGCATCGACGTGATGTATGGGCCGTTCTCGGCGCTCTATCCCGGCAATTCGATCGGCGCCGTGCTGACGATGACGACGCGCATGCCGGATAATTTCGAGGTTCACGCCTCCGGCACCGCGGCGGTGCAGCCTTTCAGCCTTTATAGCCGCAACGAACTCAATCTCGGCGGCGTGACCAATGTCTTGATCGGCGATCGGATCAACGACCTGCGCTACTGGGTCGGCTACGAGCACCTCGACAATCAGGGTCAGGCGCAGACCTTCCCCGGCAATTTCCTGACGCCAGGCACAGGGAACACGAGGTTCTTTGGTGGGCACCAGGATTTCGATCAGCAGGGCCGGCCTCGCATCATCACCCACGCGGCCGGCGCCGATTATGTCCAAACCGACATGGCGAAGTTCAAAGTCTCCTACGACATCGCCCCGCTGGTGCGGGCGAAATATCAGCTTGGTTTCTGGTCCTTGAACAATGACACGACCGTCGAGAGCTTCATTCGTGACCGCAACGGCGTGCCCATCTACAACACGCAAAATGGGCGCATACAGATCGGTCCCGCCTTCTCGGTGACGCCGGGCGGCGTCAATCCGGGGCACGGCGCTGCGAGCCATCTGATGCAGGCATTTGAACTGCGGAGAGACACGGGCGGCGTATTCGATTTCGATTTCTCGGCGACTTCGTATAATTTCCTGCGCGATTTCACCAACAACGCTCAGTCCTACGGTCCGCGCGTCAATGCGGGAGGAACCGCCTATAATTTCGATCCGCGCGGGCTGAACACGAATAACGGCGGCACTTTCTGGCGCACCGGCGACCTGCGCTTCATCTACCGACCGGAATACGACATTCTCGGCAAGCACGAAGTGTCCTTTGGCGGCCACGCTGATCTCTATTCGCTCAACACCGTGCAGACGAGCACCGTCTCCTGGCCAAGTAATTATTATCTGGGCATTCAGGCGGTGAACTACGGTAAGACCGAAACCAAGGGCATTTATCTTCAGGAGGTCTGGAAGCCTCTGCCGGATTGGAAATTCATTGCCGGCGGACGCGGCGAATGGTGGAGCGCCTTCGGTGGCGTCAACGCCACGGGCGGCCTGGGCGTTACGAACCAATTCGCGCCTGGCTTGGTGACGATCGCGCCTGTGCGGGCGAACGCCACGATGTTCCCCGATTCCTACAAGGGCGCTTTCTCGCCCAAGGCCGCGCTCGAATACAAAGTGACGCCGGAATTCACGATGCGCGGCTCGATCGCCCGCGCTTATCGCTTCCCGACCGTGACGGAGCTGTTCCAGGCGCTGACGGGTCCGAGTTCGCAGCTCATCAACAACCCCAATCTGCAGCCCGAGATCTGCACCTGCTATGATCTGACCGGCGAATATCGAACGGTTGACGCCTTCGGCGGCGCGATCGGACTCTTCAATCCGCGCATCAGCCTGTTCATGGACGACCGGTGGAACGCCATCGCGAGCCAGACCGCGCTTACGCCGTTCGGCATTCAGGTCACGCAAAACGCCAATCTCGATAAGGTGCGCTTCCGCGGCATCGAAGCCGCGGCGGAGATGAGGGACATTCTTATTCCGGGTCTGGGCTTCTCCGGCGGCGTAACTTTCACCGACGCGAAAATCCAGACCAATCTCTCGAGCCGCAATCTCAACAGCATTCTCTTTGCTGGCAATCAGTTCCCGCGCGTCCCGAGAATCCGTTTTCGCGGCGTGGCCACTTACACCCCCAACCCCGACATGTCCTTCGCTCTAGGCGCGCGCTATTCCTCCCCGGCATTCGTCACTTTCGACAACTCCGACTTCAATCACAATAATTACGGCAATGTGGACAGCGAAATCCTCGTCTTCGACATGAAGGCGAGATATCGCCTTCAGCCGAATTGGTGGCTTTCCGTCGGCGTCAACAACATTGGCCGCTGGAAAGCCTATGTGAATCCGAATCCCTATCCGCAGCGGACCTTCTTCATCGCCCTGAACTACAGCCTTGGCGGACCGGACGATGGTCCGGTGACGATCGACCGCGGAACTTCTGGCGGCACGTCAACCTTCAGGTGAGGACGCGCGGCGCATTCAAGCGATCAGACGTGAGGCGCTTTGCCGCAGCACAAGCGCCTCGGCAGGATTAACTTGCCGCGACCTCCGCTTTTTGCTTACATCGCCCGGCGCATGTGAATTTGGCGTGCGCGGGCCGAACAGGGCTTTAAGTCTTCATGCGTCGCAACTGGCTGACAATTCTGCTGTTCGCGCTGGCGCTGGCCGTTCAGGCCCTCGCGCCGGCCGCGGCGCATGTCGCCTCCGCGGACATCACGGCGTCGGCCGCATCCGACGAACTATGTTTCACGAATGTCGGTTCGACCGACCGAACGCAGGCTCCTGGCCATCTCAAGGGCCACCGCGACGCCTGCCTTTTTTGTCAATCCTATTGCGAT
This sequence comes from uncultured Alphaproteobacteria bacterium, assembly GCA_963706255.1. Classification (GTDB taxonomy): domain Bacteria; phylum Pseudomonadota; class Alphaproteobacteria; order Rhizobiales; family Beijerinckiaceae; genus Methylocystis. The sequence continues at coordinate 38,376 of CAVPMJ010000011.1, read as the reverse complement.
GGCGTTGCGCCGCTTAGCGCGCGCGTCATTCACCTTGGCAAGGCGCCCGTCCAATGGACAGCGCTTTTTTGGACGGTGGCGGACCGCGCCCTGCCGACGCCCCAACATGATTATTCCCGACAGGCCCGAGGCCCCCCAGCAATCTTCTGATCTTTCGCCACGCTGTTGCGTCGCTTTGCGTCACTAGGCCGATTCCCGGCCGCGCGAAGCATGAGGCGCAGCGTAAGGACAACGCCGCGGCAAGCGGCGGATCGGGAGTAAGCCCATGTTTCGAAGAAAAAAGCCGAGCGCGCGCGAAAGCGTCCTCGCCGGCGCGACGCTCGAATCCTTGATCGAACGCGAGAGCCGTCAGGCGGTGAATGCGCCAGGCATGGCCGCGCTCGTCGCGCTCGTGCCGGGAACGATCGCGTGGCGGGAAAACCGCCGGGGCGACATTCGTCTGATCGACCTGGAGCGGCGCGCGCGCTTCTCGCGGCCGTTGACTGACGCGACCTGATTCATGACGGCGTCCCGACCCTTTCTCGCTTCGTCTCGCCGCGCCGTCGCGCGGTCCGGGGTCGCGCTGCTTCTTGCGGCCGCGTCGCTCTGGGCCGTCGCGCCGCTCGCGCGGGGGATCGGCGAGGCGGGCGTCGGCGGACGCTGGGTCGCGCAATTGTTCATCTGCTTCGCGTCGGGGTCCTCCCAACCCGACGCGCTTCCGGGGCGGCTGGGCCCCCAAGACGACCGCTCCGCCTGCGTCCTCTGTCAGGCGTTTTGTAGCGGTCTCGCGCCCCTTGCGGCGCAGCCCGGCCTCGTCGGCGCGGCGCCCGTCCCGAGCTTCACGCTCGCAGGGACGGTGGCGGACTGCGTCGCGCCGACGCCCCGACGCGCGCTCTCTCATCGCCCGCGCGCGCCGCCCGCCTGACGACAGTCGCAAAAGGCCTGCGTCGGCGTCGCCCCTCTTCTCGCGCCGCCGCCGCGGGCCGGCGTTCATAAAGTTGAGGAGTAGGTTTAATGTCGATGAGCGAATTGATGACGGGCGTCTTGCTGGAGACGTTCTGCGCCGTGCTGGCGGCGTCTTACTTTGTCGCCGAATGCGCAATGCAGGAGGCGGCGATCCCTCTGCGCCGCGACAAGAAAGACAGCTTGCCGCGCTGAGCCTTTAAGCGCGCGCCGCGGCCCAAAGACCGCGCGCCAGATCGTCGATGAGATCGTCCGCGTCTTCGAGACCGACGGAAAGACGCAACATGCCGTCGCCAATGCCGAGCGTCGCGCGCGCTTCGGGCGTGAGCCGCTGATGCGTCGTCGTCGCCGGATGGGTGATGAGGCTCTTGGCGTCGCCAAGATTATTTGAGATTTTGATCACTTCCAGCGCATTGGCGAGGCGGAAGGCCGCCGCCTTGCCGCCCGCCATGTCGAAGCTGACCAGCGTGCCGCCGCCCGTCATCTGCTTTCGCGCCAGATCGACCTGCGGATGGTCGGCGCGGAAAGGGTAGAGCGCCCGCGTCACGCCCTTTTGTTCGGCGAGGAAGTCCGCGATCTTGGCGGCGCTCGCCGTCTGCTGCGCGACGCGCAGCGGCAGGGTCTCAAGGCCTTTGAGCATCACCCAGGCGTTGAAGGGCGATAGCGCCGGCCCGGTCTGGCGCAGGAAATTATGGACGCTCTCCTCGATCAGAGCCTGCGAGGCGAGAATGATTCCGCCAAGACATCGACCCTGTCCGTCGATGTGCTTCGTCGCGGAATAGACGACGACGTCGGCTCCGAAATCGAAAGGCTTCTGCAACAGCGGCGTCGCGAAGACATTGTCGACGACGAGCTTGGCGCCGGCCTCATGCGCGATGTCGGCGATGGCCTTGATGTCATAGACCTCCAGGCCCGGGTTCGTCGGGCTTTCCAGAAAGAAGAGCTTCGTCTCCGGCCGTACGGCGCTTTTCCATTGCGCGAGGTCCGCGCCGTCGACGAGCGTCGAGGCGACGCCGAGCCGCGGCAGCAGATCTTCGACGACATAGAGACAGGAGCCGAACAGCGCGCGGGCGGAGACGACATGGTCGCCCGCCTTCACCTGCGCCAGCAGGCTCGCGGTGACGGCCGCCATGCCGCTCGCCGTCGCGCGCGCCGCTTGCGCGCCCTCCAGCAGGCACATGCGCTGTTCGAACATCGCCACCGTCGGGTTCGAGAAGCGCGAATAGATAAAGCCCGGATCGTCGCCCTTGAAGCGCGCTTCGGCCGCCTCCATCGTCGGATAGGCGAAGCTTTGCGTGAGAAACAGCGCCTCCGACAATTCGCCGAACTGCGAGCGCAATGTGCCGCCGTGCACGAGCTGCGTCGCGGGTTTGAGCGGCTTGCGCGGGGCGTCGGCGGACATGTCATCTCCCTCGGCGCCAAGTCGCGCCATAAACCGAATGCGCGCTAGGAGGCGCGCTGCTGCTTAAAAAGCGGGTTTCCTCAGGGAAGACCCGGCCTTTTAGCGCGTTGTTTTTCGTGGCGGCAAGCCGGCCGGCTCAAATAACCACGTGCGCCTATAGAGGGCAGAGGGACCTAAGCTGTCAACAGGGCCGTCTTGAAACGCGGCGCGATTTGGCGCTTATGCCAGCGGAACAGCCGCTTTGACAAAGGGACGCGAGGCGACGGGCGAATGGGCGGCGTGCTTTCCAGCCGGCAAATCCAGGCGATGGCGGAGGCCGGCGCGATCAAGCTCGCCGCGCCCTTGGCGCATGGGCAAATCCAGCCCGCAAGTCTCGATCTGCGGCTTGGGCCGAAGGCTTACCGCGTGCGCGCGAGCTTTCTGCCCGGCAAGAGCCGCGGCGTCGGGGAACTGCTCTCCGCGCTCAAATATGACGAAATGTCGCTGGAGGGCGACGGCGCCATTCTTGAGCGCGGCTGCTTTTACGTCGTGCCGCTGATGGAGAGCCTGGCGCTCGGCGACGATATTGCGGGCGCCGCCAATCCGAAGAGCTCGACGGGCCGGCTCGATATTTTCACGCGGCTCATCGCCGATCGCGGCGACCGCTTCGATGAAGTCGAGCCGGGATACAACGGGCCGCTATTCGCCGAAGTCTCGCCGCGCAGCTTTTCGGTGCGTGTGCGCAAGGGCTCGCGGCTCAATCAATTGCGCTTTCGCGCCCATGCGCCGCGGCGAGCCTCAGAGCGGCGTGTTGAGCGACGCGGCGCTTGCGCGAATTGCACGCGAAGACGCCGCTCGTCGACGGGCCGCTTAATCTTCGCGACGGCGTCGTGCTGCGCGTCGCGCTCGGCGCCGAGGCCTTTGGCGGCGTCGTCGGCTACCGGGCGCAGAAGCACACCGACGTGATCGACGTCGACAGGATCGGCGCCTACGCCATCGACGACTATTGGGACAGGCTTCCCGCGCGCGACGGCCGCCTCATTCTCGATCCCGGCGATTTTTACATTCTGGCCTCGCGCGAGCGGCTCGCCATCCCGCCCGACCTCGCCGCCGAAATGGCGCCGATGGACGCGGCCATCGGCGAGTTTCGCGTGCATTACGCCGGCTTCTTCGATCCCGGCTTCGGCGCCGGCGCCGACGGGCGCCCGAGCGCGCGCGCGGTGCTCGAAGTGCGTTCGCGCGAAGTGCCCTTCATTCTGGAGGACGGTCAGTTCATCGGCCGGCTCGTCTATGAGCAAATGGCGGAGAAGCCGGAAGCGCTTTACGGCGCAAAGCGGCGTGTCGAATTATCAGGGCCAGGGGCTGAAGCTTTCGAAACATTTCCAAGTGGGATGATCTCATGCGCAAGGCGTTTCTTTTTGGCGCGCTCTTGGTGATGGCGCTGACGGCGTCGGCTGGCGCGGAGGAGCTTGGCGCGTCGAGCGCGAAATTCTGGGCCGCGCCTGAAGTCGACGCATTGCCCTATGACGCGCATAGCGGGCTCGTGCGGCGCGGGCGCGATCTCATCACCGCCACTTACGCCCATATCGGGCCGGACATGCCGGATCGCTCTCAACGCTACGCCGGCAATAATCTCGCCTGCGGCAATTGCCATCTCGACGCGGGCGTGAAGAAATTCGGCCTGCCGATTTTCGGATTGGCCGAGGACTTCCCCGCCTATAGCGCGCGTTCAGGCGCGCGAGATCACGCTTGCGGACCGCATCAATTCCTGCATGACCCGCAGCATGAATGGACGGCCATTGCCGACGTCGTCGCCCCAGATGCGCGCGATCGTCGCCTATATCGCGTTTTTGTCGACGGGCGTGCGCAAGGGCGAAAAACTTGCCGGCCTTGGCGCGGGAACGATGCCGGAGCTTAATCGCGCCGCCGATCCCGCGCGCGGGCGCGACATCTATCAGGCGCGCTGCCTCGGCTGCCATAACGTCGACGGCGCCGGCGTGCAGAACAGCCTGCCGGGGCATGGCGCCGGCTACGCCTTTCCGCCGCTTTGGGGTTCGGACAGTTTCAACGACGGCGCCGGCATGGCGCGGCTGATCACGGCGGCGAATTTCATCCATTCCAACATGCCGGACGGCGTCGACTATCTGCATCCTCGGCTCTCGCCCGAGGAAGCCTGGGACGTCGCGGCGCTGATGATCTCGAAGCCGCGGCCGCATCGGGCCGGGCTCGAACAGGACTTTCCCGATCTTCTCAAGAAGCCGATCGACGCGCCTTACGGTCCCTATGCAGACGGCTTTTCCGAAGAACAGCACAAATACGGACCCTATGGCCCGATCCGCGAGAAGCTGAAAGAAATCGAGAAACAGAAGACGGACGTGCGCAATCCGAATAGCGGGCGGTGAGCTTAATTTCACCCCACCCCGGCGCTACGCGCCGACCCTCCCCCTCGCAGGGGAGGGTGTGTGCGGCGGACGGCCCTGTATTATACCCTCCCCTTGAGGGGGAGGGTCGCGCCGAAGGCGCGGGGTGGGGTGGAGCGCTCAATTGCTCCCGTTGAAACCAGCCGCCGCCCGCGTTACACAAGAAGCGCGCGGGCGTAGTTCAGGGGTAGAACGTCAGCTTCCCAAGCTGAATGTCGTGGGTTCGATTCCCATCGCCCGCTCCAATCTCTAGCGCGACGCGATATAGTCGGCCGACGAGGCGGCGGATCGTCGCTTGGTCCGCGAGGATAAGCATTTGACCGCCGCCGCCCACGCACATGCGCCCGCCGCCCCGCTCAGCGCGCATAAATCCGGCCCGCTCACGGGCCGCCTGCGCCCGCCGGGCGACAAATCCGTCTCGCATCGCGCGCTGATCTTCGGCCTGCTCGCCATCGGCGAGACGCGCATCGAAGGGCTGTTGGAGGGCGAGGACGTGCTGCGCACCGCGCAGGCTTGCCGCCAGCTCGGCGCCAGGGTCGTGCGCCATGGCCCCGGCAGTTGGAGCGTCTGGGGCGCGGGGCTCGGCTCGCTCCTGCAGCCGATCGAGACGCTCGATTTCGGCAATGCCGGCACCGGCTCGCGGCTGATGATGGGCGTCGTCGCCGGACATCCGATCGTCGCGCGTTTCGACGGCGACGCCTCGCTGCGCAAACGCCCGATGAAGCGCATTCTCGATCCGCTCGCGCTGCAAGGCGCGCAAGTGCTGGAGCAGGCCGAGGGCGGGCGCTTGCCGCTGGTGCTGCAGGGCTCGAGCGAGCCGCTGCCCGTGGAATACAAGACGCCCGTCGCCTCGGCGCAGATCAAATCGGCGGTGCTGCTTTGCGGGCTGAATTCGCCCGGCCGCACGGTGGTGATCGAGGCCGAGGCCTCGCGCGATCACACCGAGAAAATGCTCGCGCATTTCGGCGCGACGGTCGTGAGCGAAGCCTATGGCGCGCATGGCCGCAAGATCACGCTGGAAGGGCGCCCCGATCTTGTCGCGCGCGACGTGCGCGTGCCGGCCGACCCATCGTCCGCCGCCTTTCCGCTCGTCGCGGCGTTGATCACGCCGGGTTCCGACATCGTCATTGAGGGCGTGATGACCAATCCGCTGCGCAGCGGCTTGCTGATCACGCTGCAGGAAATGGGCGCCGACATTGCGCTTGAGAACAAGCGCGAGGAAGGCGGCGAGGAAGTCGCCGACGTTCGCGCGCGCTTCTCGCAGGTCTCGCGGGCGTCGACGTGCCGGCGGAGCGCGCGCCCTCGATGATCGACGAATATCCGATCCTCGCGGTCGCGGCGTCTTTCGCGCAAGGCGAGACGCGCATGCGCGGCCTTTCCGAATTGCGCGTGAAGGAATTGGATCGTCTCGCCGCCATCGCCGCCGGCCTCAAGGCTAACGGCGTCGATTGCGAAATCATCGGCGACGATCTCATCGTGCGCGGCGGCCAAGGTGGCGGCGTGAAGGGCGGGGGCGTCGTCGAGACGCATCTCGACCACCGCATCGCCATGAGCTTTCTCGTCATGGGCCTTGCCGCTGAACGACAAAGTCACGGTCGACGACGAGACGATGATCGCGACAAGCTTCCCGTCATTTCGCGCGCTGATGGAGCGGCTGGGAGCGCGCTTCTCGTGAGCCTCGTCATCGCCATCGACGGCCCCGCGGCGTCGGGCAAGGGCACGCTGGCGCGCCGGCTCGCGGCGCATTACGGCCTGCCGCATCTCGACACCGGCCTGCTCTACCGCGCCACCGCCTGCACGCTCCTCGACGAAGGCCTGCCGCTCGACGATGTCGAGGCGGCGGTCGGGGCGGCGCGCGGTCTGTCGCTCACGGATTTCGACGAGACGCGGCTGCGCGCGCGCGACATGGGCGAGGCGGCGTCCGTTGTGGCCGCCATGGCGCCGGTGCGCGCCGCGCTGATCGACATGCAGCGTAGTTTCGCGTCGCGGCCCGAGGGCGCAGTGCTCGACGGGCGCGACATCGGCACGGTGATCTGTCCCGATGCAAGCGTGAAGATTTTCGTCACCGCTTCGCCCGAGACGCGCGCGACGCGCCGCGCGCTGGAGCTTGCAGGGCGCGGCGAAGAAGCCGATTACGCCGCGATCCTCGAAGACGTGAAGAAGCGCGACGCGCGCGACAGCGAGCGGAGCGCCGCCCCGCTGAAAGCGGCCGACGACGCCGTGACGCTCGACACGAGCGAACTCGACATTGAAGAAGCCTTCGCGGCGGCGCGTGGCATTGTGGAGGCGCGACGTTGAAGCTTCGTCATTGCGAGCGAAGCGAAGCAATCGAGGTATTGGTGAGCGGCTGGATTGCTTCGTCGCTGCGCTCCTCGCAATGACGGCGGGAGCTGCAAATGGATAGCCGGCGCGTCTTCCGCTTCGCGCCGTCGCCCAACGGCTATCTCCATCTCGGCCATGCCTATTCCGCGCTGCTGAATTTCGATCTCGCGAGAGAATGCGATGGGCGTTTCCTGCTGCGTATCGAGGATATCGACACGGGCCGCGCGCGGAATGAGTTCGAAGCGGCGATCCATGAAGACCTCGCCTGGCTCGGGCTCGAATGGGAGACGCCCGTGCGGCGCCAATCCGAACATTTCGACGATTACGCGCGCGCGCTTGCACGGCTCGACGACATGAGCCTGCTTTACGCCTGCGATTGCAAGCGTTCGGACATTGCCCGCGTCGCGGCGTCGAAACCCGGCTGGCCGCACGATCCCGACGGCGCGCCGCTCTATCCCGGCACATGCCGCGACAAGCCGCGCCGCGCGGCGCGCGAGGTTCTGGCGGAGGGCGGCGTCGCGCTGCGGCTCGATATGCGCAAGGCGGCCGTGTTGGCGGGGCAGGGGCTGTTCTGGCGTGAATTCGGCGCTTGGCGACGTCGTCGCCGACCCGGCGCGATGGGGCGACGTCGTGCTGGCGCGCAAGGACACGCCGGCGAGCTATCACATCGCCGTGGTCGTCGACGACGCGTTGCAGGGCGTGACCGATGTCGTGCGCGGACGCGATCTCTTTCACGCGACGAGCGTCCATCGCCTGTTGCAGCGCCTGCTCGATCTGCCGGCGCCGCGCTATCGACACCACGATCTCATTTTGGACGAGACGGGCGAGAAGCTGGCCAAAAGCGTCGCTTCAACGGCGTTGCATTCCTTGCGCGCCGAAGGCTGGACGCCGGCCGACGTGCGGAGACGGGTAGGATTCTAGCGAGCGCCGATACGGCGCCTTCCGTGTGCGCCCCCGCACGAACATTTTCGCGGCTCTCCCATAGCTTTGGATCATCGAGATTTCAAAGCCATAGGGAGAGCGACATGTTCGAGACCATCCAACGCCTGATCGATCAGGAAGCCAGGCTCCGCATTCCGGCGAGCAATCTGACGCCGCGCGCCGATCTCTATGAGTTGGGATTGACGGCCTATACGGCGATCCGCCTGTTGCTCGCGATCGAGCGCGAGTTCGACATCGAGTTTCCGCGCCGTCTTCTCAACAAGGAAACGATGGCGTCGATAGAATCGATCTGCCGTAGCGTGCGCATGGTCCAGGGGGAAATTCCCGCGCCCTCGCGCGAAGCGTTTCGCGCCGCCGCTTGAAAAGCTC
>CAVPMJ010000011.1:0-25000 GCA_963706255.1 uncultured Alphaproteobacteria bacterium | reverse complement strand
ACGCTGCGATAAGCCGTGGGGAGGTGCGAACAACCTTTGATCCGCGGATTTCCGAATGGGGAAACCCACCTTCGATCTCTGCAACTCCGAGTTTCGAACTCGGATCGTCCAAAAGACATTCGAGGCGCGAAGTCTCGGATTTGTAGAGATCAAAAGAAGGTATTTGTATCTGAATACATAGGATGCAAAGGCGAACCCGGGGAACTGAAACATCTAAGTACCCGGAGGAAAGGACATCAACGAGACTCCGTTAGTAGTGGCGAGCGAACGCGGACCAGGCCAATGCTTCCGTTTTTCTAACCTGAACCGATTGGAAAGTCGGGCCATAGTGGGTGATAGCCCCGTAAGGATTTCGAGAGGCGGAAGATTCGAGTAGGGCGGGACACGTGAAATCCTGTCTGAACATGGGGAGACCACTCTCCAAGCCTAAGTACTCCTCAGCGACCGATAGCGAACAAGTACCGTGAGGGAAAGGTGAAAAGCACCCCGACGAGGGGAGTGAAACAGTTCCTGAAACCGGATACCTACAAACAGTCGGAGCCCGCAAGGGTGACGGCGTACCTTTTGTATAATGGGTCAGCGACTTAAAGTAACGAGCAAGCTTAAGCCGATAGGCGTAGGCGCAGCGAAAGCGAGTCTGAACAGGGCGTTCAGTTCGTTGCTTTAGACCCGAATCCGAGTGATCTAGCCATGAGCAGGTTGAAGGTGCGGTAACACGCACTGGAGGACCGAACCGGTGTCTGTTGAAATAGACTCGGATGACTTGTGGTTAGGGGTGAAAGGCCAACCAAACTCGGGAATAGCTGGTTCTCCGCGAAAGCTATTTAGGTAGCGCCTCGCATGTATTCTCCAGGGGGTAGAGCACTGGATGGGCTAGGGGGTCCCACAGACTTACCAAACCCAACCAAACTCCGAATACCTGGAAGAACTATGCGGGAGACACACAGTGGGTGCTAACGTCCATTGTGGAGAGGGAAACAACCCAGACCAACAGCTAAGGCCCCTAATTCGTGGCTAAGTGGGAAAGGATGTAAGAATCCCAAAACAACCAGGAGGTTGGCTTAGAAGCAGCCATCCTTTAAAGAAAGCGTAACAGCTCACTGGTCTAAATAAGGGTTCTCGCGCCGAAGATGTAACGGGGCTCAAGCCACGAGCCGAAGCTTTGGGTTCATCGCAAGATGAGCGGTAGCGGAGCGTTCCGTAATCCGTCGAAGGAGCAGCCGTGAGGCGCTCTGGAGGTATCGGAAGTGCGAATGCTGACATGAGTAACGAGAAACACTGTGAAAGACAGTGTCGCCGAAAGTCCAAGGGTTCCTGCGTAAAGTTAATCTTCGCAGGGTTAGCCGGTCCCTAAGGCGAGGCCGAAAGGCGTAGTCGATGGGAACCACGTTAATATTCGTGGGCCAGCAGGTGGTGACGCGTTGCGGAAGCTGTTCGGGATTACTGGATTTCTCGGGCAGCCTAGCGGCGCCAGGAAATAGCCCCTGCATTAGACCGTACCCGAAACCGACACAGGTGGACAGGTAGAGTATACCAAGGCGCTTGAGAGAATGACGTTGAAGGAACTCGGCAATTTACCTCCGTAACTTCGGGATAAGGAGGCCTTCCGTTCGCGCAAGCGGGCGGGAGGGGCACAGACCAGGGGGTGGCAACTGTTTAACAAAAACACAGGGCTCTGCGAAATCGCAAGATGACGTATAGGGTCTGACGCCTGCCCGGTGCCGGAAGGTTAAGAGGAGGAGTGCAAGCTCTGAATTGAAGCCCCGGTAAACGGCGGCCGTAAATATAACGGTCCTAAGGTAGCGAAATTCCTTGTCGGGTAAGTTCCGACCTGCACGAATGGCGTAATGACTTCCCCGCTGTCTCCAACGTCAGCTCAGTGAAATTGAATTCCCCGTGAAGATGCGGGGTTCCTGCGGTCAGACGGAAAGACCCCGTGCACCTTTACTGTAACTTTGCACTGGCATTCGTGTCGGCATGTGTAGGATAGGTGGTAGGCTTTGAAGCATGGGCGCTAGCTCGTGTGGAGCCACCCTTGAAATACCACCCTTATCGTCATGGATGTCTAACCGCGCTCCGTCATCCGGGGCCGGGACAGTGCATGGTAGGCAGTTTGACTGGGGCGGTCGCCTCCCAAAGAGTAACGGAGGCGCGCGATGGTGGGCTCAGACCGGTCGGAAATCGGTCGTCGAGTGCAATGGCATAAGCCTGCCTGACTGCGAGACAGACAAGTCGAGCAGAGACGAAAGTCGGTCATAGTGATCCGGTGGTCCCTCGTGGAAGGGCCATCGCTCAACGGATAAAAGGTACGCCGGGGATAACAGGCTGATAACCCCCAAGAGTCCATATCGACGGGGTTGTTTGGCACCTCGATGTCGGCTCATCACATCCTGGGGCTGGAGAAGGTCCCAAGGGTTCGGCTGTTCGCCGATTAAAGTGGTACGTGAGCTGGGTTCAGAACGTCGTGAGACAGTTCGGTCCCTATCTGCCGTGGGTGTAGGAGAATTGAGAGGATTTGTCCCTAGTACGAGAGGACCGGGATGAACATACCTCTGGTGGACCTGTTGTGGCGCCAGCCGCAGTGCAGGGTAGCTATGTATGGACGGGATAACCGCTGAATGCATCTAAGCGGGAAACCCACCTCAAAACGAGTTCTCCCTTGAGAGCCGTGGAAGACGACCACGTTGATAGGCCGGGTGTGGAAGTGCGGCGACGCATGGAGCTTACCGGTACTAATAGCTCGATTGGCTTGATCGCTCTCATTTATCGACGCCCATGCTCGGCATGGGTCGACGGAAAGACCTCAAATTTGCTTCGACGATGTGTTTCGCCGGCCTGGTGGCCTTCGGCGGAGCGATCAGACCCGATCCCATCCCGAACTCGGCCGTCAAACGCTTCAGCGCCAATGGTACTATGTCTCAAGACCTGGGAGAGTAGGTCGTCGCCAGGCCTGCGAAGCGCATCACATCCTCTTTCATCGAGACCGCTCTCGAGCAGCGCCGCTACCGCCGCGCTGCTCTTTTGCTTTGGCGCGGGGTGGAGCAGCCCGGTAGCTCGTCAGGCTCATAACCTGAAGGTCGTCAGTTCAAATCTGGCCCCCGCAACCAATTCAAATTCACAAAAACCCCGGCCTTCGCGGTCGGGGTTTTTCTTTGCGCCGACGCAACGTTGGATCAAGCCGCAAGCGGCGCGGGACAGCGGCGGCTATTCGCGTTAAGCTCGACCGAGCAATTTATCAGGGCCGAGCATTTCTTGAGCGAAATTTCGCGCGCGGCTGAGAGCGAGGAGGGCGGCCGCGATCTCGCGTCGCGCGCCCTTCCTCTGCGCGCGCGCGAATTTGGCGCCGCCTTGCGCGCGTCGCTGGAGGAAGAGCGCGCGCTGCGCCGTCCGTTCCTCTGGCTCGCCGTCGCCGCCGGCGCCGGCGTCGTGCTTTACTTCGCCGCAGAACGCGAACCGCCGCTGGCGCTTTGCTTCGGCGCGCTGGGCGCGACCGCGCTGCTCGCCGCGGTGACGCGTCATCACGCTCGCGCCCAAGCGCTCTTTCTTGCGCTCGCCTTCATCGCCGCCGGATTTGCGTCGGGCGCCTGGCGCTCGGCGCGCGTCGCCGCGCCGATCGCGCCGCGCGTCGGGATCGGCGAACTGACAGGCTTCGTCGAGGAGCTCGATCTGCGACGCAGCGGCGCGCGCTTCATCTTGCGCGTCGCGAGCGCGGAGGGCCTGCCTGGCGGCGTCGTTCCGGCGCGCGTGCGGCTGACGACGCGCGGCGAACCGAATTTCGCGGCGGGCGACTTCATCGCGTTGAAGGCGCGGCTCATGCCGCCGGCGCATGCGGCGCTGCCGGGCGGCTATGATTTTGCGCGCGACGCTTATTTCGCGCGGATCGGCGCGGTCGGCAATGCGCTCGGCCGAATCGAAACCATGCCGCCGCCCGATCCCGCGCCGTGGTCGCTGCGCTTCTTTGCGAATGTGGATCGCATGCGCAACGCGCTCGCGCTGCGCGTCTACCGCATCATCGAAGGCGACGCCGGCGCCATCGCCGCCGCCATGGTGACGGGTAAGCGCGATCTGCTTTCGCGAAGACGCCAAGAACCTCATCCGTCGGGCCGGCATTTTCCATATCATCACCATATCGGGCGTTCAGATGACGCTCGTCGCCGGGATTTTCTTCGTCGGCTTTCGCCGCCTGCTCGCCATGTCGCAGACGCTGGCGCTGAATTATCCGATCAAGAAATGGGCGGCGGCGCTCGCGATCCTCGGCGCCGTTCTCTACGACATCGGCACGGGCTCGCGCGTCGGCACGGAGCGCGCGCTGGTCATGACGCTGATCATGCTCGCCGCCGTTTTGTTCGATCGGCCGTCGCTCTCGATGCGCAATCTGGCGCTGGCCGCGCTTTTTGTCATCGCCTTCGAACCGGAGGCGCTGCTCGGCGCGAGCTTTCAACTGTCCTTCTCCGCGGTCGCGGCCTTGATCGCGGTCTATGAATGGCGCGGCGAATATCTCGCGCGGCGGCGCGTCGACGAGACCGCGCCGCGCGGGCGTTTCGCGGCGCTTCGCGAAAGCGTCGTCGAGCGTCTTCTGCACGGGCCGGGCGCGGCGATCTTCGCGACGCTTTGCGCGACTTCGGCGACGGCCTCGTTCATGGCGAACGACTTCCATGAATTGAGCCCCTATGTGCTCATCGGCAATCCGCTGACGCTCGCCATCATCGAATTCTTCGCCGTGCCTTGCGCGCTCATCGGCGCGATGCTCTATCCCTTCGGGCTCGATGGCTTCGTCTGGCGCTACCTCAAGATGGGCATCGATCTCGTGACCTATCTCGCGGGACTGATCGCCGGCGCGCCAGGCGCGAGCCTGCCGGTAAAAGCCTTCGCGCCTTGGTCGATCCTGTTTCTCGCGCTCGCCGTGCTGTCGCTCGTGCTGTGGCGGACATGGAGGTGGCGCGCGATGGCGATTCCGCTCGCGCTCATTGGCCTGCTGGGCGCGACGGGCGGCGCTCCTTTCGATCTTGCCGTTCCAGCCACCGGCGAGGCGGCGGCGCTGCGTCTGCCGTCTGGCGAACTGACGCTGCTCGGCAAGAAGCCCGGCGCCTTCGCCGCAGAACAATGGCTGCGGGCCGACGCCGATGCGCGCGCGGTTGGCGACGCCAGGAGCGGGGTCTCCTGCGATGATTCTGGCTGCGTCGCCCGAGCGTCTGACGGCCGCATCGTCGCGCTGGTGAGCGAGCGCGGCGCGTTCCTGGAAGATTGCGCGCGTGCGGGAGTCGTCATTACGCCGCTTTATGCGCCGGAAGGCTGCGCCGCGCCGATCGTGATCGACCGGCGAAAGCTAGCCGAAACCGGCGCTGTCGCCTTGCGGTTCAAGGGCGACGCGATCCAATGGACGACGGCGCGCGGCGTCGACGAGGACCGGCCATGGTCGCGAGCGCCGCGCGAAAGACGGATGCGCAAGCCGCCGCTGGATGTTTCAGAGCGCGAGCGCGAGTCGGACGACGCCCGCGCCATGGAGCCGCTCGAGTGAGGCGACATCGGCGCTAAATCGCGGGTTTGTCATTCCCGGCAGGCCGAAGGCCTGACCGGGAATCCAGAGCAACTTCCATGATGTTTGATGTGACGCTGGATTCCCGATCGCGCGCGAAGCGCGCGTCGGGAATGACATTCCGCTAATATTTGCGCAGCAGGCTGACGAGCCTGCCCTGAATGCGCACGCGGTCGGGGCCGAAGATCCGCGTTTCATAGGCAGGATTCGCCGCTTCCAGCGCGATCGAAGCGCCGCGCTTGCGCAAACGCTTTAGCGTCGCTTCCTCCTCGTCGATAAGCGCGACGACGATGTCGCCCGTGTCGGCGTTGTCCTGCTTGCGGATGACGACGGTGTCGCCGTCGAGAATGCCGGCCTCGATCATCGAATCGCCGCGCACTTCGAGCGCGAAATGCTCGCCGCTCGCGAGAAGATCCGGCGGCAGGTTGATCGTATGGCTGCGGCTTTGAATGGCGGAGATCGGCGTGCCGGCGGCGATCCGTCCCATGACGGGGATCGCGACCTGCTGGTCGCTTTCGTCTTCGAAACGCTCATGCAGCGGCCGGACGCGGCCGAGATTGCCCTCGATGACGGAAGGCGCGAATTTGCCGCCGCGCCCGCCCGCGCCGCGCGGCGTGGCCGATTCGGGCAGCCGCAGCACTTCGAGCGCGCGCGCGCGATTTGGCAGGCGGCGGATGAAGCCGCGCTCTTCGAGGGCAAGGATCAGGCGGTGAATGCCGGATTTCGAGCGAAGGTCGAGCGCGTCCTTCATCTCGTCGAAGGACGGCGGCACGCCCGATTCTTTCAGGCGCTCATGGATAAACCGCAGCAGATCGTTCTGTTTCTTTGTCAGCATCGACGCATCGCCCTCGGAGCTGCGAACGCAGGTTAAAGCAGAGCCGTCGTCTCCTTTGGCTCGATACTATAAACAAATCATGAACAGACGATAGACGTTCTCTCTGCGTTCCGCAAGTTCTATGTTCACGCTTTGGTTAGCGTCGCCCTATGTCCGTTCGCCTTCGCCCGTGCTAGACGGGCCGCTTCACGGATATTCGAGGAAATTTGCGGCGCTCATGTCACAGGTCGTCACCCGCTTCGCCCCGTCGCCCACCGGCTTTCTCCATATCGGCGGCGCGCGCACCGCGCTGTTCAACTGGCTCTACGCCAAGCGCCATGGCGGGCGAATGATGCTGCGGATCGAAGACACCGACCGCGAGCGCTCCACGCAGGCGGCGATCGACGCGATCATCGACGGGATGAAATGGCTCGGCCTCGATTGGGACGGCGACATCGTCTACCAGTCCTCCCGCGCCGCGCGCCACGCCCAAGTCGCGGAAGAGCTGCTCGCGCAAGGCAAGGCCTATCGCTGCTACGCCTCCGCGCAGGAGCTGGAGGAGATGCGGGAGAAGGCCAAGGCCGAGAAGCGACCCTGGCGCTACGACGGCCGCTGGCGCGATTGCGATCCGAAAGATGCGCCCGCCGGCGCGCCCTATGTCGTGCGCATCAAGGCGCCGCTCGAGGGCGAGACCGTCATCGATGACGCCGTGCAGGGCCGCGTCGTTTTCCAGAACAAGGATCTCGACGATTTCATCCTGCTGCGCTCGGATGGCGCGCCGACCTATATGCTCGCCGTCGTCGTCGACGACCACGACATGGGCGTCACGCAGATCATTCGCGGCGACGATCATCTGACCAACGCCGCGCGCCAGACGCATATCTACGAAGCGATGGGCTGGCAGGCGCCGGCCTTCGCCCATATTCCGCTCATCCACGGGCCGGACGGCGCCAAGCTCTCCAAGCGTCACGGCGCGCTCGGCGTCGACGCCTATCGCGCCATGGGCTATCTGCCGGCGGCGCTGCGCAATTATCTCGTGCGGCTCGGCTGGTCGCAGGGCGACAAGGAGTTCTTCACGCTGCCCGAGATGATCGAGTCCTTCGATCTCGCGCAAGTGCATCGCTCGCCGGCGCGGTTCGATTTCGCCAAGCTCGAAAATATGAACGGGCATTATCTGCGCGCGGCGGACGACGACGAACTTTTCGACGCGCTCGTGACGACGCTTCCCTATCTCGAAGGCGGCGACGCCATCGCGCAGGCGCTCGATGAGAGGAAGCGCGCCGCAGCTTCGCGCCGCATTGCCGGGTCTGAAAGCGCGCGCGAAAACTTTGAATGAACTCCTCGACGGGGCAGGTTTTCTATTTGCGCAACGGCCGCTGACGCTCGACGCCAAGGCCGCGCAATTGCTGTCCCAAGAGGCGCGCGCGCGTCTCGCGGCTCTGGCGGAAAAGCTCGCCGCTTTGCCCGAGTGGCGCGCGGCGGCGATGGAAGAGGCGGTGCGCGATCTCTCCGTCGCGCTCGGCGTCAAGCTCGGCGATCTCGCGCAGCCGTTGCGCGCCGCCCTCACCGGGCGCGCGACCTCGCCGGGCATTTTCGACGTGCTGGAGATATTGGGGCGCGACGAAAGCCTCGCGAGAATTTCGGACCAGGCCGTCGGCGCCGATTGAGCCGTGCGACGCTTCGGCAGTCATCATATTGCGCGTGCGAGAGACAAATGGGCGTCGCGCTTTTGATCGTGGCGCCGCTTTGCGCGCCACGCGCGTTTCTGGCGCGCCGTAGCTGGTGAAAAGAAAAACATCTCTAAGGGGGCCCAGACCGAAAGCGCCTCGCGCGTCGCTTGACAGACCTTGCGGTTAAGATAGTTTTTTGCGCCGCACAATCGGCGCGATGGCAAGGCGTCGGCGTGCGAATGAAGCGGCGAATTCGCGAATGCGACGCAATTCATGCATAGCGTTCGCGCGCGTCGCGCCGCGATCCGGCTCGTCGTGGGCGCGGGGGCGCTTGAGAGGGGTGCGGATATGCCGGAGAAGAAGGGTTTCTTCACGATCGGCGAGAAATCGATCGACTTGCCGGTGAAGGACGGCACATTAGGTCCGTCCGTTGTGGACATCCGAAATCTCTATGGCGAAACCGGGATGTTCACTTACGATCCCGGATTCACCTCGACGGCGTCCTGCGAATCGAAAATCACCTATATCGATGGCGAAGCCGGCGTGCTGCTTTATCGCGGTTACCCGATCGACCAGCTCGCCGAACACGGCGATTTTCTCGAGACCTGTTATCTGTTGCTCTATGGCGAGTTGCCGTCGGCGGCGGAGAAAGCGAACTTCGACTATCGCATCACGCGCCACACCATGGTGCATGAGCAGATGGCGCGATTCTTCCAGGGCTTCCGCCGCGACGCGCATCCGATGGCGGTGATGGTCGCGTCGGTCGGCGCGCTTTCGGCCTTCTATCACGACTCGACGAATATCGCCGACCCCACGCAGCGCATGGTCGCCTCGACGCGCATGATCGCCAAAATTCCGACGCTCGCGGCGATGGCCTATAAATATTCGATCGGCCAGCCCTTCGTTTATCCCAAGAACGATCTCGACTATACCTCGAACTTCCTGCGCATGTGCTTCGCCGTGCCCTGCGAGGAATATAAGGTCAATCCGGTGCTGTCGCGCGCGCTCGACCGCATCTTCATCCTGCACGCCGACCATGAGCAGAACGCCTCGACCTCGACGGTGCGCCTGTCGGGTTCGTCGGGCGCCAATCCCTTCGCCTGCATCGCGGCCGGCATCGCCTCGCTTTGGGGGCCGGCGCATGGCGGCGCCAATGAAGCGGTGCTGAAAATGCTCGCCGAAATCGGCACGCCCGAGCGCATCCCGCAGTTCATCGCCCGCGCCAAGGACAAGAACGACCCGTTCCGGCTGATGGGCTTCGGCCATCGCGTCTATAAGAATTACGATCCGCGCGCCAAGATCATGCAGCGCACGACGCGCGAAGTGTTGAACGAACTGGGCGTGAAGGACGATCTGCTCGACGTCGCTCTCGAACTGGAGCGCATCGCGATGCACGACGACTATTTCATCGAAAAGAAGCTCTATCCCAATATCGACTTCTATTCGGGCATCACGCTGAAGGCGATGAATTTCCCGGTCGCGATGTTCACCGTTCTCTTCGCGGTGGCGCGCACGGTCGGCTGGATCGCGCAGTGGAAGGAGATGATCGAGGATCAGGGTTCGCGCATCGGCCGCCCGCGCCAGCTTTATACGGGCGAAAAGCAGCGCGACTATGTGCCGATGTCGAAGCGGTGACGGCTCACGCCGCCGCGCGACGTTCCGCCAAGAATTCCCGCAAGCCCCGCTCGCCGCGCGGCGTCGTCCAATAATGGTTGAGCGCGAAGAGCGGCCGCAGCAAGGGCGCTGCGAAGCGCATCCCCGGCCGGTCGATCCTCACTTCGAACAGCAGCGCGACATGCACGCCGTCGCTGCGCTGCGTCAGCGTCGCGCTCCACGCGCCGTCGAGATCGCCGCAAGTGCGGACCGCAACTTTGCGCGGCGGGTCCAGTTCCGTCGCCTCGACGATGAAATTGAGGGTGAAGGGCAGAAAGCCGCGGACCTTGGCGCGCAACTTCCCGCCGACTTCCGGCTCTTCGCCCGGCGTCAGCCGTTCGGCTTCGAGATAGACGTCCTTCCACCATCGCGGCAGCAATTCGCCGCGCGCGAGCACGTCATAGACTTCCTCGACCGTGGCGCCCGGAATGTCCCAGCTTTCGTCGAATTTGAACACATGCGCCGCCATGGCCGTCCCCCAAGCTCGCCAGACCCATCGCCATAACGCGTCAGGCGGCGGCTTGGATGCGCGCCCTATTCAATTTCGTCGCCTTTGGATTAGATGTGGCGTCATCTCAATGCTATAGGACGACTGACCGGAGCGCCCTTGTCGCAATTTTCTGACCTTCTGTTTGAGACGCGCATCGCCGCCGAGAGCCTTGCCGATTTCATGGCCGGCGGCCGGTTGCGGCTCGGCGTGACCGGCCTGTCGCGCTCCGGCAAGACCGTTTTCATCACCGCGCTCGTGCATCATTTGACCCGCGCGCTCGCCGGCGAGGGGAAAAAGACGCCGCTTCCCGTGTTTCGGGCGCTCGCCGAAGGCCGCATCGCCGCGGCGCATCTCGACCCGCAGCCCGATTACAGCGTGCCGCGCTTCGCTTACGAGGAACATCTGGCCGCGCTCACCGGCTCCGACCGGCATTGGCCGCAATCGACGCGGCGGATTTCCGAATTGCGCGTCTCGCTCGAATATTCTCCCAAGTCATGGTCTCTCGTCAGGAACTTCCGGCAGGGCCCGACGCGGCTCGACATCGATATCGTCGACTATCCCGGCGAATGGCTGCTCGATTTGCCGCTTTTGGGAAAAACTTACGCGCAGTGGTCGCGCGAAACGCTGGAGGCGGCGAGCGTTGCGGCGCGCGCGACGATCGCAAGCGAGTGGCGCGGCCTGACGACGCAGGCCGACAGAAAAGCGCGCTATAGCGAAGAGACCGCGAAAAAACTTGCGCGGGCCTTCACCGATTATCTGCGCGTCGCGCGGTCCGACCGCTTCTCCCTTTCGGCTCTGCCGCCGGGGCGATTTCTGATGCCCGGCGATCTCGAAGGCTCCCCCGCGCTCACTTTTGCGCCGCTTCCCGTCGAAGAGGGCGAGGAACTGCCCTATCGCAGCCTGGGGCGCGAAATGGAGCGCCGCTACGAAGCCTATAAGTCGCATGTCGTGCGGCCGTTCTTTCGCGATCATTTCGCACGGCTCGATCGACAGATCGTGCTTGTCGACGCGCTCGCCGCGCTCAATTCCGGCCCCGAAGCCGTGCGCGATCTCGAAACCGCGCTCACCGGCGTGCTTACGGCATTTCGCACCGGACGCGCCAATCTGCTGTCGACGATCTTTCGGCCCAAGATCGATCGCATCCTCTTTGCGGCGACGAAGGCCGACCATCTGCATCACACGAGTCACGACAGGCTCGAAGCGATTTTGCGCCATCTGACCGCGCGCGCCATCACGCGCGCGGAAGGCGTCGGCGCCAAGATCGACGTGATCGCGCTCGCCGCCGTGCGCGCCACCCGCGAGGCGATGGTGCGCCATGAGGGCGAAACGCTTTCGGCGATCGTGGGAACGCCGGTCGCCGGCGAGCGCATCGGCGACGAAGTATTCGACGGCGCGTCGGAAGGCGCCATTTTTCCGGGAGAATTGCCAGACGATCCGCGCGACGTTTTTCGCGGCGAGACGCTCGCCGTCTCCGACGAAGAGGCGGAGTTCCGCTTTCTCAAATTCCGTCCGCCCGTCGCCGCGCTCGGCCGCGATCACGCGCCGGCGCCCCTGCCGCACATCAGGCTCGACCGGGCGATGGAGTTTCTGTTCGGCGACCGATTGAGCTGACCGGCGCCGTGACCGGGCGGCGCGGCGCGCTACCTATAGGGAGCCTCAGCCCAGGAGCGCCACATGGAAGGACATGTCTATAAGGTCGTCGAACTGGTCGGCGCATCGCCGGACAGCGTCGAGGACGCCATCGCCGCCGCGATTAAACGCGCCGGCGAAAGTTTGCGTCATTTGCGATGGTTCGAAGTCGTCCAAATTCGCGGCGGCGTCGAGAAGGGCGTCGTGAGCAATTATCAAGTCGTCTTGAAGGTCGGATTCACGCTCGATCGCGACGAGGAATAGGCTTCGAGGGAAAGCGGAAGCCGCTATTTGGGCTCCCGCTCCGCTCAATTCACGAAAAGAACCGCGCGCCAGCCTCCGGGCCGGACCGCTCGGCGGAAGTCGACCAGAAGCGCGCGCCGGCGGTCATCATTTGCTGCATTTGCTGCGCGTCATCGAACAGGCGACGCGCATCCTCCGTCGCCAGCTCGATGTGCTTGGCGGTCCAGCTTTGCAGCACTGACGCGGTTTCCGAGAAAGAGCGCGATGATGTCAGCTTGGAGGCGAGCTCCGCCGTCAATGCCGCCTCATGCTGCATGCGCTCCAACCAAATGCGGTTCGCATCCTGCAGCCGGTCCCATATCTGGTTTCGCGCGTCCGAGAAATCCTCCGGGCGCTCCTTGCCTTCCGCCGCGTAATCGGGCGCGCGCTTTTCCGGCTCGAAGCCTTCGCCGCGCCGCTCTTCCTGCTGCGTCATGTCGCGTTCCTCCCTGATAATTGGAAAACGCCAGCGCCCCGGCCGACTATATAACGCCGCGACGCAAGAAGGTCTGTTGACGCCCGTCAATAACCGCTGCGGACCGCGCTTCTAATGCTCAACAATTTCGAGGTTATGGGCGAGCCACGGGACGCGCCAGCCCGCTCGCCAATGCCGCTCGACAAACCAGCGCTCTTCGGCTATTGGAGCGGCCTCAACTAAAACAGCGTCCCGAAACGCTCGTCGGCCATAAGGCTAAAGACGAAACGGCAGGAGTTTACGGTTATGAATATTATCGAGCAGCTCGAGGCCGAACAGGCCGCAAAGCTCATCGAAGGCAAGAAACTCCCGGAGTTTCGGCCCGGCGACACGGTGGTCGTCAACGTCAAGGTGAAGGAAGGCGAGCGGACCCGCGTGCAGGCCTATGAAGGCGTCGTGATCGCGCGCACCGGCGGCGGCCTCAACGAGAGCTTCACCGTCCGCAAGATTTCCTATGGCGAGGGCGTCGAGCGCGTCTTCCCGGTCCATGGGCCGCTCATCGACTCTATCAAGCTCGTGCGCCGCGGCAAGGTGCGCCGCGCCAAGCTCTATTATCTGCGCGATCGCCGGGGCAAATCCGCCCGCATCGCCGAGCGCGTCGACACCAAGCCGAAGGCTTAGAGCGAATAACCGCCGTCACGAAGAGTTTCAGGCCGCCCGAAGCCGAGGTTTCGGGCGGTTTTGGCGTTCGCGCTCACTTCTCCAGCGGCGCGTTCAATATCCAGCGATGGCCGAAGGGGTCGCGCAGGGACGCGTAGCGCGTGCCCCAGAAGGAATTGGTCGGCGCCGTCTCGATCTTGCCGCCGAGCTTGGCGGCGCGGGCGCAGACATCGTCGATCTCCTGCGCCTTGTCATATTCGAGGCTGATCGAGACGGTCGCATGCTCGCCGGGCATGGGAACGCGCGTCTGACCAAATTCGGGAAAGAAGTCCGCGAGCATCACCGAACCGCCATTGATGAGCAATTCGCAGTGGGCGATGCGCAATCCGTCGACGGAGGGCATCAGCGCGCGCTGCTTGGCGTCGAAAGCGCCAGTGTAATAGGCGATCGCAGCGGCGGCGGGACTGACGGTCAAATAGGGCGCGACCCTCGGACGTGGTTGTTTCATTCAATGTCCTCCGCCGGGGCTCGCAGCGGATCGCCCCAGTCCTTCTTACGAATCTTTTCGTAGCGTGGCTTATCGCGCTTGGGAATGAATGAATTCGCATATTCCCTTGTCCGTGCAGAGCTTGAGCGAAATTCCGGCTTTGCCGGCGCGCGGGGGCGCGATCACGCGCGCGGGCGCCGAAGGTCCGCCGCCGCGCGCGACGGCGAGATAGGCGAATTTTTCGTCCTCGAAGGGAGCCTCGGCGCCCTTGAGCAGCTTGTGGGCGCGGGAGCGCGGCAGGCGCACGGAGAAATGGCACCAGTCGGGCGCGGCCAGCGGGCAGGGCGCCGCATGGGGGCAGGGCGCCAGGACCGCCGCGCCAAGGGCGATCAGCCGCTCGCGGACGGCCATGAGGCGAGCATGGTCGCGGGGCGTCCCCGGCTCGACGATCGCCAGCGCGCCGGAGGTGAGCGCCCACAGGGCGTCGATGAGGGTCGGCAGGACAGCGTCGGCGATCTCGGTCAAAGCATAGCCGACGACGACGAGATCGAAAGGCGCGCCCTCCGGCCTGCCCAAGCGAGCGAGATCGGCTTCGATCACCTGAGCGGCTCGGAGAGCGCCGCCGCCGCTCTCCGCCGCTAGCGCCGCCGCCAGCGCGAGAAAGGCGGAGCGAGCGATCGAGCAGGGCGATCGCGGATAGGCTCGGCCAGACCGCGCTCGCCGCATAGGACGCCGCGCCAAGGCCGCAGCCGACATCGAGCATACGCTCCGGGGCGAAGCCCGGCTGCTCCTCTTTGAGGCGCCCGAGCGCCGTCACGATCGCGGCGTAGGTCGCCGGCATGCGCGTGAGGGCGTAAGCCAGCGCGTCGGTCTCGTTATGGATCGCATCGCTCGTCGGTCTGCGCGCGCGATAGCTGTCCGAAAGCCGCCGGGCGCTTTCCTTGAGCTCACGCTGCGGCCGGCCGTCGAGCCGCGCTTCGATCGCCGCGGCCAGCGCTGGCGGAAGGCCCGGCGGCGGCCGGTTCACATCGGCCTCTTGGGCCTCGCGGCGGGGCGGCGGCGCGAACTCTCTTCCATGCCGCTTGCGTTACGGGTAGAAGACCCTCAATTCAAGAGCGGCGACGCGTTGACCAGAGGCGCTTCCCTTGCCCTCATGCTGAGGAAGCCCTGAAAAGGGCTATCTCGAAGCGCGAGGGCAAGGGAAGAGCGCGGAGCCGGATTTCCTCATCCTTCGAGACGCAAGCTTCGCTCGCTCCTCAGGATGAGGAAATTCTTACTGCGATCGACTGCGCTCCAAGCCGCTCCGACCGGGGAGAGGAAAATATGTCCGCCAACGCCGCGCCGCGCACGCTTTACGACAAAATCTGGGACGACCATGTCGTCGATCGCCAGGAAGACGGCGCCTGCCTGCTCTATATCGACCGTCATCTCGTGCATGAGGTGACGAGCCCGCAGGCGTTCGAAGGCCTGCGCATGTTGGGCCGCAAGGTCCGCGCCCCGCAAAAGACGCTCGCCGTCGTCGATCACAATGTGCCGACGACCGACCGGTCGCTGCCGATCGAAGATCCGGAAAGCAAGGCGCAGGTCGAGCAGCTTGCGATCAACGCGCGCGAGTTCGACGTCGAATATTTCAACGAGCACGACAAGCGTCAGGGCGTGGTGCACATCATCGGGCCGGAGCAGGGCTTCACCCTGCCGGGCATGACCATCGTCTGCGGCGACAGCCACACCTCAACGCATGGCGCATTCGGCGCGCTCGCGCATGGCATCGGCACGTCGGAGGTCGAGCATGTGCTCGCGACCCAGACGCTGATCCAGGAAAAGGCCGCCAATATGCTGGTGCAGGTCGACGGCAAGCTCGCCGACGGCGCGACGGCCAAGGACATCATTCTCGCCATCATCGGCGAGATCGGCACGGCCGGCGGCACGGGCCATGTCATCGAATATGCCGGCGAAGCCATCCGCGACCTGTCCATGGAAGGCCGCATGACGGTCTGCAACATGTCGATCGAAGGCGGCGCCCGCGCCGGCCTTGTCGCGCCGGACGAAAAGACCTTCGCCTATCTGAAGGATCGCCCCAAGGGTCCGAAAGGCGCGGCCTTTGACGAAGCCCTGCGTTATTGGGAGACGCTGTTCTCGGACGAGGGCGCGAACTTCGACAAGGTGATCCGCCTCGACGCGAGCAAGCTCCCGCCGCTCGTCACCTGGGGCACCTCGCCCGAGGATGTCGCGCGCATCGACGGTCTCGTGCCGACGCCCGACTCCGCCAAGTCGCCGCAAAAGCGCGCGGCGATCGAACGCGCGCTCGACTATATGGGCTTGCGCGGCGGCGAGAAGCATGACCGACATCGAAATCAATCGCGTCTTCATCGGCTCCTGCACCAATGGCCGCATCGAGGATTTGCGCGCGGCGGCGAAAATGGTCGAAGGCAAGCGCGTCAGCGAGCGCGTCAACGCCATGGTCGTTCCGGGCTCCGGCCTCGTGAAGGCGCAGGCCGAGGCGGAAGGATTGGACAAGATCTTCCTCGCCGCTGGCTTCGAATGGCGCGAACCCGGGTGTTCCATGTGCCTCGCGATGAACCCGGATCGTCTTGCGCCCGGCGAGCGCTGCGCTTCGACGTCCAACCGCAATTTCGAGGGGCGTCAGGGCTTCAAGGGCCGCACGCATCTCGTCTCGCCGGCGATGGCGGCCGCTGCGGCCATCGCCGGGCGTTTCGTCGATGTGCGGACGTGGGATCGTTCGGGCGCGTGAGCCGCGCGCCGGTCGAACATCCTCTATCGGCGCAAAGGGCGCCGACGCTCGCCGAGCTGGAAGCGCTTGCGGACGCGGCCTTCGCCACATTGCCAAAGCGCTTCACGCGGCTTTGCGAAGGACTCGTCATTCGCATCGAGGATTTTCCCGACGACGAGACGCTTGACGACATGCAATGCGAGACCGAATTCGATCTGCTCGGGCTGTTTCGCGGCCGCGGACTGACTCACGGCGCGCATCTCGGCGAGACGGGCGAACAGCCCAACATGATTTGGCTTTATCGTCGGCCGATACTCGACTACTGGGCGGGCGGCGAAGAGACGCTCGCCGATATCGTCACCCATATTCTCGTGCATGAGATCGGCCATCACTTTGGATTGACCGACGCCGACATGGAGGAGATTGAACGCCGCGCCGAATAGGCCGCGTTCTTTATACGGGCGCCGGCTCGGCGAGCAGCGTTCCGATGATCGCGCCGAGCGCCATGTCGTCCTCCTGCCCAAAACCATGATGACGAATGCGTCCGTCGCGTCCGATGAGGATCATCGTCGGCGTGCCGCGCATTTCGTAACGCGCCATGGTCGCTGGGATCGGTCCGCTGTCGCTGGGCTGATCCACGCCGATCGGAAAGGTCAGCCGGTATTCATGGATGAAGGCTTCGAGCGACACGGGCGTCATGGCGGCGTGATGTTCGAATACGGTGTGGAGGCCGATCACGCTGAGATCGGCGTCGCGGAAGAAAACATGCGCGCGCTGCGCCTGCGGCGTGCCATGGGCGACGCAGCCGGGGCAGAGCATCTGGAAGGCATGCAGCATCACCACCCGGCTGCGCAGCCCTGCGAGCGTGATCGGCGTCGACGTGTTGAACCAGCGCGTCACAGCGAGTTCCGGCGCCTGCACTCCTGCCTCCTTTGCGCTCGCTTCTCAGTTAGAGCGCCTCTGGCGCAATGACATGAGGATCACGTCTGTCGATCTTTCCCCATTTCGCTTTCGCGTTCGTAGGCTTCCTTTTCAAATGGAATATTGCGGTAGGCGGCGTCGTGATGGCGCAAGCGCCAGAGGTTCGAAAGGTAGTCACGGATATAGATGAGATAGAAACGCGCGATCCCATGCCGGTCGATCTGCTCCTGGTGAATCAGCTCATGCTGAAAGAGCGTCCTTGGGACCTCCGACTCGTCGCCTTTAAAGAGTATCGTCCGTCCCGCCACCATCCCGCGGTAATTTCGCACGAATGGGAGTTTGAAAATCCAGTAGCGGTATCGCACGCGCGGAGACTGGCGCGATCGCATAGGTGCGTCCCCACTAATTCGCCCGAGGCTCCCGTCCGGCCGACCGGCGAAACCGTGCGAAAAATGAGCTGGCTCCCCGAGTAGGACTCGAACCTACGACCTAGCGATTAACAGTCGCGTGCTCTACCAGCTGAGCTATCGGGGAATGCGAGGGCCGGCTATACAAGGCGGGGGGCCATTTGCCAAGCCCTGTAATTATATCCGCCGCGCCTTCGTTTTTGCGCAGTTTTCGCCGTCGCGGCGCCCACTGCGCTTTAGGCGGGCGTTAGCGCCTCCGCCGGCGGAAAGGCCGCCATCGCGGCGGCGACGTCCTCTGGCGATGGCAACCCCGCCTCATTGCCGAGATGCTGGATTTTATGCGCCGACGCCGCCCGGGCGAATTCGAAATGTTCCCGCCAAGACGCGTCCGGCCGCTCCAGATAGGAAGCGCAATAGGCGCCGTGGAACACGTCGCCCGCGCCCGATGTGTCGACGATGATCTCCCGCGGCACGGCAAGCGACGGCATGTGCGAAATCTCGCCGTTTTCGTCGTACCATAACATGCCCTTTTCGCCGCTCGTCACGGCGCCGATGCGACAACCCTTGGATTTGAGCCAGGCGAGCATGTCGAGTTCCGAGAAGGACATCTGCTCACAGAGCTTTTCCGCCACCACGGCGACGTCGACATAGCCGGTCAGCTCCTCGACGCAGGGACGTAGCGCGCCGCCGTCGAGCGACACCAGCACGCCGCGCTCTCGGGCGGCTCGAGCGTAATGCAGCGCGGCGTCGGCCATATGGCCGTCAAGATGAATGAGCTTTCCCTCCGAAATGTCGAGACGCGGAAATCTTTGCAGATAATTGTCGTCGCGCGCGCGCAAAATCGCGCGCTTGCCGTTGTTGGGCAGGACGAAGGAGAGCGACGAGCGCGCCACTTTTCGTGGATGCACATGCATCCCATAGGCCTGCGCCATGTCGACGAACATGTGCCCCAGCCAGTCGGCGGCGAGCGTCGTCAGAAGATCGACCGGATGGCCGAGCTTGGCGCAGGCGAAGGCGGCGGTGACGGCGTTGCCGCCGAAACTGACGGCGTAATCGCGCGCGACCGCCTTCTCGTCGCCCGTCGGCATGCGGTCTGTCCGCATGGTCACGTCAATATAGGCGTGGCCGATGAATAGCGCGTCCACCCGCCGCTCCCCTCACGCGAAGATTAGACCGAGAAGCTTGTGCCGCAGCCGCAGGAGGCGGTCGCGTTTGGATTTTCCACGCGGAACGCCTGGCCCATCAGATCGTCGACGAAATCGATGCGCGCGCCGGCGAGAAAGCCAAGCGACGCAGGGTCGATGGCGACGCGGGCGCCGTCGCGTTCGATCATCGCGTCTTCCGCGCCGGGCGCGGGATCGACGGCGAATTGATACTGAAAGCCGGAGCAGCCGCCGCCTTCCACCGAAACCCGGAACACCGCGCCGGGCGATTCATTGGCCAAAATGGCCAGAATGCGCTTCGCCGCCTGATCCGTCAGCGCGACTTCGCTTGCCGCCGTGGTCATCCGTTTCTCCCGTCCGCTGCTTGCTTCCGCCGCATCTTGCGGGCTATGCGCTGCAACATAGGTCCAAACCCCCGGCCATTCAATGACAGGAGCGTAACGTGGTTCGCGGCCCCCTCGCGCCATACGCCTGCGACGCCGCGCGCTCGCGCGGCCGGCTTTACCCCGAGCCGCCGTCCCCGACCCGCAGCGAGTTCCAGCGCGACCGCGACCGCATCATCCATTGCACCGCTTTCCGGCGGCTGGCGCATAAGACACAGGTCTTCGTGCCGCTCGACGGCGACCATTTCCGCACGCGCCTGACTCATACGATCGAGGTCGGCCAGATCGCCCGCGCGCTCGCCCGCGCTTTGCGCCTCGACGAGGACCTCGCGGAGGCGATCGCGCTCGCCCATGATCTCGGCCATACGCCCTTCGGCCATGCCGGCGAGGGGGCGCTCGAAGCCTGCATGGCGCCCTATGGCGGTTTCGACCATAACGCCCAGGCGCTGCGGGTCGTGACGCTGCTGGAGCGCCGCTACGCCCGCTACGACGGCCTCGATCTCACATGGGAGACGTTGGAGGGCATCGTCAAACACAATGGCCCGCTGGCGGGGCCTAAAGCGACGCGTCCCTTGCCGCGCTATGTCGCGGAGTTCGACGCGGCGTTTCCGCTGGAGCTTTCAACCTTCGCCGGCGTCGAGGCGCAGGCGGCCGCGCAAGCCGACGACATCGCCTATGTCGGTCATGACATCGACGACGGTCTGCGCGCCGGACTGTTTTCGCTCGACGATATCGCGCAAGCGCCCTTCGTCGCGGGCCTGCTGACGCATATCCGGCAGGAGCATCCGGGGCTCGAACGCGGGCGCGTGATCCACGAACTCGTGCGCCGCGTCATCACCGCCTTCGTCGAGGATGCGATCGGCGAGTTGCTGCGCCGGCTCTCGCGCATCGCGCCGGGGTCGGCCAAAGACGCGCGCGGGGCGGGCGAAACGCTCGTCGGCCTGTCGCCGCCGATGGCGGAAGCGGAGCGCGACATCAAGTCGTTTCTCTTCGCCAATATGTATCGCCACGAGAAAGTCGCGGGCGTCTGGGAGCGCGCGCGCGACGCGATCTCCCGGCTCTTTCCGGCCTTCTTCGAGAGGCCGGCGCTGATGCCGCCGGAATGGGCGGCGCTCGCCGAGCCGCGTCATGGCGCCGAACGCGCCGTGATCGTCGCGGACTATATCGCCGGCATGACCGACCGCTATGCGCTGGGCGAGGTGAAGCGGCTCTTCGGCGTCTGACGCCGCCAGGATGCTTTCGCGCGGCCGTTCTGCTAAACCGCCGCGCAACCCCTTTCGCCCGGACCTCCATGAACATTTTCGACGACTTTCACGCCCGCATCGCTGCGATCCTTGGTCGGATATCGGCTGACGGCCGCTTGCCGATGCTCGATTACGCGCGTTTCGTCGTCGAGCCGCCGAAGGACGCTTCGCTTGGCGATCTCGCCTCCAACGCCGCCATGGTCTTCGCCAAGGAGGCCAAGCCGCATTTCGCCAGCCCGCGCGAATTGGCGGTCGAAATTTGTTTTGCGCTGGCGGAGTCGGAAGGCGTCACGACGGCCGAGGTCGCGGGACCTGGCTTCATCAACATCCGTCTCAAGCCCGAAATCTTCGCGCAGGTGCTGCGCGCCACGCTGCTCGACCCCGAGAATTTCGGCCGCGTCGCAAAGAGCCGCGCCGGCGCGCTGCAGGGCAAGGTGAATGTCGAATATGTCTCGGCCAATCCTACCGGGCCGATGCATGTCGGCCACGGCCGCGGCGCGGTCTTCGGCGACGCCCTCGCCAATCTCCTCGCCTTTTCGGGCTGCGAGGTGACGCGCGAATATTACATCAACGACGCCGGCGCGCAGGTCGATGTGCTGGCGCGATCCGCGCATATCCGTTACCGCGAGGCGCTGGGCGAGACGATCGCGATTCCCGGAGGGCTATATCCCGGCGACTATCTCAAGCCAGTCGGCGACGCGCTCGCAAAAGCGCATGGTCGCGCGCTGCTCGACAAGCCCGAGAGCGAATGGCTTCCGACCGTGCGCGCCGCCGCCATCGACGCGATGATGGCGATGATCCGAGACGATCTCGCCGCGCTCAACATCAAGCATGAGGCCTTCTTCTCCGAACGCACGTTGCATGAGAAGAAAGACGGAGTCTCGAAGATTGACGCCGCGATCGAATGGCTGCGGGGCAGGGGCCTTGTCTACGAAGGCCGACTGCCGCCGCCCAAGGGGCAATTGCCCGACGATTGGGAGGATCGCGAGCAGACGCTGTTCAAATCGACGCAATTTGGCGACGACGTCGACCGCGCCTTAAAGAAATCAGACGGCTCGCCCACATATTTCGCCGCCGACATCGCCTATCACAAGGACAAGATCGACCGCGGCTTCGATACGCTCGTCGATGTCTGGGGCGCCGATCACGGCGGCTATGTGAAGCGCATGACGGCGGCCGTCGCCGCGCTCTCTGACCGCAAGGTCGCGCTCGACGTGAAGCTCTGCCAGCTCGTGAAGCTGATGCGGGCCGGCGAGCCGGTCAAAATGTCGAAGCGCGCCGGCGATTTCGTGACGCTGCGCGAAGTCGTCGATGAAGTCGGCGTCGACGCGGTGCGCTTCATGATGCTCTATCGCAAGAACGACGCGCCACTCGACTTCGACCTCGCCAAGGTCATCGAACAGTCGAAGGACAACCCGGTCTTCTATGTCCAATACGCCCATGCGCGGGGGAAATCGGCGCTGCGGCAGGCGCTCGCCGCTTTTCCCGATCTCGATTTGTCGACCGAAAGCTTGGCCGTATCGAAGCTCGATCTGCTCACTGACGAGGGCGAGCTTGCGCTCGCCAAGATGATCGCGCAATATCCGCGCGTTATCGAAGCGGCCGCCGCGGCGCATGAACCGCACCGCGTCGCCTTTTACCTTCACGAATTGGCGAGCGTGTTCCATTCCCATTGGAATCGCGGCAAAGATCAGCCGCAATTACGCTTTGTTAATTTAACCGAGAGAGATTTAACCAATGCCCGGGTCGCGTTGGTTAGCTCCTTAACGATCGTCCTGGGGTCGGGCCTGAGACTTCTCGGCGTGAGCGCCCCCGACGAAATGCGCTGATGCGACGCCCCAGCGGCCACAGCCGGGCGTAAGATGCGCCTTTTGATTGCTTTGCGCCCCTGGGATGAGTGAGCGAGGTGTGCGATGCGCGAAACTCCGGTTAGAGGTCCGGCGATTGATCTGGGCGAATTCGAGCGCCGTCTGCGCGGACCTGAGCGCAAAGCGGCAAGCGCCGGCGATCCGCTGAGCGAACTCGCCAGGCTGATGCATGGCGAAGATGCGGCGGCGACCGCCGACCCTTACAGCCGCATCCTGGCCGAACCGCGCGCCGCCCGCGCGCCTTCCGTGGACCTGCGCGGCTCCTACGACGCCGCGCCGCCCGTGGCCGCGGAGCCGCCCTACTATCCCGAGCCCGCTTATGAGGCGCCGCCGGAGCCCGCCTATCCCTCGGAGCCGGACTATCATCAGGCGCAGCCGGGCTACGGAGAGCCGCAAGCCGAGGCTGCCTATGAATCGGCCTATCATGGCGCCGAGGGGGGGTGGAGCGACGACGCGCAATATCTCGACTATGGCCAGGCGGACGACGGATATGGCGAGCCGGAAGCGCGCGGCCCGAGGTCTTGGCTGCGTCCCTGGCACGCCGTGGTCGCGATCTCGCTCCTCGCCGTCGCCAGCATCGGCTTCGCCTTCTGGCATCGCGGCGGCTCCGACGCTTCGCGGGAAATCGCGACGATCACCGCGCCGGAGGGTCCGGTGAAGGTCAAACCGGCCGCCGAAGCGGAAACCAATGCGCCGGAGACTGGCTCCGCCGTGCTCGACCGGAAGGACCCGACGCCGGTCAAGCAGATCGTGACCCATCAGGAGCAGGCGATTGATCCGACCGTCGCGCCCAAGGCCGTTCAGCTCGGCAATGGCCCGGTCAGCGCCCCGCACGAGCCCGCTCCCCCAGCCGTCGCGCCGCCACGAAGGGTGAAGACAGTCACGGTGCGCCCGGACGGCAGCCGCGTCGAGGAGTCCGCGCTGCCGCCCGCCGTCGCCAAGGCGACGCGTCCCGCGCCCGAAGCCGCACCCGCGCCTGTTGCAAAGACCAATGGCGCGGCGACGCCTGCGAGCGCCGCCAAACCCGCGACGACGCCGAAAACCGTCGCCAAGCCGAAGCCGCCGGCGCCGCCCAAGGTCGCCGCGGTCGAGGAGCCGGCCGCCGCCGAGCCCGCGGAAGCCGACGCCGAGCCGGCCGCCGCTCCGAGCAAGGGCGGGTTCGCCGTGCAGTTCGGCGCCGCCGGCAGCGAGGCCGAGGCGCGCGCATTGATGAAGACCGTGGTCGGCAAATATGGTTCGGTGCTTGGCGGATTGAAGCCGACGTTCAAGATGGCGACGGTCGGCGACAAGACGGTCTATCGCGTCCGCGTCGCCGGCATGAGCAAGGAGTTCCGCGAACGCGATCTGCGGCAAGGTGAAGGCTGGCGGCGGCGCCTGCTTCGTCGCGGGGAACTGACGCTTGCGTCGAGTCGCCATGGCCGGGCTTGTCCCGGCCATGCGCGCCGAGGCGTTGCGCAGCCATCCAAACGCGCCCATAGCCTGAATGCGTGTATGCCCGCGACAAGCGCGGGCATGACCGGCCTCTGAATTAAGCTCCGGACCATTGATCATGCGCGCCTTCATTTGCGGATTGAAAGGCCTCGCGCTCGAGGCTGAGGAACGCGCCTTCTTAAGCGACGCCGCGCCCTGGGGCGTGATCCTCTTTCGCCGCAATATCGAGTCGCGGGAGCAGGTCGCGCGCCTTACGGCCGACATCCGCGCGGCGCTCGGCCGCAACGCGCCGGTGCTGGTCGATCAGGAGGGCGGCCGCGTGCAACGCCTCGCGCCGCCGCATTGGCGGGCCTATCCGGCAGCCGTCCGTTTCGAACTGGCCGGCGCCGACGCCGCGCAGGCCAAGCGGCTCGCCTGGCTCGGGGCGCGACTCATCGCCCATGATCTGCGCGAAGTCGGGATCGACGTCGATTGCCTGCCGGTGCTGGATGCGCCGGCGGAAGGTTCGCACGCCATCATCAGCGACCGCGCCTATAGCCGCGATCCGGCGCGGGTGGCGCGTCTCGGCCGCGCGGCGGCGGAGGGGCTGATGGCCGGCGGCGTCGCGCCGGTGATGAAGCACATTCCCGGCCATGGCCGCGCCCGCGCCGACAGCCATTTGGAGCTGCCTATCGTGGAGGCTGGCCGCGAGGAACTGGAGCGTGTCGATTTCGCGCCCTTCAAGGTCAATGCCGATCTGCCGATGGCGATGAGCGCCCATGTCGTCTACACGGCGATCGATCCGAACGCGCCCGGCACGCTGTCGAAGACCATCGTAGGCGAGATCATCCGCGGCCATATCGGCTTCGACGGTCTGCTGATGACCGACGACCTTTCCATGAAGGCGCTGACGGGAAGCTTCCGCGCGCGCGCCGAGCGCGCGATTGCGGCGGGCTGCGACATCGTCCTGCATTGCAGCGGCGATCTCGCCGAGGCGCGCGCGGTCGCCGAAGGCGCGGGCGCGCTCTCCGGCAAGGCGCTGGCGAGGGCGGAAAAAGCGTTGGAATGCATACGGAAGACCGAGCCTTTCGACGTCGCCGAAGCGACGCGCGAGTTCGATGGGGCGATGGGCGCCGTCGCTTAAGCGCCGAGGCAATAAAGGCGGCGTCTTGTCAGCTTTTTTCCATGCGGGTTTCGTTGTGGACCGCGCCCCCAAACCGTCCGCCGCGCTTGCTAC
>CAVPMJ010000010.1:0-65823 GCA_963706255.1 uncultured Alphaproteobacteria bacterium | reverse complement strand
AACAGGTGGAGGCCGGCCTTCTGGTCGACACGGCGCGGTCCGACATGTGGCCGGAGCTCATTCGCGGCCTGATGAGCCCCGCGCCGTCCAAAATGATCAAGACCTTGCGGGGGTGCGGCGCGCTTATCGAAATATTGCCCGAGGTCGCGGCCCTCTTCGGCGTTCCGCAAATTTCGGATGAGCCGGCCGAGGTGGACATCGGCGAACATTTGCTGAAGGCCCTCGACGAGGCGGCTAGGCGCGAAGCGCCCTTGGCGGTGCGTTTCGCCTTGCTCGTGATGAATGTCGGCAAGGCGGACTCGCCGCGCGAACATCTCCCCGTTCATTACAAACATGTCGAGCGCGGCGGCCCGCGCATCGAAGAGCTTTGCGCGCGCTTCGGCGCGCCGGCCGAATGCAGGGATTTGGCTTTGCTGGCGCTGGCCGAATGCGAGCGCGTGCATCGCGTGTCGAAAATGCGCGCCGGGCCTGTCGCCTTGATGCTCGAACGGCTCGGCGCCTTCGACGCGCCCGAGCAATTCCGTCAGTTGATGAGCGTGTGCACATGCGACTTTTGCGCTTATGCCGGCCGCTCGGGGCAGCCCTATCCGAAAGCGGCGTTGCTGGACATTGCGATCGAAGCCTGCGCGGAAATCGAAAAGACTGACTCCGTCGAGGCTGAGCGAAGCGCGCGCGCCGAGGCGATCGCGCGGGCTTTTCGTTCGGAGCGATGGTCGAGCGAACTGGCGTAGGGAATAGTGGTTCGCCCCTGAATCAACGTCCGTATTGCGCCATGTGTGGACGGCGCTCCCTTGCAAGGTTTTTTTGGACTTCTGCATTGCTGGTCGGTGCGGCCATGTGTTCGACCTGTTGGTGCGGCGCTCATGTCCGCTGGCCATAATGCCTTCCGCGAAGACGGGTCCCGACCGAGGCCGTGTGAAAACGCGATTGGAATATTGGCTTTCACGTCCGTCGATATTTTGAGCACATCGCGTTAGCGTGGGTCGTCAGGCCGTGATCGCCCTCGCCAGGGGTTTGACCCCGAAAATATTGATCATTCGCTTCATGTTGTAGGCTAACACATGAAGGCTCATTTCGGTTTTGACCTTTTCAAGGGTCCTTGTCCGAAAGTGAGTGCTACCCATCCATGCCTTGAGAGTCCCGAACGGATGCTCAACGGTCTGCCGGCGGATGGTCATGGCCTCCGGCATGCGGTCGAGCGCAGCCTGCATCCTGTCAAGCACTCCTTCGTGCTCCCAGCGTTTCAGGCGCTTGCGCTTGTCGGGCGTGCATCTGGGCCTCAGCGCGCAAGTCAAACAGGCCGTAAGGTTGCGGTAATGGTCGATATTGTCCCGGCGGTCTGAACGCATCTTTCCCTTGGTCAGGTAATTGCCCGCCGGGCAGGTGTAGCGGTCGTTCTCGGCGTCATAGATGAAATCCTGAATGGTGAAGAGGCCGCGTTTGGTATTGCCGGAGGTCAGCGTCTTTGGAACGCACGGCAGCACGCCAGTTCCCTCGCAGGCGAGCACCTCCTCGCCGCTGTAATAGCCTCGGTCAGCCAGCACGGTGACTTCTCTGCATCCAGTGGCGTCGCGAGCCATGAGGCCCATCGACGCCAACTGCGCCCGGTCGCTGCCGACATTGGTTACCTCGTGCGCGATGATTAGATGGTGCTCGGCATCAACGGCGAATTGAACGTTGTAGCCGACAATGCCTGTTCCTTTGCCACTCGTCGCCATCGACCGAGCGTCGGGATCGGTTAGGGAAACCTGCTTGTCTGGCGCAGCTTCCACCTGCCTTTCCATCTCCTTAAGGGACTGCATCTGCCTTCTCAGGCCTGCGATCTTCTCCTTGAGGCGCACCGTCTTGGCCTCGGCGACATCATCGTCCTGCCGATCCGCACGGTCGAGCGCCGTGAGGTAGTGCGCGATGCTTGCTTCCACCTGCTCGATGCGTTTGGCGACTTTGGCCACTGTGAAGTTCTTATCGCGGTTGTTGACGGCCTTGAACTTGCTCCATCGATCGCCACGACAGCGCGGGTGAACAAGTTAAACTGGCGGCACAGCACCACGAACTGCGCGCAGGCGGCGCGGATCGCTGGCCCATTGTCGCGGCGAAAGTCGGCGATGGTCTTGAAGTCCGGCATCAAGCGACCAGTCAGCCACATCAACTCGATATTGCGTTGGGCTTCACGTTCAAGCCGTCGGCTCGACTGGATGCGGTTGAGATAGCCGTAGAGATAGATCTTCAGCAAAGTCGCGGGATGATATGCTGGCCGTCCGGGTCGATTCCGGAACAACGCCCGAAAAGCCCACCGCTGCAAGGTCAAGTTCTTCGATGAAAACATCAACGACACGGGTCGGATTGTCATCTGTGACGTAGTCTTCCAGACAGTCAGGAAGCAGTGTCGCTTGCTGACGATCCTCACCCTCAATGAAACGCTTCATCCCGACCTCCGCTGATCGGGAATCAATTTACTAAATCAGAGCGTTTCCACACAGCCTGGACCAAAAGCACGCGCTTTGAAGCGCTCTGGCGCAAGTGGGTTTTCTCGTCTTCCGGTTTCGACCGGCTGGATGCGTTAGTCCCTTTTCGACCTTCCCAAGCTCGTTTGGCGCTTCCGCGCCTGACTAGGCTGCCTGAACCACAGGCTCTCGATAGCTCTCGCCACTGGTCATGATGGCCCAAGCCATGCGGGCCGTTTTGTTCGCAAGCGCGACGGTTGCAACCTTGGTCGCGCGCCTCGACAAAAGTTGCACGAGCCACGGCCGCCGCGCGCCGTGTCGTTCGGCATAACGGACGACAGCCAGGGCGCCGACGACTAACAACTGTCGAAGATATCGATCACCTTGCTTGGTGATCCCACCCATTCGCTCTTTGCCGCCACTTGAGTTCTGCTTCGGCACGAGCCCGACCCATGCCGCTAGGTTTCGTCCGGACTTGAAGGCCTTTGGATCTGGAATGGTCGCTACCAGCGCGCTGGCGAGAAGTGGACCGACACCGGGTATGCCCATCAACCGGCGCCCGGTTTCCGTTGCACGCGCGCTTGTTCGGAT
Source organism: uncultured Alphaproteobacteria bacterium (assembly GCA_963706255.1). Lineage (GTDB taxonomy): Bacteria > Pseudomonadota > Alphaproteobacteria > Rhizobiales > Beijerinckiaceae > Methylocystis. The sequence goes on along the minus strand of CAVPMJ010000010.1, from coordinate 62,788 downwards.
CCGACGATCTGTCACCAGAATTTGACTGTTCAACAGTTTGAGTTGTGTGGCGAGCAGCTGAAGGCAAGCGCAGGCTTCTTCTGGCACACGCGCATCTGATGCTTCGACCAGCTTGATCAAACTCTGTAACCCTTCCCGGCCAATAGGAGCGACCAGGCCGAACTCGGCCATGTGAGCGCGGATCGCATTTGATAACTGTATGCGCTGGCGCATCAGCATCATCCGAACTCGATGCAGGACCATCACACTCTGTTGCTCAGGATTTTTTATTTCAACGAAGCGCATCGTCGGCCGCGTAACCGCTTCGCAGATTGCCTCCGCGTCCGCCGCATCGTTTTTCTGCCTCTTAACGTAAGGCTTCACGTAGCTCGGCGGCATTAGTCGCACTTGGTGGCCTATTTTGCTGAGTTCACGCCCCCAGTAGTGGGCGCTGGCACACGCCTCAATGCCAATTAAACATTCGGGCTGCTTTGCAAAGAACGGTAATAAGTGTGCCCGACGAACCTGCCGGCGCAAGACTACGGCGCCGGCACAATCCACGCCATGCACCTGAAAAACCGATTTCGCGATATCCAGTCCGATCGTGACAACTTGACCCATGATTCGCTCCTCCTGCTCAGCAGGAGATCACTCTCCCGCGGGGGCGGAGAGCCGTCCACAGCATCATAAGCGGACATTCGTAAGGCTATTTTCATCGGTGGGATCGAGCGCGGTTACGTTTTTTATCACTTCAATCTGGCCGCCAGCTTGTGCCGAAATTCAGATAGCCCCTACGACGCTAAGCCAAAGGAATGCGAGCGACGCCATTGTCAGTTGCATGTCGGCAACGACAATCCGTCTGCCGTGTTGCTTGTAGAAGCGTTCGATGCCGGCATACCGTGGTGAGAGCGGCGTGAGGGCCGCAAGCGAGAAACCCAAGCCGTTGATGCAGAAGATGACGAGCGCAAGGTATAGCGTGGAGTACGGGGATCGAGCAGCGGGGACTACGAATACGACGATGGCGGTGTACGCTAGGGCGAGAATCGTGGCGACGGCTGCCGAGAGATACGTTTCCCAGACCCGTAACAGACCCAGTCCATCGGCAGCCATTGAGATGAGAACAGATCCGAAAACTAGAGATGCGGGCAAAAGAAAATAGAGAACATCTGCGAGGCGACCAATTCCATTCGCCTCGAGGAGCGGTAGTAGCGCGAACCAAGATACAAAGACCGTGCGGTATTCGATCGTCGAGGCGAGGCTGAAATGGACGCGCGGCACTAAATCGCCGCTCGTATCGACGTGCGGCATATAGGAGATAAGGAACGCGTTTCCGACCCCCCAGAGGTAGGCCACAAGGAACATCACGATGACGGTGTCGAGGGAGCTTCCGACGACGCCGGGCCGGTCCCGCGCGAGACTCACGACCAGCACTACTCCGGTGAAGGCAAAGCCGGCAAGGCTCGCCATGATCCCCACGTGGAGCTTCGTCGTGTCGTAGAGCAGCCATGGGTGGCTACCGTGCGGAGCTGAGCTGCGACGGCTCGCGATGAGCGCCACTACCAGACCGATCGCCGCCGCGAGGAGGAAACTCAGGACTGCCCACATCTTTGGCAAACTCTGACGGTGGGGTCGTCGCGGCGAACCGCTAGTTCATCCTCTCACACCGGGAGTGGTACCTCAAGAATGTGCCAGGTCCGTTTTGCTCCCATAGCTGACCATTGAGCGTGCATCGCGAAGAGACTGCTTAGGGTCAACCTAAGACCGTCAGCCGCGCCGAGCCGCCTCGATCGCGGCGACGTCGATTTTCTTCATGTCCATCATAGCATCAACCGCGCCCGCCTTGCCGGACGGGTAGTCGCTGGGAGCACGGTGGACGGCACTCACCGTGCTGTTAGGAAAAGTCTCGGCGTAGAAGCGGGCTGCAGCCTCGGCGTCCTTGTCGTACCATAGGCAGATCGTGTTCTTGGCAATTGCCATTACTTGTCGATTCTCTTCTGAAGCCAATTCCGGCCGGTTTCCCACGCACTCGGGGTCGGTTCACAGTTAGCCTCAACGGGTACACCACGAACTTAGAATGCGCTCGTGCCATATGACGTTCTGCCAGCAACGCCTGAAAGGCTATAGCGGTATAAGGGCGACGGTCCGCTTTGGGTCTTGGTTGTGTGAAAACTCGCGCTTGGTCTGAAAACGGGCTCGCACGGAGCGGATTTTTGCGATCAGCCGGCTTCTGATCACCCAAAAACAGACCAAAATTCCGCGAAAAATTGGATTGGTCATCTTGGTGGCCGCGTTTTCACACAGCCAGGGTCAGAAGCGGGCGCTCGAACTCACCTCGATCGGCATGTGTTGGAGCGCAATTGCAGCTACCTCGCCGGAGCGCGCCGCGCTCGAAGATGCGTAGCGCGGCGCTTATTGTCTCATGAACCGATGGGTCGCCTCTTGATCACAGAAATGATCCAAAGAACGCGCCGCCAATTCCCGCCAACACCGCAGTGACGAGGATCCCAGGCAGGCCAAAGAGCGCGCCACCTATTCCAGCGCCCAAGGCGGCGCCGACGATCGCGCCGACAGCCGCCATTGTCATGTGTTCTTTGGCTGTTATCATCGTCTCCTCCACGACATACGCCCCGCGTTGAATGAGGCGTAACATGGAGTTAGAGCTCGCTTTGCAGGGGGCAAGGGTTCCACCTCTACCCGTCGATCATCGAAGGGCGCGCCCATCGTCATCCTTGTGATGACTTAATCACATAGCGCAACAACAACGCGCCATCGGCAAAGCCGTCCACTTCCATAGGTATACTGGGGTCAGAAGCGGAAAACTCGAACTATCCGCCATTCGACATGCACCCCTCCCCTTTCTCCCCCGCCAAAATAGGCTAAAGTCTCCGCTTCGCGCGGCCTTCCGGAACAAAGAGAGAATGTCGGATTTTTATCGCATCAAGCGCCTGCCCCCTTATGTCTTCGAGCAGGTGAACCGCCTCAAGGCGCGCGCCCGCGCCGGCGGCGCCGACATCATTGATCTCGGCATGGGCAATCCGGACCTGCCCGCCCCCAAACACGTCATCGACAAGCTGGTCGAGACCGCCGGGCGCCCGCGCACCGACCGCTATTCGGCGAGCAAGGGCATCGCCGGGCTGCGCCGCGCCCAGGCGGGCTATTACCAGCGCCGCTTCGGCGTGACGCTCGATCCCGAGACGCAGATCGTCGCGACGCTCGGCTCCAAGGAAGGCTTCGCCAATATGGCGCAGGCGATCACCGCGCCCGGCGACGTGGTGCTGGCGCCCAACCCCTCCTACCCGATCCACGCTTTCGGCTTTCTGATGGCGGGCGGGGTCGTGCGCTCCGTGCCCTCCGCGCCGTCGCCGGAATATTTCGTGGCGCTGGAGCGCGCGATCATCCACTCGATCCCGAAACCCATCGCGGTCGTCGTCTGCTATCCGTCCAATCCGACGGCGGAGGTGGCGTCGCTCGATTTCTACAAAGACCTCGTCGCCTTCGCCAAGAAGCACGACATTTTCATCCTCTCCGACCTCGCCTATGCCGAAGTCTATTTCGACGACAATCCGCCGCCTTCCGTCCTGCAGGTGCCGGGCGCGATGGATGTGACGGTGGAGTTCACGTCGATGTCGAAGACCTTCTCGATGGCCGGCTGGCGCATCGGCTTTGCGGTCGGCAATGAGCGGCTTTGCGCCGCGCTCGCGCGGGTGAAGAGCTATCTCGACTATGGCGCCTTCACGCCGGTGCAGGTCGCCGCCGTCGCGGCGCTCAACGGCTCCGACGATTGTGTGAAAGAGATGCGCGCGATCTATAAGAAGCGCCGCGACGTGATGGTCGAGAGCTTCGCGCAGGCGGGCTGGCCGATTCCGGCGCCGCACGCGTCGATGTTCGCCTGGGCGCCGGCGCCCGAGCGCTTCCGCAATATATCCACGCTCGAATTTTCGAAACTGCTGATCGAGAAGGCGGATGTCGCGGTGGCGCCGGGCGAAGGCTTCGGCGAACATGGCGAGGGTTTCGTCCGTCTCGCGCTCGTCGAGAACGAGCAGCGCATCCGTCAGGCGGCGCGCAATCTGCGCCGCTTCTTCGAGACGGCGGACAGCAAGCTGCATAATGTCGTGCCGCTCGCCGCGCGGGGTTAGGTTCGCCCCACCTCCCCCTTGAGGGGGGAGGTCGGCCGCCGCAGGCGGTCGGGTGGGGGTGACTTTCGCGATATTGGGCTTTCACCCCACCCCGGCGCTTCGCGCCGACCCTCCCCCTCAAGGGGAGGGTGTAAGACCGAAATAACTCTCCAGCACTCGCAAATAGACCGCGCAGAGCGCGTCGATGTCGGCGAGTGCGCGCATTCTCGTCCACCGCATGGATCGTCTCATTGGTGAGACCGAACTCCAGCACCGGGCAAAAATGCGTGATGAAGCGCGCGTCCGACGTGCCGCCGCTGGTTGAAAGCGCCGGCGTCAGGCCTGTCACGTCTTTCACCGCGCGCGCGACGAGCTCGGTGAAATCGCCGGGCTTTGTGATGAAGGACACGGCGTTCGACGGCGGGAACTCGACCTCGACCTTCGCGCCCGCCGCCGCTTCCCTGATCACCGCACGAATGCGCTCCTTGAGCGAGTCATGCGTCCAAACGTCGTTGAAGCGGATGTTGAACTGCGCGCACGCCTCGCCGGGAATGACATTGACGGCCGGATTGCCGATGTCGATCGTGCTGAATTCGAGATTGGAGCGGTCGAAATGCGCCGTGCCCGTGTCGAGTTCATGCGCGGAGAGCGCCGCGACGATGCGCGCGATGATCGGCGCGGGATTTTCGGCGCGATGCGGATAGGCGACATGGCCCTGCTTGCCGATGACGCGAATGCGGCCATTGAGCGAGCCGCGCCGCCCGATCTTGATCGTGTCGCCGAGCGCCGAGACATTCGTCGGCTCGCCGACGATGCAATGATCGAACTTTTCGCCGCGCGCCCGCGCCCAGTCGAGCAGCTTCACCGTGCCGTTGATCGACGGGCCTTCCTCGTCGCCGGTGATGAGAAAGGAGAGCGCGCCCTTCGGCGCGCCGCGCCGCTCGATATAGGACAGCGTCGCGGCGATGAAGGCGGCGATGGCGCCTTTCATGTCCGAGGCGCCGCGGCCGTAGATTCTTCCGTCCGAGATTTCCGCCGCGAAAGGATCGAAGCGCCAGCGCGCGATATCGCCCGCGGGCACGACGTCGGTGTGGCCAGCGAAGGCGAGATGCGGATGGCCGGTTCCGATCGTCGCGAAGAGATTGTCCACATCGGGCGTCGCGGGTTCCGAGAAGGCCAGCCGATGCGTCTTAAAACCCGCCGCCTTCAGCGCGCTTTCGACGACATCCAAGCGCGCCGGCGTCCTCCGGCGTCACCGACGGACAGCGAATGAGATCGCGTGTGAGGGAAATGGCGCGGGAGGTCATTCAGAAAGCTTTCGGCAGACCCGCCTGTTTCAAGACTTCATTCGCGGTATGGCGCGATTTTGTCGTTCGAGGCAATGAGAAATTCCTGTTCGTGATCGGGCTATGCCAGATTTCGTGGCTTCCTCTGCCGGGCCGCACGAGTCTGCATCCGGCGGCGACAAGCAGCGCGACGATTTGAGGATAGAAATCGGCCATCAGCCAGCGGCGAGCGCGAGATGCGTTTCCGCCTTGAAGGTCAGCGAAACATCGCGCGTCCCAACCGCGTCAAGTTCAAGAAGCTCCGGCAAGACCGCGCGCACTTCATCGATCATCGACTGCCAGGACTCCGCCTCGACGACAAGACCGGGCGCATCGTCGCTCGTCGCGATCCAGACATGCGCGTCATCGTCCCAGCGCGCGTCAATTTGGATAGGGGTGATCATGAAAGAAAAATCGGCCTGCGCCGGCGCCTTGTCAAGTAAACTCATGCACAAGTCGGGTTTACCCGACTTGCGGACCGCCTCCTCTTCTTGAGGGTGAGGAAGATTCGTCCTCCTACTGATAACTCAAGCTTGGGGACCGCCTTCGCGCCAACCCAATTCGTAAACGGTCCAGACGACGGCGGCGACAAGAACCGCATCGATCCCCCAGACATACCAGCGCGACATGACTTCGGCGACGCGCGGCTGCAGAAAATGCGCCGCGCCGGCAAGCAGCGCGAGCAGTGGCGCGATGCTCGCGAGCCCGAGCGGCGGCGCAAGACCCGCGATCGCGGAAGCGCTTGGCCGAGAGATTGATGAAGCTTACGGCGATGAGCATCACGACGAAGGCGTAGAAAATGACATAGGCGTAGGCCGCCGCCGTTCCGGGCGCGAAGAAGGGAGTCTTCGACAAATCATGCGTGGTATAAGGCTCGAGCGCCAGCCAGATCAGCGTGAAGGGAATCAGAACCGCCAGAAGCGCGCCGGCGCCGCGCCGCCAGGTCGCGCGGTCGATACGGCCCTGGTCGGTGCGGTAGAGAAAGCGGATGCGCTCGGCGTCCATCAATCCCTCAAGAGCTCATTGATGCCGGTCTTGGAGCGCGTCTGCGCATCGACCGTCTTGACGATGACCGCGCAATAGAGCGAGGGGCCGGGCGCCCCGTCCGGCAAGGGTTTGCCGGGAAGGCTCCCCGCGACGACGACGGAATAAGGCGGCACATAGCCGACATGGACCTTCCCCGTTGCGCGATCGACGATCTTGGTCGAGGCGCCGATGAAGACGCCCATGGAGAGCACCGAGCCCTTGCCGACGACGACGCCCTCGACCACTTCCGAACGCGCGCCGATGAAGCAATCGTCCTCGATGATGGTGGGATTCGCCTGCAAGGGCTCCAGCACGCCGCCAATGCCGACGCCGCCGGAAAGATGCACATTCTTGCCGATCTGCGCGCAGGAGCCGACCGTGACCCAAGTGTCGACCATGGTCCCGCTATCGACATAGGCGCCGAGATTGACGAAGGACGGCATCAATATCGCGCCCGGCGCGATAAAGGCCGAGTGGCGCACGATGGCGCCCGGCACGGAACGAAAGCCCGCCGCGCTGTGTTCGCCCGCGCCCCAGCCGACGAATTTCGACGGAACCTTGTCCCACCAGGTCGCGCCGCCCGGCCCGCCCGCGATGACCGCCATGTCGTTGAGGCGGAAGGAGAGCAGCACGGCTTTTTTCAGCCACTGATTCACCTTCCAGGAACTCGGGGCCTTCCCGCCCTTCGATCTTCTCGGCGACGCGCAGCTTGCCGGCGTCCAAGAGGCGCAGCGCGCCGTCGACGGCGCGGCGGATGTCGCCCTGCGTCTCGCCGTTGATATTGGCGCGATCCTCGAAAGCGGCGGCGATGAGGGTTTCAAGTCCCGTGTGCGACATGAAAATTCCGATGATGGGTGAAGACTGGCGCGGTTGTAGGCGCGTCGCGCGGGGAGTCAACCTCGCGGACCGCGGGACGAATTCCGACCGGCGGACGGCTTTCTTTCCCGCAGCGGGGCTAGAGAGTTGCGCCTAACATTGGGCCTGGATCAGGCAGCGAGGCGTGGCGTGCGCATATTCTTCAAAATCGGCTGCGGCGCCGCCGCGCTTTTACCGGCCCTTGTCGGCCAGGCGCCATGCGCTTTCGCCGCGGATCTCTCCCGCGTGCAGATCGAAGAAAAGATCGGCGCCGCAGGGCAGCCCCTCGATCTCGCTAATCTCGATCTCGAAGGCGTCGATCTCTCGGGGCTGCGCCTCAAGGGCGCGGATTTGTTCGCCGCGAGGCTCGCAGGCGCAAAACTCGCGGGCGCCGATCTCGCAAGAGCCAATCTTACCCGAGCAGACCTGCGGAACGCCGATTTCACGAAGGCGAATCTCGAAGGCGCGACGCTCTATGCCGCCCTGCTCGACGGCGCCGACTTCACTTCGGCCAATCTGGCTCGCGCGCGCATCATCGGCGGCGGCCGCGGCGTTCGCTTCACCAATGCGAAGATGGCAAGAGCCGATCTTGGCGCCGATCCAGCCAATCAAGGCATGGTTCCGGTGCGCGTCGATCTGACGGACGCCAATTTCGACGGCGCCGATCTATCCGGTGCCAATCTCGCCCATGCGGTGCTCGCGTCGGCGAGCTTCGAGGACGCCGACCTTCGCGGCGCGCATTTCGAATACGCCAAGTTGAGCGGCGCCGATCTCTCCGGCGTCAAGGCCGACGGCGCGGTCTTCACCCACGCCGAGCTCGACGGCGCGCGGCTGCCTGCCGGCGCCGCCCAATACAATGGCTATTCGACCAAGCAGCAATGCCTGCTATGTTCGATAGAGTCAGGCCGGCGTTCTCCACCGCTCTTGCCGACCAGGTGAAGAGCCTCGACTGGCGCGCGCGTAGGGCGAAGAAGAAAGGGTGTGGCGGCGAAGGCGCGAGTAGCGTTGGCGTTGGCGAAGCGCGAGGACGTTGTTAGCTTAACTAGAGTTTTTCTTTCGTGGACGTAAGTACGTGTCGGTCGGTAACTTCGAGACAGGCTTTAGCTCCGTCCATTCCAGCTCATGTAAACGAATTGATTGTCTGCTGCAAATACTCGCCTATCCGAGCGCGCGATGACAATCGGGTTCACAGTCGCGCAATTCCTTTTTCGTTTATTATTAGCGCGCGCTTCCCCGCGAATTTGCCAACAATTGCGAGATGTCTTCCTAACGGCACAGTTACCGTGTGTTGTGAGCCCGGTGCGGTCTTTATAGACCACCTCGAAATTCAGGATCGTCTAACGCCAAGCATATGGATGTCGGCCGTAGGAATCAGCGATGCCAGACAGAGCTCTCAGAACCATCCATTTCCGGCCGATATGAGCAGTAACGACGCATCTGCATGTACCTCCATTTAACTATGACGGTGCGTTCTGCAATTCCATTTGCCTAGTCCTTATTTTTGCCGTCCGGCCTTCTGTCCGCCGCCGTCGGTCCGATCAGTGCGTGTTCGCATTCGATTAACAATTTTCAACGCGGGAGCAATTTCTTTCGGCTTCCGCCCACGCTCAACCGCCGATTACATAGCCTTGAGACACCCCAAATTTATTCGCTACTTCCTCCTGCGTCAGGCGCTTTTGCAAGCGTCGTGCACGCAAATCGTCGGCGCGTTTCGTCATCGCCAATTCTCCATCCGGAGGCCTATTGCCGAAATACAAAATGGTTTTAAATATTGTAGGCGTCCAGGTGTTCCACGTTGAGCGGGCTGAGTGGCGCGAATTCACTGCATTGAGAAACCGCCACTTTTCGCTTCCAATTATCCCCTCCAAAAACCCCACCAGATCGTCCGTGACAAAATCCACATGCGGCTCGTCGCCGCTCGCGATTTCCCACGCCTCGCGCTCCGGGCCTTCGTCGTGGGCCGGCAGCACCAGCACCGTCGTCATGCCGCGCGCATGCGGCACGACGAGATTGCGGTCGATGTCCTCGAAAATCGCGGCGCGTTTGGGATCGATCTTCAGCCTGTCGAAGAAGCGCGCATAGGCGCCTTCGTCCGGCTTGGCGATGAAATCGGCGGCGATAATGTCGAAAATGTCTTCGAAGAGATGATCGATTCCGAGCTGCTTCGCGGTCTCGATCGCATGATGGCGCGAGCCATTGGTGAGGATCAGCTTGCGTCCCGGCAGAGCGGCGATCGCCGCCGCGAGCGAGTGATTAGGCGCGAGCGACGAGCGGTCGATGTCGTGGACGTATGCGAGATATGTTTCGGCGTCGACGCCATGCTCGGTCATCAGCCCGCGCAGCGTCGTGCCGTAGCGCTGATAATAATGTTTCTGCAGCGCGCGCAGTGAAATGGCGTCGAGGCCGAAGAGGCGCATCATGAACAGCGTGATGCGCGCGTCGATCTTTGGCCACAGATCGGCGGTCTGCGGATAGAGCGTATTGTCGAGATCGAACACCCATGTGTCGATATGGGCGAAGCGTCCCTTGTCGGCGAGCGTCTTCGTCATGGCGCCGTCGCGGAGGCGAGGATTTCGTCCACCCACGCCGGAACGATCTCGCTCGCGCGGCCATAGCGTTTTTCGTCGAATTCGGCGGCGTTGTCGGACGCCTCGAGATTAATCTCGCAGCAGCGCAAGCCGCAGGCGCGCGCCTGCGACACGAAGCCCGCCGCGGGATAGACGGCGCCCGACGTGCCGATGGCGACGAAAAGATCGGCCGCCGACAGCGCCGCGTAAATTTCGTCCATGAACAGCGGCGTTTCGCCGAACCAGACGACATGCGGGCGCAGCGCGCCGGCGCAGTCGCATCGCGAGTCGATGGTAAGGTCGTCCCGACAATCGCTCACCGCGCCGCATGACGCGCAGCGCGCTTTCAGCAATTCGCCATGCATGTGAATGACGCGCGTCGCGCCGGCGCGTTCATGCAGATCGTCGATATTCTGCGTCACCAGCGTAAGCTCCCCGCCCCGCCGCGCCAGCCCCGCCTCCAGCCGGGCGAGCGCGACATGCGCCGCATTTGGCGCGGAGGAGAGAAGATTGCGCCGGCGCGCGTTGTAAAAGGCGTGAACCTCGGTTGGTTCGCGCGCGAAGGCCTCCGGCGTCGCGAGCTTCATCGGGTCGAAACGCGCCCATAGGCCCGCGCCGTCAGACCCGCGAAAAACCCCAAGGCCGCTTTCGGCCGAAACGCCCGCGCCCGTGAGGACGAAGACGTTCATTGGCCGTTCCCCGTCATGGCCGCGCTTGTCGCGGCCATCCACGCCGCGACATTGCGAGCGGAAAGGAGCGTCGAGCCGAATCGCGCAGCGTCTCGATAATGTTTGCGCTGCTTCTCGGCGTGGATGGCCGGCACAAGGCCGGCCATGACGCGCGGGTGGCAAGCATCCACGCCAATGCGAATGAAGAGGTTCATTGAAGCGCCCTCATCCGACCCTCGCTACGCGAGGGCCGCCTTCTCCCGCAAGCGGGAGAAGGGCGCGCGCCATTCGACACAGCAAACGCAATTGAGGAACCTCTCCGTTCTCCCTTCTCCCGCAAGCGGGAGAAGGTGTCGCCACGAAGTGGCGACGGATGAGGGCCCCGTTCCGTCACCTCGTAATCAGCGTGCCGGCGCCGTGATCGGTCAAAAGCTCGATCAGCACGGCGTGCGGCAGCTTGCCGTCGAGGATGACGACGCCTTCGACGCCGCGCTCGATGGCGTACATGCAGGTCTCGACCTTGGGGATCATGCCGCCGGTGATCACGCCGTCGGCGATGAGGCCGGGAATGTCGCCGACCTTCAGCTCCTCGATGATCTTCTTGTCCTTGTCGAGCACGCCCGGCACGTCGGTCAGGAAAATGAGCCGCTTGGCGTGGAGCGCGCCGGCGATGGCGCCGGCGAATGTGTCGGCGTTGACATTGTAGCTCGCGCCGTCGGGGCCCTGCGCGACGGGCGCGAGCACGGGGATGAGCTCGCGACCGAGCACCTGGTCAAGCACCGTGGTGTCGACCTTGTCGGGTTCGCCGGCGAAGCCGAGATCGACGCCGTCCGGCCGCTCGATCTTCTTGGCGGTGACCATGCGCCCATCCTTGCCGGTGAGGCCGATGGCGCGACCGCCTTCCGAATTGATGAAGCCGACGATCTGCTTGTTGATGGAGCCGGCGAGCACCATCTCGACGACGTCCATCGTCTCTTCGTCGGTGACGCGCAGCCCATCCGCAAAGCGCGACTTTATGCCGAGCCGCTGCAGCATCGAGCCGATCTGCGGCCCGCCGCCATGCACCACGACAGGGTTCACGCCGGATTGTTCGAGCAGCACCATGTCGCGGGAGAAATCGCGCGCGACCTTGTCGTCGCCCATGGCGTGCCCGCCATATTTCACGACGACGATGGCCTCGTCATAGCGCAGCATATGCGGCAGCGCCTGCATCAGGATGCGGGCTTGCTGGAGCGCGGTGTCGACGGGATCGGTCATGGAAATCTCGCGGGGCGCGCTACCCTCTCCCTCCGAAGTCGGCTGTTGCCGACTTCGGCATTTTTCTCGCAAACGGGGAACACCCCGTTTGCGTGGAGAGGGTTGACGCGCCCCACCTAGCCCGCCGCGCCTGTCGCTTTCAAGCGTTTCGTTCGGAAAGAAGCCGCGCCACCGCGCCGCGCAGCGCGCCGATCCCTTCGCCGCTATGGGCGGATGTGAAAATCGACCTCGGGAAAAGCGGCCGGGCGTTTGGCGAGCGCATCGGCCATCGCGGCGAGCGCTTGCGCGCGCTCGGCGACTTTGAGTTCGTCATGCTTGGTGAGAACGACCTGATAGGAGACGGCCGACTGGTCGAGAAGATCGAACATTTCCTCGTCCATGGGCTTCACGCCGCGCCGCCCGTCGACGAGCACGAAGACGCGCGCCAGACTCGCGCGGCCGCTTGAGATAGTCGCGCATCAGCGCCGACCAGCTTGCGACCTTCTCCTTGCCGACGGCGGCGTAGCCATAGCCCGGCATATCGACGAGGCGCAGGCGCTCCGCCCCTGGCGCTCCCCCGAGCGCGAAGAAATTGAGCTGCTGCGTGCGGCCCGGCGTGTGCGAGACGCGCGCTAAGGTCTTGCGGTTGGTCAGCGCGTTGAGCAGCGAGGATTTGCCGACATTGGAGCGCCCGGCGAAGGCGATCTCCGGCGGTCCGACCGGCGGCAGGTCGCCCGCCTTGGCGCTGGCGAAAATGAAATCGCACGGGCCGGCGAAAAGGACGCGGCCCTGCTCGGGAAAATCGGGCTCGGCTATGGCGGTCATGATCGGCGGTCGGCAGCGGGCGGTCGGAAGTCGAGCAGTTCGCCGACCGCCATCATCTATGCTCGTTGGAACGTTTTGCGCAGATTGTCCCAAAATTCGAACTTCACGCCGGCGCGCTTCATGATCACGCCTTGCTGGACGATGGAAAGCAGATTGTTCCATGTCCAATAGATGAGCAGGCCCGAGGCGAAGCCGCCCATGGTGAAGGTGAAGATCACCGGCATCCAGGCGAACATCGTCTTCTGGATTTCGTCGGTGGGCTCAGGATTCATCTTCATCTGCAGCCACATCGACATGCCCATCAGCAGCGGCCAGACGCCGAGCGCGAGATAGGGGCCGAAGATCGCGACATGCGTCGGATCGAAGGGTAGAAGGCCGAAGAGATTGAAGACATTGGTCGGGTCGGGCGCCGACAGATCCTTGATCCAGCCGAAGAAGGGCGCGTGCCGCATTTCGATCGTGACGACGAGCACCTTATAGAGCGAGAAGAACACCGGAATCTGCACGATCACGGGCACGCAGCCGCTGGCGGGATTGATCTTCTCCCGCTTGTAAAGCTCCATCTGCTCCAAGTTGAATTTCTGCTTATCGTCGCCGTATTTCTCCTTCAGCTCTTTGATCTTGGGCTGAATTTCCTTCATCTTGGCGATCGACTGATAGCTCTTGTTGGCGAGCGGCAGGAAGGCGAGCTTGACGATCACCGTCACCAACAGAATGGCGAGGCCGAAATTGCCGAGAAGCTTGTAAAGGAAGTCGATGAGGCGGAACATCGGCCGGGTGATGAAGTAGAACCATCCCCAGTCGATCAGAAGATCGAAGCGCTTGAGGCCCGGGTTCGCCTTATAGGCGTCGAGCGTGTCGACTTCCTTGGCGCCGGCGAAGACGTAAGTCGTCGCCTCGGTCGATTTCTCGGGCTCGACCGTCTTCGCCTCGCTCACCGTGTCGGCCTGATAGGTCTTCAACGCGCCGCCGCCCATGGAGGCGTAGCGCGCCTCCATCGCGGCGTTCTGGTCGGGCGCGACGACGGCGCCCCAATATTTGTCGGTGAAGCCGACCCAGCCGCCGACGCCCTTGAAGGTTTTGGTGGCGTTCGGCTCCTTTTCGATCTTGTCGTAAGTGAGCTCTTCGCCCGTGTCGCCGACGACGCCGATGAAGCCTTCATGCAGCGCCGCATAGCCCGCCGATGGCGGGTGGCCGACGCGGGTGACGCGCGAATAGGAATGTAGCGTGACGGGCTTGCCCGCCTTGTTCTCGACGCTGTCCTTGACCGTGAAAAGATATTCGTCGTCGACCGAAATGACGCGCTTGAAGACGAGGCCCTGGCCATTGTCCCACGAGAGCGTCACCGGCTTTGTCACGGTCAATTTGTCGGAGTCCGCCGTCCACAAAGTCTCGGTCGTCGGCAGAGCGGGAGCGTTCTCCGTTTCCGCGGTGAGATAGCCCAGTTCGGCGTAATAGGGGCTCGGGCCGTCTTCGGGCGAGAGCAGCGTGATGATCGGGCTCGAGGGATCGACGGTCTCGTGATAATTTTTCAGCGAGACGTCGTCGATGCGCGCGCCCTTGAGCGCGATCGTGCCCGAAAGCGATTTCGTGTCGATGGCGATGCGGGGGCTCATCGCCAGCGCCGCCTCGCGCGTCTTCGGCGCGGTCTTGGCCGGCGCGGCGGCCGTCGTCTTCTCGGGCGCGCCGAGCTTGGGTATCTTCGCCATCCGCGCCTGCTCGGACTGCGCCTTGCGCTGCTTGTCCATCTCCGGGAAGGCGTAGAAATAATCCCACAGGCCGATGAAAATCATCGACAGCGCCGCGGCGAGGAGCATATTTTTGGTGTTCTCTTTCATGGCTCCTAAGGCCTGTCTTTCTGTTTGCGCCGAGAAGTCGCCGCGCCGCGATCGTTCAATCTGGCGAGCCCTTCGGTCATTTGCGCGAGTAGATCGGCGAAAGTGACGGCGAGCGCCGGGCGCCGGGCGACAAAGACGTAATCGCGACCCGGCTTCGCGCCAAGGGCGCCGCCGAGACGCAAGGCCTCCCTCAGCCGGCGGCGAATGCGGTTGCGGCCGACGGCGCCTGCGACCTTCCTGGTGACGGTGAGGCCGAAGCGGGCCGGCGTCTCCGCGCCGCTATCCTCGCGCGGCGCCATCTGCAGCGTGAAGGCCGGCATGGCGATGCGCGCGCCGCCGCGCGAGACGCGCATGAAATCGCCGCGCCGACGCAAGGTCGCCGGATGCGTCGCTGGCTCATCCGCGGCGGGGACTTGCGCCATCATGCAGCCATCCGCCTCTTCATCCGCTTGCGCGCGGCTTAAGCCGAGAGGCGCTTGCGCCCGCGCGCGCGCCGCGCGGCGATGACGTTGCGGCCGCCGACCGTGGCCATGCGGGCGCGAAAGCCGTGGCGCCGCTTGCGCACGATCTTGCTGGGCTGAAAGGTCCGTTTCACCGTTGTTCTCCGCTCGGCAAGGCTGGCGGCGACGCCGTCCGGCCTTTCTTGTTCCCGCGCCGACGCCGCCCCAGGCCGCGCCGCGCTTCATCGTTTATTTCCCGCGCCGACGCGGCCTCGGGCCGCGCCGCGCATTTATAAAAGTGCCGGCCGCTCCGCCTCCCCGACCAGCGCCAGGGCGAATAAAAGCGTTCGTCGCCCTTTTGGGGCGACGCCGAGTGAGCGCATATAGGAGTAAGCGCCGATTCAAGTCAATGACGCGCGGCCGGCGTTTCGCGCCGATTCGACGCCGGATTTCGCCAATTTTCCAATGGCGCCCAGAGCGCAGTTTGACATACTAGACGACCGGTCGCATAGTAGTCGCCATGTCCGACCGCAACGCGACCGACGCGACGAAGAAACGCCTGCTCGACCATGGCGTCGCGCTGATGCTGCAAAACGGCTATCACGGCACTGGCCTCGCCGACGTGCTCGCCGCGGCGAAAGTGCCGAAGGGCTCCTTCTATTATTATTTCCCCAGCAAGGAGGAATTCGGCGCGCAGGCGATCGAGCATTACATCGCGCCTTTCGTCCAACGCCTTGGCGAACATCTCGCTGCGCCGGGCCAAGGCGGCCTTGAAGCGCTCTCCAATTATTTCCGCGAATCGATCAGCGAGTTGGAGGCCAATGATTTCGCCGGCGGGTGCCTGCTCGGCAATCTCATGGGCGAGATCGGCGACAGCAGCGCGCCCGCGCGCGAGGCGCTCAAAAAAGCCGTCGACCGCTATCGCGACCTCCTCGCCAAGGGTCTCGCCCGCGCGCAAGCCGAAGGCGCCGTGCGCCAGGACCGCGACGCGCGCGCTCTAGCGGACATGCTGGTCAATGGCTGGCAGGGAGCGATGCTGCGCATGAAGGTGGAGCGCGCCGCCGCGCCGCTTCGCGCCTTCGTGGACGACATGCTGCTCGGCTACTGCCGCGCTTAGAACAACTAAGAGCAAGAGCCGCCCTTCATGCGGCCAAGTTGTAGACGACTGGTCTAATAATAAAACTAAGGGAGCATCGCAAAATGAGGAAATATCTCGCACCGCTCATCCTCGCCGGCCTGTGCTGCGCGGAGCCCGCCGGCGCCGAAATTCTCGCAGCGATGAATTACGAGACCAAAGCCGGGATAGAACCGCGCCGCGAAGGGATCGCCATCGTCGACATTGATCCCGCGTCGAAGACCTTCAACACGATCGTGAAGGACGCGCCGCTGCCGCCCGACTTCGTCGCGCATCACATCTATTTCAACAAGGGCCAGACCAAGGCCTATGTCACCTCGCTCGGCCGCAGCGCCCTCGGCGTCTACGATCTTTCGACCTTTCCCGAAGGCGTCGCGATCGTTCCCGTCCCCGACTGCAAGGTCGGCGAGGACATGGTTTTTTCGAACGATCGCAAGCGCTGGTTCCTGAGCTGCATGGGGTCGAGCAACGTCATCATGGGCGACGCGCAAAGCGATAAAACGCTGAAGGTGATCGCCGCGCCCGAATCTGGCGCGGCGGAGGCGAAGCCCTTCATCAAACATCCGCACGGTCTGACGCTGAACGAAAAGCTCGATCTTTTAATCGCGACGAGCACCGTCGATCCGAGCGACTTCAAACAGGCCGGCGACACCATTGCGTTGATCGAAGCCTCCACCGGAACGCTGCGCGCAACGCACAAAGTGTCGAACAAGCCCTCGCCTGCAGCCGAAGCGCCGGTCGAGACCGCCTTCATTCCCAATCGCGAGCCGCAGACCGCCTACATCACCAATATGCTCGGCGGAACGCTCTGGGCGGCGACCTGGCGGGCGGATAGAGGCGTCGACCTGCAACAAGTCTACGACTTCGCGCCAATTGGACAGGGCGTTCCGCTCGAAATGGAATTCAGCGAAACGGGCGATCGACTCTATGTCACGACGGCGAAGCCCGGCGCGCTCAATGTCTTCGACATCGCCGATCCTCGAAAGCCGAAGCTCCTCGCCAGCACGCCGACGGCGGCCGGCGCGCATCATTTCGTGTTCTCGCCAGACCGGCGATACGCCTTCGTGCAGAACAGTCTGCTCAACCTCCCCGACATGAGCGACGGCTCGGTGAGCGTCGTCGATCTTGCGAGCGATAAGCTCGTCGCCAAGATCGACGTGCTTCAGAAGGCGGGGCTCAATCCCAATTGCATCATCTTGATGCCTAAATGGCGCCGCGCCGAGGACTAGATCGTTACGCGCCCCGCCGTCGGCGGCGCCATCCGGCGTCGCCGATCCGGCCCCGGCGCTCGCCCTTAATTTTTGTCTTTGCGCCGTGGAGTCGCGACGGCGTATAGATTGGAGACGCCGCGTGATTCGCGTCGCCTGTCCCGTATCCTTCCAGACGTTGCGTGAAGCGTCCGCCCCGCATTGGCGCCCGAGATTAAGACTTAGGGCCGCGTACCGGGTGTAAGTGAAGGTTTATTAACCAATTCCGCTTACCTTCCGTGAAGGTCGGCGAGAGTTCGATGGGCTAGAGGGCTAGCCCGCCGCTGGCGCGCGCCATTTGCGCTAACCGGTCGCGGACGATGGAGCTCGGTGGGGAACCAACATGCGCGTTTTATTGATCGAAGACGACAGCGCAACGGCTCAGAGCATCGAGCTCATGCTCAAATCCGAGAATTTCAACGTCTATACGACGGATCTCGGCGAGGAAGGCATCGATCTCGGCAAGCTTTATGACTACGACATCATTCTGCTCGATCTCAATCTGCCGGACATGTCGGGCTATGAGGTGCTGCGCACGCTGCGCGTCGCCAAGGTCAAGACGCCGATCCTGATTCTCTCCGGCCTCGCCGGCATCGAGGATAAGGTGAAGGGCCTGGGCTTTGGCGCCGACGACTATCTGACGAAGCCCTTTCATAAGGACGAACTCGTCGCCCGCATCCACGCGATCGTGCGCCGCTCCAAGGGCCACGCGCAATCGGTGATCACCACCGGCGACCTCGTCGTCAATCTCGACCAGAAGACGGTCGAGGTCGGCGGCGCCCGCGTGCATCTGACCGGCAAGGAATATCAGATGCTCGAACTGCTCTCTCTGCGCAAGGGCACGACGCTGACGAAGGAGATGTTCCTCAACCATCTCTATGGCGGCATGGACGAGCCGGAACTCAAGATCATCGACGTTTTCATTTGCAAATTGCGCAAGAAGCTCGCCAACGCCAGCGAAGGCCGCAACTACATCGAAACCGTCTGGGGCCGCGGCTATGTGCTGCGCGAACCCAACGAAGCCGACGAGCGCATCACGGCGTAAGGCCGCGCCGTCTGCTTGGGCCAAAAGAAAACGCCCTGCCGGTTCCGGCAGGGCGTTTCTTATTGAGCTCTCTGACGACGCGCGCGCCTGCCCTAAGCGAAGCGCAATTGCGGCGGCGCGCGCCGATGCGTGCGCCAGATACCATCGGCCGAGGCCTGCGCGAATAGAGCGCCGGCTTCGCCCGCGCACTCGGCGGCGCCCAGCAGCAGATAGCCGCCGTCGTTGAGCGCCGTGTCGAGCCGCGCGAGAACGTCCCGTTTCGCCGCGGGCTCGAAATACATGAGCGCGTTGCGGCAGAGGATCGCGTCGAACTTGCCGAGCCCGCCGAAATTATCAAGCAGGTTGAAGTCGCGGAAGACGATGGGCGCGCGCAGATGTTCGTTGATCCGCCAGCTCTCGTCCTCACGATGGAAATAGCGCAGCAACTGGCTGGTCGAGAGTCCGCGCTGGACCTCGAACTGGCTGTATCTGCCCTCGCGCGCCGTCTCGATCGCCGTCGCCGAGAGGTCGGTCGCGAGAATCTCGATCGTCCAGCCGCGCAGCGCGCGCGCTTCCTGATCCAGCGTCATCGCCAGCGAATAGGCTTCCTGGCCGGTCGAGCAGGCGGCGCACCAGAAGCGCAGGCGGCGCGACAGGGCGTTGGCGGCCATCAGATCCGGCAGGATGCGCTCGCGCAGCGCCTCGAAAGGCGTGCGATCGCGGAAGAACAGAGTCTCATTGGCGGTCATGGCGTCTATCGCCTCTCTCATCAGCGCGAAATTTTCGCGACGCTCCATCGCTTCCGCGAGGTCTTTCAAATCCTTCAGCCCGTGCGCGCGCATCACCGGGGCGAGACGGCGTTCCACGAGAAATTCTTTGTCGGCGTCGAGCGCGATGCCGGTAATGGCCGACAACTGCCGCCGAAAACGCGCGAAGCCGAGGCTCATGCGCGCGCCCTCCGTCTTGCTGAATGGCAGGACGCTCCAACGAACCCGCGACCTCGTCGCAACGCAGTATGACGACCGACTCATGCACCAACGCCTTTTCCAAGCGCCTACGCTCGCTGCGAGGGCGCGCGACGCGACACTTACACCAGACCGATTTCCTCGAATTTCGAGCGCACGATATTCTGGTCGAAGGGCTTCATGATGTATTCGTCGGCGCCGGCGTGCATCGCCCGCGCGATATGGCCGACTTCATTCTCCGTCGTGCAGAAGACGACCTTCGGGGCCGCGCCGCCCGGCATCTTGCGCAAGGCGCAGAGGAATTCGAAACCGTCCATCTCCGGCATGTTCCAATCGAGGAGAATGGCGTCCGGCATCTCCTTTTGGCATTCGGCGAGCGCGGTCTTTCCATCGCCTGCCTCCGTCGTGCGGAAATGCAGTCCTTCGAGAATCCGGCGCGCGACCTTGCGGATGACCGCCGAGTTGTCGACAACGAGAACCTGTTTCATGCGCTTGCTCCTTTACTCGAACGGGCTGGCGGAGAGAGAATCAGCGACACATGGCCGGAACACATGGCCGGAACACATGGCCGGGCGTCGCGACGGCGCCCGCGCGCATGGGGCTCATGAGCCTTTCGCTCGCGTGGGCGAGACGCCCGACGCGGGGCAAGCTTGTATGGATATGCCTGAAAATTCTGGCGCTCAGCGCCGGATCGGCCCGTTTCCTCTCAAAGCGCGGCGATTCCGACGGCGCGGCGTCGACATGCGCCGTCGCTTCAAGAAGAGATTCATCGAGCAATTCGTCCATGTCGGCGCCTCGCGCCGCTAACGCGGCGAAACGAGTCGATCATGATCGATCTTGGTTAAGATAAACGAAATCCCGCCGCGCCGATTTTTATCTGTCGCGCTCGGGCTTTAGCTGGAAAGACGCCTCAGGCGACGGCGCTCTCTGCGGAAGCGTCCGGGTCGTCCGCCGCGGCGGCTTCGGTCGGCGTCGCTTCGATCGTCACCATCTCGGGTTCGCTGGAGACCGTCACCTGCAGGCCGCAAGCCTTGGCGACAAGGCCGGCGTAATAGGCCTGGATCGCGCGCGCGTCGATCGCGCCTTCATCCGATTCGCCTTCGAGCAGATTCGGAACATTCGCCGCGATGCGGGCGTTGACGCCCTTCGCCTCGATCTTGAACGCGACCCGCTCTTCATCGCCCGACGAGCTCACCGAAATGACGCCGCCGCGCGGAATCGCCGCGTCGGCGAGAAGGCAGAGATTAAGCAGCAGCTTGACCTTGTTCTTCGACATCAACACGCGCGGCACGCTCCAGACGAGCTGCGTGCGCTCGTCAGCCAGAAGCTGGCGCGTCACCAGTTCGGCGTCGCCCGTGTCGATCGACGCGCCCTTGGAGCCGGCGGCGCCGAAGGCGAGGCGGCAGAATTGCAGACGCGAGGAAGCCTCATTGGCGCTGGATTTGATCAGCGCCAGCGCATGGCCGCGCATCTCGGCGTCCTTCTCCTCCTCCAACACCTCCAGACCGTTGACGATGGCGCCGACGGGCGAGATCACGTCATGGCAGACGCGCGAGGACAGAAGGGCCGCGAGATCGAGAGGTTCGAGCGAGAATCGGGTCATGGTGCCATCCGGATAGCGCGGCGAAGGCGCGAATGTTGCGGAAGCTTTGTCCAGTCTTCCTATACTGCGCGCAGGCAGGCTGACGCAGCGCGCGAATCACTGCAATCAGGCTACAGGAAAATTAACGGTCGCCGCACGGATTGCAAATTACGCGCCCGTTAGTCGTAAACAAATTCTGAAAGGCCGCCGCCGATGACGCCCGACGAAGCCCGCCAGCCGCTCGGCGCGGACGCCGAAGCGGACGCGCTCGCCCAATGTTTCGCGAGGCTTGTGATCGCGGCGGGCGCGCTGGCGATGGAGACGCTGGCGCGACCCGAAATCGAATCGCGCCTTAAGCGCGACACGTCGCCGGTGACCGAAGCCGACGAACGGGTCGAGGATTTTCTGTTGCGCAAACTCGACGACGCCCTGCCCGGCGTTTCGCGCATCGCCGAGGAAAGCGCCGCGCGCGGCGATGCGCTTCATCACGGCGACGCCTTTCTCTTGATCGACCCGATCGACGGCACGCGCGAATTTCTCGCCCGCAGCCCGGATTTCACCATTAATCTCGCGCTCGCCGAGAAAGGCGCGCCGCGCGTCGGCGCGGTCTACGCCCCGGCGCAGGGGCGCGTCTGGTTCGCCGGCGCGCGCGGCTTCGAGGCGCAGGCGGCGCCCGGCGGCGCGCTGCCGGCGGCGCAGGAATGGCGGCCGCTGCGCGCGCGCAAGCGCCCTGCCGACGGCATGGTCGCGCTCGTCTCCAAATCGCATCTCGACCCCGAGACGAAGGCCTTTCTCGCGCGCGAGCGCATCGCGCGCAGTTCGCCGCTCGGCTCGTCGCTGAAATTCTGTTTGCTGGCGCGCGGCGATGCGGACGTCTATCCGCGTTTCGGCCCCACCATGGAGTGGGACACGGCGGCGGGCGACGCCGTGCTGCGCGCTTCCGGCGGCGCGACGCTCGATCCAAGCGGCGCGCGGCTGCTCTACGGCAAGGCGGCGCAAGGCTATAGGAACGGCCCCTTCATCGCCTGGGCGGACGCCGCGGGATCCTCGTCTCCCGCAACGCTTCCTTAACCACGCCGCGCAACTCTAGGCGGCGCAACGCTTCGCGTCCTTTTTGCGACGCATCGGCGCCGCGCGTCGGCCATCCTTAACGCCGACGCATGGAGGCCGTTAACAACGTTCGCGCCTGTGGAGTTCCGCGATCATGAGCAAATCGAAAATCAACGCCGGCTCGCGCCGCGATCTGTTGCGCCTCGCCGGCGCTTCCGTCTGCGCCCTCGCGGCGCCCGTTCCCCTGGCGCGCGCCAATCCGCGGCCGGAGAGCTATTCCAGCGGCGAAATCGTCGAAAACGGCCATCGTTTCTTCGGCTCGATTTCCCGCGGCCTCGCGGACGGCGTCGAACGCGCCTCGCGCCAGTGGGGCCGCCCCAACGCTTATATTCTCGGACAGGAGGGAAGCGGCGCCTTCATCGGCGGCCTGCGCTATGGCGAGGGCACGATGTATACGCGCAACGCCGGCCAGCAGCGCGTCTATTGGCAGGGTCCGTCGATCGGCTTCGACGCCGGCGCCGATGGCGACCGCACCATGATGCTCGTCTATAATCTTCCCTCGGTCGATGCGATCTATCGCCGCTTCGCCGGCGCCAATGGCTCGGCCTATCTCGTCGGCGGCTTCGGCTTCACCGCGCTCAACAATGAGGATGTCGTGGTCATGCCGGTGCGCTCCGGCCTCGGCGCGCGGCTCGGCCTCAACCTCGGCTATTTGAAATTCACGCCGCAATCGACCTGGAATCCTTTCTGATCCGGGCAAGCAAGGCTGTCGGACAGGGACAATAGCGGCGTGCTTGATCGTTTCGTCCGACTTCGCTCCCGCAAGAACGGGCGGCGTGTGCCGCTGGGCGATCGCGACATTCTCGCCGTCGGCATCGAGCCGAGCTTCTGGAAAGATCTGCACCATCAAGCGATGACGGTGAGCTGGCCGGCGTTTTTCGCCGGCGCGGCGGTGGTTTTTGTCGCGTTCAATCTGGGCTTCGCCTCGCTTTACATGCTTGGCGACGATCCGATCGCCAACGCCCGCCCAGGCGCGTTCATCGACTATTTCTTCTTCAGCATCGAGACCTTCGCCACGGTCGGCTATGGCGACATGCATCCGCGCACAATCTACGGACACTCTATCGCGGCGCTCGGCGCCTTTATTGGCGTCTCCTCCCTCGCCCTGACGACGGGACTGATATTGGCCCGCTTCACGCAGCCGCGCGCCCGCGTGCTGTTCGCGCGCAATCCTGTCGTCGCGAGACTCGAAGGCGCGCCGACGCTCATGATCCAATTCGCCAATGCGCGTCAGAATATGATCTCCAACGCGAGCGCCAAACTCTGGCTTCTAAAAACCGAGCAAACCGCGGAGGGCGAGAGCTTTCGCCGCATCCACCGGCTTTCGCTTGTTCGCGACGAAAATCCGATGTTCGCGCTGAGTTGGACGATCATGCATGTGATTGACGCCGCAAGCCCGCTCCATGGCTGGTCGCAGGAGGAATTCTTGATGAGCGACGCCACCTTCATCGTCACGATCGAAGGCCATGACGAAACGTCGAGCCTCACGCTGCGGGCGCGCAGGAACTATCCCGGCGCGGATATTGCGGTCGATCGCGCCTATGTCGACATTATGAGCGTCGACGACGCCGGCTTGACGACCGTCGACTACGCCAAATTCCATGACACGCGGCCCGTCTCGGACTCCGCCGGCTGATTGGAGCCGCCGTTCATCGGCTTAGAGCGTCGCCTCGCAGCCCTTGCGCGCGCCTTGCGATTGGGATTCGAGCGGCTCGGTCACGACAAATCCGCATATGCCGCAGGCCTCGTCGCCGCGCTGCTCTCGCCAGCGGCAGTTGTCGCGGATCGTGCAGTCATAGGCCGGGCTCGGCCTTACCGGCGCGCCCGCCTCCGCGAGCAGCCGCGCGATGCGGCCGAGCAATCCGCACGCGTCGCCGCTCCAATGCGCGCAATCGCCTTCCACGCAGGCGGCGGCGAAGCGAAAACGCCGCGCGGGCGAGCCCTGCGCTTGCGCGGCGGCGAGGAAGCGCTCGTCGGCTACGAGCGTGGCGGCGAAATGCGGCTCGCGCGCATCTCGTTCCGCCCTTCCGGGCGCCTCGCCGACGATTTGCGACGGCGTGCCGGGGCAGCGCGGCGCGCTCATTTGCGCCGCCACGCGGATCGGACCTCGGCGATCCCGCAAGCGCGATCGCGCAAACCGACAGCAAAAAAATGCATATGCGCTCTCCTGAAGAAGCCTTCCGACGCGTTTTTTGGCTTAGGCCGTCTGGGAGCCGTCCGCGCCCCGAGGACGCGCGCCCTGCCAGGCATCTGCGATCCGCCCATGACGAATGTCGCCATCCAAATGGATGAGTTTGCAGCGACTTTGCGCAAAAGGGGCGTCGCGGCTTTGCCTTCGGCGTCGGGACGTGGCAAAATCGCGCGGCCATCCGCCAGGGGCGCGAGACGGCTCAAGGATTGTCGCGTCTTGATCGAACAAGCGATGTATTTTGCGCTCGGCTTCCTCGTCGCCGGGCTGTTCACATTGATGTTCTTGCCTGCTTTCTGGCGGCGCGCCCTACGTCTGTCGATGCGGCGGCTGCAAATGCTCGCGCCCATGTCGATGGAGGAAGTCGTCGCCGAACGCGATCTGCTGCGCGCCGAATTCGCCGTGCGCGAGCGCCGTCTCGAACAGGAGATGGAAGCGGTGAAAACGACGAGAGCCGTCGATCTCGCCGAGATGGGCCGACACGCGGCGCGCATCGCCGGTCTCGAGACGAGCCTGAAGACGGCGGAAGCCGACAATCGCGAGATGAATCTGCGCGTCAGCGAAGCCCAAAGGGTCCTGGCGGAGCGCACCGAGCTGCTGAGCTCCACGGAAATGGCGCTGCATGAATTGACCGAGCGCGCCGAACGCGGCGTCGAACGCCTGCGCCTGCTCGAAACCGACAAGGAAGAACTCGGCCGGCAGACCGAGGCGCAATTGACCAGCGTCGTCGCGCATGAGGCGAGGATCGGCGCGCTGCACCAGCAGAACACCGACATGCAGCGCGCGTTGGAAATCCTGCACGAGGACTACGCGCGCGCCTCGGAGGAAGCGGCCCGCGCGGCTGGGCTGGAAAAGGAACTGACGCGCGCTTCCGCCGAACTGGAGACGATGCGCCTCTGCGGCCAGTCGCTCGCGGCGGACCTTGACGAAACGCGCGCGCAGCTGAAGGCGGCGCAGGAGCGTCACAGAAACGAGACCGATCATTTTGAAAACGCCTTGCGCGTCGCGCGCGGCGAGGCGCGCGACAGCGCCGACAAGCTGGAGACCGTCCGCTCGGACAACGCCATGCTGCAGGGCGCGGTCGAAGCGCTGCGCGCCAATCAGCGCCGCGGCAATGGCAATGGCGCGCGGCCCTTGGGCGTCGCCGCGGAGACGGCGAGCGAGAACGACATCGCCGCGCTGCGCGAAGCGATCATCCACTTCGGCGACCGCGTCGCCGAACTCGACGGGGCCGAGGCGTCGGGCAAGGCGCCGATCAAACGCGCGTTGTGACGCCCGCTGCGGCTTGACCGCGCCCGCGCGCTTTGGAACAAAGGCGGCGACGTCCCCGTCCATCCCGAGAGGCGCTATTGCTCTTCGCCGCCCTTTGCATCGACAAGCCGGATCATGTCGATCTTCGGCTCTCGACCCGCGCCGCGCATCTTTCCTTCCTGGAGACGCACGCCGCGCGCGTGAAGCTAGGGGGCCCCTTTCTCGATGACGCCGGCGAGAAGCCGGTCGGCTCGCTCCTGATTCTCGATTGCGAGGACGAGGCGGCGGCGCGCGCGCTGCTGGCCGAGGACCCCTACGCCGCCGCCGGCCTTTTCGCCCGCGTCGAGCTGCGGCCCTGGAAACGCGTGGTGGGGGCGCAGCTCTGATGGCGCATTGGCTGCTCAAAAGCGAACCGTCG
Source organism: uncultured Alphaproteobacteria bacterium (assembly GCA_963706255.1). Classification (GTDB taxonomy): domain Bacteria; phylum Pseudomonadota; class Alphaproteobacteria; order Rhizobiales; family Beijerinckiaceae; genus Methylocystis. Next base: position 36,994 of record CAVPMJ010000010.1, on the reverse strand, counting down.
AGCTGGTCGTGGGATCAGCAGGTCGCGGCCGGGGCGAAGGGCACGTTCTGGAACGGCGTGCGCAATCATTCGGCCAAACTCAATCTCATGGCGATGAAGAAGGGCGATCGCGGCTTCTTCTATCATTCGAACGAGGACAAGGCGATCGTCGGCATCGTCGAGATCATCAAGACCTATTATCCCGACCACACCGACGAGACCGGCAAATTCGGCATGGTCGACGTGAAGGCCGTGAAGGCGCTGAAGAAGCCCGTGACGCTTGCTGAGATCAAGGCCGAGCCGCGGCTGAAGGATATGGTGCTCGTGAACAATTCGCGCCTCTCCGTCCAGCCGGTGAGCGATGCGGAATGGCGCGGTGGCGCTGGAGATGGCGGGAGAGAAGGCGTAGCGCCTCACTCCGTCATTGCAAACTGGCGGCAGTCATCCCCGACGCTCGCGAAACGCGAGCGATCGGGGATCCAGAGCAGCACAGGCGTATTAAATCGTTTTCTGGATTCCCGATCAGGCCTTCGGCCTGTCGGGAATGACATCGTCGCCGGACAATGCGCCCAGGCTTGTCCTTGCGACGGAAAATCCCCTACCCGCCCGTCCTCTTCGCATCGCCCGCCACCGCCGGCTTGTCGGACATGCCGTTCTTGATCTTCTCGAGAATCTTCGGCAGATCGTCCGGATCGGGATTGAGATCGCGCGCATGGTTCCACTGGAAATGCGCCTCGAGCTTGCGGCCGACGCGCCAATAGGCGTCGCCGAGATGATCGTTGATGACCGGATCGGACGGCTTCAGATCGATCGCTTTCTCCAATTCGCGCACCGCGTCGTCATAGCGCCCGAGCCGGTAATAGGCCCAGCCAAGACTGTCGACGACATAGCCGTCGCGCTGCCGCAGATCGACGGCGCGGCGCAGCATCTTGAAGGCCTCGTCGAGATTGGTCCCCTGATCGACCCATGAATAGCCGAGATAATTCAAGCACCAGCGGCTGATCGGGATTGAGCTCCAGCGCCTTCTTGAGATCGGCTTCGGCCGCCGGCCAATTCTTGCTCCGCTCATTGGCGATGCCGCGATAATAATAGAGCAGCCACTGGCCTCTGTCGGTTTTCGGCTGCAAATCCAATACGCGCGTATAGGTCGTGGCGGCGTCCGCAAAGAGCTTGCGCGAGCGCTGGAGATTGCCGAGCGCGGTCAGCGCCTCCTGGTTCTTGGGGTTCGCCGCGACGACGGCGGCAAGATGTTCGCTCGCCTCTTTCGACTTGCCCAGCGTTTCGAGCAGCAGCGCCGCCTGCACGTCGGCGTTGACGCGAAGCGGACTGTCGTCCGGCACGCTGTCGTAAAGATCGATCGCGGCCTCTTCCTGCTTCATGCGCTCATAAACGTCGCCAAGCGTGACGATCGCCAGCGCGTTCTGCGGCGCGAGATAGAGCGAGAGGCGCAGATAGATCAGCGAAGCGAGCTCGTCGCCCTGGCGGCCGCCGACCGCGCCGAGGCCATAGAGCACTTCGCCCGCGCCGTCGTCGGCGCTGCGCACGAAGGGCGACAGCGGCTTGCCTTCATCGAGCGCGGCGAGGCCAGCGACGACGATCGGATGATTGGGGGCGACGTCGTCGAAGGATTTGTACATTTGCCGCGCCTCGTCGCGCTGGCCGCGCGTCGCCAGGAAGCGGGCGTAGGCGTCGACGAGGCGCAGCGTGTTCCTCTCGGCGCTATAGGCCGATTTGAACCGCTTCTCGGCCTCCGCCTTGTCGCCGCCAAGATCGGCGATGAGCGCGGCGTGATAATCGCGAAAAACGACGAAGGCTTCGTCGTTGAGCGTATCGAGCGTCGCCAGGGCGCGTCGCGTGTCCTTGGCGCCGGCGTAACTCCAGGCGGTGAGCAGCGTCGAGGTGATGTCGCGGCGCCGGTCTCCGCCGCCCTTGGCGAATTCGGCGCGCGCGGCGGGGTATTTGCGGTTCTTGACGGCGTCGACGCCGCGCGCGAGATGCGCGAGGCCATTGGCGCGGTCATGCGCGAGGACGTTTCGGCTGAGCGTTATCGCCTCCGACAAATTGCCATTGGCGAGCGCGGCGACGAAGGCGCGGTCGGCGAGATCGGTGTTCTTGGGGTCGTCGCGCAGCGCCTCGCGGAAGAAGGTCGAGGCGGCGAGCGTGTCGCGCTCCGCCCCCGCGATGATCGCCGCGAGATAATTGCCCGAAAGGCTGGCGCCGACCTCGAAGGGCCGCGCGACGATGAGATTTTCGCGCGCGGCGAGGCTGCTCTCGCAGGAAAGCGCGAAGGCGGCCGTCGCGGCGAGCGGCGCGAGACAAAAGCGCGTCAGGGCGCGTCTCGCGCGGGGAGACGAGAGCGCAAGCGAACGGGCGGAGTTGGGCACAGGCGCTTTCCTAAAGGACGACGGCCGAAGGGCGCGAATAAAGGCCGACGCCCGCGGCAAAGTGGCCGGGAATGACTAAAGTCGCAGGCAAACATGGCCCTTTTGCGCCCGCGAAGCAAGGCGCAAGAGAGCTTGGCGATTGATCAAGCGTATCTATTCACGGTTATTGGCTGGCGCATCGTCGCGCATTTGCGCCCTCATCCGACCCTCGCTTACGCGAGGGCCACCTTCTCCCGCAAGCGGGAGAAGGAAGAAGCCAAAGATCCCGCAGCGGCTCACGCCGCCCGGATCGCGCCCACGATCTTCTGCGCCGCGTCGTCGAGATCGTCGGCCGGAATGACGTTCAGCCCCAACTCATTGATGATCTTCTTGCCGAGATCGACATTGGTGCCCTCTAACCGCACCACGAGCGGAACCTTGAGGCCCACTTCCTTCACCGCCGCGATCACGCCTTCGGCGATCGTGTCGCAGCGCATGATGCCGCCGAAGATGTTGACCAGAATCCCCTTCACATTGGGGTCGGCGGTGATGATCTTGAACGCCGCCGTCACCTTCTCCGTCGTGGCGCCGCCGCCGACATCGAGGAAGTTCGCGGGAAACTCGCCATAGAGCTTGATGATGTCCATCGTCGCCATGGCGAGGCCGGCGCCATTGACCATGCAGCCGATATTGCCGGGCAGCGAGATATAGGCGAGGTCGTGCTTCGACGCCTCGATCTCCTTCTCGTCCTCTTCGCTCTTGTCGCGCAACTCGACGATGTCGGGATGGCGGTAGAGCGCATTGCCGTCGAAGGACATTTTGGCGTCGAGGCAGCGCAGCTTGCCGTCCTTGGTGACGATCAGCGGATTGATCTCGAGGAGCTCCATGTCCTTGGCGATGAAAGCCGCATAGAGCTTTTCGGCCAGCTCCCCGGCCTGTTTGGCGAGATCGCCCTTGAGGCCCAGCGCGTCGGCGATATGGCGGCCGTGATGCGGCATCAGCCCGGTCGCGGGATCGACCGAGAAGGTCACGATCTTCTCGGGCGTGTCATGCGCGACCTCTTCGATATTCATGCCGCCCTCGGTCGAGACGACGAAGGCGACGCGCGAGGTGGCGCGGTCGATCAGCATGGAGAGATAGAATTCCTTGTCGATCGCGGCGCCGTCCTCGATATAGAGGCGGTTGACCTGCTTGCCCTCTTCGCCGGTCTGCAGCGTGACGAGCGTCGCGCCCAGCATCTGCTTGGCGAAGGCTTCGGCCTCGTCGATGGATTTGGCGATGCGCACGCCGCCCTTGTCGCCCGCATGCGCCTCCTTGAACTTGCCCTTGCCGCGCCCGCCGGCGTGAATTTGCGCCTTCACCACATAGACCGGGCCGGGGAGCTTCTCGGCGGCGGCGCGCGCGTCCTCGGCGCGCAGCACGGCGAAGCCGTCGGCGACGGGCGCGCCGAATTCGCGCAGAACGGCCTTGGCCTGATATTCGTGGATGTTCATGGACTTGTCGTCTCCCTGGCGGAATCTCGCGCCGGCGCGGGCTTAATCGCGGCCAAAAGGCATAGACGGAGCGGATTCGTCAAGGAGGCGCGGGGTCGCGGTTGAAGTCGACTGCGCGCGCAGCCCCACCCTCCCCTTGAGGGGGAGGGTCGGACGGCGCAGCCGTCCGGGGTGGGGTGAGCACGGGCTCTGCGCTCGGCGAGCCGTACAGGGCCGCATAGATCGTGTCTAACACGCCGTCGATGTTGTCGAAGACCTCGGCGTTCCAGAACCGCAGCACTCGATAGCCTTCCTTTTCCAGCCAAGCGGTGTGTTGAGCGTCGCCCTTCTGCGAGCCGTCGCATGTGTGCGAAGGCCATCGATCTCGATGAGGAGTCTCGCCCGCAGGCAGGCGAAGTCCGCGATATAGGGGCCGATCGCCGCCTGTCGACGAAAATGCGTGCGCAAAAGAGGAATGCGATCGATCTCGCGCCATAGTCTCTCTTCGGCGCTCGTCGCATTCGCGCGCAAGCGACGGGCTGTCGCGCGGCGAAACGGTCGTAGCCTGTCGGAGCGAAGTCGTATTGCGCTCTTGCATGCGTCACCCCACCCCGCATTGCTACGCAATGCGACCCTCCCCCTCAAGGGGAGGGTGGGTCGCGCAGCGAAAGAATCAGACGTGACGAAGCCACCTGGTCAACAGGGCATGCGCGCAGTCGCGCGTATCCAATGTCGGTCAACCGAATCCCACCCGCCCCTTGAGGGGGAGGGTCGGACGGCGCAGCCGTCCGGGGTGGGGTGAGAACCGCCTCCGCGCTTCTGCGCGCCGCTAAATAGGAAAGACCATCGACTTCGATGATTAGTTGCGCCCGCGACCGGGCGGAGTCCGCGACAGCATGGGGACTGCTTATCCCCACCCCTTCAAACGCCCCTATGCTCTCTCCACCCCCGCCGACCGCAAGGGGCGCTTCCCGATGGGTCTGGAGGCGCCGGGCGGGGGTCGGATCCGGCGGGACGGACGACCCTCGTTCCGACCGGCGGCGCGTCGCCGCTCCTGGCTTCTCCTTCGTGCGGAGCAGTAAAGGCCGGAGCGCAATATCCGAGGTCGGCGCGGGCGCTGGCGACCCCAACGGGGGACGGCGACCTCGGCCCGGAGGCGGCGAGAGAGACGCGATCCGAGTCCGGGACGAAACTGCGGCCCGACGATTTTTTGCGCCAAGGCCTGAACGGGCCGCGGCGTCCCGGACGCCTTGCCCCGCGCCGCCAGCGGCGACGGGAAATTTCGCGCTGGGCCTCGACCTTCCCCTTGAAGGGGAGGACGTCATTGCCGACGGGCCGCCGACTATCGCTTGAGGGGAACCTTCACGCCGCCATGGCCGGAACATGCGCCGCCTTTGGCCCAAGAATCGTCCACGCAAAGGGCCTTGACGCCCGTCGGAATCGAGACCGCATGCGCCTGTCCGGGACATTTCCCGCAGGTCACCCGGCCATGCGGGCTGACATAGGCGCAAAGACCGCGCTTCAGGCAATCGTCGGTCGTGACCGGCCGCGCGATCGCCGCCGCGCCGATGAAGCCGGCGCCAAGGCAAACCGCCGCCGCGAGGAGCAATCGAAAAGACATGTCTTCCTCCACAATCGCAAAAAAAATCTTCGCAACGCCATAGCCTAGCGCGGATTTGGGGCGGGGCAAGCCGCCTCGCGATTTCTCACGCCGCGCCGCCGAAACGCGCCCGCATGAATCGCCGAGGGAAAGAAGGCCGCCTTAAGCGTAAGCGGCGTTCAGCGCCTTCGCCGCCTCGATGAGCGTCTTCACGGAATTGACCGACTTCTCGAACATCGCCTTCTCGGCCGCGTCGAGCTTGATCTCCATCACCCGCTCGACCCCATTGGCGCCGATCACGACCGGCACGCCGACATAAAGCCCGTTCACCCCATATTCGCCGGCGAGATAAGCGGCGCAGGGCAGCACGCGGCGCTTGTCCTTGAGATAGCTCTCGGCCATGGCGATCGCCGCCGTCGCGGGCGCATAATAGGCGGAGCCCGTCTTCAAGAGGCCGACGATCTCGCCGCCGCCCTTGCGGGTGCGATCGACAATGGCGTCGATGCGCGCCTGCGTCGTCCAGCCCATGGCGATAAGGTCCGGCAGCGGCACGCCGGCCACCGTCGAATAGCGCACCGACGGCACCATGTCGTCGCCATGGCCGCCGAGCACGAAGGCGCTGACGTCCTCGACCGAGACATTCAGCTCCTCGGCGAGGAAATAGCGGAAGCGCGAGGAATCCAGCACGCCCGCCATGCCGACGACGCGGTTCGTCGGCAGGCCAGAAGCCTTCTGCAGCGCCCAGACCATCACGTCGAGCGGATTGGTGATGCAGATGACGAAAGCGTTCGGCGCATATTGCTTGACGCCGGCGCCGACCTTGGAGATGACGCCGAGATTGATGTTCAAGAGATCGTCGCGGCTCATGCCCGGCTGGCGCGGCACGCCGGCGGTGACGATGACGACGTCGGCGCCCTCGATCACGGAATAATCGGCGCCGCCGGCGAGCTTGGCGTCGAAGCCCGCGACGGGCGAGGCCTGCGCAAGGTCCAGCGCCTTGCCCTGCGGCACGCCGTCGACGATGTCGAAGAGCACGATGTCGCCAAGTTCCTTGAGGCCGGCGAGATGGGCAAGCGTGCCGCCGATATTGCCGGCGCCGATCAAAGCGATTTTTCTTCGCGACATAATCAAACTCGTGCTGGACTTCTGTTAGAAACTGCTACCGCGCTTTTGCGGCCGTGGGAAGACGCCTCGCGCCCGTCCGGCGCGGCTTTTCCGGGCGGGAGCGGGCGCAAATGTCGCAGGGATTGCGTCCTCGCTTGCGGCTTCCTACTTGCGAAGCTTGAGGGGACTGCGACGGACCCGCTTGGAAGGGCGACGCCTATGAAGAAAGAATTTTCGTTCAAATTTGCATGCGCGATGAGCGCGATGGCGGGCGCGTTTTTTTTCGCCGCGGCCCCGGCGCGCGCCGAGGCGGACCCCGACGAGACGGAGCTTTTGAAATATTTCGAAAAGGTCGACGTCTGGCATTTTCCGGTCGACTATGATGTCCGCTACAACAACCAGGACGCCATCGCCACGCGCGAAATGGTCGCCCAGCCCCCGCCCAAGGGAGAGCTCTGCTACATCCGCTTCGATCTCATCAAAGGCGTCGGCGATTACGGCTATGGCTTCAAGCCGGGCGGACCGCGCGACGCGCATTGGGGCGTCAACGTGCTGAAACGGGGCACCGTCCTCGACCAGCTCTATTCCGCGCTGAAAATGAACGTGATCTATTTCTACGCGGAGGGGCCGAAATCAGAAGACGCCAAGGAGATCTGCGTCCGCAAGCAGGCGGCGCCGACGGCGCAGGCGGGCAACGCCTATAAGGGCCCCTGGGCGGATCTCGTGATCAAATCCCGGCTCGTCCATGGCTGGCCTGCGACGCCGTCGCACTAGCGACGCAGGCCTTAAAAAAACGCCGCCCGGGCGAAGGACGCTGGACAGCGGCGAGCGCTTTTGATATTCGCACCGCTCGTTCGAAAAGCGCCGCGGCGCTCGCCGGACGGGCGCATAGCTCAGTTGGTAGAGCAGCTGACTCTTAATCAGCGGGTCCAAGGTTCGAGCCCTTGTGCGCCCACCATTAAAATCAAGATGTTAAAGCCGCCATCGCAGCGAACTGCTTCCCAGAAATGGCGATTGGGAAGCACATGGGAAGCAAGGCGACAGTTTTTCGGCACTGCACCAATGGATCTGACTATCGCCGCGTCCGCGCCCTCAGCCATGAGCGGCTGGGATCTCGCCGAGGACGCCCCCTCGCCGCTCAGCCAGTTCCACTGCAGCGCGAACAAATAGCCGACCACGTAGCCGAGCGTCCCCGGACTGTAGGCTCTACTGCCGTCAGAAATTCACAACTTTGGCGTCGGGCTGCTTCGCCGCCGCGTGGAAGTCATTCATCCCGCCGAGCTTCACGCGCTTATCAAGGGAGGCGGCGCTCAGTCCTCGGGCTTCAAGGCATGGCTTGCAGACGAAGACCGTCGCATTCGGGTGAGCAGCAACGTCCTCATACTTGTTGGGCGGCCCGACAGGCACGAGTGTGGCTGCAGCGCCATCGACGGCTGAAAACACCGAGTCGGCGAACAGCATCAGCGTCACCTTATCCCCGTCCTGAAGGGCGGTCGCCGCGAAGATAAAAGGCAGCATGGCCCGGGTTGGGTCCGTCGGACCGTAAGTAGCGGAGATTACGAAATGCATTGCGTCACCCCATTCGTTGAGTTGGCTGTAAGTTAATATGAAGGGGAAATCCAATAGATTCTGTGGGAAGCAGTTATGACCGATACATCTAAAGCATGGGTCTGGAGCCAATATAAGGGCGGCGTCTCTGAGGAGGGGGCTGACCGCCACACGACTGCCGCTGTTTGAGGAACTCGCTCGGCGCTAAAGGGACGCAGTCAAGTGAGGTCGGATCCGCGTCTGCCAAGAGGACCAAGTGGGGGGTGTTTCTGGCGGTTGTGATCATCATTGGTCTCATATTTCCGAAGATTGCCTTCCTCCTGCTGATTTTCTCGGGACTTATGATTCTATCTGGTTTCGAGCCGAAGCGCTTTGAAGACTTCTTCAACGCCGTGCCCGGCGGAAGCATCATCCTCAAGATTCTGGCTATGTCGGACGCATTCCTTCCGTAACTTTCATCACAACGCTCGGCAAGGAGCATCGCCTTCAGTTCGTTCGGATCGTCGGGAAGCGCTTCGATCGCCTGCGGCATAAGCGAAGCAGATCATATTTTCCGGCGCGCCGCGACGATCTTCAGGACCATGATTTACTATGCCGCACATCAGCCGGGCAGAGTTGGCGCCGGCGTCTCTTTCGCACGCACGCGCTTCCAATCGAGCCCTTCAAGCAGCGCCGAAAATTGTGTCGCCGACAATCGCATCACCCCGTCTTCGATCCTCGGCCAGCGGAACTCGCCGTCCTCCAGCCGTTTGGCGAAAAGACAGACGCCCGTGCCGTCCCAGAATACCAGTTTGATGCGATCGGCCCTTTTTGCGCGGAACACATAAATGGCGCCGTCAAAGGGATCCGCCTGCATCGTGTCGCGCACCAGCGCTGCGAGACCTTCCGCGCCCTTGCGGAAGTCGACGGGCTTCGTCGCCACCATGACGCGGACCGCGCCTGTCGGGCCGATCATGAGCGCGCCTTCAAGGCGTCGATAATCGCCGTGACCATGCCGGCGGGCGCGTCGCGCCAGATCCAGACGCTCGCGCCATCAATATCGAGTTCGATCACATGCGGGCGAGCCGCGACCGATCTGCTCTCCGACGCCAAAGCGACCGGCGCTTCCTCTCGTCGCTCGACAACAACCGGCGCAAATGAAACAGCGTCGAATTCCGCCGCCCGCCACCGCGCCTCCCGTCGCCACGAAAACAATTGCTGCGGCGTCAGCCCACGCCGCCGCGCGACCACCGAAACCACCGCGCCAGGCGCCAGCGACTTTTCGACTGCTTACGCCTTCTCCTCATCCGACCAGCGTCGACGACGTTCGCCGCCGCCCGTGATCACTTCAATTCGACGAACGGAGCCGCCATTAGGCTCAAGCGTATGATCAAGTCTGGACACAAGCCTTATCCCCATCTCAGGAGATCAGACTCACCGCTTTCGTCATCAGTTGGAAGGTGGCGTCGTAACAGCGCTTACGAATTTTCCATCGGCTCACCCCTTCGCTCCCCAAATCAGCAGCAGAGTGTCACCGGTCAGTCGAAAAATTGCGAGGTGGGACGGCCGTGCCGCTTACAGTCGAACCGCCGTGGTACGGACCCGTATGCCCGGTGGTGTGGGAGGGGCGATGCTGAAAGGCATCCCCCTATCCCGATCAATCTGAATGCCAACAGACCCTAATCGCTCAGTGGGGCGGCATCCAGATCCAAGGCGGCGGCGCCTCAGGAAAGTGGACATCCTTCAAGATCGTTGCGTCATCCACATTGTCGGGCTTGAGATAAACGAAATAATTGTCATTTCGCTGAAACAGCTCGTTCTTGGGCGCGCTCTCCGGACTGACAAGCATGTTGTTGGTGAAGCCTCGACCAGGAAAAGCTCCTGCATGTTACGCAGCTTGTCCCGAACCGCGGGGGCGGAGGCGGAAGATAATTGCCGTCTATTGTCGTCGTGGCGTCCGGCGTGCCGGGCGTGCCGGTGGTCTGCTGCGCTGCGGCGGGAGTAAGACTGGGAAAGAGGGTGGACGCTGCGAAGGCGAGGACCGCAAGCCGGCTGAGGCGCATGGAAAAACCTCGCGATAAGGGCTGACTTTCAGAAGGTCGAGCTTTTTGTTGCGATGAAATTGAGCGTGACGCCGCGATGTGAGGATAGGGCTCGCCGGTAGCTGGACAATCCCCTTCCCAGCATCCGCTTCGATACAAATTCCGCGCCGCCAAAACCGAGCGTCATGGCCGCGTTCCGGCCACCCCGCAGGCCCCAACGCAGGAACACAGCGCGGCATGTCCGCGATGCGCCATAAGCGGAAGTAGACCCTTCGCGACATTTTCATTTGGGTGCGCCGATTTCGATTGCTTCACGATCCGGCCCCATGCCGTCCGCGACTTCAATGCGAAGTTGGCCAGATGCTTCACGAAGCTCGATACTCCTATGTCCTGGCGGACGGGAATTGCGGTTGCCAAGGCTATGCTGCCGCGAATTGCTACCAACAAGGAACCAACCGATGCTTTCAACTGTTGAGCTAGTTCCAAGTTCATCGATAAGGCCAAGCGGTGTGCAAGACGCTGAATATCGACCGCATCGCCAGCGGCAAAATTCCTCATGACGATGAAGGAATATCCGCCGAGCCAGACGCCGGGCTCGTTCGATCTGGATAAGATTCAAAAGCAGATCGAAGCAGGAGGCAGCGGCCACTAACCGACAAATTGGAGGCCGTTGCGTCAAAAGCGCAACGGCTTCGCCATGCTAGTTGGCGATCAAAGCGGCAAGGGCCATGAAAATCAAGAAATTCTATCTCGTCTTTGGCTCTTGTGCTGTTTCGATTATCGCTCTTCTCTATGGCGTTTCCCCGCACTGGTTCGCGCGAACGTTTCTTGGCGTCGCGCAACTCGACGTTGATCTCGCGCATATTCTCCGGGCGGTCATGGGACTTTACGTCGCCTTCGGAATGTTTTGGCTCTACGCTGCATTTCACGACAGCTACCGAAACGCCGCGATACTGACCACGGTCGTTTTTTCCGGTGGGCTCGTCACAGGACGATTGATTAGCTTGTTCGCCGACGGGCGCCCCTCGCCATTGCTGGTCCTATATATCTTCATGGAGTTCACCCTTGTTCCGCTCGGGTACTGGATTTTCAGACTCCCCGAATAAACGCCGCTACCGACTTTTGAAGAGGGGCGCCGTGATGAGGTTTCTGCGCTGAGGCGAAATTGTTACCCCTGCAACGGAACCAACCGGCTGTTGAGCTAGTTCCAAGTTCATCGATAAGGCCAAGTGGTATGCACCGGTAATACTTGCTGCCCGTCGCGAGCACAGAAACGATGTTCAAATAATGCGGTGCCGGGGAGGACTGCCATGAAACGTTTAGGGAAGTTAGGAAAAGCGGCGCTCGCTTTTGGGGTCGGGGCGACGGCGATGTCTGGGGCCACCTTGGCGCAAACCAAGACCGAGAAGCCCAACATTCTCTTTATCATGGGCGACGACATCGGCTGGATGCAGCCGAGCATCTACCATCGCGGCTTGATGGTGGGAGAAACGCCCAACATCGACCGCATCGGACACGAAGGCGCGATGTTTGTCGATTACGTCGCCATGCAGAGCTGCACGTCCGGCCGCAACGCCTTCTTCACCGGGATGTATCCGCTGCGCACCGGCATGATCCCGCCTCAGCTGCCGGGCAGCCCGTCCTATCTGCGGCCCGGCACGCCGGCGCTCGCCAAATTCCTCCACGATCTTGGCTACACCACCGGCGAGTTCGGCAAAAATCATTTGGGCGACCACACGGCTGCCCTGCCGACGGCGCATGGCTTCCAAGAATATTGGGGCTATCTGTATCACCTCGACGCGATGCAGCAGGTGAGTTTCCCCGACATCAATAAGTCTCCGACGGAACAAGGCGTCGCGCCGCCATGCAAGAATACGCCGATTCCCGGCGTGCCGGACGTTCCCGGCGCCGTCGATCCAAAAACAACGGTTTGCCTGACGCCGCCGCGCCCGGTCTTGTGGTGTACGTCCTCCGATGGAACGGAGAAGAACCAGAAATGCAAGGACGAAGGCCCGCTGACGCTTGAGCGGTCGAAAACGGTGGACGAGGAAATTTCCGCCAAGGTCATCGACTTCCTCGATCGCAACGACCCCAAGAAGACCAACAAGCCTTTCTTCGTCTGGTACAATCCAGCACGCATGCACGTCGTGACCGTGCTGCCGCCGAAGTATGAGGCCATGCTCGGCGTGCAGGGCGGCAAGGACTGGGGCGTCAATGAGGCCGGCATGAAGCAGATGGACGATAACATCGGCTATGTGCTGAAGAAGCTTGAGGACATGGGCCAACTCGACAACACCATCGTGGTCTTCACCACCGACAACGGCGCCGAGCAGATTTCCTTCCCCGACGGCGGCATCACGCCGTTCAAGGGCCAGAAAGGCGAGGCGTGGGAAGGCGGTTATCGGGCGCCGATGGTTATTCGCTGGCCGGGCCATATCAAGCCGGGCACGGTGCATGATCAGCTGTTTGCCGCACTCGATTGGGTCCCCACGCTGGTCGACATCGCCGGCGGGCCCAAAGGCGACGAGCTAAAAAAGGAAATCGAGGCAGGTAAATACAAAGGCATCGTCAAGACGACGCTCGACGGCTTTGACCAGCGCGACTACCTCGAAGGCAAGTCACCAAACTCGGCGCGCAACCACTTCTTCTACTTCTCCGGCGCGACGCCATCGGCGGTGCGCTACAAGAATTGGAAGATGTATTACACCATGTCGCAGCCGGGTCCGGCCGGCTGGATCATGCCGCTCACCTCGTTCCACTTCACGCTGGTCCAGAATATCAAGCGCGATCCGTTCGAGCAGAATGTCGGCGTCGAGCAGAAATCGGCGATGTCGTTGGGCGGCGCGCTCGGGGCTCCAGCCACCGCCTTCCAATATGATTGGAACATGCTGCCGATCGGTCAGCGACTCTGGTTCGAGCATCTGCTGTCGTATGAAAAGTACCCGCCGCTGCAGCCTGCTGAAAGCTACAACCTCACGTCGATCTTGGAGGCGGTAAAGAAGGCCGCCGCCAGTCACGCGAGCGACTGACCGCAAGAGACGAGTATGATTGTGAAGAACAGGCGCCCCCCGAAGGGCGCCTGTTTTTTCGAGTTGGGCCCGTTGCGCCCCCTTCGGCTTCTTTTTTCAGAACCTTAGAGGAGCCGCCCGATGCCATCGAATCCGTCTTTCTCGAGGCTCAATCGCCGGAGGCTGCTCACGGCGTTTGCTGCGGTTCCAGCTTTTTCTGCACTGATCGCTCCCAACCCGGCACTGGCGCAAAGCTCACGAGACGCGCCCATCGCGACGCACAAGCCATTCTGCTCATAGCCCTCTCGAACGCCTAACTCATATGCCCATTAGTTAGTGCGCGTCCACTAAAACCGCATACTGACGCCCGTGATCGGTCCGTGGATGATGGCGTTGATACCGTTCTCCCTGCCGTCCCAGCGGCGCGTCGAGTAGTCGACGCTGAGGGCGCGGTAGCCCACGAGGCCCGCGAACTTCATGCCGTTGAACTCGAAGTCGTGGCTGTAGCCGCCATAGAACTGCCAACTGAATTTGCTGCCGACGCCAAAGCCGCCAATGTCGCCGCGCATCTCGAAATTCTCGCCCGGCGAGAAGCTATGGCGCATGCGCAGGCCGACCACCGGGTCGACCCACTCAATTCCGCGGGATTTCGCGTGAGCGCGCGCGCCAAGCTGATCCACGTCGAGGAACGGCGATGTGACAGCGCCGAGAGCCCGCAAAGTGAGATCGGCGCCGAGATAAAAGTAGCGCATCCCGGCATAGGCATCGAGCGCGGTGAAGGAAGCCGGCGCGTTCGTCAGCTTCCATCGAGCCAGTTCATAACCGACGCCTGCCTCGCCAATCGCCATCGTCAGCCGCATATGTCCACTCGCGTCGAGTGCAAAAGCAACGTCCGCAAAGGGCGATCGCAGCTTCAGAGTCGAGCCCGAAAATCGTAGCCGCACCCAGGCAAAATCGCCATAGAGCCAAAATGGCCCATTGCTCGCTTCGACGCGTCCCATGAAGGCGAGCGGAAAGGAGCTGCTCTTCGTGATCGCGTCGATGATCGTTGCGTTCGCTTCGACGTTCTGACTGCGAATCGTTTAGCGCGCCATTCAAGTTAATCGCCCACATGTAGGGCATGACCATGAAACGCCAGTCGCTCAGGACCGGCGCCTCCGCCGAAGCGAATTGGGGCGAGGCGAAAAGCGGCGTCGCCGGCGAACCAGGAGTCTCCGGAATGCTCCAATCGAAGCGATAATTGAGCCCGGCGCGGATGATGTGCCCATTGAACCGGGTCGAGACGTTCGTCGCGTCGACCAGACGCAACCCAAGGAGAGGGTCGGTGAAGGCGAGCGGATTGGACGCGGTAGAGAGTTGGAGACCGCCGAGATCGTAATAGAGATATTCCAGCTTGGCGCTCAAATTGCGTGAGAGCGCCATCTCGCCGCCGGCGCCGATCGTCCAGCCGACGAGGTTTTCATAAAGATCGCCCTTTCCGGGGTTCCCTATGAGGATCGAGGGCGTCAGGCTCTGCCTGATTGTCGTCGTCAGATTGGCGCCGCCATAAGCGAGGCCGCCTGTCACATAGGCCATGATCGTCGGCGTGACGGCGTAGCCGAGGCGGCCGCGGGCCGTGCCCAGATATTCGAGGCTGCGATTAAGTTTGCCGCCCGTCACCGCAAAGCCGGTAGGCGCCCCGGTTACATTGGCGAGGCCGCCGCCGCCACGCACGCCGGCGCCCTGAATGTCCGCCTCGAAGCCGGCGATCAGCTTGTCGGCGAATTGCCAGTTGTAGCCGGCCTGGCCGCCAAAGAAGAAGCCATCGAGGCGCGCGCTGGGAACGCCCGAGGCGCTGATCGCCGAGGCAAGCCCAAAACGCTCTGCGGAAAAATCGACGAGGTTGGCGGAGCCCGCGACGATCGACGGGCTTGCCGTCCATGTGTAGCCAAAGTTGAAGCCGACATAGAAGCCTGTCCAAGTGAAGATCGGCGGCGGTGCGATCGGCGGCGCCTTGCGCGTCGGAAGATCAGCCGCCGGCGACTCCTGCGCGAGCAACAGAAGCGTCAAAGCGGATAGCTGAATAAAAAGCGAGCGAGTGCTGCTGCGCATCGTGTCCTATTGGCGGTGGAGGCCCCTAACGTCCTCCCTCTATAGAGGTACAAGAAGACTCGGGCATCGAGCAGGACGAAGTCAATGCGAAACGTTTAACCTGCAGCATTGAGCTGAGAAGTTTGTCGCGGGTCGTTGCAAAAATACAACCCCCGGCGCGCTGTCTGATAAAGCGCGGCACGTCCCTTTGGGGGCGGCTTGGCGTTTATAGGCGACGAGCATCAATGCAGCCGCGCGGACCATTGGCTTTTTCATCCCGGCTCCGACAAACTGTTGGTGCGAAGGCAGCGGGGCCAGAAGCAGCGGCGGAACTAGCAACCGAATAGGCTGGAGCTGATTGCCTCCTTGCTGCGCTCCTTTTCCATTAGGGTATCTCGAAAAATATGCGTATTGGCGTGAAGGTCTGCGTTTGATGTCAACGCGCCATCGGATTTTTGTTTCGCGCGTTTTCTCGACGCTTGTCTTTGTGGCGTCGCAGTCGTTGAATCTTTGTTTTACTCGAACCTCGCACTTCAGGCGCAGCGCCTGACACGTGGGCTCACGCGGTCGCCGCTTTCATGCGTTCCAGATAGATGAAGCGTCGGATGTTGTAGGCGAGGTTCGTCATTCCGATCTTGCATCTCGCGCGAACGATTCCGATGGTGCGAACAATTCCCGCTCCCATGCCGGTCTTCTGGTCGCCGAACACATGCTCGACGCGGGCGCGCACCTTCGAGCGCATTTTGTTGGCGGCCTGCTGCGCTTCGCTGAGTTGACGATTACGATACGCTCTACGATGAATGCGGCTCTTCAGGCCGCGTTCGGCGAGCTTTTTCTCGATTTCCTTGCTGCGATAGGCGCTATCAGCCCACACGTTCGACGCCGTGTTGCTCGCATCGAGAACGTCCTCAAGCTTTTGACTGTCATGCACGCTCGCGTCGCTCACCGCGTAACGGCGCACGAATTTGTGTCGGCGATCGACGCCGATATGGTTCTTGTATCCGAAATACGACCGCTCGTTCTTCTTCGTCCAGCGCGCGTCCTTGTCCTTCTGACGGTTCTTGGCCGGCTTCTGCTTCCAGTCTTCGGGTGTCTTGCCGTCCTTGATTGTCTCATTCTCCTCGCGCGAATTGTGCTGCTTGGGCGTCGAGATGATCGTCGCGTCGATGATCTGCCCGCCCATGGCGAGATAACCCTTGTCTTTCAGGAACCCATCGAACAAATCGAACAATTCTTCCACCGCGCCAGCTTTCGCCAGCGCCTCGCGATAGCGCCACAAGGTTTTGGCGTCGGGAACCGCGTCTTCAAGACCAAGGCCGAGAAAGCGTCCGAACGAGTAGCGGTCGCGAAGCTGGTATTCGGCCTGATCATCAGAAAGATTGTAGAGCGCCTGCAACACCAGCACTTTGAAAATCACGACTTCGTCCCAGGGCTTGCGTCCCGCCGAACTTTTGCGTCCCGCATCATCCTTGCGAAGCTCGCCCTTGATCAGGGCGTCCTTCAGCTTCGGCCGGAAGCTTTCAAATGGAACCATCGCGGCGATCGCCAGAAGTGGATCGCCTTTTTCGTCTAGAGCTTCGTAGCGTCGGTTCAGATCGAAAAAACCCAGCTGGCCCACGTCGAACTCCAGTGTTCAGTGCATGGCTGGGTTGAATCCGATTTCCGCCGTCAGGGAAACCTATTTTTCGAGATGCCCATTAGGAAGATGACGGAGTGAGCGCGGGAAGAAATCGCTACGCGCTTATCTCAACCTCTTGGCGTCATCTGAAATGTTCTTCCTGCAATCTGGTCCGATGGCTCGGAAGGAACTCGCGCCGACATGCTTGGCTTAGCCGGCGGATATTCTCTTCAAGGCAAGACTCGATCTCCGAAACAAAGGGAATATCCGAACTGCAAAATCTGAATGCGTCGCCCATACAGGCTGAACGCTCTTGCGCAGTGCCCTGCGCCAAAGCAGGGCAAACGCCCAAGAATGCAGCCGTCGCTGCAAAAACAGCCCAGCCCGTCGAATGGTGCGGCAGCCGCCGCGGTACTGTTGTCATCTCATCGCTCCTGTCATCCTAAAGCTTCGACGTGAGCTTCTTCGGCTCCGCAATGGCCGAAGTGGCGGCAAAGGGTCGCCCAAGGCCAAGGCCCGACGGTTGTGGCGCTGCGTTTCCTGTTCTATCCGGTAGGAAACGAAGTCCCGAGAGGTCTTATAGATGGCGATGCCTCTGGCGATCTTGATGATCCCGCCGTCGAGGGCGTGCCGGGAAGCTAGCTTGACCGTAACTATTAGCGTGACCGTGACTGGACCTGCTGATTTCGAAAGTTATAAACTGAACTTATAAACACAGGTACAACACACTGATTCTAGGGCATCTCGAAAAATAGGTTTCCCTGACGGCGGAAATCAGATTCAACCCAGCCATGCACTGAACACTGGAGTTCGACGTGGGCCAGCTGGGTTTTTTCGATCTGAACCGACGCTACGAAGCTCTAGACGAAAAAGGCGATCCACTTCTGGCGATCGCCGCGATGGTTCCATTTGAAAGCTTCCGGCCGAAGCTGAAGGACGCCCTGATCAAGGGCGAGCTTCGCAAGGATGATGCGGGACGCAAAAGTTCGGCGGGACGCAAGCCCTGGGACGAAGTCGTGATTTTCAAAGTGCTGGTGTTGCAGGCGCTCTACAATCTTTCTGATGATCAGGCCGAATACCAGCTTCGCGACCGCTACTCGTTCGGACGCTTTCTCGGCCTTGGTCTTGAAGACGCGGTTCCCGACGCCAAAACCTTGTGGCGCTATCGCGAGGCGCTGGCGAAAGCTGGCGCGGTGGAAGAATTGTTCGATTTGTTCGATGGGTTCCTGAAAGACAAGGGTTATCTCGCCATGGGCGGGCAGATCATCGACGCGACGATCATCTCGACGCCCAAGCAGCACAATTCGCGCGAGGAGAATGAGACAATCAAGGACGGCAAGACACCCGAAGACTGGAAGCAGAAGCCGGCCAAGAACCGTCAGAAGGACAAGGACGCGCGCTGGACGAAGAAGAACGAGCGGTCGTATTTCGGATACAAGAACCATATCGGCGTCGATCGCCGACACAAATTCGTGCGCCGTTACGCGGTGAGCGACGCGAGCGTGCATGACAGTCAAAAGCTTGAGGACGTTCTCGATGCGAGCAACACGGCGTCGAACGTGTGGGCTGATAGCGCCTATCGCAGCAAGGAAATCGAGAAAAAGCTCGCCGAACGCGGCCTGAAGAGCCGCATTCATCGTAGAGCGTATCGTAATCGTCAACTCAGCGAAGCGCAGCAGGCCGCCAACAAAATGCGCTCGAAGGTGCGCGCCCGCGTCGAGCATGTGTTCGGCGACCAGAAGACCGGCATGGGAGCGGGAATTGTTCGCACCATCGGAATCGTTCGCGCGAGATGCAAGATCGGAATGACGAACCTCGCCTACAACATCCGACGCTTCATCTATCTGGAACGCATGAAAGCGGCGACCGCGTGAGCCCACGTGTCAGGCGCTGCGCCTGAAGTGCGAGGTTCGAGTAAAACAAAGATTCAACGACTGCGACGCCACAAAGACAAGCGTCGAGAAAACGCGCGAAACAAAAATCCGATGGCGCGTTGACATCAAACGCAGACCTTCACGCCAATACGCATATTTTTCGAGATACCCTCTAATCGATTGTCAAATAACTCTTTTTCGTGCCATCACCGATCTCCTGTACGACTTCGATCTTCGTCATCATCGAAGCTATCGTGATATGCACGCCATGCCGCATCCAAGGTTCCGTGTAGCGCGCCAAGGCGTTGCTGCTCTTGTAGCGCACGGGCTTGGCCCTGAACATCATCGACATCGAGGATCATGCTGTCGACGTAATTCATCAGGGCGAGATCGAAATCATCCGAACGACTAAACTTGTATTTACTTAGCAAACTTTCCCAAGCCACCTCCTCCTCAGGGGGCGGCTTCTTACCGTCATCTCGGGGCAGATACCGTTCAATTGAGCTGGTTTTGAGAAATTCGAGCTTCGGTGAGTTCTCGCGGTCATATTTCGCCCACCCGAACAGCGTGAGAGAATGTATGGCCTGATCGCGGATAGGCTGAGGAAACCCGATCAAGAGCTCATCGACTCGGCGTGCCAAACGCTCGATTTGTTTGATGACGCGAATATTGCGGATGCCGAGCGTCTCGCAGTGCGCCCGAAGCGCAATGGAAATAGCATCTTGAACGGGTAGTGCGATACTAGCAGATTCAGCCGCCGTTGGGGCGAGAACAACCTTTGCTTCAATTACCTTCTCAAGGAGGCCTTCAAACTCGTCCTTGTTGTCGCCGAGCTTTTCGCTGTTAAGCAGCAAAGCGACCTTGCATCCGCGATGTTCGCGCAGAAATGAGATCAGTCCGAGCACGTCTTTCACTTCAAGATTTTTCGATCGCCGGTCGAGGTCGTCGATGCAAACAATCTGGTTCTGAATTAGCGAGAAGTAGAGCGACCGCGCTTTGGTGAACGCCTGACCAACCCAAGGCAGCGCCCCGGCCAACTCGGAAAGCTTCTTTGCGCGAGCGGCTAACGCCTTAGCGCCCGCCTTTCCGTGCTGAGCAAAATTGGTCGGGTCTTGATCGAGCCACTCCATGTTCTCGAATAGCGACGACTTCACATCATCGAGAGAATTTAATCCGAACAAGGACACGTATGAGTAACGCGTTAGGCTCAGGCCTTTCGACTTGCGGAGATCGTCCAATACTGATCGCCAAAGAAACGTTTTCCCGACGCCCCATTCGCCCGTGACGCATAGGACTGCTGGTTCGTTCCCGCCAAGAAAGCGCGTGATTTCCGCCTTCGTCATCTCCATCGATGTGGTCATGAAAGTCTAGCCCGATCAGCATCCCGCCGCGCTCGCTATATGCGCTGGGAGTTGATTCGCCAAATCCACGAGCGACTTCCGCAACCGCCACGCGACCGCTTCTGAGGCCGATTTTCTATTACGATGTGCATTCCGCGAGTTTTTGCCGCGTCCCATCTTTCGAGTTTTTTCAACAGCGTCGGTCAATAGCGGAAATGCTCCTTCCCAATGGACTGATGATAGAAGTATCATTCCATCATCAGTCTCCCCAGATGCCTGACTTCCATGGCCTTTCCAAAAACCAGCGGTGTACATGCATGCCCGACTGGTTATAATCGAGCGCCAGATTGACAAACCGTCATCAGTCTGGAGGCCGTCATGGGGCTCGGCAAGCAAGCGAAGACCCTCACCAAGGCGCAGGTCGACGCCGCTCTTGGATACCTCTCCAACACACGTCATCCACTTCGAAACCGAGTGATCCTGCTGCTGTCAGTCAAGGCCGGGCTCCGAGCGAAGGAGATCGCACGCCTGACTTGGGACATGGTGACGACTTCCGATGGCGATATCGGAACCGCCATCCACCTGACCAACGAGGCCAGCAAGGGCAGCGGCGGCGGTCGAGTCATCCCACTGAACAAAGAGCTTCGGTCCGCCCTATTGGGTCTTCGCCGATCGCCTTCTCGGGCTCGTCCGGCGCCCTTCGTGATCACGACCGAGCGAGCTTCCCGAACCTCCCCTCAAGCGGTCGTGAATCTGTTCTCCCGGTGGTATGCCGAGCTGGGTTTCAACGGTTGTTCGAGTCACTCGGGACGGCGAACCTTCATCACCAACGCCGCCCGCAAGATCTCGACGGTCGGCGGGTCGCTGCGGGACGTCCAGGCGCTCGCCGGTCACTCGAACCTGTCGACGACCCAGCGCTACATCGAGTCGCACGCGGAGGCGCAGCGGCGGATCGTCGAGCTGGTGTAACTGCCCGGACGATATCTCATACGGCCTGCTTATAAGCCGTAAGCCGACGTCAAACGCGGTGGGTGGCTCCGCAGCGGCCAAACAGCGCGATCGGTCACATCGGGCTTTTTGCATTCACAGATCGGGGGTTGGCGCCTGAGGCCGGAGGCCTACTATTCGCCGCTCGCCATCAAGGGGTAAGCAAGTCGAGATCGGGGATAATCATCAAGCGCCTTTGTCCATTTCGGATCGCAGCAACAACGGCGATTGCGCTCGCCCTGGCGGTTGCGCCTGTATTAGGCGCCGACCCCGGCGCGAAGAAAAGTCCGCCGTCCGCGCCGCTTCCCGTGTTTACTTGGACAGGCCTCTATGCGGGCGCCAATTTCGGCCACGCCTGGGGGGCCAATGGCTCGCTTGCGGCCCTCTCGACCAATCTGCTGGACCTGACCGGCGCGGGCTTCGGCGCCGCTTCGGCGCTCGGCGCCTCCGGCGTCGCCGGCACCCGCCTCAATGGCTTATTCGCCGGCGGGCAGATCGGCTATAATTGGCAATTCGCCGAACAGTTTGTCGTGGGCGTCGAGGCCGATATCCAGGGCGCGGGCGTCGATGGTGGCGGCGGCCTCGCCAATGTGACGACGGCCCGCCTCGCGCCGCCGGCCTGGGCGGTGACCGGCGCTTCGCTCCAGCGAAACCTCGAATATATCGCCACACTTCGCGGCCGTCTCGGCTACGCCGTCACGCCAACCCTGCTGCTCTATGCAACGGGCGGCGTCGCCCATGGCCGGGCGCGGGCCGGGATCGAGCTGGAACAAAGCCTGACGCCCTCCGACTTCGACGACGCCGCAATCGAGGGCGAACGCTACCGCAATCTGACGGGCTTCGCCGTCGGCGGGGGACTCGAAGCGGCGCTCGGGACGAACGTCAGCGCGAAATTCGAATATCTCTATTACAATCTCGGGACGCTGCGGCTCAATAACGCCCAGATCAGTCCGCTCGCCTATTTCAACGCCGCCTCCACGATCGACCTTCTCGCCGCCACGCGCTTGTCGACCCGCTTCAATGGCCATCTGCTACGCGCGGGCGTGAACTACCGCTTCGACTGGAGCCGGCCGCAGACCTTCGGTTCGGCGGCGACTCCGCTCTTCGCGTTCAATGAAGTCGCCCCGGAGTCGGACGACGCCGAAGACGAAAACCCTCTTCAGGACTCGCCGAACAACGTCGCCCAGCAGCTCGCCGAGGCGAAGGCGCGGCCCGCATCCTTGTTGCCTTTCGGGCCGCTCTCGCCCCTCCATGAGGCGTGGAAACCGCTGGACAAGCGCCTGCAGGAAGAGTTCGGGCTCGACCTCGGGTTCAATTACACCTCGCTATATCAAAACGCCAACCGGACGCTTTCGCTATTTCAGAAATATCAGAACGACGACCGGCCGCTCAGGGACGCGCAAAACGAAGCGGCAAGCGGCGATCTCGATTTCTTCGGTAGTCTGCGACTGAACAAGCTTGGGGAGAGCTGGCCGAGAGCGGTCGCTTTCGCCACTGAATGGCGTCATCCCTTCACTCTCGTGCCGCCGGGAAAGCTGGGAGAGGAAATTGGCTCCGTCTGGGGAACCGCAGACGGCTTCAACAAATACTCCTATTCGCTCACCGAGCTGTACTGGGAACAAGGGTCTCGCGAAGATGGGCTGATGTACCGGATCGGGCGCATGAAGCCATCGAATGTCTGGAACAGAGGGCGCTTCGTCAGCTCCAATCACAGCTTCCTGAACACAGCGCTCGCTAATACGCCCGCCATGGCGCTGCCTGGCGCTGGCTTCGGCGCGGCGGTCGCCGTGGCGCTACCAGAAAACGGCTACGTTCTCATGGGCCTAAGTGACGCCAACGGCTCCAATTACGAGGTCGGGAATCCCGAGCGCGGCGAGTTCTTCTATGCGCTCAGCCTGGGCATCAAGCGGGGTCAGAGCAAGACTGGCACGGGACATTACTTCGTCACTCTTTGGCGCCGGGATCGCCTGAAACTCGAAGATGTGCCGAGCGGCCAGGGCGTCGCCTTTCATGTCGAGCAGGAAATTGGACCCGAGGGGAGACTTGTCCCCTTCGCGCGATATTCCTATGGCTACGGCGCAGGCCTTCGCGTGCGCCAATCGCTCGCGCTCGGGATGGGTTTCGAAAAGCCTTTCGGCCAGAGCACAGATCGCCTCGGACTGGCGTTCTCCTGGGCCGAGCCCGCGGCGGGGCCGAATCGTGATCAATATGGGCTCGAAGCCTTTTACCGCCTCGCCCTGACGCCCGACACCCAGCTGACGCCGGACCTACAAGTCATCTTCAATCCTGCGGACAATCCGCAGGCGTCGACCGTGGTCGTCGGCGGAGTGAGGCTTCGCACGTTGTTTTGATGCGTTTTCAAATGGCGGCTCATTCTTTGCGCCGCGAGCCAGTCGGTTAGAATGCTAAATATCAATATCTTAAAAGCAGAGACCGTTGGAACCCAGTTCCTTTCCCTCCGCGGATCTCGCAACTTCTGGCAGGTTTGCCGAAGGCTCAGAGCTGCCTTGCTGGACCTGCGGCGGTCTCCCTCTCTCGGTCGCCCTTCCCCGTTCGTGATCTCCACTGAGCGGTCCGCCCAGACCTCCTCCCATGCGATCGTGAACCTCTTCTCCCGCTGGTATCGGGAACTCGGCTTCTCGGGGTGCTCTAGCCACAGTGGCAGACGAACTTTCATCACCAACGCAGCTCGCAAGATCTCCACCGTCGGCGGGTCGCTGCGGGACGTTCAGGCGCTCGCCGGACACTCGAACCTGTCAACGACCCAGCGCTACATCGAGGCGCACGCCGAGGCGCAGCGCAGGATCGTCGAGCGTACCTTCGCGTGGCTGGGGCGATGCCGCAGGCTCGCGAGGGACTGGGAAAACTTCAATCAGAAAGCGCTCGCGTTCCTGCGCCTCGCCTCGATCCGGCTCATGTTGAGAAAGCTATGCAATCCCGCATAAAGTGTCCGGATAGAATTCTCGGGGAACGAGAACACCCCTGGCGAGGAACGGCACGGATGCCTGTGCAATGGGATCGAACAGATGCCCGAGGACAGCAATGAAGAAACTCCTTTCCCGCTTCCAACAGAAATGGCCCGGCATCACTGCCGGAGAATACGCTCTGATTGGGGTTCTGACCTGGATCGCTGCAGTGATCGGCTTTCGCATCATCAGAAGCCATCTATAGCGGCGCCCTCCGACTGGAAATGACGGCAAAAGAGCAAACAGGCGGCGATGGATGCCGCCTCGAAGAAGAAGACCAAGAAATAGGGGGCTAGACCGCTCGCCAAACAGCCCAGAGCAGACTGGTCATAGAAGTCGGCGGCTGCATGCAGATCGTCGCCAAAACAGCGACCGCGACCTGCGCCGAATTCGCCGCACCTCCCGTGGACCGGAAAGGCTTGTCCCGCTCTTGAACGCGGCTAGTTATAACGTGTGAGTAACGCCCACGTTGGAGGCTGCATATGACCCGCATCAAAATCCTTGGCCTTTTAATCGGCGCATCATTGCTTTTTGACTATGAGCCGGTCGCGGCGGCCCCTATGGCCGGATCGCCGAGCGTCGTCGAGATGTCGGCTTCCGATGGTCTTGTGGCTAAGACATTCTATGCTCGTCGAGTTGCCCGCCGCACCACGCGTCGCGCCGTGCGTCGGCATGGCTACTAACCGATCGCACGCGCTGAAGCATCGGTTTGAGATGCTCACGACATCGTTCTGGAGGCTCAAGTGCGTAAACTTTGCTTTTCTCTCATAGCTGCTGGCGCTCTCGTCGGCCCGGTCTCCACCGCTTGCGCCTTCGAGGCCATGCTCGGCGGCAACTTCGGCCTGTATGCCCGTCCGCAGTGGCGTCACCATATCGTGACCCTCGGCGCTGGCGACATCGTCAATATCGACAACTGCAATCGTGGCTGGTGCGCGGTGACGCATGGTCCGCACGCTGGCTACATCCACGTGAGCCGCGTGCTCGACGGCCGCGTATACGGCCCGCGCGGCGGCGTAGCCGGCTATCGCGACGGCGACGCGGCTGAACTATTTACAGCGCCCACCAACGCCGCCGGCGAAGCTCTCGACACTGGCGTCAGCATTCTGCGCTAATCGGCACGCCCACGATTCTGGTCGAGATCATGAACGATAAGGCTGCGCCGCGCGCGAGCGCGTCGCGGCTGCGGAGGCGCTACTGAAGCAAGCCGATGCAGGCCATCGAAGCGTGCATAGAGGCGGTCGACATGTAGCCGCTTCATCTCGCCGGCTCCTCCGCGGGCAAGCCACCGTCGATCAGTTGAAGGCGTCCCTGCGGTCACAAAAAAAGAGCCCGGCCACAAAGGCCGGGCTCCAGTTCAGCGCGCTTGGGGTGCGCTCGGCAATGATTCAGTATTTGGCGACGACCGGAGCGGGAGCGCCCCAGTTGAAGTGATAGTTCACGCCCGCGCGCACGACGTTGATTTGCGGGTGACGGTGGTAGCCCCAGTTCCAGCCCCACGTCCCAGTCGTTCCGCTGCTGTCGAGGTCCACGAAGAGGTATTCGGCTTTGGCCGACCAATTGGGCATGAACATCCACTCGACGCCGCCGCCAGCCGTCCAGCCGGTGCGGGTGTGGCTGTAGCTGCCGCCAAACCAGCCGCCACCGGTTGAAACACCGCCATAGGCGAAACCACCGGTGCCATAAACGAGCAGGGTCGGCGTGAACAGCCAGCCGAGACGGCCGCGCACGGTGCCGAACCAATCGACGGCCGGTGACCGCCTCCCCACGAAAATTGCGCCCCATCCATTGTTGCCGCCGCCGCCAATGGTCGTGCCTTGAAGATCGGCCTCGCCGCCGATCAGGAAGCTCGTGCCAAACTGGTAATTGTAGCCAACCTGCCCGCCGCCGACGACGCCTCCTTGGCTGCCGCCGCTGTTATTGGAGAGGACCGCCAGGGCGCCGAATGGGGTGCCGACGAAGGGGTCGACGGGGTTAACAATGAGCGGGTTAACGACGGGACCAGCGGGGCGTACGAGGACGAGGTAATTGGGAACGAAGGTATTATTGGTCCAGCCACCGCCGAGATTTACGCCGCCATAGAAGCCGGTCCACAGCGGCGGCGGGGGCGGCGGGGGAACATAAACCGGCGGCGCCTTATGGGACGGAAGATCGGCGGCGAACGCGGCGCCGACGCTCAGAGCGGCCAAAGAAATAGCCGCGATCAATCCAACCTTTTTCATGAATACGTCCTTTGCTCGGTTTCAGCCGCTCAAACCGGGGCTTGGAGGTCCCAAGGCTTCGCGAGAGCAGATGTTTGCGCCTTCGACGCTACATTCCTTCTTCTGGGTCTTTAAGGCGAGAAAACGCCTGTTGGGGTGATTCTCAATGGGTGTTGCAAATAAGCCACAGCAAACGGCAAGCAAACGTCACGAAGTTGGCATGTCACGTCATAGACTTGACCTTCGGCCTGTCGTGACCACGGCTCTCCTAGCCCGATCGGCTACGCCGCTTCCCGCCCTGGCTTTTTGGCGGTGCTACTGGGCCGAACACGACCATCGCCAGCCGTCGCGAGCATCGGGTCCAGCTCGCCGGCCCGCACCGCCCCGATCAGCACGTCGATGACCTCGGGCAGCCTCTCCATCGAACCGGCAACGATCCCCGCCTTGCCCTTCTCGAATTCGATCGGCTTCCACCCGACCCGCACGAAGAAGACGACCTGCCCCTTCTCGTCCGTCCGCCACCAGGGACGGAGCTTCTGCTGGGTCTCGACGACGGTCTTGAGCCCGTCCTTCTTGACGGTTCGCTGGACGGTTCGGATGAGGGACGGGTTGGCGATCAGTTCCTTCTGCTCCTGAAGGCGGGAGACGAGCCTCTCTCGCCGCGAGCGGATGGGATCATTGTTGATCTTCGGAACGGTGGTGAGGGTGAGGGATTTTAGAAACGACATATCATCCTCCGGGTTGAAGCCCTTCGGAGGGTATTCAGTTGCTCAAACAATGGACATGTCGAAAGCGCTGCGGCTTTGCGATCACGGCCGAGCACTCCCTTTTTACAACCTAAAACTATCTCTATCATTCTGATTTTACGGAGCTTTCTACAATGTTGATCCATTACAATCATATTACACATAGAAAATGTCATATTAAATCATTTAATATCAATATATTATAAAGGATCACTTATTTGGTAAGGTAGAGGTCGAGAGTTCAATCCTCTCTTGCAGCACCATTTTCTATCTTTGCTATCAATGACTTATGCTATTCGACGGATCCGATAAGGTCTCGGTCAGGCCGTATTACAGTCATATTACGGTGTCATATCGCCCGACCGAGGGGTAGAATTGCCTCCATGGCAGCCTCCAAGGTCATCAACCAGCAGTCCTTCCACGACGGAAAAGTCGTCCTCTATCAGCTCGAGAATCGTCCCAAGAAGCTCTAGCTCTGCCGAATAAAAATACCCAACGGCGCCGGCTACATTTACTGGGGCTCAGGAACCTCCGACTTCTACCAGGCCAGGAAGTTCGCCGACGAGTTGCTCGACAAGCTCCGCATCAAGACCAAGCTCGGACAGTCCATCACCGGCCCGAACCTCGCCAAGATGGTCGTGGACTTCGAGACCTTCGCGCGGGCCAAGGGAGAGCCGACGAAACGCAACCTCTCCATCATCGCCTTTCTCAAGACCTACGCCGTTCCCTACTTCACCAAGAACAAGGTCACCGACATCAATTCCAAGGAGATCGCCAAGTTCTTCGACTGGCGGCGGACGAACGCGAAGAGGAAGGCGCCGAAGGAGACGACGATCCTTCACGAGACCAGCCAATTCACGACCTTCCTGAAATGGTGCCACCGAAGAGGTCACCTGGATCGGGAGATCCATATCGAGAGGCCGAAGAAGGACGGCGTCCGACGCCCTCACTTCGATCAGAAGGACTGGAAAAAACTCTTGGGGACGTTCGCGCCCTGGCTTGAGGAGGGCAAAAGCATTTCGAGCTCGATCTACCGTGACCGGAAGATGCTCTGCCACTACATCGTCATCTTGGCCTACACCGGCATCCGGGTCGGCGAAGCCAGAGGAATTCGATGGAGCGACCTCGATACGGAACCTTCTGACAATCTCAACGATCCGTATCTGATCATCCATGTGAGGGGAAAGACCGGGTCACGCGAGGTGGTCGCTCAGATTCCAGAGGTCAAAGAAGGCTTTGAACTCCTCTGGAAAAGCAGGTGTGACGAATTGAATGGCCGCAAACCAGAAATGAGCGAGCACGTGTTTTGCCACGCATACGGCAAGCCGGTGCACAGCATGAAGAAGGGCTTCGCCAACGTCTCCCAAAAGGCCGGCGTTGAGTTCGATCGGAACGGGGAGAAGAGAACGATTTATTCTCTTCGTCACACCTACGCGACGAACCAGCTTCAAGAGGGCGTGAACCACTACACTCTGGCGAGAAACATGGGCACGTCCGTGAGGATGCTGGAGCAATTCTACGGCCACACATCAAATCGTGCGATGGCGAGCGAACTGACCAAGAGCCGAGTGAAGGACAAAAAGAAACTGCCGTGGGAGTGAAACGGCACCGAAGATGCCGGGGCCGCAACGGTCGTTGGCGATAGTGGCCATAATACAAATTCGGCTAGATGATCGCTTTTTCACGCTTTCAACGCATCACGGTAATTCGGGTAAATGCTGGCAATTTGGTGAACGTTCTTTCGCCCTCCGCATTGCATGCAAACCAATTGTTGCGTGGTCCGATAAAAGGAGTCAAAGTTCGCGCATTCTAGCGCCGTGAAAATTTGTTTCGCGGGAGCGTTTTCGATGACTAATTTTCAAGGCTCAATAGCTGGGGGCAAGCTGCGCCTGCATCAGCGCGTAATCGCGCACATCCCACTTTTCCATAGAGCTTCGCTGGCGACGGGGACCCAAGTAAACGATGCCGCCGATGGTCGCTATCGGCTGAGGCCACTGCGGACTTTTGCGCACGCGGCTCTCGATCTGGCGCCTCCGTATTGGCGTGAGGCCGCCGCCGAACGGTGGCTGCGCCGCAAGGACGCGCCGGGGCCAGCGAGCGAGCATGTCTTTCAATACCAGCTAAGCGCGAGGAACCGAGGAGGCGACGCGCGCGCCGACTGCGGCGAAGCAACAGTCGCCAAGGGCGCAGACCTGTTCTACGAGCGCCAGTACCGCCAATATCTGAACGCCACGATGGGCGTGTTCGCCATGACCGCGAAGCTCGCGCTACTCGGCTGCGGCGGCCGCTCCCAGGGCGCGCTTTGGGGCCGAAATCGGCCGGTGTATGCCGCAATGGTCGAGGAAACTGTGGGCGCGCCTCCGATCATTGTTCTCGACCATCAGACCGTCGCCGTTCCATTGCTCCTGCCGGCGCCAGCCACCGTCGACGAAGAAGCGGCCATCGATCGCTGGCTTGTAGGCATTGGGGCGATGCCGCCCTCCTACCGGAGGCTCGTTGTTGGAGACGATCTACGCTGCGCCACGCCATGCGCGCGGGCGCGACGCCGCGCCGCCGTTGGCGCTCTCATCGAAGTCATTGACGCCGTTCGAAACGGCGGAAAGCTCGCCGTTCTCGCGCTGCATCCCTATGACCCCGACGCCATGGGGCTGCACATCACCCTCTTCGCCACAGAGGCGCTAACGGCCGAAGCCGTCCAGCACGACTATGCTCTCGACGCAGATGCTCTCTATCCATGGCGTTATGCCGCATGGAGCCGAAATTGCCTCCTTCGCTTTTGCGTCGGCGGCGTCGAAGAAGCCTTCACGCAGTGTTCGCAGAACCTCTTCGTCAAGCGACCAACATCGGAACCGAATGGCGGACGGAGGGCCGTCTGGCCCAATGCGTGGAGCCCAACTCAGCCGCTCGACAGATTGGTCGCGTCGCAGTTCGAGCTTCTGCAAGTCACCGTGTCTTCATCGGGCCTTCCGGGGGCGTCGCCTCGTAACGGCAACATTGGTAAAGCGGCTTTCGTTGCGCAGCGCGGCCCAAAGACGAGCGTGCTCATCCCTTATTTCACCGGCAACGCCGTGCATGGGCATGCCGCCAAGCTCTTGTCGAACCCGCAAGGGGCCATCGTTATCTGGGACGACCACACCGCGCTTTCAGCAATCACCATTACAGGGCTATCTCGCGTCGTCGAACACCAGTGGGTCGAACGGAGGTTCCCGCACATCGTCAGCGAAATATCCCCCCGCCAAAAGCACAATGGCTCGCAAGCATCCGACCCTGAGTATTGGTTCGAACAAGAGGTGGCAGAGATCGTTCAGCAGGATGAACCTCTCGCCCAGAGCATTCTCGATCCGGCGCGGCCCACGTGCAGCATCCACGCCGCCGGCCCCGCGCTGCATGGCAAGAAGCCCGCTTATTTTGCCGCCGACACGATCGCGCCGTACGACCAGGCATGGCAACACGAGCGTGAGGCCGAAGGTCGTCCGAGCGATCCTTCCGGCGTGTCGCGCCGCTACTGGGAGTGGGAGTCGGCGCCCGCGCTCGCGGCACGGCTCGCGCATCTCGGGTATCCGGAACAACGCTTGTGAGCCATGCGATGACACGTCAGGCGTCATGACCCGAGGATCCGACCGATGCTGAAAGATTGGGACGCCTTCGAACGACTGCCTCAAATTGATCAGATGCTCTTACTCGAAGGGCTGATGACCGCCGCCATTGTCATGGGGCGTCTTGGCGAATGGTGGATTGCAGAGCGGATCGTGGCCGATCCTCGGTGTCGCAAATGGGCGTATGGCGAAGAGATCAATCATCGGATGAATGGCAAGCCGCGTCTCGGTTATGACGCCGTGCTCACGGCAATTTCCGAACAAGCGTCGCAGTTCCGTCACTGCGGGAATTGAATGCGTTTTTGCGTGGTCCTTTGGATAATCTTTGATGACACTCGCCGCCCGCGCACCCATCGCTCACTTTCTTTTTTTGAAGCAGCATCCGGGATACACACCGCGATTTGCAGCGGCGCCGATTCAAGCCGTCCCATGCGGTCGGCATCAATTTGGAGGGATGATTTCACCGATCACATAATCGATTGATCTTGACAAGCACAATCAGATGCGCAGCCGTTCAGCCTTGTTGCCCGGAAGAGTGTACTTCGTACCAGGGATGGCATTCACTGCGAGCGGGGCGGGATTAGCCACTCATCGCGCAGAAATGGTAGGCTGGACGGGCGGAGCATCCGCTGCCCATGTTTTTTGGTATTCGTCCACTTTGGAAAGCGCAGCACGACAATGTGTTATTCTCCAGAAGCAAGTTTTGCGGTTGGCTCGGTCTTAGCGATCATCGGCGTTGGCACGATCAGGAAGGCACTGCGGTATGACCGCACGATGCTCCTGTTTTCTTTGTTCCCAGGGATTTTTTCGCTCCACCAATTCCTTGAGGGCATCGTCTGGCTCTCTGTCGACGGTGCGTTCGACGCAAAGATATTTCGCTATTTGTATATCTACATCGCCGTTCTTTTGTGGCCCGTTCTGACGCCGCTCGCGGCACTCGCTGCGGAAGCCGATCCACTACGGAAACGCGTTCGCTATGTCCTGTTCGCCGCAGGGCTCGTCCTCGGCGGATATTTGACCGTCAAACTCGCGAACGCAGCCGGTATCGAGGTAAAGGTCGTCGGGCATTCGCTGAGCTACATCATCGGTTACGATACGACACCCCCGATTTTCATCGACTACGCGTATGCAGCCATTACGCTCCTTTCTCTTGTCACCCTGCGGAACCGCGTTATAAACGTGATCGGAATCGTGGTGGGCGCGTCCTTCCTTTATACGTTTTTGGAGATGAAAGAAGTTTGGTACTCTGTGTGGTGTATGACGGCCGCCGTGTTCAGCGTACTTTTTTACTTTTCGATAAGCGGCCCCGAACATCATCGCGCGTAGCCGTTTATTTGCCTACTCGACCGCCCTCTATCCAAGAGTAAAATGACAACAGGCTTGGCCCTGCGCTTCGGCGCGCCATGTCGGTGCGTCGATTGTGGGGAGGAGCACATGCCGCACATTGATTCTGCGAGGCGTGCGCACATCCGTGAACTGAATGATGCGCTTCGCGCGAGCTTCGATCCGAAACTCAGACAAACCGTACTGACGGCAGGCGTCAATTCCCTGCCAAGTGACGTTCGCGCGATGGCGGTTCGAAAGGCGGCGACCTTCGATGCTTTTGACGAGGACAACGACCCGCACGGCGAGCACGACTTCGGCAGCTTCGAACTCGCAGGGCGCACATTCTTTTGGAAGATCGATTACTACGACCCGAACCTCGAATTCGGGGCGGAATACCCATCCGACCCATCGAAGACCAAACGGATCCTGACGCTCATGCTGGCCGACGAGTATTAGCGATGGCCGCCTCGCGCTTTGTCATCATCGACGGCAAGCGCTATCTGCGGGCAGATCTCTTGCGTTGCGCAAGGAACAGCGCAAGACCGCCAAGAAGTAGCAGCCGACTACCTGCGGTCATTCTCGAAGAAGGTAGAGGAGGCCGCGTGAACGGTTGTCTCTCGGCAACATATCGAGCCCGCTCTCGCGGGCTCGATCCTTGCAAGCTCTTATCGCTTTACCGAAACTTCCGTCACCAACCGGGCAGGCGGCAACTGGCTGCCACGGGTCGCATCCACGGCTGCTTGGATTTCTCGATCAATCGCAGCGGCAGCGGGTCTGAGGCGGCGGAACGCGGATATGCCGGGGATGACTTTCCGAGCTGCGGCTAAATCAGCGTCCGACACCTTCAAGCGCTCACAAGCGCCTTGCTCATCCCACAAATTCCGCGCCACGAAGCTATCGACCGCCCCTGTGATGGCTCCGATCGCAAGGTCGTTTCGCTTTACCAGCCGCTGATTGATGAGGGCGCTGATTGCTTCGTTGAGGATTTTTGCAAACTCGTCGAAATCGATGTCACGCACCTGGTCGTACTTTTTGTCGGAACTTCCATCGACCAAGCAGTGTCGAGCCGTGAAGAGCCAGTCATGGATCATGTACCCCGGCGCATACCCCCACGGAGATAGTCCGTTGAAGACCTGTGCAACCTTCGAGATCGATCCGCCGTCGGTATACATGAGACCAGGCTCAATCATTCTCCCGTGCGTATCCGACGCGTTGCGATGGAAGGTCAATCGATCATTTGGATTCGGGATGAACAAGAACTTGCCGTCACCTGACGAACCCTCCGTTTCCCCTACCCAGATTACGAGCACGCTTCCGGTGAAGTAGGACGGGGTGTACGGGTCGTATTGAACTGATACGCATGCCGTCATCAAAAAGCTCAGCACGAGGACAATGAGGCTTCGGCGCAATTTCATGTCGTTGTCCTTTCGACGTTCTCGGCGCGCTACTCGCCGAGAATCAGCGGACATAAATTGATCTCCCAGCAATACCATCAGCGCCAAGGAACGAATGTGGCTTCGTGGTCACAGCCGAAAAAAACTGGAGCAAGAGCTGCGCTTGAAGCTCGTGACAAGAGAGCCGCGCGCCTATTAAATTTCCCACGCTCCTGGCCACCCGTCATCGCCGCATTGTCGCGGCCGCAGCGGGCCGTCAAGGGCTGCGCCCGTTGACCGCGTGCTTGGTCGGCCACTCCAACAACGGCGTTCCGGCAGGCCTCGGAATTGGTCGACTTACCAGCACTCACCCCGCTTCTATATGAGCACCATCACTGAGCTCAATGACGCCTTCCGCCGTACTGGCGCCGGCGGCAGCGTGTTCGTCACGTCAGACATCGCAGCGCTTCCCGAAGAAGCGCAGAGACGCATCCTCCACCGGGTGGCGACGTATAACAGCCCGTTGACGAAGTCATTGTCGCCTAATTCCGTCTGAAGATTGAAGATTCGCGATTGACGGACTTTGACGATGGCGATGGGGCGTGAGCGCGGGGTTCAGGGCGACCTCTATGTGACGTGGAACGAGATGCCGCGTTCACCGGGACATGTGTTTTACGACCGTCTCCAGAAGCTGTTGGCCGATGCTGGCTTCGACGCTTTCGTCGAAGAGACATGCACGCCCTTTTATGCGCCGATAATGGGCGCGCCGTCGCTGCCGCCAGGCCGCTATTTCCGAATGCATATGGTCGGTTATTTTGAAGGGATCGACAGCGAGCGCGGCATTGTGTGGCGTTGTTCGGATTCGTGGTCGCTACGGGATTTTCTTCGTCTTTCGAACCGCGACAAAGTTCCCGACCACTCTTGGATGTCGAAGACACGCAGCCGTCTGCCGCACGAAGTTCATGAGACAGTGTTCGCGTTTGTCTTGAAGCTCGTCGCCGAGCGCGGCCTGGTGACGGGCGAGCGGATCGGCGTCGATGGTTCAACGATGGAGGCCAACGCTGCGCTGCGAACCATCGTGCGCCGTGACAGTGGCGAGACCTATCGCGAGATGTTGACGCGGATGGCAAAGGACAGCGGCGTCGAGACGCCGACGATCGACGACCTTGTCCGGCTTGATCGCAAGCGCAAGGGGAAGAAGCTCTCGAACGAGGATTGGGCGAGCAAGACCAACTCGGATGCGAAGATCGCCAAGATGAAGGACGGCTCGACGCATCTGGCTTACAAGCCCGAACATGCGGTTGACCTCGATACTGGCGTGATCGTGGCGGCTCCGATCCATCCGGCCGACGCGGGCGACACGGCGACGCTCGATCCCACGCTGGAAGAAGCGGCGGCGAACCTCTCCGCCCTGGGCCTTGCTCCGACGCCGGAAGACCCATGCGACCTCGTGGCCGACAAGGGCTATTTTTCACGCGACGTTCTGAAAGATCTCGACGGCAGTCCATGGAAAACGCGCATTGCCGAGCCTCGACCGAGCAAGGGCTATCTGCGCTGGCATGGCGACGACGAGGCGCGCACAGCGGTCTATGCGAACCGCACCCGGTTGAGATCGGGCGTCGGCAAGGAAGCCATGCGTAAACGCGGCGAGGTCGTTGAGCGCAGCTTCGCCCATGTCCTTGAACGCGGCGGCATGCGCCGGGCGTGGCTGCGTGGGCGCGAGAACATTCACAAACGCTACTTGATCCATGTCGCAGGGTTCAATCTCGGCATTCTGATGCGCGCATTATTCGGATGCGGGACCCCGAAAGAGGCCGCCGACGCCAGAAATACTTTCCTGCTCGTCATTCAGGCGGGCGAGGTGAACATCGTCGTCATTGCCGCCGCGTCCGACGCCGATGTCGCAGCCCTGATCATCGCCATCACGCCAGATGCTCTCTGATCAAATCTCGACTTCGTCACCGGGCTGATAACGCCTTCACGGAGAACAATGACCCGTACGGCGAACACGACTTCGGCAGCTTCGGGATCGGCGAGCAGACGATTTTCTGGAAAATCGCCTGCTACGACCTCACCCTCCGCTATGCGTCACCGGACCCGGCAAATCCTGCCGTGACGACACGCGTGCTGACCATCATGCTCGCGGAGGAGTAATGACGTCTCCCCCTTCCGACCTGGGCTGACCGGCCCAAGTTCGGAGCTACCCACCCCCGCCCGGCGGATGCGCGCGGCGAACCCCTCACGGCCGTTGGCCGCGACAGAGGGGCTGCTGTCTCCATGAACATGATTGATTCTTCCGCGCTTTTGCACCGCAGCGAGTTTTGTCCAACTTCCGACGTTGCGTGAACGGCGTTCTGATGGTATTTCGCCGATAAAACTCGCATGAAGCGAGCGCCTCGGGCTGTTTGACATCGTGAATGAGTAGAGAAGCGGAAGACACCCTTCCGACCGACGAATTCCGTGCGCGCTTGCGTTAGCAAGCCGCCAGTTTCTTGGCCGCCCGTGAGGCGGCATCGCAATTCTCAGCGAGAGCTGCAGGCAATAGGGTGTCCAAGTCGCGATGGCGCGGGATCACCCCCGGAGAGAGCATTCATGAACAATGAGCAAAAAACAGTCGAGCATAACACAGTTCGGTTCGCCGTCGGCACACGGATCAGCTTCTACTTCCACCGCCGCGTTGAGCATCCTCTAACAGAGAGTAGGTTCTCCCTGAAGCGGGCTGCAGGACGACTGGTTCTTGTCGCCGTCCCTGCATGGATCAGCTTCGCGGTACTCTCGACCGACACCGGCCTCTTCGAACGCGCCGAAGCAGCGTGGCGCGATATCGAGCCCTTCATTCTCGGGCTTCTGGCCGTCCTCGAAAAACTCGCATGACCGTCAACGCAGTTTCTGATCCGCCGATCGTTTCCTAAGTCGCAGCCCTGAGGTTTCCCTCTACTCATCACGATGGCGCTCGCCGGCCCATGAGCGCCGGACTAGTCCACCAACCGACACTCTCTCCCCTTCCCCGTCACCCACAGCGCTTCGAGCGGGTTCGACTGCCGCAACGTTTCGTCCTCGATAAAAAGGAATAGCTCGCTCCCCTTTCCTCCCGTCACCTCACTCAGCGCATCGAGCATCGTGCCGATACGATCGACGGAGGTCGTAATTGTCAGCACGCGCAACTGCTCGACGCCGAACCGTTGCAGGGGCCTGCCCTGCTTCCAACCATGCCAGTATGTCGCGAGCTTTTGCATGTAGTGCGTGCGCAGCCGGCGCTTGCGCTGCGGCAACCACTTCTTCAACATTCGAATGCCGGCGCACCGGCATCGACCCGCCGATCGATCTCGACGAGGAAGAAACTCTCGGTGTCGTTCGGAAAGCGAAGCGCGAAGAGGTCGTCGGCGATGACGGACGCTCGAATCACCCGCCCATTGTCGGGAACCCTCGCTTCCCACTTAAGCGGCTGACGCGGCTTTTGCGTCGCCGCCGGCGTCGTCATTTTCATGAACCGATGCCAGAACCGGCCGATGCAAGCGCTGCCCTGATTGATCTCTGCCAGTCTGGGTTTGAGCGTGATCTGTTCAGCGTTCTGATTGGACGCGGTCATCGCGTCATCCCACAAGTCGGATCGGAAGGCTTCTCGATCGATATGGTTGTCGAAGGCGAGTCGGGACGGCGGCTGGCGATCGAATGCGATGGAGACCTCTATCACGGACCTGAGCGCTGGGCCGACGACATGCGTCGGCAACGGATTCTGGAACGTGTTGCGTTGGGCCTTCTGGCGCTGTTTCGGATCAAATTACAGCTTGGATCGCGAGGCGGT
>CAVPMJ010000009.1:0-7271 GCA_963706255.1 uncultured Alphaproteobacteria bacterium | reverse complement strand
GACGCGCGAACTTTATAAGGCGATCAATCCAGCCTTCGTCGCCGATTGGAAGGCCAAGACCGGCGAAACGATCGAGATTCAGGCGTCGCATGGCGGCTCCGGCGCGCAGGCGCGGGCGGTGATCGATGGACTGAATGCCGATGTCGTGACGCTGGCGCTCGCCGCGGACATTGACGCGATCGCGAGCAAGAGCGGCAAGATTCCCGTCGATTGGCAGAAGCGCCGGCCGAATAATTCCTCGCCCTATACGTCGACGATCGTCTTCCTGGTGCGCAAGGGCAATCCGAAGGCCGTCAAGGATTGGGACGATCTGGCGAAGCCCGGCGTCGCCGTCATCACGCCGAATCCGAAGACCTCCGGCGGCGCGCGCTGGAACTATCTCGCGGCCTGGGGCTATGGGCTGAAGAAGTTCGGCGGCGACGAGGCGAAGACGAAGGAGTTTGTGAAGGCGATTTATAAAAACGCGCCGGTGATGGACACGGGCGCGCGCGGCTCGACGATCACCTTCGCGCAGCGCGGGCTCGGCGACGTGCTGATCACCTGGGAGAATGAAGCCTTCCTGGCGTTGAAGGAATTCGGCGCCGACAAATTCGAGATCGTCACGCCGCCACAATCGATTCTGGCCGAGCCGCCTGTCGCGGTCATCGACGCCAACGCCGACGCGAAAGGCAATCGAAAGGTCGCCGAAGCCTATCTCGACTTCCTATATTCGCCGCCGGCGCAAGCGATCATCGCGCGCAATTACTATCGTCCCGTCCATCCCGAATATGCGGCGAAGGATGATGTCAAGAAGTTCGCCAAAATCGACTTCATCACAGTCGACAAAGTCTTCGGCGGCTGGGCGGCGGCGCAGAAGAAGCATTTCGCCGACGGCGGAATCTTCGACGATATCCAAAAACAAGAGCCGGCGAAGTGAGCTCCCCGAGCTTTGCTGGCAAAAACGCTCGGCGCTTCAAGGCGCCGAGCGTTATTCCCGGTTTTGGTCTCACCTTCGGCTACACCCTGTTCTATCTCGGGCTGATCGTGCTGTTTCCGCTGGCGACGCTGATTTGGCGCTCGTCCGAACTTGGCTTTTCGGGTCTCTATGACGTTGCGACGGAGCCCCGCGTCGCGGCGGCGCTGCGCACGACGTTTTTCATTTCCTTCGCAGCGGCGCTTATCGATCTCTTCTTTGGACTGATCGTCGCCTGGGTGCTGACGCGATATGAGTTTTTCGGCCGGCGCCTCCTCGACGCTTTCGTGGACTTGCCCTTCGCGTTGCCGACCGCCGTCGCCGGCATTTCGCTCGCGGCGCTCTATTCTCAAAACGGCTGGTTCGGCGCGCCGCTCGCCGATTACGACATAAAAATCGCCTTCACGCGCTGGGGCATTCTCGTCGCGCTCATCTTTATCGGTCTGCCATTCGTCGTGCGAACCGTGCAGCCGATCATTTCCGAACTGGAGATCGAGCTGGAGGAAGCCTCCGCCACGCTCGGCGCGAGCCGCTGGCAGACGGTCGCGCGCGTATTGTTGCCGCCGCTCGTTCCGGCTCTGCTGACGGGCTTCGCGCTCGCCTTCGCGAGAGCCATCGGCGAATATGGCTCCGTGATCTTCATCGCCGGCAATATCGCCTATGTGTCGGAGATCGCGCCGCTGCTCATCGTCGTGAAGCTCGAGCAATATGACGTCTCGGGCGCGACAGGGATCGCGACGATCATGCTGGCGATCTCCTTCGCCGCGCTGCTTCTCATCAATCTCATTCAGGCGTGGAGCCGCAAGAGGTTCGGCCATGTCTGAGATTGCGTTTGCTCCTTTGACCCATCGGCGCGCCAAATTCCGCGCCGTCACGCAAGATGCGCCGCTCGCGCGCTATGCGCTTATTGCCGTCGCGGTGCTTTTTCTCACCATTTTCCTCCTCGCGCCGCTCGCGATCGTCTTCGCGGAAGCCGTCAGCAAAGGCGCGGAGCCGTTTTTCGCGGCGTTTGAGGATCCCGACGCGCTTGCCGCCATCCGCCTGACGCTGCTCATCGCGGCGATCAGCGTGCCGGCCAATCTCGTCTTTGGCCTCGCCGCCTCTTGGTCGATCGCCAAATTCTCCTTCCCCGGAAAGAGCCTGCTGATCACGCTGATCGATCTGCCCTTTTCCGTGTCGCCGGTTGTCTCCGGCCTCGTCTATGTGCTGGTGTTCGGCGCGCAAGGGCTGCTGGGCAAATGGCTTGTGGCGCATGGCGTGCAGATCATCTTCGCCGTTCCCGGCATCGTGCTCGCAACAATCTTCGTCACTTTCCCCTTTGTCGCTCGCGAGCTCATTCCGCTGATGCAGGAGCAGGGGAAGGTCGAGGAAGAAGCGGCGCTCACGCTTGGCGCCTCGGGCTTCAAGACCTTTCTCACCGTGACGCTGCCCAATATCAAATGGGGCCTGCTCTACGGCGTCCTGCTGTGCAACGCCCGCGCGATGGGCGAGTTCGGCGCCGTCTCGGTGGTCTCCGGCCATATTCGCGGCCTCACCAACACGATTCCGCTGCAAGTGGAGATACTCTACAATGAGTACAACAACGTCGCCGCTTTCGCTCTCGCGGTTCTTCTTGCAAGCCTGGCGCTCGTCACGCTCGGGCTCAAGACCTTCCTCGAATGGCGTCACGCGGACGAACTCTCGGGGCGCGCCCGCCGGCATTGATATGAACAAGCGCGGCTTTTCGATTCGCGTCGAGGGCGTCGAACAGGATTTCGGCGCCTTTCCGGCGTTGCGCGACGTGAGCCTCGACATTCAGCCCGGGGAACTGGTCGCGCTGCTGGGTCCGTCGGGCTCCGGCAAGACGACATTGCTACGGGTGATCGCCGGCCTCAATTCGCCGGATCGCGGACGCGTGCTGTTTGATGGCGAAGACGCGACAAATCTTCCCGTTCAGGATCGCCACGTCGGCATGGTTTTCCAAAACTATGCGCTCTTCAAACATATGACCGTCGCCGACAATATCGCTTACGGTTTGAAAGTCCGTCCGCGGCGCTTGCGTCCCTCGCGCGCGGCGATCAAGGCGCGAGTCGCGGAGC
Organism: uncultured Alphaproteobacteria bacterium; assembly: GCA_963706255.1. Classification (GTDB taxonomy): domain Bacteria; phylum Pseudomonadota; class Alphaproteobacteria; order Rhizobiales; family Beijerinckiaceae; genus Methylocystis. Next base: position 4,241 of record CAVPMJ010000009.1, on the reverse strand, counting down.
TTCTCCAATTCGTGCAGCTCGACGGGCTCGGCGGCCGCTATCCCGCGCAGCTTTCCGGCGGTCAGCGCCAGCGCGTCGCGCTGGCGCGCGCCCTCGCCATCGAGCCGCGCGTGCTGTTGCTCGACGAGCCGTTCGGCGCGCTCGACGCGCGCGTGCGCAAGGATCTGCGTCGCTGGCTGCGCGACATTCACAAGCAGACGGGATTGACCACCGTCTTCGTCACGCATGATCAGGACGAGGCGATGGAGCTCGCCGATCGCGTCGTCGTGCTCAATGAGGGCCGCATCGAACAGATCGGCACGCCGGGCGAACTCTATGATCGGCCAGCCTCGCCCTTTGTCATCTCCTTCGTCGGCGAAGCGGTCGCGCTCCCCGTCACCATCGCCGACGGCCATGTCCGATTTGGCGGGCGCGAACTGCATATCGACACCCATGGGCTGCGCAGCGGTCCGGCGAAAGTCTTCTTCCGGCCCGCCGACATCGCCGTCGCATCGGAAGGAAACGGCGAACTCGAAGGCCGAGTCGAAAGCCTGCGACGCACGCCGGCGGGCGTTCGCGCCACCATCGCCATCGACGGCTATGACCAGACGCTCGAGATCGATTCGCCGCTCGAAAGCGCCGCCGCGCTTGGCGGCCGCGTGCCGCTGAGCCTGTCGAAGGCGCGCATCTTTCCAACCGATGAAGACGCCTACATCGACGCCGGAGAGGGCATTTGAACGCCGCGCGCTCTCTGTCGCATGTCGAAGAGCGTGACGCATCGAACGACTGGAATTCAGAACTCTATCTGAAATTCGAGGAAGAGCGCACGCGCGCCGCGCGAGACCTTCTCGCGCGCGTTCCCTTATGCGAGACGAAGCTCGTTTTCGATCTTGGCTGCGGGCCGGGGAACAGCACCCAGCTTCTGGCGATGAACTTTCCCGGGGCCGCTGTCGTCGGCGTCGACAGGTCCGACAATATGCTTTCTCGCGCCCGCGCGCGGGTTCCTGCGGCGACTTTCGTCAAGGAGGACATCGCGCATTGGCGTCCGCCCGATCAGACCGATCTGATCTTCGCCAATGCGGCGCTGCATTTTCTCCCCGACCATCGCAGGCTGATGACGGACCTCCTGGCGACATTGCCTCCTGGAGGCCGCCTCGCCGTGCAGATGCCGAACAACACGCATGAGCTTTCACATGCGGCGATGCGCATGGTGGCGGCGGATGGACCTTGGGCGAGCCGGCTGGTCCCCATCGCGAAATCGCTCACTGTGATCGGCGCGCCGGATGAATATTACAATCTGCTCGCGCCGCTGTGCCGCATGATCGACATTTGGCAGACGGTTTACATTCATCCACTCGACGGGCCGCAAGGCGTCGTCGAATGGTTCGAAGGCTCGGGCCTGCGTCCGTTTCTCGATCTGCTTAGCCCGCAAGAGAGCGCCGATTTTCTTTCGCGCTATCGCGAAAGGCTCGCGCAAGCCTATCCGGGGCAACCGAATGGCAAGGTGTTGCTGCGTTATCCGCGCCTCTTCTTCGTTCTGCAAAAATAGCGCGCGCTTTAGATCGGCTGCCCGTTTCCGGCTCGCCGCATCTCAACCGTTGCAGGGTGTGACATTAGTGCAACGGCAGGGCTGAGTATAATATTTAGTCTATAAAGTCTATAGACAAGTTTCATGGAATGGGGTTTGATCAGCTTACGCCGGGCTGGGGAAGTTCACTTTTTCTGGCTTGGGCTGTAGGTGAACATCAAGGGCGAGTTGGGGAATGGCGCACTTTCAGCGGAACAGAAGATTCGGAACGGCCATCGCGGCGCTGATGGCGGTCTATCCAGGCTGGGCTTTCGGCGAGGACAAGCCGCCGGTGAATGCGACGGCGGTGAAAGCCGACATCAAGAACGCGGCGAAATCCAATTCCTCAAAGCCGAAGCCGGGCGCCGACGCTAAACCCGCCGCCGGCGCGCCCACGGAGAAGAAGAGCTATTACGTGCCGACGCGCGGCTACCGGCTGGAGCCGCAGCCCGACATTCCGCCCTATGTGCGCAATCTCGGCAAGACCTACAAGGAATTCGAAGGCATCGACTGGCTCAATGTCGGCCTCGATTCACGCGTGCGCTTCGAATATCGCAAGGACGATTATCGGCCGTGGACCGACACGACCGTCAATCCCCCGGCGTCGCAACGAAAGAATTTCCCCAACTCTTTGTGGCTGGATCGCACGCGCGTCTATCTTGGCGTGCAGAACATCCTCGATCCGTTTCGCTTCGTCGTCGAGTTCCAGGATTCGCGCGCCTTCAACAGCATCTATCAATATCAGGGACAGGAGATCAATCAGAGCGAGCTGATCTCCGCCTATGGCGAACTCTTTTTCAAGGACGCGTTCGGCAAGGACGATCGCGGCAATGATCGCCCCTTGACGCTGCGCGCCGGCCGCTTCCATTTCGAACTGCTCGACCGCCGCCTGATCGCGGAGAACGAGTTCCGCAACACGACGAATAATTTCGAAGGCTTCCGCGTCAAGATCGGCAAGAAGGACAATGACTGGGACATCGACAGCTTCCTGATGCGGCCTGTGGTGCGCTATCCGGATTGGTTCGATCGGCCCGAATGGGCGAACTGGATTTACGGCAGCGTGCTCAGCATCCGCCGCTGGTCGGAATATGCGACCGTCCAGCCCTATTTCCTCGGCCGCAAGCAATTCGCCGACGTCATCAACGCCTCCAACGCTCTTCGACGTCCATAGAGAAACCTATGCGCCCGGTCTGCGCGTCTATGGCGTGCTCGGCGACTTCGACTATGACTTCGACATCAACAAGCAGTTCGGCGAGACCGGCGAGTTTCGCACGCTCGGCAACCGCCAGAACGCCGTTCAGACGACCATCCAGCACGACGCCATCGCCTATGCTTTCGAGGCCGGCTACACTTTCTCGGACCATCCCTGGAAGCCGCGCATCAGCGCCAATTACGCCTATGGCTCCGGCAACAAGAGCCCCTTCGACAGCGTCAACCAGACCTTCGACATTTTCTACGGCTTCAATCAGCCCTTCTCGCGCGACGATTATTTCGCCTGGAACAATATCAAGGCGCCCAAGGCGCGCCTCGAATTCACGCCGCTGAAGAATCTCCAGATCGACACCGCGTTCAGCGCCTATTGGCTGGCGAGCGCCGCCGCCGCCTGGGACCGCGCCAATCTCTTCGCGCCGCTTGGCAACAGAGGCACGTTCCTCGGCACGGAGGTCGACTTCCGCGCCCGCTACAAACTGAGCCAGTTCATCAATCTGACCGCGAGCTATGCGCGTTTCTGGCCGGGGTCGTTCACGTCGAGCTTCGCGAATGCGGTCGCGCTGCAGCCCTTCTTCCCGCAATCCTTTCCCGGACAGACGACGACCACCAACGGCCTGACCGCGCGGCCCACCGACTTCTTCTATCTGGAAGTGACCGCCAACGCCTTCGGCGACGGCAATCCGATCACCAAGAATCCGGCTTCCGACTTCCTTGCTCTGGCGGCGCCCGATGCGCCGCCCCCGAAGCCGCCGAGCTGGACGGATGTCTATGTCGGCCTGAACGGCGGCGGCGCCTGGTCCAATCCGACGTCGAATATTCAGGTTTTGCCCGTGGGCGCCGCGCCGGCCAGTCCGGCGGTCGCTTTGAGCGCGACGCCGATCGACCGGACCAATCATCTCGCCGGCTTCATCGGCGGCCTGCAATTGGGCGCGAACTGGAAACTCGGAGATAGTTTCTTGGCCGGCGCCGAGGCCGATCTCCATGGCGTTTCGGGAAACACCGACACGAAGTGGCAGGCCAGCCTCGCCCAAGGCGGCGGAAACAGCTTCGTGACCTATGCGCAGCGCACCGCGACGCTGAATTATCTCGGCACGATCCGCGGCCGCCTCGGCTATCTCGTCACGCCGACGCTGGCGGTCTATGGCACGGGCGGCATGGCCTATGGCGGCGTCATCTCCAACGCCGCCATCATCAGCCGACGCATCGGCGGGACCAACCAGACCTTCATCAATCCCGTCTATCAGGACAGTCTCATTGGCTGGACGGCCGGCGGCGGCGTCGAATGGATGTTCATGCCGAACTGGAGCGCCAAGATCGATTATCTTCGTTACGATCTCGGCAATGCGACCGCTTCCGATTTTGCGGCGCAGCCGAACGGCTTCTATAGCTACGCCGCATCGAGCTCGACGCGCTTCAACGGCAATCTCGTCCACGCCGGCGTCAATCGTCACTTCGATCTGCTCAGCGCCGCAGAAGGAAAATA
>CAVPMJ010000008.1:0-44372 GCA_963706255.1 uncultured Alphaproteobacteria bacterium | reverse complement strand
GTTGAGTTCGTCGCGTCGCCTTCGGGGTCGCGCCACAGGAACAAGACGCGCGCGCGATCCCTCCCTATCGCCGAGACGATAGGACAGCCCTCGATGGCTACTCGACGCCACCAACGGTCGGCTCCCACGTCGTCGCCGAAGCGGTTTTTCAATAATTGCTGGCAAGGCGTCGTCATCGAGCCGCCTCCCCCAATTGCCGATGAGGCGCGGCCCACACGCTGTCGGCCGGTCCATATTCCACGCGATGGGCGGTGGCCCGCGCCATCCAGGCGAAGCATAAGGCGGCGCAAAGCGCGACGAGGTCGACGCCGAGCGCGGCCATACTCGCCGAGCCATGCATGCCGAGCGCAGGCAACGTCCAAATCGTCAGCGTGGTAAACGGCACTGCGGCGGTCGTTAGCGCGGCGAGCCAGAGAAGCTCGATGCTCGCCGCGGCGGCTCCTCTGAGGAATGACCAAAGGACGCTCGCAAGAAAAACGGCGTAATAAACGCTATTGTGCCAGACATCGATGTTCGCGGCGCGGCCGTTCAACCATTTCGCCGTCACGATCGTGATGGAGATCGCGCAGATCGCGCCCAGACAAACGCCGACCGTGGCCGCGGACATCAGGCGCGTCGATGTCTTCTGCTTAGTAGGGCCGCCATTTCGCCGCTCCGTTCGGCGGCGAGATTCAATCCAGAGCAAATTGCCGGAATAAAAGAGAAAGGCGCCTGCAATGCCGAGAAGAAAGTAGCAGACGCGCACGACGTCGCCGCCGAAGGTGGCGAAATGCAACGCGAAAAAAGTCGCCACGACGCCCGTCCAAGCGCCCTCTCTGCCGGGAAGATAATCCGTGTTCGCGATCTCGCCGGTGACCGGACTGAGGACCGCAAATCCCTTGCCTCTCGTCATGTAGCGAGGTTCGTATCCCCAAACCTGAACCGACGCGCCACGAAGCCCAGCGTTTCGGTAACGCATTTCAACGGGGATGAAATTTGGCGAAATCGTCTTCACCCGGTCGAGAAGCGTGTTGACCGGCAGCATGGGCGCGGGTCGCTCGTCCTTCTTGATTGCGTTGAAGGGGTTGCTTGCGGCCATGATCGACTTCAGACGGCCGTCGTAGACGACATAGTCGAGCGCGTCGTACAAGGGTTCATGCAGGCAGAAGACGACGGCGCTTAGCGCGATGACGATATGGAACGGCAGACTGACGACGCCCACGACGTTATGCGCGTCGAGCCACATGCGCTTAAGATTGGCGCCGATGCGCAGCGCGAAGAGATCCTTCGCGAGCGAAGGCAGAACGACGATCAATCCCGAGACGAGCGCGACGGCATAGACAGCGCTCACGACCCCCATGACGGTCTCGCCGATGTCATTGGCGCCCGGAATGCCAGCGGTCCGGTGAATGTTATCGACGAAGTCGGCAAGGCTCGAGCGATGCGACTGCGCGAGCCGCAGGTCGCCTTCGGGGGAAATATCCGCCGACCAGGGCGCCTTGTCGTCGCGGCCTTTCCGCCATGTAAGGCGCGCCCAGAGATCTTCCGTCTCTCCCAGATGGAGCGTAAATTCCTTGGCTGCGTCCGGCCGAGCGGCAAGCGTGCGCTCGATCAATTCATCCGACTGGTCGAGCGCTGTGAGACGGACGGGAGCGGGGGATGAAACCCAGCGCGCGAGCGGCTCGGCGAACACCGTGATGGAGCCGGCGTAAAAGGCGATGAAGAGAAACATCCCGGCGGTGATGCCTGTCCACGTATGGACGACCTTATAAAGTCGAACAACGTCGCTGCGCATCGTGCGTTGTCCCGATTAGCGAAGGAAATGGCGGCAGGCGAACAGGCCGGCGTAGGCCATAAGATTCGCGCCGCCCAGCCAGAGCCAAGCGCGATTTCCGTTCGCGAAGAGAAAGCAAAGGCTCAGCGTCACGAGCCAGATCGGCGCGACAAGCCACATAACGAGCTGAAATTTGTTTGGAGTCTCCAATCCGCCGGGACTTAGCCACGCAAAAAGCCCTGCAAGTGCGATCGCGAGGCTCAAGCCCAAAATGGCGCCGGCCGATGTTTTCCTGAACCAATCGCGTCGGATCTGAATCATGGCGCGTTCCTGATGACGGCTCGTAGCGCCCCCAGGCACGGAAAAACGATGAAGAGAAGCATGATCAAGGTGAGCGTCACGAAAATCGCGGTTGAGAGCTGAACCGCCCGACTCCACAGGAAAACGCTGAGAAGCAGCAGCGCCGCGCCAGCGACGCGGCTCGGCCACGCCGACAGAGGTCGCGAGAGCCAGCGCTGATTGGGCGCGCCGAGATAGAGGCAGGCGGCCCCCGTCGTGATAGCGACGAAGGCCGCGAGTTGAAAGGCTGCGGGCGAGAGAGTCATCGTCCGCTCCCGATCGTTAGAAGTTGAAAGTCGCCGACAGAAGGACGGTGCGCGGCGCGTCGAGCGTGGCGAAACCGTCGTTGAAGGCGCCGGACCAATAGCTGTGATCGAACAGATTGTTCACATTCGCCCGTAGCGTCACGTCCGAGCCGTAAACCTTCGTCGCATAGCGAAGGCCCGCGTCGAAACGCGCCCATTCAGGAATTCGGTAATAGTTCAATGAGTCGACATAGAGGGCGCTCGTATAGATGACGCGGCCTTCCGCCGTCAGCCCGACAAGATAGGGAACGTCCCATTCGCCATAGAGGTTCGCCTGCCATCTCGGTATGCCGAAGGCGTTTTTTCCGTCGGTTTGTCCGTTCGCGCTCTGGGTGATGACGCCGATCATATAGGAGACGCCGCCCAGCACGCGGAAGCCCTCGATCGGTTCGCCAAAGACGTTCCACTCTATGCCCTGGTTGCGCTGACGGACTGGTCTGAAAGTTTGCGCGGCTCCCGCGCCCACCGCCACCAGGGTCGGCTGCGTGATCTCGTAGAAGCTGATCGTATTCGCGAGAACGCCCAAATCGAGCTTCGCGCCGGTCTCGATCTGCTTGGAGACGAACGGCGGGAAAGTCTCATTGAAATTGGCTGCAAGCGGGTTGGTGACGCGCAAGCCCTGAGTGAGGCCTTCAATATAGTTGGCGTAAAGCGACAGGCGCTTGTCCCATGGCTTGACGATCAGCGCGAAGGCCGGCGAGAGGCGGTGGCTGTCATAGAAGCTCGTCTCCAGGCCTGTGTTGGCCTGGAAAGTCTTGGTCAGCACGCGCTGGCTGCGCAGACCGCCCGTGAACTGGATACGTTCGTCGAAGGCCGATACGGTGTCGGCGAAGGCGAGGCTCGCCAGATAGGTCTCTCCCGTCTTCCGCGGATCGGTCTGGAAATACGGTCGCCCCGGGAACGTACGCCGTGTTCGGAACGATCGGGGGAGGGGCGCCAGAGGCGGCACGACAGGCACATAGATGTTCGATCTATAAGGCCCGACGAATCCAAACTCGGAACTGTTGCTGAATTTCAGCGCCGAGGCGCTCACCACGAATTGATGGCGAAGCGGTCCCGTGTCCAACTGGCCGCGCAATCCGCCCTGCGTCGACAGTGAATTGGTATAGCCGCGCAGATTGACGATTCGCGTCCCGGTAAAATTGCCGAGCAGGTTTACGCCTGGCGCCTGGGTTCCATTGGTGAAGCCGAAGTTTCGGCTGTCGGAAAAGCCGATGCCGCCGAAAATAGTGATGTCCTTGGTAATGTCGAATTCGCCGCGCCCGACGACAGCCTTGTTTTCGAATTGGGCGTTTGAGCCGATAAAGAGATTCTTGCTTGCGTGAGGCGCCGCCGCGACTCCGACGCCGCTAAAGCTCGCAAAGAACGCGCTGCCGTTCTTGAAGATTTCCTGGCTGTGATAGGCGTCGACCGACAGTCTCACGCGCTCTTCCCGGAAATCGAGCGACAACGCGTTCAGGCCGCGCACTTTCCACTGCTCGTCGAGCGCCGTCTCGCCGCCCCGGTAGACGCCATTGTAGCGAAAGCCGAATTGATTATGGTCGCCGCCGCGCCGCCCGACGTCGATATGCGTCCCGAACTGAGAATTCGACGTATAGTCGCCGCTGATGCTGGTGATCGGCGTATCGCCTGCATGTTTGGTGACGAGATTGATCGAGCCGCCGACCGCGCCGAAAGGCGCCATCCCGTTGAGCAGGGCGGCCGGCCCCTTGAGCACTTCGACGCGCTCCAGGAATTCAGTCGGCACATGCCCGTCGGGCGCCAGACCATACATGCCGTTGAGCGCCAGCTCGCTGCCGAGCACGGGAAAGCCGCGAATTCTGAAATTCTCGCGAATATGCCCGGCCGACGTGGCCATGCGAACCGACGGATCATTCTCCAAAACCTGCTGCAAGGTGCGCGCCTGCTGGTTCTGGATAAGCGCCGACGTGTAGCTGGTCACGTTGAAGGGCGTGTCCATGAAGTCGCGGTTGCCGAGCATGCCGAGACGGGCGCCGCGCGCGATCTCGCCGCCGGCGTAGGCGGGCGGCAGATTGCCGATCTCCCCCTGAGGAGGCGACGGCGCGACGCCCGGGGAGCCCGATGACTGCCCCGCGACGTTTGGCGGCGCAGACCGCGCGCCGGAGACCGCCGTAGCGTGCGGTCTTGGACCAGTGGGATGGACGCTGCTCGCCGAGCGCGATCTCGATGCCACGGGCCGCGGCGTCTCCTGGCGAACCTTGGCCTGAGGCTTCTCGCGCGGCGCGTCCACGGTCACCGGAGGCAATGTTTGCGCGGCGTTCTGCGCCTCGGCTGACGCGATTGCGAGCGCGACGACCGACGCGCCGAGACTGCAAACAACCAGGGACTTTTTCCCGATCATCCGAGCGTCAAGGCGAGAAAAATCGGAATATTTCTTAGCCATTTTTCCGCCTATACTAATATACAGTGCAAAATGCGTCGCGCGTTTCAACTGAAACATATTTTGAATATTTTATCGTAGTCAATTGACTCAGTCATAATTCAGAAATTTTTTTAAATACTACCCGCGTATTATTTAGATTTATTCTCATTTCAAAGAAGCCGATAGCTTTTGTTGCTTAAGTTGTAAACAAAACGGCGCGCGTGCGATCACTGAGCAGATGCAAATTACGCGGCGCTCCGGCTTCTTGTTACATCGCTCCGCAGTGGTTGAGGTTTCGGGCGAGGAGTTCTTGTTGGGCTCGTTCAAGCGCGAATTTTGTCGCTTGGGCCGCTCCTATGCTGGCGCGTATTTGTCGAGTTCCCCTCGCGCTGGGCCGGCTTGATTTCTCGGAATAGGCGCTGGCTTCATGGCGGCCTATGACGCCCCCCGGGGGCTTACCTTTTGCGTTTTTGGCCTATAGGCTCCGGCCGCGGAATCGCCGCTGCCGCTGTTCCGCCCTTCTTAAACTTGGAGTTGTATAATGTCTCGGTTATCGCTCGGGCGCGCATTCTGCGCGATATCTTTCGCAATCGCCCTGACGCCTCACGCGGCGTTCGCTCAATCGGCGGAAGTCGGCACCCTCCAATGCCATCTCTCGGGAGGCGTTGGAATGATCATCATTGAAAATCAGGCGCTGGACTGCGTCTTCAACGACGCCTCGGGCGCTCCCCCGTCGCATTACATCGGCCGTCTGACGAATGTCGGAGCCAATATCGGGATCAGCGGTCCCGGCCAACTCATCTGGACCGTCGTCGCCGCCACCAGAAACTCTCGCCCCCGGCGCGCTCGCGGGCGATTATGTTGGCGCGCAAGGCTCCGTGGCCGTCGGCGCCGGAGCGGGAGGCGCCGTGCTTGTCGGCGGCTCCGACAAGACCATCTCCTTGCAACCCGTTTCGGTGTCAGTGGGGACCGGGCTCAATGTTTCCGCCGGTCTCGGCAATGTCAGCCTCCAATATATGCCTGTGACGCCGCCGCCTCCCTTCCTTGCGCCCGGCGGTAAGGCAAAGAAGGGCAAAGCGCATCGGTAAGCACAAAGCAGACTGCGGCAGTCACAGCCGCATGTCGCATCGAGAGCGCGCATCAAGCGCGCTCTCATTCGCGCCGCCACCTCTATTTTGGATGCGGCGTGCCGATGTAGGGGAACTCATTGAGCAAATCCGTGTGCGGCTTTAGTCCGGAGGGCGGGATGTCGCCCTTGGAAAGGAACGCCAGCCGGTAGTCGATGACGTCGTCCGTAAAAACGCGGCCATTAGGATATTTCGCGGGCTGCGAGGGATCGAAGCTCAGCATGTCCGGCAAGATGGCGTGCGCGTCGATCGCTGCGATTGCTTCGTCGCGCGTGTAATTGCCGGTATGTCCCATCAGGTGGATAAACAGCTCGAGCCAGCGCGTGCGATCATTGACCGGCTCGCTGGCGTTATATTCCTCTTTGGTCTCGTCGGTGTTGAAGAAGCTGCTCACCGACGGGTGGCCGGCGCGGTCGGCGTGAACGAGCGCGCCGTCGCGGCGCAAGCTGCATCGACCCCAAATGCGGATGATAGGATTGGGCGCGAGCTCGCTCGTCGGCAATTCAATCACCGTCGAGAGCACATTGGCTTCCGTGTTCGAATCCTTGCCGGTCCAGGGCGACTTGCCGCCTAGATGCGGCGCAGTGAAATTTCTGCCGCCAGAGGTGTCATAGAGGGCGAGAATTCCGTCATAATCGAAGAAGAAAGCGTCGCTGCGACTGCCGGCGAAAAATGTATAGGCGCCGGACTTGACGACATTGGGCGTGGGGCCGAGCGAAACCTCGGCGTCGGCGATAATCTTTGTTCCGACAACTTCGGGCGACCGGGCTTCCGGGCCTTTCGCCACAAAGACGCTCGCGGTCTGCTTGCCGTTTTGTAGCGGAGAGAACACATAGCTGATCGCCAAATCCGTCAGGCAATCTCCGTCATTGTCGATGTTGAGACGGTAGATGGCGTCGGGATGAAACTGATCGGCCAATGGGTTCGCGTTGAGGATGATTACGGTCCGCATGGGGTCATTGGGCGACTGAAACGCATAGAGATCGCACAGGTCGAGTCGTTGATCGCCGAGCGGCGGGCCCAGACTAAGCCCCGTAAAATGGTTCGACATGTTTTCTCCTTTGCGATGAGTGGCAAACGCAGTTCGGTTGAATAAGCGATAGGCCGTTTCTCCAAGTCCCAAGCCTAACGCGCCGATGTGTAAGTGGAATGTCTTTGGTTAAAGGGCGGTCGCCAATATAGGAGGCTATGCCGCATCCGCTTACCGTTCAAGATCGAGGCGATCTGCGGTTCGGCTTGGTTCGCCGCCAGCGGGAAGCGCGCCAATGGAAGCCGCCTGTGTAGCTTCTGCAGCGTTCACCATGTCAACGTCTCCTCCGCCCCGGATGAGTCTGATGATGCTGGAGAAGTCGGCGCCGCCCGCGCCCGCGGCCTGATGCAGCGCAAAGAGTTGCGTCGCCGCGGCTCCAAGCGGCGTCGCTGCGCCAAAACGCGCCGCGGCCTCCTGTGCCAGTTTCAAATCCTTCAGCATCAGCGCCGCCATGAACCCAGGCTTGTAGCCGTTGTTTGCGGGCGACGCCGGCGTCAATCCGGGGACGGGACAATAGCTGGTCAAAGACCACGACTGTCCAGAGGAGATCGACGCCGCCTCGAACAACGCCTGATGCGACAGGCCGAGTTTTTCGGCGAGGACGAAAGCCTCCGCCGTCGCGATCATCGTTACGCCGAGCATGAGATTATTGCAGATTTTCGCCGCCTGCCCCATTCCAGCGCCGCCACAATGCAGCACATGCGCGCCCATATGTTCGAGCAGCGGTCTCGCCGCCGCAAAGGCGGCTTCGGCGCCGCCGCACATGAAGGTCAGCGTCGCGGCCTTTGCGCCCGCGACGCCGCCGGAAACGGGCGCGTCGACCGAGAGCGCGCTATTCTCCAAAGCAAGCTGATGCGCGTGGCGCGCGCTTTCGACGTCGATCGTTGAGCAGTCGATAAGCAATTTGCCACGGGCGCCAGGCGCGATCTCGCGCCAGACTGAGAGCACTTGTTCGCCGCTCTGAAGCATGGTGATCGCGGCTTGCGCGCCATCGATCGCGTCGCGCAATGAATTGGCGGCGCTCACGCCGTCGCTCGCAGCCTCAGCGATCAGCGATGGCGCAATATCGAATCCGCGCGTCTCGACGCCGGCGCGCACGAGAGCCGCCGCCATGGGGCGGCCCATATTGCCGAGACCGATGAAGGCGACTCGCTGCATATCGCTAGTACTTACGACAAGGTCGGCATGACGAAGCTCGCGCCCGCCCTCACGCCGCTCGGCCAGCGCGATGTGACAGTCTTCGTCTTCGTATAGAAACGGATGGCGTCAGGCCCGTGCTGATTGAGATCGCCGAACATCGAGCGCTTCCATCCGCCGAAAGTGTAATAGGCCGGCGGCGTCGGAATTGGCATATTGACGCCGATCATTCCCGCCTGCGCGCGAGACGCGAAGTCGCGGGCGGCGTCTCCATCGCGCGTGAAGATCGCGGCGCCGTTGCCATATTCGTGATCATTCACGAGCGACAACGCGTCATCGTAATTGCGCGCGCGCACGACGGAGAGAACCGGGCCGAAAATCTCTTCCTGATAAATGCGCATCGTGCGAGTGACCCTGTCGAACAGGCAGCCGCCTAGGTAGAAACCCTCTTCATAGCCCTGCATCCTGAAGTCGCGCCCGTCGACGAGCAGTTCAGCGCCCTCCTCCACGCCAAGCGCGATATAGTCCTTGACCCTGTCGAGATGCGCGCGCGTGACGAGAGGGCCGTAATCCGCCGATGCGTCGGTGGACGGGCCGATACGCAGATTTTCGACGCGTGGCGCAAGGCGCGCGACAAGCGCGTCGGCCGTCGCTTCGCCCACGGGCACCGCCACGGAAATCGCCATGCAGCGCTCGCCGCCCGAGCCGTAGCCCGAGCCGATCAAGGCGTCGACCGTCTGATCCATGTCGGCGTCCGGCATCACGACCATATGGTTCTTTGCGCCGCCGAAACACTGCATGCGCTTTCCACGTGCGGCGCCACGCGCATAGAGCTGCTCGGCGACCGGCGTCGAGCCGACGAAGCCGATCGCTTTCACCTCTGGTTCGTCGAGAAGCGTTTCGACAGCCTCCTTGTCGCCGTTGACGACATTGAAGACGCCCGCGGGAAGGCCGGCTTCCGTCATGAGTTCGGCGAGAAAGAGAGGCGCGCTCGGATCGCGTTCCGAAGGCTTCAATATGAAGGCGTTGCCGCAAGCGATCGCCGGCCCGAATTTCCACATCGGAATCATCACAGGAAAATTGAAGGGCGTGACGCCCGCGACGACGCCCAGCGGCTGGCGCATGGAATAGACGTCGAGGCCGGTCCCCGCCGAACTCGGTGAATTCGCCTTTCATCAGATGGGGAACGCCCGTGCAAAATTCGATGACGTCTAAGCCGCGTTGGATCTCGCCACGGGAGTCGGCAAGCGTCTTGCCATGCTCCCGGCTGATGAGCGCGGCGAGCGTGTCGGTCTCCCGCGCGACGAGCGCAATGAATTTCATCAAAACGCGCGCGCGGCGTTGCGCGCTCATCGCGGCCCACTCAGGTTGCGCCGCGGCGGCGACGGCGATCGCCGCGCGCATCTCGTCGCGCGAAGCGAGCGGCACGCGCGAAATGATCGCTCCGCTCATCGGTTCATAGCCATCGACGAAACGCCCCGACGCTCCCTTGACCCGACGCCCGCCGATATAGTGGCTCAATTCCTCCATGCGCTGTCATCTAAGGCGCGGGCGGCGGATGTCACCTCTCGGTCTCGCACATCTGGCGACGCCGCCTATATCTAGGAGCAGACGTTTCCGCAAAATGGGGCTCCTCATGGAGCGATCCGCCCCGAACGAAGTGAAGAATCGCTACGCCAACGCCCCCCGCAACGCGGATTGGACGATCGACCAGAACTGGCCGTCCTATAGCGCCGAGGAGCATGACCGCTGGAACAGGCTTTTCGCCCGACAGGCGAAGCTGCTGCCCGGTCGCGCCTGCGACGCCTTCCTGGAAGCCAAGGCGAAGCTTGAATTGTCGCGCTCCGGCATCCCGGACTTCGCCGATCTGAGCGCCCGTCTTGGCGCGATGACCGGCTGGAGCGTCGTCGCCGTCGCCGGTCTCATTCCCGATGACGCGTTCTTCGAACATCTCGCCAACCGTCGTTTTCCCGCGGGGGCGTTCATTCGGCCCGAGTCGGAGCTGGGATACCTCCAGGAGCCGGACGTGTTTCACGACGTTTTCGGCCATGTGCCGCTGCTCGCGGACCCTGTCTATGCGCAATTCCTGGAAGCCTATGGCAAGGGCGGCCAACGAGCGCTCAATCGCGGCCAGCTTCATAATCTCGCGCGGCTCTATTGGTATACGATCGAGTTCGGACTTATCGCGACGCCTAAGGGACTACGCATCTTTGGTGCGGGAATCCTGTCCTCGCCGTCGGAGACGATTTTTTCGCTGGAGGATACCTCGCCCAACCGCGTCGCCTTCGATCTTGAGCGCGTGATGCGGACGAATTACATCATCAGCGATTTCCAGCAGACATATTTTGTCATCGACAGTTTCGAGAAGCTTCTCGCGGACGCTTATCAGGATTTCGGTCCGCTTTATGACCGCCTGCAAAATGCGCCCGCCATCGCACGCGCACGAGTTCGCGCCGGGCGACCGCATTATCTCGCGCGGCGACTTTCATTATTTTCGCGCAAAGCAAAGCGCTTAAGGCGTCGAGTCGGCGTTGACGACCCTTTGCTCGATCGCGCCGAAGATCGAGCGTCCGTCCCGATCAAGCATTTCGATGCGGACGATGTCGCCGGATTTGAGAAAGGACGTTCGCGGCGCGCCGTCAATCAACCGCTCCACGACGCGCTGTTCGGCGATGCAGGAATAGCCGCGTCCCCCCTGCGAAACCGGCCTTCCAGGCCCTCCGGCGGCGTCGCGATTGGAGACCGTGCCCGAGCCGATGATCGTTCCTGCCGACAGAGTGCGCGTTCGCGCCGCATGGGCGATGAGACGCGCGAAATCGAAAGTCATGTCGTCGCCGGCGTTCGGGCGCCCGAGCGGCGCGCCATTCACAAATGAGAGCAGCGGAAGCGCCAGGCGCGCGCCATCCCAGGATTCACCGAACTCGTCGGGCGTCACCGCAACGGGCGAGAAGGCGGATGCGGGCTTCGACTGAAAGAAACCGAAGCCTTTGGCGAGTTCCCCCGCGACGAGACCGCGCAGAGTCACGTCGTTAACGAGCGTGACAAGTTTGATATGGCCGTGGGCTTCTTGCGGCGACACGCCCATCGGAACGTCATCGGTGATGACGGCGACCTCCGCCTCAAGATCGAGTTCGTGCTTTTCATCGAGCAGATGGGATCGGATCGCGCGGCCCGAGAAAAGCGTCGGAGCCGCCCTGATACATCAACGGATCGCTCCAGAAGCTTTCGGGCATTTCGGCCCCGCGCGCCTTGCGAACCAGCGCGACATGATTGACATAGGCCGAGCCGTCCGCCCATTGATAGGCGCGCGGCAGCGGCGATGCGCAATCCTCTTCGCGAAATGGGAAGCTCTCGACGCTCACAGTTTCGAGACGGCGCGCCAGCGCCTCCATCTTCGGGGAGACTTGCGCCCAATTATCGAGCGCCGATTGTAGGGTCGGCGCAATTGTCTCGGCCGAAACGGCGCGCGTCAGGTCGCGCGACACGATGATGAGCGCGCCGTCGCGTCCGCTTTTCAGTGAAGCGAGCTTCATCGAGGCGCCGCCGTCGAAGCGCCGACGCAGGCCGGACCAGCAGTCCGCATAGTCCTTCTGCAATGTTTCGAGCGTCATCGCATAAGGCGTCGGATATTGCGGCAGCCGTGATTCGAACATGAATGCGAGCGTATCGGCGAGCTTTGAGGGCGTCAGCTCTCCTTGCGACGCCTGTTCGAATGCGTTTGCGTCGGGTCCGTGCGGCATCATCGCGCTATGAAGCGACATACCGCCGGGCTCGAAACCTTCTGGCTTGGCGTCGTAGCGGCCCTTGATCAGCCCCATGAACTCGCTCATCAAGTTTGTGTGATACCAGGGCGGCCGGAACGTGTGCTCAGAGACTTGCCAACGTTCGGGAAAAATCACGAAATCGACATCCGAAACGCCCTGTTCCAGCGAAGGCGCGCTCAAGACCGTTAAGATCGACGGGTCTGGATGATCGAACAGCAGCGCGCCCATCGGACAAAAAAGGCTCAAGTCGTATTTATAGGGCGCATAATTGCCGTGCCAGGCGACGACGTCGAGCGGTGAATGGTCGATGTCGCATTGATAAAACGCGCCACCCCATTTGACGCTGAGCCGGCAGGGCTTTTCCTCATCTTCGTAAGCAGCGGTTGGCGCGCAGAAGTCTCTAGCATTAGCGAGGCCATTCGCGCCGATGGCGCCGCGATTTGGCAAGGCGAATGGCGCGCCGTAATTTTCGCAGACATAGCCGCGCGCCAGTCCGTCGATGAGCGCCGCCTTGAATTTGACGCCGCGAGGGATAACGCAAATCTCGCCGGGCGAAGCGTCGAGAACGCCGAACTCCGTGAAGAAGCGCAGCGCCCCTTGTTGCGGGACGATGAGAAGCTCGCCATCCGCGTCATAGAAATAATCGTCAATCATTGACTGCGCGACGAGATAGATATGCGCCGCCATGCCGATGCGCGACGCGCAGTCGCCGGCGGTCGCAATCGTGCGCATTTCTTCGACGAAAGTTCCGGCATCGGTGGGAATGGGAACCGCGCCCCAGCGATACTGCCCGGGAGCGGCGCCGGCGTCGCGGCAGGGAGCCGTCTCCCACAAGGCGCATCTCGCTACGCAAGAGCCGTTTCGCGTGCAGCACAGACGGACGGATGCGATAAAGCCAGGCGCGTCGATTGGTATGGCCCGGCGCCGTGAAAGCGGACCCGGACAATTGCTCCGCATAGAGCCCATAAGGACAGCGCTGCGGCGAATTCTGACCAACCGGCAAAGCGCCCGGCAGCGCTTCGCTTTGGAAATGATTGCCAAAACCATGCAAATATTGCGGGTCGGGCATCGTCATCCTGCCTGTTTCAAGACCCCGCGACGAATCTGGTCCTCTTCGATCAACTCGAACAGCGCACGAAAATTGCCTTCGCCAAATCCCTCGTCGCCCTTGCGCTGGATGAACTCAAAGAAGATCGGGCCGATAACCGTCTTGGAGAAAATCTGTAAGAGCAGACGTTTCGCGCCCGTTGTGACGCCGTCCATCAAGATGCCCAGTTCCTGCAGTCGTTGCGTCGGTTCGCCATGTCCCGGCAGGCGACGCGCCAGCGCCTCGTAATAGGCGCCCGGCGGTGAAGGCATGAATTCGAAGCCGCGGTTACGAAGCGTCGATACCGTCTCATAGATATCGCGGCAGGCGCAGGCGATATGCTGTATCCCCTCCCCTCGGTAGCCAGCCAGAAACTCCTCGATCTGGCTTTTCTCATCGGCGCTTTCGTTGATTGGAATGCGGATCTTGCCGCAGGGACTCGTCATGGCGCGCGAGCGCAAGCCAGTCAGCTTTCCCTCAATGTTGAAATAGCGAATTTCACGAAAGTTGAAAATGCGCTCATACCATTGCGCCAGCGCATCCATATGTCCGCGATAGACGTTATGGGTGAGATGGTCGATCGTCGTCAGCCCCGCGCCGACGGGCTTGGGATCGCGTTCGGCCGTCCAGCGGAAATCGACGTCCCAGATCGATCCGCTTTCGCCATATCTGTCGACGAGATAAATCAGGGAGCCGCCGACGCCTTCGATCGCCGGAATATTGAGCTCCATCGGTCCGACGCCGAAGTTTACCGACTTTACGCCGAGCGAGGCGGCGCGACGGACAGCGAAAGCGGCGTCGACGACGCGAAATCCGATGCAGCAAACCGAAGGGCCATGCGCCTTCTGGAAGTCCGCGGCGAAACTGCTTGGCTCCGCATTCAGCACATAATTGACGTCACCCTGACGGTAGAGCGTCACATCCTTCGAGCGATGGCGCGCCACGGGAACAAAGCCCATGGTTTCGAATAGCGCAGCGAGTTGCGGCGGATCGGGATGGGCGAATTCGACGAATTCGAACCCGTCCGTGCCCATCGGATTTTCGGCGTTGATCGCCGGGCCGCGAGACAGCGGATCCATGACGAGGCCTCTATGCAGCTAGCTTCACTCTGCTACATAGATATTGCAGCGTTGTTCCGATTGAAGGCCTATGATTCTCTACGACTACTTTCGTTCGTCCGCCGCTTATCGAGTGCGGATCGCGCTGGCGTTAAAAGGCCTCGTGGTCGAACGCCGCCCTGTGCATCTCCTGGAAGGAAAGCATCGCGAGCCCGCCTATCGTAAGAAAAATCCGCTCGCGCTTGTGCCAACGCTTGAGCTCGACGACGGCGCGCTGATCACGCAGTCGCTGGCGATCATCGACTATCTCGAAACGCTCAAGCCGAAGCCTCCGCTCCTGCCTGCCGATCCTGTGCTGGCCGCCAAGGTTCGAGCGGCGGCGCTGACCATCGCCTGCGACGTTCACCCCCTGACGAATTTGCGCGTGATAAAGGCGCTGGAGGAAAGCTTCGGCGCGGGGCCGCGCGAGATCGACGAGTGGCGCAGCCGCTGGATTTTCAGACGGACTGGCGGCGCTCGACGCGCTGATCGCTCCCGGCCCCCTTCAGCTTCGGCGCGGCGCCTTCGCTCGCCGATGTGTGCCTTATTCCGCAGCTCTATAACGCGCGGCGCTACGACATCTCTTTCGATCGACTCCCAAACATTCTTGCCGTCGAGGCCGCCTGCCGCGAGCATCCCGCTTTTGTCGCCGCCCATCCGGACACGCAGCCGGAAGCTGGACGACTCACATAGCCTTCTGCAAATCCTCGATGACCGCCGCCAGGAACCGACCCGCCTCGCCGCCCGTCACCACACGGTGATCGAAAGTCAGGCTCAATGGCAGGATTCGATGCGCCGCCAGCGCGCCGTCCGCAGCGACCACCTCGCGGCGGATGCGCCCGGCGCCAAGGATCGCGACAGTCGGCGGCAGCACGACGGGCGCGGCGTAGCGCCCGGCGATCATGCCGAAATTGGAAAGCGTAATGGTCGCCCCGCGCAGCTCTTCCGGAGGAATGCGCCGCGCCGCCGCATCCTCACGCAAGCGATCCAGTCCTGCGCGAATGTCTTGCGGGTCGCGATTGCCGACATCCCGCAAAACCGGAACGAACAGACCCTCAGGCAGGTCGATGGCGACGCCGAGATCGATCTTTTTCAGGACCCGCCGCCCCAGAGACTGGGCTTCGAACCAGGCGTTGAGCGCCGGCTCGGCCTGACAGCCTTTGACAAGCGCTCGGATCAGCCGCCCGGTCGTGTCCGCGCCTTGCGGCCAGAGCTCAATATCCGCATCGTCCATGATCGTCGCGGCGGCGACTTCGGCCTGCGCCTGCGCCATGTTGCGCGCCATGGCGCGCCGCACGCCGCGCAGCGGCTCCGCCGCCTCAGCCTCGCTCAGGATTTTCGCGACGCGCTCGACATCTTGCGCCATGATGAGCCCATCGGCGCCCGACGGCGTCACCATCGACAGATCGACATTGAGCTTGCGCGCCAGCGCGCGCACGGCCGGCGCCGCGCGTATCGCGCCACCCCCATGCGCGAGCGAAATAGGTTCGTCACGAAGCACGGCGGGACTGCTTTGAACGGCGCCGACAACGGAGCCGGCGTCTTCGCCAGGGCCTTCAAAGCCGACCAGCGGCGCGCCGATGCGGATCACCTCGCCCGCTGCGCCGAAGAGACGCTCGATGCGGCCAGCGCGCGGCGACGGAATTTCGACGACGGCCTTGGCCGTCTCGACGGCGACGAGCGGTTGGTCGATGTCGACTTCCTGGCCCGCCGCCACGCGCCATTCGACGAGTTCCGCTTCCTGCAATCCTTCTCCGAGATCTGGGAGTCGAAAAATATTCATGCCTGCTCCATCACGCTGCGCACGCCGTCAATGATGCGATCCACGCTTGGAATATATTGCTTCTCCAGTTTGGCGAGCGGCACGACCACGTCATAGCCTGTGACGCGTTTGACCGGCGCGAGGAGCGAGTAGAGCGCGCGCTCGACAATCTCCGCGGCGATCTCGGCGCCGAGACCAGCCGTGCGCGGCGCCTCATGCACAATGACGCAGCGCCCGGTCTTTTCGACGGAGCGTAGAATCGTTTCCATGTCGAGCGGCTTTAGTGTGGCGGCGTCGATCACTTCAATCGTGACGCCTTGCTCCAGCAGCCTGTCGGCGGCGGCGAGCGTGTCGGGAACCATTGCGCCCCAGGTGACCACCGTGGCGTCCGCGCCCTCGCGAAGGACGAAACAGGCGTCAAGCGGCAGCGCCTCGCCGTCATCCGACACTTCCTGCCGGAACAGGCGATAGAGCCGCGTGGGTTCCAGAAAAATGACGGGATCGGGGTCGCGTATCGCCGCGAGCAGCAGGCCATAAGCCTGCATCGGCGAGGAAGGCGCGACGACGCGCAGTCCCGGCATATGTGCGAAGAGCGCCTCGGGGCTCTCGGAGTGATGCTCCGGCGCATGAATGCCAGCGCCGCAAGGCGAGCGAAGCACCATGGGGCAGCTCATGCGGCCACGGGTGCGATTGCGCAGCCGCGACGCGTGGTTGATGATCTGATCGATGGCCGGATAGATGAAGCCGGAAAACTGAATCTCGGCGACGGGCTTCAGCCCCATCGCGGCCATGCCGACCGCGACGCCCGCGATGGCGCCTTCCGCAAGCGGCGTATCGATGACGCGCTCGCGGCCGAAACGGGACTGCAGCCCAACGGTCGCGCGAAAGACGCCGCCATTGACGCCGATGTCCTCGCCGAGCAGCAGCACGCCCTCGTCCTCCGCCATTGCGCGGGCGAGCGCCAGATTGACGGCCTCAACGAGCGTGACCTCAGCCATGATCGCCACCGCCGGTTTTAGAGAAGCGGCGCGCCTCCTCGCGCTGGCGCTCCAGCGACCGCGGCAGCGACGCGTAAAGATGTTCGAACATGGCGTCGGAGCCAAGCGGCGGCGCGCCGAGATAAAGGCCGACCTCTCGCTCGACCTCGCTGGCGCACTCCTTGTGAAGCGCCGCTTCCTGCTCCTTGGACCATGCGCCTTCGCTGATCAGATAGGCGCGCAACCGGCTGATCGGCTCGCGCGCCCATTCCGCCCGCACGATATCCGGATCGCGATAGCGCGACGCGTCGTCAGCCGTCGTATGATCGCCGAGACGATAGGTCAGCGCCTCGATCAGCGTCGGGCCGCCGCCGCTCCGCGCCTTGTCTATGGCGGCGCGCGCGACCTCATGCACCGCGATGACGTCGTTGCCGTCCACCTGACGCCCTTCGATGCCGGCGGCGACGCCCTTTTGCGCCAGCGTCTCCGCCGCGCTTTCCAGCTCACGCGGCGTCGAGATCGCCCAGCGGTTATTGCTGATGACGAAGACGACGGGCGTCTTCCAAACGCCGGCCATGTTCAGCGCTTCATAGAACGCGCCATTCGATGTGCCGCCGTCTCCGATAAAGGTGACGACGACCCGATCCTGCTTGCGCGCCATCAGCGCGTAGGCGGCGCCGACCGCCTGCGGCGCCTGGGTCGCCACCGGCACGCAATTGGGGAAATCGCCCCGCGCTTTCGCGAAGTCGCTGCCGCGCTCGTCGCCGCCCCAGTAAAGCAGGCACTCCGACATCGACATGCCGCGGTAGAACTGCGCGGCGTGATCGCGATAGGAGGGAACGAGGATATCGCGCTCGGCCATTGCGGCGGCGACGCCCACCCCGACCGCCTCCTGGCCCAAGGCGGAAGCGAAGGTGCCCAACTGGCCGGTTCGCTGCAATGAGATCGCTTTATTATCGAAAATACGCGTGCGAGTCATGGCGCAGTAGAAATCCAGCAGCCGCCCGACATTCCTGGACTCGCTGCTCGCGGCTTTACTGATTTCGCCGGTCGGCGACAGCAATTGGACGACGTCAATGTGAATATCGAGGCCCATGCCCTTAACTTCCGCCGCCGGCGCTGTTCCGGTCATGATGGCAAAGTAGGGCGCGGCTAAGGCTCGTCACGGTCCCGTCACTAAAATTTTGGCTAGCCTCGCCCGGCGCCGCAGCGCAAGAAGAAAAGCCTGGACGAGAGGTCTTGACGAGGGATGGCGGCCCACAATTTATCGGTTCATGTTGCTGGAGCCTGAAACAGATCCCTTCATTTTTCGCGACGAATTTGGACCAGCGAAGATCATCCATATCTGGTCGCCATCCGTCGATCTGCGCGCGGTCGTTGTGATCGACAATGTCGTCGCCGGTCCCGCGATCGGCGGCACGCGCATGGCGCCCGACGTCAGCGTGCGGGAGTGTTACCGCCTCGCGCGCGCGATGACGTTCAAGAACGCCGCCTGCGGCCTGCCGCATGGCGGCGCGAAGTCCGTGATCTTCGGCGATCCTGAAATGCCGCTTGAAAGCAAGGAGCGGCTCATTCGCGTTTTCGCCAAATCCATCGAACAGCTTGTGGACTACATCCCCGGACCCGACATGGGCACCGATGAGACCGCCATGGCCTGGGTGCATGACGAGATCGGCCGTTCGGTCGGCCTGCCCGCGGAGATCGGCGGCATCCCGCTCGACGAGATCGGCGCGACTGGATTTGGCGTCACCGTCGCGGCTGAAGCGGCCGCGCCCTTCATTAACCTTTCGCTGCAGGGCGCCCGCATCGTCGTGCAGGGATTTGGCGCCGTCGGCAGCCATGCGGCGCGCTTTCTCGCGCGCAAGGGCGCGCGGCTCGTTGGCGCCTCCGACAGTCGAGGCGCGATCGCGGATGAGAACGGCCTCGACATCGACGCGCTTCTTGCGCTCCGGCGTCAGGCCAGAAGCGTCGTGGAGCTCGAAGGCGCGCAATTGATCAGCCATGACGCGCTGATCGCCCTGCCCTGCGACATTTGGATTCCTGCTGCGCGGCCCGACGTTCTGCGCGCCGACAATGTGCCCATGCTCGATTGCAAGTTGGTCGTGCAGGGAGCCAATATTCCTGCGACGCCGGAAGCGGAGCGCATGATGTTCGAGCGGGGAATCGTCAGCATTCCCGACTTTATCGCTAACGCCGGCGGCGTGATTTGCGCGGCGACCGAATATAAGGGCGGCGGCGAAGCGAGCGCCTTCGCCGCGATCGAGGAAAAGATCGGACGCAATGTGCGCATGACGCTTGAGCGCGCGCGCAAGATAAACGCTCCGCCGCTGGAAGCGGCGACGAGCCTTGCGATCGACCGGCTGCGAAAGATGACGCGGCTGCGCCGCTGGCGTTAATCAGAGTCGCTCGATGGCGACAGCCGTCGCTTCTCCGCCGCCGATGCAGAGCGAGGCGACGCCGCGCCGCAAGCCATATTTTTCCAGCGCGGCGAGAAGGGTCACCATGATGCGCGCGCCCGACGCGCCAATGGGATGGCCGAGCGCGCAAGCGCCGCCGTGAATATTGACCTTGCTGTGCGGCAGATCGAGATCACGCATCGCCGCCATGACGACGACGGCGAAAGCCTCGTTGATCTCGAAAAGATCAACGTCTTTCGATTCCCATCCGACTTTTTGCAACAGGCGCCGGATCGCCTCGATCGGCATCACGGAGAAACGGCTGGGCTCGCCCGCGACTGTGATCTGACCGCGAATGGCGGCGATCGGCGCCAAGCCGCGACGCTCCGTCTCGTCGAGGCGCATCAGCGTAAGCGCCGCCGCGCCATCCGAAATGGCGCTGGCGTTCGCGGCGGTGATGGAGCCGTCTTCTCGAAAGGCGGGTTTGAGGCGGGCGATATCTTCCGCTTTCGCCTTCGCCGGAAGTTCGTCGGCTAATACCTCGCGTTCGCTTGCGCCGTCTCTCACGATCAATGGCGCAATTTCCTTGGCGAAGCCGCCCTCGGCCGTCGCGCGTTGTGCGCGCGTAAGCGAGGTCAATGCAAAGGCGTCCTGCATCTCGCGCGTGAATTGATATTCCGTCGCGCAATCTTCAGCGAAGGAGCCCATCAGACGCCCCTTTTCATAGGCGTCTTCGAGACCATCGAGAAACATATGGTCGAGAACCTTGCGATGGCCCATGCGATAGCCGGAGCGGGCGCGATCGAGGAGATAGGGCGCGTTGCTCATGCTCTCCATGCCGCCGGCGACCATCACTCGCGCGCTGCCCGCCAAAATCTGATCATGGGCCAGCATGACCGCCTTCATGCCCGATCCGCACATCTTATTGACTGTGACCGCGCCAGCCTCCTTCGGCAGGCCTGCGGCGAGCGACGCTTGCCGCGCAGGCGCCTGGCCAATGCCCGCCGAGAGAACGCAGCCCATGACGACTTCATCGACATCGGTCGGCGCAATGTTTGCGCGCGTCACTGCAGCCTCTATCGCTCGTGCGCCGAGCTGCGGCGCCGTCACGGCTTTCATTTCGCCGAGAAAGGCGCCGATCGGCGTGCGCGCCGCGCCAAGGATGACAACTGGATTTTCTGCGCTCATGGCGCGCCTATCTGTGCTAGGCTGGCTAAGCGGCCTTCCCAGCGAGGATATGGCGCTGCCGGCCAGGATGTGAAGCTCGGCGGCGGCGATCCATCGCCAGCAAGAATAGCCTCGACAATCGCCTCGCTGACCTCGCCCAGCGTCTTCGGCGACCATTGCGGACGCCGGTCCTTGTCGACGATCGCCGCGCGAATGCCTTCGTAGAGATCATTGGCTAAGAGCATTTGTGACGCCGCTCGGAATTCATTGACAAGGCAAGTCTCGACATTCGGCGCAGCCGCAGCGCGTTTCAGCAGCGCATGAGTGACCTTGAGGCTCGTCGGCGATTTCGATCCGATTTCAATCGCAAGACGCCGGGCGAAATCCGAAGGCTCCTTCTCAAGCGCGGCAATGATCTGCGCAATCTCTTCGTAGCGCATGGTCGTCGCGAGCAGCGGCCTCCACTGCGCGAGAGGACCATCGCCTTTGTCCTGCGCAAAATGCCGCAGAATGGCGTCAACGTCGCCGGCGCTTTGAATTCTACAAATATCTTCGGTCAACCTTGGGATGTCTTCGCCGCGGATTAAAAGATCGGCCATATCCGCATCGATCGCGTCGGCGGCCGTCACGGTCGCGCCGGATAGCGCCATGTAGATCCCGATCTCCTCGGCGCGCGACAGAAGCCAAGTCCCGCCGACATCAGGAATAAAGCCGATGCCTACCTCTGGCATGGCGAGACGCGTGCGCTCCGGTGACCACGCGTCTATTGCCATGCGCGGATATGCCGACGCCGCCGCCCATCACGACGCCGTCCATGATCACGACATATGGCTTGGGAAATGAAGCGATGCGCGCGTTGAGCTCATATTCCTCGCGCCAAAAATCTTTGAAAGCTCCCCTCTCCGCCACCGGGAGATCATAGAGCGCCCTTATGTCGCCGCCCGCGCAAAGGCCGCGCTCCCCCTCGCCGGTCACGAGGACCGCGCAGATGTTCTCGTTGGCGCCGAAATCATCCAGAGCCAGCCGGAAATCGCGTACCATCTGCAACGTCAGGCTGTTCAGCGATTTGGGTCGATTAAGACGGATGAGACCCAAGCGGCCTGTGCGCGAGACGATCAATTCCTGCATGTCATCCCCGCAAAAGCGCACGCGCGACGATGAGGCGCATGATCTCATTCGTGCCTTCGAGAATCTGATGGACTCGAAGATCGCGCACCAGCTTCTCGATTCCATAGTCGCTCAAATAGCCGTAACCTCCATGCAGTTGCAGCGCTTCATTGGCGACGGCGAAGCCTGCGTCGGTCGCGACGCGCTTCGCCATGGCGCAGAGTGTTGACGCGCCGGGCGCCCGCGCGTCCAGCGCGGCGGCTGCGCGCCAAAGCAGCGCGCGGGCGGCTTCCAGCTGCGTGGCCATGTCCGCGAGGCGAAACTGCAGGGCCTGAAACTCGTCAAGCGTGCGCCCGAAGGCCTTGCGTCCGCGCATATAGACAAGCGCGCGGTCGAGCGCAGCCTGCCCGCCGCCGAGCGAACAGGCGCCGATATTCAGCCGGCCGCCATCGAGCGCCGACATCGCGATCTTGAATCCGTCTCCCTCGCGGCCGATCAAATTTTCGGCCGGCACGCGGCAATCGTCGAAAATCACCGCTCGGGTGGGCTGCGCATTCCATCCCATTTTGTGCTCGAGCGCGCCGAATCTCAGTCCCGATGTTGCGCCCTCGATGGCGAACGCCGAAACGCCATCGGGTCCGTTTCCGCCGGTGCGCGCCATGACGATATAAAGATGGTCGGCGCCGCCTGCTCCGGCGCCGGAGATGAACTGCTTCTCGCCGCGCAGCACATAATAGTCGCCATGTCTCTCCGCCCGCGTGCGCAGCGCCGCCGCGTCGGAGCCGCTGTCGGCTTCCGTCAGGCAATAGCTCGAAAGCATTTCCAGCGTCGCGAGCTTTCCAACCCATTGATCGATCTGCCGCACGTCACCGAACGAATCGATCAGCGAGGCGCACATATTGTGAATGGAAAGATAGGCGGCCACCGTTGGACAGCCCATGGCGAGCGCTTCGAAAACGAGCGCGGCGTCGAAGCGCGTCAGCCCGGAGCCGCCAGAGGCTTCGCGCACATTGATTGCAGCCATGCCAAGCTTCGCCGCTTCGCGAAGCGTGTCGACAGGAAAGAATTTGTCGCGATCCCAAGCCAATGCGAATGGCGCGATATGATCGCGTGAAAAGGCGCTCGCCATCTCTCGGATGGCGCACTGCTCCGCAGTTAGGCCGAAGGATGACGACATTTCATGCGCCTCAAGAGCTACGGTGAATCTGTCGCGGCGAAGCTTCCCGGCAAGTCTCCCGCCTCAACCTTGCGCGCAGCCCTGCGCCTCTGCGCTACGCGCTCTCCGCGCGAAATAGGCTTGCGCGACGCGGCTCGACGTCGTTCGGCGCAATTGCCGGCAAGCGAAAGCGCCCGCCTCGACGAGCTTATCGAGGTCGACGCCGGTTTCCACTCCCATGCCAAGCAACATATAAACAACATCCTCGGTCGCCACATTGCCGGCTGCGCCCGGCGCGAAAGGACAGCCGCCGAGACCAGCCACGGAACTATCGATGACAGCGACGCCTGCTTCAAGGCACGCAAGAATATTTGCGAGAGCCTGCCCATAAGTGTCGTGAAAATGCACCGCAATTTTCTCGAGCGGAATGTCGCGCGCGGTACGTTCGACGAGGCCGCGCGCGCGCAAAGGCGCGCCGACGCCGATCGTGTCGCTGAGCGAAATTTCAAAACAGCCCATCTCGATGAAGGCGCGGGCAATCGCGGCCACGCGCGCGCTGTCGACTTCTCCCTCATAAGGGCAGCCCAGCGCGCAGGAGACATAGCCGCGAGCAATGACGCCATGCTTGGCGGCCTCGGCGACCAGCCGCGCGTAGCGATCCAGACTTTCGGCGACGGAGCAATTGACGTTCCGCTGCGAAAAGCTCTCCGAAGCCGCAGCAAAAACCGCGATCTCGCGCACGCCGGCTGCGAGCGCGTCTTCAAGCCCGCGCAAATTTGGAACGAGCGCGCTCAATCGAAGCGAATCGCCATGGACAAGCGCGAACAACTGGTCGGTCCCCGCCATCTGAGGGACTGCCTGGCGCGAAACAAAGCTTCCCGCTTCTATGCGCGACAACCCCGCGGCGGCAAGGCGAGTGACGAACTCCGCACGAATCTGCGGCGATAGAGATACGCGCTCATTCTGAAGACCGTCTCGAGGACCGACCTCGACGAGACTGACGCGGGGGGGAATGCTCATGCTAATTCTCTGTCTCGCAGCAGCACGACTTCCGCGCCCTCCCGCACCATATCGCCCTCCGCGCAATGGATGCTTTCGATGACGCCGTCCCACGGCGCCGAAAGCGTGATCTCCATCTTCATCGCCTCTAGAACGACAAGAGGGTCTCCCTTCGCCACCATGTCGCCCGGCCGCACTGTTACGCGTGTGACCGTCGCCGGCATGGGCGCGGATAGCCGTCCGTCGGCAACGCCTTGGCATGCAGAAGCTGCCGTCGTATTCGCCACTTGCAAAGCAAAGTTGCGGCCGCCGACAATGACGACAATGCGCCCCTCGAAGAAGACCAAGCCGACGTCGTGCTTGACGCCGTCAAGATAAAGATTGAGCCGATCTTCGCGAAAATGCGCTTCGACAAGGACGGACGACTCGCAGGTTGTCATACGAAACATGCCGGCTTGCACAGGTTGGACCCGCGCCGACATCACACGCGAGCCTTCAATGAAGCGTAGTTCCTGGGCCGGACGATCATTGAGCCGCCAGGCGTCCGCGGCGGCCCATGGCGACCATTGATCTCTCGTTGCAAGATTCGCTTCATGCTCCATGCGTCGAACATTTGTCAGCACATGGGCGCAGGCCGCCGCCAAAAGAATATCGTCACAATCCGACGGCGCCGCGCCATGTTGTATGAGCGCGCGAAGATTGGCTTCGACGAATTGGGTGTCGTAGTCACCACGCATGACGACCGGGCTTCCTGCGACCCTGCGGAGAAGATCTAAATTTGTCGCAACGCCGACAATCTCGAACGTGCTCAGCGCTGCTTGCAGACGGCAGAGCGCTTGCGAGCGCTCTTCGCCAAATACAATAAGCTTCGCGATCAGCGAATCATAGTAGGGCGTAATGCTATCGCCCTTTCGCAGGCCAGCATCGATCCGTAAAAACGCGCTTTCGCTTGGCGGGCGAAGATGTGCGATCCTTCCGACCGAAGGCAGGAAGCCCTTCGCCGGGTCCTCAGCGCAGATCCGAACCTCGATCGCGCAACCGTGGGGCGCCAACCCGTTCTGATCTAACGGCAGCGCTTCACCGCAGGCGACGCGCAATTGCCATTCAACCAAATCCTGACCCGTGATCATTTCGGTGATCGGATGCTCGACCTGAAGCCTTGTGTTCATCTCGAGAAAATAGAAGTCGTTTCCTGCGACAAGAAACTCCGCCGTGCCTGCGCCGACGTAGCCGGCGGCGCGGGTTATGCGAATTGCCGCCTCGCTCAATTGCGCGCCTAGCCGCTCGGCAACAATCGACGGGGGCGTCTCCTCCATGATCTTCTGGTTGCGGCGCTGTATTGAACAGTCGCGCGCGGGAAAGGAAATAATTCCGCCCTGCGCATCAGCGAAAATCTGGATTTCGACATGCTTGCGCCCCACGAGATATTTCTCGATCAGCAGGGCGTCGTCCCCAAAGGCGGCGCGCGTCTCGCGCCGTGCGCTCTCTAGAGCCGCGCCGAGTTCAGAGGCTTGATGGACGATCCTCATGCCGCGCCCGCCGCCGCCCGCCGCCGCTTTGACCAGCAGCGGGAAACCGATGCGATGGGCAGCGCGCGTCAACTCTTCATCGTCCGACCCCTCAGAGCCCGGCGCTACCGGAACGCCCGCGCGCGCCGCGAGTTTCCTGGCGGCCATCTTCGACCCAAGGAGACGCATGGCAGGAGCAGGCGGCCCGACAAAGATCAATCCGTTCTCCGCGCAGGCTTCAGCAAATGCCGCATTCTCGGAGAGAAAGCCGTAACCAGGGTGGACAGCGTCTGCGCCAGAACGGCGCGCGACCGCAATCAGCTTCTCAATCGCAAGATAGCTCTCGTGCGCCGGCGGCGGCCCGAGCGGAAAGGCTTCGTCGGCGAGGTCGACGTGAAGCGCCCGCGCATCGGCGTCGGAATAAACCGCGACCGTCGCGACGCCTAAGCGGCGAGCGGTTCGCGCGATGCGGCAAGCGATCTCTCCCCTATTCGCGATGAGCAGCTTACGCATCATTTCAGACAGTCCGTGCGGCGTCCCGGTTCGATCTGCGGGTCTCTAGAAACGCACGCAGACCTTGTTTCGCCTCATCGGTTTTTCGTCGGACCGCCAAACGATGCGCCGCTTCGCGCAGAAGATTATCGTCAATGCAGCGGCCATAGCAGCGCGCCAGAAAATCCTTTATGTCGGCCTGTGCGCCCGGCGCGCCGCTCAACAGCTCCTCCACGATCGAAGCGCAAGCAGCGCTAAGCCCTTTCTTGGGGCTGACGTGATGCACCAGGCCCATCGCAAGCGCCGCTTCTGCGAAAATTGTCTTTCCCGAAAGCGCCAGTCGTCGCGCCTGGCGCATTCCAATTGCGCGAATAAGAAAGGGCGCAATCACCGCTGGAATGACGCCAAGCCTCACCTCGCTGAGCGAAAAAAAGGCGTCGTCGGAAACCAGAACAATGTCGCAGCAAGCGATGAGTCCGACTCCGCCGCCAATGGCCGCGCCGTGAGCCACTGCAACTGTCGGCTTTGACAATCTGTCGAGGACAGAAAGCATTTGAGCAAGCGCCATTGCGTCATCTTCATTCTGCTCAAATGTCTTATGCGCGCCAGCCATCATCCAGTCGATGTCCGCCCCGGCGCAGAAGTCGTCGCCAACCGCTTCGAGCGTTACAAGCCGCACGTCGGCGCGTTCATCGAGCCGCCGGAGGGCCTCATGCAGCGCCTCCATGAGCGACCCGTCGAGCGCATTACGCTTCTCAGGGCGGTTCAGCCGCAGGGTGGCCACGCCACGTGCATCAGTCGACTCAATCAAGGTAGGCATCTGGGTTACTCACATGCGGAACAGTCCAAAGCGTGTTTCTTCGATCGGAACTTTCAGGGCGATCGACAAGGCAAGGCCGATGGCTCGCCTTGTGTCGAGCGGATCGATAATTCCGTCGTCCCACAGTCGCGCGCTCGAATACAGAGGTTGGCTTTGCCGGTCATATTGCTCCCGAATGGGCCGGGCGTAGGCTTCCTCGTCATCTGCCGTAAAAGGAGCGGCCTGCGTCTGCATTGCTTCGCGCTTCACGCGCGCCAGGACGCTCGCCGCTTGCTCGCCCCCCATGACGCCGATGCGGGCGTTCGGCCACATCCACAAAAATCGAGGAGAATAGGCGCGCCCGCACATCGCGTAATTGCCCGCGCCGAAACTCCCCCCGACAATGAGCGTCAGTTTCGGCACGGCCGCCGTGGCGACCGCCGTGACCATCTTCGCCCCTTCCTTCGCAATCCCGCCGCTTTCATATTTCGCGCCGACCATAAAGCCGGTGGTGTTTTGCAGGAAAAGAAGAGGCGTCTTGCGCTTGGCGCAAAGCTGGATGAAATGCGCGCCCTTTTGCGCGCTCTCCGAGAAAAGCACGCCATTATTCGCGACGACGCCGACGGGATAGCCGTGGATATGGGCAAAGCCGGTCACCAAGGTCGTTCCATAAAGTTGCTTAAACTCGTCAAACGCGCTGGCGTCGACTAGGCGCGCGATCACCTCCCGGACATCGAACTGCTTGCGACGGTCATAGGGCAGCAAGCCGTAAATTTCCGCAGCATCGTATCGAGGCTCCTCAGGTTCTTGGGCTGGCGTGGCGATAGGCGTCGCATCGCCGAGATTGGCGACGGTCGCGCGCGCGATCGCTAGCGCATGCCTATCATTCTCGGCGTAATGATCGGCGACGCCGGAACGGCGGCAATGCACATCCGCGCCGCCAAGCTCCTCTGCGCTCACGACTTCGCCCGTTGCGGCCTGAACGAGCGGCGGACCCGCAAGAAAGATGGCGCCCTCATTACGAACGATAATGGTCTCGTCGCACATCGCCGGCACATAGGCGCCGCCCGCGGTGCAGGAGCCCATGACGACCGCGATCTGAGGGATTCCGCGGGCCGACATCGTCGCTTGGTTGTAAAAGATGCGGCCGAAATGATCGCGATCTGGGAAAACCTCTTCCTGACTGGCAAGATGCGCGCCGCCGGAATCAACCAAATAAAGGCAAGGCAGACAATTTTGCGCCGCGATTTCTTGCGCGCGCAGATGCTTCTTAACCGTCATCGGGAAATACACGCCGCCTTTCACCGTCGCGTCATTGGCGACGATCATGCATTCGCGCCCGCTTACACGGCCAATCCCGGCTACGACGCCGGCGCAAGCGACGCGGCCATCGTACATCTCATGCGCGGCGAAAGGCGCAATTTCGAGGAAGGGCGAGAAAGGGTCGAGCAATGCGTCGATGCGCTCTCGAGCCAGCATTTTGCCGCGCGCAAGATGGCGCTCACGCGCGGCGTCGCCGCCGCCGGCGCGAATATTCTTTGCAATACGCTTTATCTCGTCGACGCGCTCAACCATCGTCGCGTGATTTTCGGCGTAGTCGCCGGCGCGCGCGTCGAGTGAGCTTTCGATGACGGGCATTTGACTTACGCTCTTAAGATTAGGCAGTTTCCTGAAACAATTCGCGGCCGATCAACATGCGGCGGATTTCGCTCGTTCCCGCGCCGATCTCATAGAGCTTGGCGTCGCGCAGCAGCCGGCCTGTCGGATAATCGTTCATGTAGCCATTGCCGCCCAGGCATTGAATGGCTTCCAGAGTCATCCAGGTGGCGCGCTCAGCGGCGAACAGAATCGCGCTGGCGGCGTCCTTGCGCGTGACGCGGCCGCGGTCGCATGCCTTCGCGACGGCGTACACATAGGCGCGCGTGGCGGTTAGAGCGGTATACATGTCGGCGAGCTTGCCCTGCATGAGCTCGAATTCGCCGATCGGCTGACCGAACTGCTTGCGCTCGTGCACATAGGGGAGCACGACATCCATGCAGGCCTGCATGATGCCGAGCGGGCCGCCAGCGAGCACCGCACGCTCATAGTCGAGACCGCTCATCAGCACGTTGACGCCGCACTCAGGCCGCCCCAACACGTTCTCCTCGGGGACTTCGCAGTCTTGAAAAATCAGCTCGCAGGTGTTGGAGCCGCGCATGCCGAGCTTGTCGAGCTTTGGGGTCGACACAAAGCCAGGAAATGTGCGTTCGACAATAAAGGCGGTGATGCCGTGGGCGCCCGCTTCCAGATCGGTCTTTGCATAGACGATCACGATATCGGCGTCGGGACCGTTTGTTACCCACATCTTGTTGCCGTTGAGGATATAGAAATCGCCGCGCTTATGCGCGCTCAGCCGCATGTCAGTGACGTCGGATCCCGCCGCAGGCTCAGACATGGCCAGCGCGCCAATATGCCGGCCGGAGACGAGCGGCGGCAAATAGCGCCGCTTCTGGTTGTACGAACCATTGCGATGAATCTGATTGACGCAAAGATTCGAATGCGCGCCATAGGAAAGCCCCACCGACGCCGAGGCGCGGCTGATCTCCTCCATCGCCAGGACATGTTCGAGATAGCCAAGGCCGACGCCGCCGTAATCCTCATGCACCGTCAGGCCGAGCGCGCCGAGGGCTCCGAGCTTTGGCCAAAGATCGTTGGGAAAGGCGTTGCTTGCGTCGATCTCCTTGGCGCGGGGCGCTATCTCCTTGGTCGCGAAGGATTCTATTTCGCCGCGCACGCGCTCAGCGACGTCGCCGAGATCGAAGTCGAATTTAGGCGTCCAGTGGCGCATAAGCATCCTCCAAAGACGCACGCCGATATGAGACGCTATATTTCCCTCGCTTGAGGCGTTTCAAGACGTCGAGCGCTGCAACGCTAGAGCTTATGCCGTCATCGTCTGCGGGCGGCTCCCACGGGGCTGCGCGCCGAGCACCTCACTGTCGACGAAGGGGGCGAAGACCTCAAAATTGGCGCGGAACATCTCGACCAATTCTCCCGCCGTTTCGGCGAATTGCTCGCGCGACGGCCACGTCCGGATTGGATCAAGCAGCGCCTGATCCACGCCGGGAACTTCCAGCGGCACGGACAGCCCAAACCATGGATCGGCGCGGAACCCGCCCTCTGCGATCGAGCCATCGAGCGCGGCACGAAGCAGCGCGCGCGTTACGGCGATCGGCATGCGCCGCCCCATAAGATATTTGCCGCCCGTCCAGCCGGTGTTGACGAGCCAGCAGTCCGCTTCTTGCTCCGCCATGAATTGGCGCAGCAGATTGGCGTATTCCGCCGGATGCCGCGGCATAAAGGGCGCGCCAAAGCACGTCGAAAAAACGGCCTGCGGCTCCTGCACGCCCTTCTCTGTCCCCGCGACTTTCGCTGTGTAACCGGACAGAAAATGATACATCGCCTGCGCAGGGTTGAGCTTTGCGATAGGCGGCAGAACGCCGAAGGCGTCGCAACTCAGCATGACAATGTTCTTTGGATGGCTCGCCCGCCCCGTCGCCGAAGCATTGGCGATGAAGTCCAGCGGATAGGCGATGCGGGTATTTTCGGTTTTCGACCGGTCCTCGAAATCGACGCATCGCGTCAGCGGATCGAGCGCCACATTTTCCAAGAGCGCGCCGAAGCGCTCGGAGGCGGCGTAAATATCGGGCTCCGACTCGCGCGACAGGTCGATCGCCTTGGCGTAGCAGCCGCCTTCGAAATTGAAGAGACCGTTCCGATCCCAACCATGCTCGTCGTCGCCGACAAGCATGCGCGAAGGATCGGCGGAAAGCGTCGTCTTGCCCGTTCCCGAAAGGCCAAAGAACACTGCGGCGCCGCTATCATGGTCATTTACCGCGCAATGCATCGGCAGGACGCCTTTGCCGGGCAAAAGAAAATTGAGATAGCCGAAGATCGATTTTTTGATCTCCCCGGCATATTGCGTGCCGCCAATCAGCACGACGCGACGCGAAAAATCGATGGCGATCACTGTGCTTGAGCGACAGCCGTGTCGAGCCGGATCGGCGCGAAAGGACGGCAGATCGAGGATCGTCAAATCCGGGATGAAATTCGCCAGCTCGGCATCGCTGGGGCAGAGTAGAAGATTGCGTGCAAAAAGCGCATGCCAAGCATATTCGGCGTAGACCCGAATGCGCAGCCGATGCGCCGGCGACGCGCAGGCGTAAAGATCCTGCGCGAAAAGCGTCATGCCTTGCGCTTGTGCGCGCATGTCGTCGAAAAGTCGGCGGAAATGTTTAGGCGTCATCGCCTGGTTGTTGTCCCACCAGATCGATGACTCCGTTATTTCGTCACGAACGATGAATTTGTCTTGCGGAGAGCGCCCCGTGTGAGCGCCGGTGCTCACAACCAGAGCGCCGCTCGACGCAATGTTGCCCTCGCCGCGGCGCACGGCCTCTTCATACAGAATCGATCGATCCAGATTGCGCAAGACATTCGGTTGAAAATTTGGCTCGCAGGTCTCCGGATCGAAGTCCTCGTCCGTCCGCCACATCATCGCCGTCACTTTCCTACCTGCGCCTTCGTGTTATTGAACGCTGTAGTTATTTGCAGATAAGAGCGAGCCAAAGCGGGTCAAGAGAAGGCGGCGCCAGATAAAGAAGCATTTATGCCTCTGCCACGCAGTGCGGATGCTTTCAGCGCAAGCGAAGCGCGAGATAAGGCGAAATCTACAGAAATGGCGCGGCCATTCGGGCTGGGGCCTGCACATACATATGAGCAGGCCTATCCGGCAACCTCGACGGCTCCAAGGATAAGGCGTATCGAATTGTTTGAACGCCGGTTATGAGAAATGCTCGACCTGACCCCGCAAGACTGGACAGCCATCGGCCTCAGCCTGAAAGTCGCCACCGCGGCGACCCTCGCGGCGCTGCCCTTGGCGCTCCTCGTCGCTTACGCCTTGGCGCGCTGGCGTTTTCCTGGCCATGGGGCGCTCAACGCGGTCACGCATCTTCCGCTGGTGCTGCCCCCGGTCGTCACTGGCTTTATATTGCTGCTGCTGTTCGGGCGCCACGGCCCCTTAGGGGCCTTTTTTGCCGATTATCTGGGGATCGTCTTCGCATTCCGCTGGACCGGAGCGGCGCTGGCCGCCGCTGTGATGAGCTTTCCGCTCATGATTCGGCCCATCCGCTTGTCCTTCGAAAGCGCGGATCGGCGTCTTCCCACGGTCGCCCGCTCGCTTGGCGCAAGTCCGTTGTGGGCCTTTGCGCTCGTCGAACTCCCCTTGGCTTTGCCTGGCGTCATGGTCGGCATGATTTTGGGCTTCGCGAAGGCGTTAGGCGAATTTGGCGCAACCATCACCTTCGTTTCCAGCATCCCGGGCGAAACGCGCACCATCCCAGCCGCCATCTATGGCTTGATCCAGGCGCCGGACGGCGACGCGGCGGCGATGCGGCTGGCTGCTGTCTCAGCCGTCATCGCCGTCGTTGCGCTGGCGGTCTCGGAACTGCTGCAAAGGCGGGCGCGGTACGAAACGTGATCGCTGTCGACGTCACATATTCGCGCGGCGATTTCTCGCTCGCCTGCGCCTTTGAAAGCGCGGCGCGGGTGATCGCGGCGCATGGAGCCTCCGGCGCCGGCAAATCAACCTTGGCCAATTTGATCGCGGGTTTGGCGCGGCCCGACTCGGGCGAAATCATTCTTGCCGGCGAGACGGTCGTCGATGTGTCGCGCGGAATTTTTGTTCCGCCCGAGAAGCGCAGGGTCGGTTTCGTCTTTCAGGACGCGCTCCTCTTTCCGCATCTCAAGGTGCGCGCAAACATTCTTTTCGGCCGATTCTTTACCCCCAAGGCCGAACGCCGCGTCGCCCTAGAACCAGTTATTGAGACGCTGGGCGTTTCGCATCTGCTCGAGCGCTGGCCAGCGAATCTTTCGGGCGGCGAGCGCCAAAGGGTTGGCCTCGCGCGCGCGCTACTCGCAGCGCCGCGCCTTCTGGTCATGGACGAACCTATGGCGTCGCTCGACCGTCCGCGCCGGCACGAAATCATGGGACTGATCGAGCGGATGCGCGACGAATTCGCCATCCCGATTTTTTTGGTGTCTCACGCGGCGGAAGAGATCGAGCGCCTCGCCGACGAGGTCCTGGTGCTCGATAAGGGACGCATCGTCGCGCGCGGCGCGCCCGCCGAAACGCTGCCTAGCGCCAGCCGGCTGATCGAAGGCGGACGCTTTGCGATTACGAGCCGACTTACGGCGAAGGTCGAGCGGATAGACGAGCGCTACGGCGTCACGCGGCTCGCCCATCCTGCCGGCGAAATCATTGTCGCGGCCCGGATTGCCGAGGGCGCAGCCCGCGTCGTCGTTCGCGCGACGGATGTGGCGTTGGCCAGGACGACGTCGAACGACACCAGCGTGCGCACCATGCTCCGCGGGCGTCTGATCAAGATCGACGCGAATGACAGTCCATTCGCCTTCGCGGCAGTGGAGCTTGTCGGCGGGGAGCGCCTCATCGCCGCCGTGACGCGGCTCGCTATGGACGAACTGGGCTTGAGGGTCGGCGACGAAGTGTTCGCCCTGGTGAAAGCGGTGGCGCTGGACGAGCGCGAGCTGTGAACCGCGGCGCGACCATATGTCGTCACACGACAGCCCCCTCTCGCCGTCATGCAGTCACTGCCTCAAAGCGCTGCGAATATGCGTGAATATTTCTCATGGAAGCCGTGACCCTCGCGAAGATGCGCTTTTTTGCGTCTTGTCGTCCGCATATGTGCGGGCCTACCTAAGAACAGTCGCCGTTCCACCTCGAAGTCCAGCCGACGGGTGGGCAAGCCGAAAACCACCGGCGAGAAGCTCTGGCCTGAATGGAGAAAAAAATGAAGATTTCTGCGCGCAATGTTCTGGAAGGCACGGTTAAAGAGGTCAAATTGGGCACGACGACCGCTCATGTCGCGATCGATGTGAAGGGGTTAACTGTCACGGCGTCCATCACGAACGAATCCGTCGACGAGCTGGGTCTCAAAGCCGGCGTGAAGGTAAAGGCGATCATCAAATCGTCTGACGTTATGGTGGCGGTCGATTGACCCACGCTCTGGGAGCCGAGCAGCCTCTGAGGGTGGGCGGCTCCCAGATAGAGAAAATGGCGCATTGAGGGCTGGAGTTTGAGCTAACGGCAGGACGCCTTTACGCTGCTGACAGCCGCATTCTCTCCCCATCACGGACCGTTGAAATGCACGGCGCCAAAGTCGGCGCAATCATAACCGCCAAAGGCTCTCGCTCGTTCTCGGAACGGCGCGCTTGCACAAAAACGAATGAGCTTCTGGAACGGCGGATCGAAAAACGCCTTGCGCCATATGAGCAGGTCGAAGCGCTCAACAATCATCGGGGTGAACTCCAGTTGGAATTGGCGCGCCGCCCCCTCGATCCCTAATCCTACGTCGGCCCGCCCCGCTGCAACCGCCATGGCAAGATCTGTTTCCGAGCGCTCGATCGCATCGACGGACCTCAGGTCGGATTTCAGCAGTCCCTCCTTCGACAGCAGCGCGGTTAGAACCAGTTCGCTGCCAGCCTCCGGCTGACGAGACTGAAATCTGAGATCTCCAATATCCGCGAGGCTCTTGATTGGACGCTTTAATTTGGGAGAGTACATCAAGCCGCGCGTGCGTTTCGCCCATTCGATGAGCGCCACGGGCTCCTTGCCGAGCGATTTTTTCACCGCCGCGACATTCCACTCTTCGGAGTTCGACGCCGGGATATGCAGACCGGCCGCGATGCAGGCGTTTTCTTGCATGCGCGCCAAACCGTCAAGGGCGCCGTCCATCAATGCTGCGATTCCCGAGCGCGACTCTCGCAGCGCCCATTCGAGCAAAGGATCGTGTCCGCCGGCCATCACCAGCGGATAATCCGCAGCCGCCGTTCGCTGGCTTGACCGATCGGCGTCTGGACCGCTGGCCGCGATCCAATCCTCGATCTCTTTTTTCGGGAAGAGGAGCTTGCCCGTGACGCGACGAAAGGGCAGCGCCGCGTCGGCGACGAGGTCATAGACCTTCCGCTCCTTCACCCGCAGCAGGGCGGCGAGTTCGCGGGTGGTGAGATATTCCGCCATCAACCTGTCCTGTTGCGCTGGCCCGACTGTAAAAATAGCATGAAAACACATATCATGGAAGATGAGCGGCCCGTCGTCGTCGAAAGCCGCTATCGGAAATTTACCCTATAAAATACGAAAAATGGGGCAACGAACACTCCGGCGCCGCTTATCAGGTAATGAATTTATGTACGAATTTTCAGCATGACTCGGTTCTATGGAGAAATTATAGACTAAGAAGACAGTTTATCACCTAGAAGCACGGCCCTCGCCCATTGGGTCGGGCAACGCCCAAGGAGCGCTTCAATGATTGATTTCCGCAGCATCGCCGTGGCCTTCTCGATCCTCTTGTGCGCGACGCGGGTCAACGCAGAGGTCCCCGCGACGTCGGCGCCGGCCGGCGGACAGACGGCGGCGCCCGCCATCACGGTCTTTGCCGCGGCAAGCCTCAAAAACGCGCTCGATGCAGCGGCTGCGGCTTATAAGGACAAGACCGGCGTCGAACTGAAGATCAGCTACGCCGGATCGATGGCGCTCGCGAAGCAAATCGAGGCTGGAGGGCCGGCGGAAATATTCGTCTCCGCCGATCTCGCCTCGATGGACTATCTCGCCGAGAAAAATCTCATCCAGCCGAAGACGCGCTTCAACTTCCTTAGCAACACGCTTGTGCTGGTCGCGCCGCGGACGTCAAAGCTCGAAAAAGTGGCCCTTACGAAAGACGCCTTCGCCGCGGCGATCGGATCCGGCAAAATCGCCACGGGCGACATTGCGTCGGTTCCGGTCGGCAAATACGCAAAAGCCGCGCTCGATAAACTCGGTCTCTGGAGCGTCGCGGAGCCGCATTTCGCTTTCACCGACAATGTTCGCTCCGCGCTCATGTTCGTCGCGCGGGATGAGGCGCCGCTTGGCATCGTCTACGCGACCGACGCCAAATCGGAGCCGAAGGTGAAGATTGTCGCGACATTTCCGTCCACGTCCCATCCGCCAATCGTTTATCCCGTCGCGCTGACCTCAAGCGCCGCGGGCGAAGCGCCAGCGAAATTTCTTGCCTTTCTGAAAAGCGCGGCCGCGAAAGCGATCTTTGTGGAGCAAGGTTTCGTGGTGCTCCACTGAAACGCTGAAGACCTCGCGCCGCGACCGCTCGCCATATCACGCCTGCATTATGAGCAGGCATCTACTGCGACTATTCTGCAACAGCTTCAATCTAATAAATAGATGACTAAAATACGCGCTTGAACAGCCGAGGTTCCGCCGCATAATCGATATGTATTCGACTTACATTTCGATTCATCGCTCGAAGTCGGCCTGAAGCAATCCGGCCAACGCTGATCTTTTGAGCGATGCGCGGGAGACAAGGCAAATGTCGACAAGCGAAAATAACAAAAGGCTGACCGCCGCGGCGCTCGGCGCCTTTGTCGGTGTTGTCCTCGGCGTTCCTGACACGGCGGTCGCTGAGGATAAAGAACCGTCTAACGCAGTTTCGACGAAAGCCGACCAATCTGCTGGCGCCGGAAAGTCGACCAAACGCAAGATCGCAGCGCCTGCGCCGGGTGTGGCGGCCGCGCCTGCGGAGAAGAAGAGCTACTATGTGCCGACGCGCGGCTACCGGCTGGAGCCGCAGCCCGACATTCCGCCCTATGTGCGCAATCTCGGCAAGACCTACAAGGAATTCGAAGGCATCGATTGGCTCAATGTCGGCCTCGATTCACGCGTGCGCTTCGAATATCGCAAAGACGACTATCGGCCGTGGACCGACACGACCGTCAATCCGCCGGCGTCGCAACGAAAGAATTTTCCCAACTCTCTGTGGCTGGATCGCACGCGCGTCTATCTTGGCGTGCAGAACATCCTCGATCCGTTCCGCTTCGTCGTCGAGTTCCAGGATTTGCGCGCCTTCAACAGCATCTATCAATATCAGGGACAGGAGATCAATCAGAGCGAGCTGATCTCCGCCTATGGCGAACTCTTTTTCAAGGACGCGTTCGGCAAGGACGATCGCGGCAATGATCGCCCCTTGACGCTGCGCGCCGGCCGCTTCCATTTCGAACTGCTCGACCGCCGCCTGATCGCGGAGAACGAGTTCCGCAACACCACGAATAATTTCGAAGGCTTCCGCGTCAAGATCGGCAAGAAGGACAACGACTGGGACATCGACAGCTTCCTGATGCGGCCTGTGGTGCGCTATCCGGATTGGTTCGATCGGCCCGAATGGGCGAACTGGATTTACGGCAGCGTGCTCAGCATCCGCCGCTGGTCGGAATATGCGACCATCCAGCCCTATTTCCTCGGCCGCAAGCAATTCGCCGACGTCATCAACGCCTCCAACGCTCTTCGCGTCCACAGAGAAACCTATGCGCCCGGTCTGCGCGTCTATGGCGTGCTCGGCGACTTCGACTATGATTTCGACATCAACAAGCAGTTCGGCGAGACCGGCGAGTTTCGCACGCTCGGCAATCGCCAGAACGCCGTCCAGACGACCATCCAGCACGACGCCATCGCCTATGCTTTCGAGGCCGGCTACACTTTCTCGGACCATCCCTGGAAGCCGCGCATCAGCGCCAATTACGCCTATGGCTCCGGCAACAAGAGCCCCTTCGACAGCGTCAACCAGACCTTCGATATCTTCTACGGCTTCAATCAGCCCTTCTCGCGCGACGATTATTTCGCCTGGAACAATATCAAGGCGCCCAAGGCGCGCCTCGAATTCACGCCGCTGAAGAATCTCCAGATCGACACTGCGTTCAGCGCCTATTGGCTGGCGAGCGCCGCCGCCGCCTGGGACCGCGC
The DNA here is from genome assembly GCA_963706255.1 of uncultured Alphaproteobacteria bacterium. GTDB lineage: Bacteria > Pseudomonadota > Alphaproteobacteria > Rhizobiales > Beijerinckiaceae > Methylocystis. Next base: position 7,150 of record CAVPMJ010000008.1, on the reverse strand, counting down.
CAATCTCTTCGCGCCGCTGGGCAACAGGGGCACGTTCCTCGGGCACGGAGGTCGACTTCCGCGCCCGCTATAAACTGAGCCAGTTCATCAATCTGACCGCGAGCTATGCGCGTTTCTGGCCCGGGTCGTTCACGTCGAGCTTCGCGAATGCGGTCGCGCTGCAGCCTTTCTTCCCGCAATCCTTTCCCGGACAGACGACGACCACCAACGGCCTGACCGCGCGGCCGACGGACTTCTTCTATCTGGAAGTGACTCGCCAACGCCTTCGGCGACGGCAATCCGATCACCAAGAATCCGGCTTCCGACTTCCTTGCTCTGGCGGCGCCCGATGCGCCGCCCCCGAAGCCGCCGAGCTGGACGGATGTCTATGTCGGCCTCAACGGCGGCGGCGCCTGGTCCAGTCCGACGTCGAATATTCAGGTTTTGCCCGTGGGCGCCGCGCCGGCCAGTCCGGCGGTCGCTTTGAGCGCGACGCCGATCGACCGGACCAATCATCTCGCCGGCTTCATCGGCGGCCTGCAATTGGGCGCGAACTGGAAACTCGGAGATAGTTTCTTGGCCGGCGCCGAGGCCGATCTCCATGGCGTTTCGGGAAACACCGACACGAAGTGGCAGGCCAGCCTCGCCCAAGGCGGCGGAAACAGCTTCGTGACCTATGCGCAGCGCACCGCGACGCTGAATTATCTCGGCACGATCCGCGGCCGCCTCGGCTATCTCGTCACGCCGACGCTGGCGGTCTATGGCACGGGCGGCATGGCCTATGGCGGCGTCATCTCCAACGCCGCCATCATCAGCCGACGCATCGGCGGGACCAACCAGACCTTCATCAATCCCGTCTATCAGGACAGTCTCATTGGCTGGACGGCCGGCGGCGGCGTCGAATGGATGTTCATGCCGAACTGGAGCGCCAAGATCGATTATCTTCGTTACGATCTCGGCAATGCGACCGCTTCCGATTTTGCGGCGCAGCCGAACGGCTTCTATAGCTACGCCGCATCGAGTTCGACGCGCTTCAACGGCAATCTCGTCCACGCCGGCGTCAATCGCCACTTCGATCTGCTCAGCGCCGCAGAAGGTAAATAGCAGTGAAAAGCGTTTCTAGCTGCGAACAACCCCGGTAGCTTCGCTGCGCCTAACGGCTTGGGGCTACTCGACCAACGACTAAATCGCGACGTCGAGTTCCGCAACGCGCGGAGTAGTTTCGAAAGCGCGCGGGTCAGTGCGTTGCGGATTCTCTGGCGGACGATCGACAGGCGGAACGACTGTGTTTCTTTCTGTAAGGCATGCCTGAAGGTCCTGACGGGGCTTCACCCCGACGATAGCTTGTCAAATTATAGCTGGCTGTTCCGTGGCTGCAGCAAGCGACCCCAGGATTTGCAGGGGCGCTTCCGTCCCTGCTGCAGCCATCAGAGCCTTATCCCTCATTTCAGAAATTCACCTTCGTCGCGACATAGAAGCTGCGGCCGGGGTCGGGATAGCCATCCGCCGTCACATAGAGTTTGTCGAAGAGATTGCGTACGCCGGCCTGGAATTTGATGCTCTCATTGGGCTGATAGTCGACGTTGAAATTCGTCAGGAAATAGGAGCCGGTCCGGTAGTACCACTGGCCGTTCGTGATGGAAGTCCATCGATTGGTCGCCATCTCGATGTTCGGGGTCAACGTCAACTCTGGGATGGGCCGATAGCCGGCGTAGAGGATGAGCTTCGCGTCGGGCACGCCGGTTGGCTGAAAGTTTATGATCGAGGGGGAGTTCACGCGGCGGCGGATCAGCGTCAGATTGCCGCCGAGCGAAAAATCTTCCCGCACGAAATAATCTGCCGAAATCTCGGCGCCCCAAAACCGACCATTGCCGACGTTTTGCGACTGCGTGACATTGGCGCCGAACTGCGGCGCGGGCACGCTTTGAATCAGATTGTCGACAAGGCTGTAGAAGACGTCGATCGATACGCGGCTGCCCGGCGCGAACACGCTGGACCAGCCGAGATCGAAATTGGTGGCGCGTTCGGGCATGAGCGCAGGATTGGAGGTCGCGCCGCCAAAACGCGTGCTGAAGCGCTCGAACAGCGTCGGATAGCGGGTTCGGCTTGAGGCGTTGAAATAGAGGCGATCCGTATCGGTATAATGCCAGATCGCCGCGCCCTGATAATTCGGCGCTTGAACGTCCATGGACGATATTGGACGACGCCCTCCTGGAAGCAGCGAAGCCCTGCGCCTGTCGCAAATGCCGCCAGTCGTAACCGAAGCCGGCGACGATATCGATGTCCGGTCTCGGATGGAACGTGTTTTCGACCGCGACCGAATAGGTATCCTCGATGCTGGTGATTATCGGCTGCGTGAAACAAGGCACGCCCGCGATGCATCCGGCGCGCGTGTTTCGAATGTTTCGTTCCGAAGTTGTTCCTGCCACTCGCCATGATTGTCGAGGCGATAGAAGAACAGGCCTTTCAGCGTGTCGATGTCGCCGAATTGCGTTCCCGCCTCGACTTCGGCGCCGAGCGAGTAATCGGTGTATTGGCTGTTGAAGGATCGCGGCAGGGATTGAGTGATGAATGACGGATCGTCGTAGGAAACGAGCGAATTGTCGAATTTGGTCCAATAGCCCCGCGTCTTGACATAGGAAGCGTCGCCAAGCTGGGTCTTGGAGAGGAAATAGAGATTCTGCACCCGCCAGTAAGGCCATCTCCAGAAGCGCTGAGCGCTCGATCCGCTTAGCGGATCGGTCGTATGCAGAGGCGCGCCTTTTTGGCCTTCCTGACGGATGAAGCTGAGCGAATATTCGTCCGTCGCATTGGGCGTTATGCCGATCCTGGCGTTGATGCTGTAGTCGCGCGTATAGGATTGGCCTCGAAAGCCCGGGCCTTGAGCCAAGGTCGACCGATAGCTTTCGGGCAGCAGCCAGCCGTCCATGCGTCTGGAAAGGCGCCGCTGAGCTGCGCGTAATAGAGATCCTTCTTCGTGCCGGCGAAGGCGTAGGAGCGCGGTCCAAGGAATGTGCCGTCGCGGCCGAATTCGAAACGCGCCCGGCCTTCGAGCCTCAAGTTCGCGAGAAGGCTTGCGCGTGACGAGATTGATCTGGCCGCCCATGCCGCCGGGGCCATCGAGCACCGAGACATAGCCCTTGGCGATCTGCACTTCGGCGATATCGGCGGTGAGGAAGCGCGAGAAGTCGAGCCTGTTGTCGACCGGCAGATAAACGCGCACGCCGTCGACGGTGAGGGGAACCTGCCAGCGATCGAAGCCGCGCACATAGATGTTTTGCTCGTTTCGTGAACCGCCCGAGATTTGGCTGTTCACGCCCGGCGCGATGTTGACTGCGCGATCGAGCGTGTCGCGCGCGAAAGTCTCCATCTGCCGGTTGGTGATCGTATAGCCCCCGAACGCGTCGGTGTGCTGCTTCGGCGTCGGGCCGTTGTCGGCGGTCGCTGCGCGCGCCGGCGGCCGGCGCCGGGGCCCGGCTCGACGACCTTCGTCGGAGCGCGCAAGCGTTTTTCACCCACCTTGATCTGGCCGAGCTCAAACGCTTTCGGCGCGCGTACCTCGATCGGCGGCAAAGGCGTTTGCGCTGCTCCGGGCGCCAATAGCGCGAAAAGAACGCCGCCTGAAATTGCCGTCGAAGTGAGAAGTCTGGTCATGTTCGCCCCCGTTTGACCGTCAGAGAGAGTGGAGAAACGCCAGCAGCGCGTCGCGTTGCCGGCCTGAGAGAGTGCCTTCCCTCCTTCCCCTGCCCGCCTCCAAAAGAACGCCGCCTGAAATTGCCGTCGAAGTGAGAAGTCTGGTCATGTTCGCCCCCGTTTGACCGTCAGAGAGAGTGGAGAAACGTCAGCAGCGCGTCGCGTTGCCGGCCTGAGAGAGTGCGGAAGGAGTTGGCGGTGGATTGCGCTTCGCCGCCATGCCAGAGGATGGCTTCGGTCACCGTGCGCGCGCGTCCGTCATGCAGATAGTTCGCACCGTCGCCATTCTTGCCCGCGAGGCCAAGCCCCCATAAGGGCGGGGTGCGCCAATCATGTGGACCGGCATCGTAATCCTCGCGGCCGTCGGCGAGGTCGTCGCCCATGTCGTGCAACAGCAGGTCCGTATAGGGATGAATCGCTGCATCGTTCAACGTCGGCAGCGCGGGGAAGGCGCCGACATGCAGCGTGTCGCGATGACAGCTCGCGCAGCCGACCGCATGGAACAGCGCGTCGCCCTCGGCGACGCGCGGATCGTCGAGATAGCGCCGCGCGGGCACGGCGAGCAGACGGATATAGTCTATCGTTTCTGCAAGTTGGGAGGAGCGCAGCTCGATGCGCTTCTCGATCCGCGCCGCCGCCGCGCAAGAGGTTTGTGGGGCTGTGCAATTCTCCGCCGGATAGAGTTCATTCGAGATTCCAATGTCCTCGGCGAAGGCGTTGGCGATTTGCTGTTTCAGCGAAGGCTGGTTCGCTTTCAGGCCGAACCGGCCCAAGCGTTTCTCGCCGCTCGCGATGTCAAAGACATAGTTTGGCTTCGCCCTGCCCGCTTGAGTCCTTGCGTATTCGAGAATTTCTTTTTCGGGCACGGCCTCGAGAAGGCCCAGTCCAAACACGGGCGGCGCGTTGCGCACCGAAGTTTTCAGCGCCTCTTCGAGCGGCCCATAAGCGAGATTGGCGAAGGAAAGACGCGGACGGCGCATCGATACGATTGAGCCGTCGGCGAGCGACACGCTGAATTCTTCGTAATCAATGATGGCGCGCCCCTCGCCGGGAACGCCGGGAATCCCGTCGGGATTGAGCTGCGCCCCATAGATCGGATGCGCAAGCGGTCCGCCATTTTCATTCTTGCCCGCGACGCCAAGTCTTACGACCATTGACCGCGCGACGCCGTTCTCCGGATCGGGCGCGGAGCCGCGCCCATTCTTGACATGGCAGGCGATGCAGGAAAGGCGATTGTAGAGCGGACCAAGGCCGGAGACTTCGGCCTGATCCTGCGACGGGCCGATCACCCAGGCTCTGCGAAACAGTCCGCCGCCCGCGCGAAAGCTCCGCGCAAGCGTTTCGTCAAGCCCGGTGATCGGCCGGTTGAAGGCGTCGCCGTCGAGCCCGTCGTTCTCATAGGGCGCTCCTGCAAGGAGAAAGACGCTGGCAAGAATGACAGAAGCCCGTTTCATGGCGCGCGATCGATCGGCGTAACGAGCGCCAGGGCCTTCGCGCGCGATTTATCGAGCGCCGCGCGCCATTTGGCGATGAGAGCCGGGTCGACGGCGTCCCTGTTGGCGTAGCGTTCGAGCGCCGCCGGATCATTGGCTTCGGACGCCGCGACGGGAATGAGTCCGCCGAGGCGTCGGGCCTCCGCGACGCGTTTGGCGGCCTCGACATTCGGACTATTCGAGAGCTTCGCTTCGGCGGCGTGGATCGCGCGCCACAGGGCGGTTACTTGCGCATGCTTCTCGGTCAGCGCAATGTCGAACAAGAGATTGACGAGGCCGGGCCGCCGCCGGCCGATTTCGCTGTCGTAAGCGAAAATCGCTTCCTTCCCGAGCGCGAAGGGATCGACGAGATTGGCGGGCTTGTTCTCATAGGCGTCAGGGCGCGCTGGATGACGGCTGCTATCCGTTTCCATCATCAGCTTTTGGCCGTCGCGCGAGAGGGCAAAATCGACGAAGGCCTTGGCGAGATCGAAATTGCGGGTCGAAGCGGCGATTGCGATATGAGCGGGCAGGAAAGCTGTCCGCGCGGGGTAGACAAACTCGACTGGCAGCCCATTCGCCTGCGCGGATAGCGCGAAGAAATCGATCGACAGCCCAAGCGGCGCGCGGCCCTCGCGCACGGTCGAAGTCGGCGCGGCGCCTGAAGAAAGCAATTCGGCGTTGCCGGAAATTTCGCTAAGCAACGCCCAGCCGCGCTCCCAGCCTTCCGACTGCAAGATGATGTCATAAAGAGCCGGCGCGAATCCCACCTTGCTCGGAATCGGCATGACGAGCTGATCGGCAAAAGCCGGCGATGCGAGGTCGCGCCAATTCTTTGGATTGGAGAGACCACGCTCTTTAAGAAGCGCCGGGTTGATAACGACGCCATAGCCGGCGACGTCATAGGCTTCGTACGCTCCGCTGGGATCAGATAGGTGTTCCTCGCCGAGCCGGCCCGGCAGCGCCGCGCGATCGACTGAAATTTTTCGCAGGGCGCCGCGATCACGCAATATAGGGAAATTGCCGAGCGATGGCGCCCAATAGACATCGGCGCCGCCTTGATCCGGCTTACTCAGTTCGGCGAGCGCGTCGCGCGACTGCTTCCAAATAAATTGCACATGTGCGCCGGGGAATTTCTTTTCGAATTCCTGTTCATATCGTGTCGTCAGCTCTTCGGGAAAGCTGGTAATGACGACAATTTTCCTGTCATCGGCGCGCGCCGGGCCGCTCGCCCCGCGAAAAAAGGCCAGCAACGGTTGATGCGGCGTTGACGAGAAGCGCCCGGCGGGTCGGGCGGCAAGCGGCCTTCGTTATGTTGTTCGTATACATAACGTAGAAGTTATTTTTGGGACAATGCAAATGTCAATAATGGCTAAGCTTAAAGAGTAGGCGCCGCTGGCTCTCTGGACGGCTTTATGTCATAAAGATTCAGGCATATATCATCTTTGCAACGATATATAACGTGTATATATGACGCGATAGAGATCGCCTATGACGGAAAGCGCCGACGGACCTGCAGGCTTCTTTCGCGCCCTGACGCGGGCGTTCGAAACGACGATTCACGCGCATCGGCGCCGAGACGATTTCATCGGCGCTCTCGTTGCGCAGGCCTTCGACAGTTTCCAAGGCAATATCGCCATTCAGTCAGAAGGCGCGCCTCTCCCTGCCTGCCAGGGCGAATGTTCCGCCTGTTGCTCATTGCGAGTCGTCGCCACCGCGCCGGAAATTTTCCTTTTGACTCGCTTTGTCACCGCCAATGCGGCGACGCTCATCGCGCACGGCGTTGATCTGAAGCAACGCATCATTGACGCCGACGCCCAAACAGCCCGGTTATCGGAAAAGGAGCGCATGGCGCTCCGGCGCGACTGCCCTCTCATAGAGCGTGCGCTTTGTCTCGCTTACCGACTTCGGCCTCTCGCCTGTCGCGGCCATGCCTCCTACGATAAGAAAGCATGTGAACTGATCGCCGCCGGACAAGAGGTCGATGCTGTAGTGTCGACGCCGCA
>CAVPMJ010000007.1:0-35903 GCA_963706255.1 uncultured Alphaproteobacteria bacterium | reverse complement strand
CGAAGTATGCGGTGCGCGTGCGAGCGACTACAGGCGCTACCCCTCCTTCGCTTTGTATCGGGTCTCGGCATTAGCAGGAAATGCGAATGGCGCGCCGACCTCCATTATGATGCGCGGCGCGAGATTTCGCGGCTGGCCGATCAAGTCGGCGAGTCGGTGAAGTTCGGCCCAGGACAGTTGTTGTGTGAAACGTCCGCACATTGGAGCGAGAGCATAAGCTGGCGGGTGGCGGAAGACCAAGGCGACCTCCACTCGGCGTCGCCGAGCTTCGTGCGCCATTCGTCTCGCGCGGAGGAATTGTCGCGCCACGCTTCACGTCGTCTCGCCAAATCTCAAAACGGAAGTGTAGCCAGAAGTGTAGCCGTCAAACGACGTCGCACGATAATCAATATATTTCAGGCTGTTATGACGAGACCTGGCGGTCCCGAAGGGATTCGAACCCCTGACCTTCGGTTTAGGAAACCGCTGCTCTATCCTGCTGAGCTACGGGACCGCGCGCGCCCCTATCTAGCATAGCGCGCGCGTTTGAAAAATTCCGCTCCGGCGCCGCCTCTTTGGGCGCGCTGCGAGGCGGGGAGGCGCCCATGTTCGAGTCCGCGCGGCTGCCGCACGCCATGACGAAGGAGGACTTCGTCGTCTTCGAGACGAGGCTGCGCGAAAACCTGCTCAACGCCCAGTTCGAACTCGCCGAGCAAAAGCGCGCGGCCGTGCTCGTCTTGATCAACGGCTCCGACGGCGCCGGAAAGGGCGAAGTCGTCAATCGTCTCTATGACTGGCTCGACGACCATTTCCTCGAAACGCTCTCCTATGGCGCGCCCACTGATGAAGAACGGGCGCGGCCGGGCGCATGGCGCTATTGGCGCGACATGCCGGCCAAGGGCCGCATTGGCCTCGTGCTGGGCTCCTGGCATCATCGGGCGCTGCGCAATCGCGCGCTCGGCCGGCTCGACAAGGCGGCTTACAATGATGCGCTGGAGGGGATGAATCGCGCCGAGGAAATGCTGCGTCTCGAAGGCGTTCATCTCTTGAAGATTTGGCTCTATCTCGACGATCGCGAAGCGCGACGGCGCCTGGCCGGCCTGCGCAAGGCCGACGGCGCCATGCGCCGTCCCGTCGTGCTCGAATGGGAGGAGATCGACACCGCCAAGGAGCGCGCGCGCTTGAACGAGGCGGCGCTCGAAATGATCGAGATGACGTCGACCGGCGAAGCGCCCTGGGCCGTCGTGCCGGCGGAAGACCCGCATTATCGCGACGCGGCGGTCGGCGATCTGTTGCTGCAGACCCTGGCCCGCGCCGCCGCCCCTCGCCCCGCGCCAGCCGCGCGCACGCATGCCGTCGCCGCGCCGGAGATGGGCCTGCCGCGTCCGAGCGTCGCATCGGCGCTCGATCTGACGCAGAAGGCCGGTCCTAGCGCTTATGGCCCGGAATTACGCGCCCTGCAGCGCCGGCTCACCGCGGCGACGACGGCGAAGTCGTTTCGCGACAAGGGACTCGTGGCGGTTTTCGAAGGCAATGACGCCGCCGGCAAGGGCGGCGCCATCCGCCGCGTGCGCGAGGCGCTCGATCCGCGCCGTTTCCGCGTGCATGGCGTCGCCGCGCCGACCGACGAAGAGCGCGCGCGGCCTTATCTATGGCGCTTCTGGCGCAATATTCCGCGACGCGGCGACGCGGCGATCTTCGATCGCAGCTGGTATGGCCGCGTGCTCGTCGAGCGCGTCGAAGGTTTCGCTGCGCAGGACGACTGGATGCGCGCCTATCAGGAGATCAATGATTTCGAGCGGCAATTGTTCGAGGCCGGCTATATCGTCGTGAAACTCTGGCTCGCGATTTCGCAGGAAGAACAGTTGCGGCGATTCGAAGACCGCGAAGCCAAGACGTTCAAACGCTACAAGCTCACGCCGGATGACTGGCGCAATCGCGAGAAATGGCGGCTCTATGAACAGGCGATGACGGATATGGTCGACCGCACGAGTTCGCGACAGGCGCCCTGGGCGCTGATCGAAGCCAATGACAAGAAATTCGCGCGGCTCAAAGTGCTGCGCACGATTGTTGAGAGATTGGAGCGCTGACGGCTTGTCAGCGATAAATCCTTCAGCGTCGCGTCGATTAGATTTTTTGCGCCAATTCTTCGAGTTGGGTGATGCATACGCCCCAGCCGTCGAAAAATCCCATCTCCTCGTGACGACGGCGCTCGGCATCGTCCTTATGCATGACGCGCGCGATGTAGCGCGTGCCGGAGCCCTCGTCGGCCATGGTCAGGATCGCCGTAAACGCAAGCCAGGGCGACGCGGGACGCCAGCCGCCGATCAGCATGGAGGTGAAGATGATCCGCTCCTGCGGCGCAATGTCGAGAAAGCAGCCCGGATTGTCGCTCTCTCCTCCGTCCGGCCCGCTCATGAAAGTGTAAAAAGCGCCGCCCGGACGAAAGTCGAAGGCGCGGACCTCGGTCTTCCAGGGTCGCGGGCACCACCACTCCTTCAAGAGCGTTGGATCGGACCAAGCCTTCCAAAGGCGCGCGCGCGGGGCGTTTACAAAGCGGGAAATTTCCAGATCGAGCTGTTGATCAGTCATCTTTTTCCTCACCCTTCTGCAAGAACGCGTCCAATCGATCGAACCGCGCCTCCCAATGCGCGCGTTGCTCGGCGAGCCAAGCCTGCGCGGCGTCCAGGCGCTTTGGTTCGATGCGGCACGTCCGCACGCGCCCAACTTTTCGGCTCACCACCAACCCGCTCTGCTCGAGCAGCTGCAAATGCTGAACGACCGCGGGAAGCGATCTTTTCAGCGGCTTGGCCAATTCGCTCACGCTCGCCGGCCCATGCGCAAGGCGCTCAACGATCGCCCGCCGGGTCGGATCGGCGAGCGCGGTGAACATGATATCTAGTTTCGCCGAATGCTTAGGCACTCGCTTAAGTATCATCGCCCGCCCGCGCACTCAAGAAAAAACTTCAGTCATACCTTAAGTGTCATAGCGCGGCTTGTGAAAAACCGTGCTGATCACGCCGAATGCCGAGCAAGCGCCCTTACACGCCGCGCGCCGCGAGACGCCGCTCCCAGTCGAGCGCCTGACGCACGATTTCGTCGAGATCGTCATGCTGCGGCGTCCAGCCGAGCGCCTGGCGGATGCGGTCGTTGGCGGCGACGATCGCCGCCGGATCGCCTGGCCGGCGATCCGCATATTCGACTAAGAAATCGACGCCCGACACGCGCTTCACCGATTCGATCACTTCAAGAACGGAAAAGCCCCGCGCATAGCCGCAATTGGCGACGAGGTTCGCGCCGCCGCCGCGCAAATAGCGCAGCGCGTCGAGATGGGCGCGGGCGAGATCCGTGACCTGGATATAGTCGCGCACGCAGGCGCCGTCTGGCGTCGGATAATCCGTTCCAAAGACCTGCAGCTTCGGACGCAGGCCGAGCGCGGCCTGAACGGCGACCTTGATGAGATGCGTGGCGTTGGGGGTCGATTGCCCGGAACGGCCCTTCGGGTCGGCCCCGGCGACGTTGAAATAGCGCAGCGCGACGTAAGCGAGATCATGCGCCCGCGCCGTATCCTCCAGCATCCATTCGACCATGAGTTTCGATCGCCCATAGGGCGAAAGAGGCTTCAAGGGCTCGTCTTCCGTCACCGGCTGATGCAGCGGATCGCCATAGACGGCCGCGGTCGAGGAGAAGATGAAGCGCTTGACGTCGCAGCCCACAGCGCTCGCGAGCAGCGTGCGCGCTTTCGCCGTATTGTTGAGATAATAGCCCAGAGGATCGGCGACCGAGTCCGGCACGACGATCTTGGCCGCGAAATGGATGATCTCCTCCACCTCATGGCGGGCGATTGTCTTGGCGACGAGGTCCTCATCGCCGAAATCGCCGACGACGAGCGGAACGCCGTCGGGGACCGCCCAGCGGAAGCCGGTGGAGAGATCGTCAAGCACGACCGCGCGCTCGCCGGCGTCGAGGAGTTCGAGAACCGTATGACTGCCGATATAGCCAGCCCCGCCCGTCACCAGAACCGCCATATCTTCACCCCTCGCCTCCGCGTTCACACGCGAAATTAACGCCGTAAGCCTCAAATTTGCGTCAACCGGCCGCCGGCGCTACGTCAGCGGCGCGGTTTGGCGTCCGCATCCTCACGCCTCTTGCCAAACTCTTAACGGACCTGTCCATGACCAAGCGCATTCGCAAGGCTGTTTTTCCCGTCGCCGGTCTCGGCACGCGTTTCCTTCCGGCCACCAAGGCGGTGCCGAAAGAGATGCTCACCGTCGTCGACCGTCCGGTCGTGCAGCATGTGGTGGAGGAAGCGCGCGAGGCGGGAATCGAACATTTCGTTTTTGTCACGGGGCGCGGCAAGGCGGCGATCGAAGACCATTTCGACATGGCCTATGAACTCGAGGACACGCTGCGCCGGCGCAACAAGACCAAGGAATATGACGCGCTGATGTCGGATTTGCCCGCGGCCGGCGCGACGAGCTTCACCCGCCAGCAGGCGCCGCTCGGCCTCGGCCATGCGGTGTGGTGCGCGCGCGACATCATCGGCGACGAGCCCTTCGCGGTATTGCTGCCCGACATGATCACGCTTCCCGCCGCCGGCAAAAGCGCGCGCTGCCTTTCCGAAGCGGTCGCGGCCTATGAGAAGCACGGCGGCAACATCATCGCGGTCGAGGAAGTGAAGCCCGAAGAGACGCATCAATATGGCATTGTCGCGCGCGGCAAGGATTATGGGTCGACTTTCGAGATCACCGGCATGGTCGAGAAGCCGCCGCAGGGAACGGCGCCGAGCAATTTCATCATTTCGGGCCGCTATATTCTGGAGCCGGAGATTTTCGCGCTGCTCGAAAAGCACGAGAAGGGCGCGGGCGGCGAAATTCAGCTCACCGACGCGATGATTCACCTCGCCAAGACGCGGCCCTTTCACGGCGTGCGCTTCGACGGGCGGACCTATGACACGGGCTCGAAGCTCGGGTTTCTTGCCGCCAATGTCGCCTTCGGCCTGGCGCGCCCCGACGTCGCCGAAGGACTGCGCGCCGAGTTGAAGAAGCTGCTCGATTAGCGGTAAGGAAGCAGAATCCTGAAAAAAGCCAGTGACTTGTGCCTGCAGGCGCCGCAGGCTGCGGCGCTTTGTCCACCGCCCACGTTTGACGGCGGCGCGCGCGCTTCATTAAACGGTTAAGAGGCTTTCCAATCGGCGCGTGGCGGCGCGTGATTTAATTAAGGGGATTAAACACCGATGCCGCAACAGAACGCCGCGCGCAGAATCGTTATCACTGGCATGGGCGCGGTGTCGGCTGCAGGCGTCGGCGCGCAGGCGCTGTGGCAGGCGGCGCGCGACGGCGTTTCTTGCGTTCGTCCGCTGAAACTGGAGCGTCCTTACGCCGGACGCATCAGAATCGCCGCGCAAGTTCCAAATTTCGATCCGGCCGCGCATCTCGAAGCCGAGTTGCTGCCTTATTGCGATCCCTTTACGCAATTCTCCATCGTCGCCGCGGACGAAGCGCTGGCGCAGGCCGGCTTTGCCCGCAAGGAGGTCGGCGGCCCGCGCACGGCGGTCATCATCGGCACCGGAATCGGCGGCGCCAAGACCATCGACGACCAGTCCTATCGCGAATATGTCGAGGAGGCCCGTCCGGACACGCTGGCGGTGCCGCGCCTTATCCCCAGCGCCGCGCCGACGACGCTCGGCATGCGCTACGGCGCCAAGGGCCCGACCTTCGCGCTTGCTTCCGCCTGTTCCTCCGCGACGCAGGCGATCGGCGAAGCTTTCGAAATGCTGCGCGCCGGCCGCGCCGACCGCGCCATCGCCGGCGGCGCGGAAGCCTGCGTCATCAACGGCTCGATCCGCGCCTGGGAGGCGCTGCGCGTGCTCACCCCCGATCTCTGCCGGCCGTTTTCGCAAAAGCGCAACGGCATGACGCTGGGCGAAGGCGCCGCCGTCTTCATCCTGGAGACGCTGGAAGGGGCGCGGGCTCGCGGCGCGACGCCGCTGTGCGAATTTGTGGGCTATGGCACGACGAGCGACGCCTTCGACCCGCTGCGCGCCGACGTCGAAGGGCCGACGCGCTGCATGCGTCTCGCGCTCGAAAGCGCCGGTCTGGAGCCCAAGGACGTTGACTATCTCAACGCCCATGGCACGGCGACTTACGCCAATGACATCACCGAATCCGAAGCGATGCGCGCCGTTTTTGGCGACAAGCCGCCGCCGGTCTCCTCGACGAAGCCCGTGCACGGCCATGCGCTTGGCGCCAGCGGCGGGCTGGAGCTCGTCGTCACGATTAGCGCCTTGCGCGAGCAGATTGCGCCGCCGACGATCAATTTTCTCGAAGCCGATCCAAAATGCGCGGTCGACGCCATCCCGAATGTGGCGCGCAAAATGCCGATCCGCGTCGCGCTGTCGAACTCCTTCGCATTCGGCGGCATCAACGCGACGCTGGCCGTTCGGGCGATGTGAGGCTATTTCTCCCGCAATTCCTTATTGAGGCCGTCGACGCCGTCTGAAATTGCGGTTTCGATCAGGCCGAGCATTTCGTCGCGATGCTCGGCGGCGACGTCGAATCGCACCGTCCACGACAAAACGCTCTGCGTCGCGCCGTCGTCCCGAATCTCGACGACGCCATGGTAACCCGTCACCGGAAACGGATGAACCGGACGCTCATAGCGCAGCCGGCGCGCGCCCGCGTCGATCTCGGTAATGCGATCGCGCATCTCTTCGCCGCTCGTCAGCGTCATGATGCGCCAGGCGCCGACGCCTGAGTCTTCGACGCGGCAGGCGGAGATGATCGGAAACCAGCGATCGAGGCCGCCTACGCTCGCGATCGCCGCCCAAACCGCCTCGGCGGAGGCGTCGAGTCTTTTCGTCACATTGACCGTCGCGATCATTTCGCTCGCTCCTTGTTCGCGTCTTCGGTCAGCTTTCGCGCGAGATATTGTTCGGCGCGCCGCCAGGCTTCATCGTCGTCGCCCCGGAAGGTGAGGCGCCGGTCGTCGACAAGGAGATTTTTCTCCACATCGACTATTTGCGTCTGGGCCCATTGAACGAGCGTGCTCATCTTGTGCACGCCGCCATAAAGCAGCAGCCGCGCCCCCGCTTTTTTCGCCGCGTCGAAGAGTTCCTGCGGGCTCGTTCCGCGCGTCGAACAGGGCTCCCGTCCGCAATCGAGCGCGACGACTTTGAAGGCGCCGCTTTGCGCCAGATCGCGGCGTAGCGACTGCATGAAATCACGCAGCCGCGCATCATGTTCGTCCTTTTGATCTTTCGGCTCGCCGGACGTGTCGAAATAGTCGAAGTCGAGCACGGCGATCGTCGTCGGCGCGGCGACGGCTTCGGCCAATGCGCAATTCCCCGTCAAGAGAAGCAACGCCATCACGGCGGCAAGGGGATTGACGCGTCGCATGTGGAGCTCCTCTCCTGCGCGAACGAATCTCAGCCGGCGACCGGCCAGAAGACGGCGGTCAGCAGCGCCAGCAAGATCCAGAAGCCGATCTCCAGCGTCTCGACGATCGGCTGAACGCGCTGGATCGCGCCGACGATATGCACGACGATCATGAACGCCCAGACCATCGCCATGAATTCGTATGTCGGGCTAACGCCTTCTCCCGTCAATCCGGCCCGAAGCATGAAGAAGTTTAGAATGAGCGCGAAGGCTCCGAGGCAGCGACCGAAATAGACTGCAAGATTGCGTTTCTCCGGAATGTCCCAGCCGACGAGCCGCGCCCAGCGAAGCGGCGCGAAGGCGATGGGGATCGAGAAGAGAACGATGGTCAACGCGCCGAGCGCAAGCAGAAATGTTTGCGCATGGAGCGCCCATAGGCCGATCATTCGCCGCCTCCTTCCATCCGTCAGACGGACCGAGGCTAGGCGACGGCGAGAGGAAAACTTGCCATTTCGCGCCAGCGGTGAAACCTTCGCGCTACGCTAAGGAGGCGTCGATGGGCGCGGTCGGATTCACCAAGGCGCGTTCGATGGGGCCGGTCGCGGAAGCGGTGGAGCGCGCCGGCGGCTCGGTCGCGCGCGTCTTTCGCAAGGCCGAATTGCCGCTGCGCCTCGTCGATGCGCCCGAGCAATTGATCCTGCTACGAGACCAGCTCGCGCTCGTCGAACATGCCGCGCGTGAATTGGACGACGAGGCGCTGCCGCTGCGCCTCTCGATGCAGGCGGGCATGGAGGGGCTTGGCCTCTTCGGCAGGCGCGTGCGAACGGCGCCGACGCTGCTTGAAGCGATCGAACGGTGCAATTTCGGCATGGGCTCCATGCTGCAGTCGATGACGCATATGAGCCTTGCTCAGAAAGACGGGCGCGCCGTTTGGACATATGAAATCTCTGACAGCGCCAGCATCGGCCGCCAGAAGAACGAGTTGCTCGCCTTCGGCTATATGGTCGAAACGTTGAAGCGATTTCGCGCCGGCGCGCCGCTGCGCGTCACGCTGCCTCAGAAGCCGCCGGCGCGCGCCGCTCTCGAAGAGATTCTGGGTTGCGAGATCGCGATCGGAGAAAAGGCCGCGCTGATTTTTGACGCCGAGCTTCTATGCAATCCCAACCCAGCCGGCGCCGATCCGATCGACAGACGCGTCGATGATTTGCCGCCGCCGAACGATTTCTCCGCGAGCGTCGAGCATCTCGTGCGGCTCGCTCTGCTGGAGCGGCGCCCGACCATCGATTATGTGCGGCGGCGTCTGGCGCTTTCGGCGCGCAGCCTGCAACGCCGGCTCGCGGAAGAGGGCGACAGCTTCGAAGCGATCCGGCGCCGCGTCGTGCTCGCGAAAGCGGAGATATTGCTCGCCGCACGAGAAACGCCAATAACGCAGATCGCTTACGAACTCGGCTATTCCGACGCCGCGCATTTCTCCCGCGCCTTCGCCGCCTGGACCGGCGAGAGCCCGCGCGCGCGCCGCCGCGCCGCATTGGCCGCGGCGCGCGGTTGAAGTCGCGTCTTGTCTGCCCTAAGCCAAAGCTCTAGGAAAGCCAAAGTCTTAAACGGTGGCGATCGCGAAAATGACCGGAAGCGACGAGCAGCGAGAGCGGGGCGCCCCAAAAGGGGCGGATTTTGGCCGGAAACCTAACAGCAAGGCTACAGGGAAGAAGAACGCTGCGGCGCTCGCCGCCGCGTTGCGCGCCAATCTCGCCCGCCGCAAGGCCCGCGAGCGTGCGCTGCATGAGTCGACGCGTACGGACGATGGGGCGGACAAGAAGTCCGACAGCGAGGGCTAATGGACAAAATCAAGATCGTCGGCGGGACCAGACTCAATGGCGTGATTCCGATTTCCGGCGCCAAGAACGCCGCTTTGCCGTTGATGATCGCTTCGCTCCTGACGCGCGAGACGTTAACGCTTGCGAACATGCCGCTGCTCGCCGACGTGACGCAGCTCGAGCGCATTCTCGGCAATCACGGCGTCGATTACGCCGTCGCCGGCAAGCGCACAGGCGAGACTGAGGACGTCGGCCGCACGGTGCATCTCACCGCCCGCGAGATCGTCGACACCACCGCGCCCTATGAGCTTGTTTCGCGCATGCGCGCGAGCTTCTGGGTGCTCGCGCCGCTTGTCGCGCGAATGGGCGAGGCGCGCGTGTCGCTGCCCGGCGGCTGCGCCATCGGCACGCGCCCGGTCGATCTTTTGCTCATGGCGCTCGAAAAGCTCGGCGCCAAGATCGACATTGAGAACGGCTATGTCGTCGCCTCCGCAAAGAACGGCCTCGTCGGCGCGGAGATCGAATTTCCGAAAGTCACCGTCGGCGGCACACACACCGCGCTGATGGCGGCGTCGCTGGCGCGCGGAACGACGGTCTTGCGCAACGCCGCGCGTGAGCCAGAAGTCGTCGATCTCGCCGATTGTCTCGTGAAGATGGGCGCGCGCATCAAGGGCGCCGGCCAGTCGACGATCGAGATCGAGGGCGTCGGATCGCTTTACGGCGCGCGCCACGCGGTGATGCCCGACCGGATCGAGACCGGCACTTATGCGATGGCGGTGGCGATGACAGGCGGCGACGTTCTGCTTGCTGGCGCGCGCGCCGATCTGCTGCAAGCGGCGCTCGACACGCTTGAGGGCGCGGGCGCTACCGTAACCGAGACGAATGAGGGCTTGCGCGTGACGCGCAACGGGTTGGGCATCTCGCCTGTCGATGTCGAGACGGCGCCATTCCCAGCCTTCCCCACCGATTTGCAGGCGCAGTTCATGGCGCTGATGACGCGCGCCAAGGGCGTTTCGCGCATCACCGAGACGATTTTCGAGAACCGCTTCATGCATGTGCAGGAGCTCGCGCGGCTCGGCGCGCATATCAAGCTCGAAGGCGACACCGCGATCGTCACGGGCGCGGATCATCTCGAAGGCGCGCCCGTGATGGCGACCGACTTGCGCGCCTCCGTGTCGCTCGTTATTGCGGGCCTTGCCGCGCGCGGCGAAACGACGATCAACCGCGTCTATCATCTCGACCGCGGGTTCGAGCGTCTGGAGAAAAAGCTGCGCGGCTGCGGCGCCGAGATCGAGCGCATCGGCGGGCAGGGGTGACATTGCGGATGTCATTCCCGACGCTCGCGGAGCGAGCGATCGGGAATCCAGAAAAATGTCCAGGATCACTATTATCGGTCTGGATTCCCGATCAGGCCTTCGGCCTGTCGGGAATGACAGCGCTGATGAAATAACCTCACTCCACAATGACCTTCACCGATCGCGAAGCGCTCGGCGCGAGCGCCAGCCGCGCTTGAATCCGATGCGCGCCGGGCGTCATTGGCCAGAACACGGTCTCGTCCGCCTGCGCCAGCGCGAAGGGTTCGCCGTCGATCAGCCAGACGATCTGCGTCTCCGGCGTTGTCGGCGCGAGCTTTAAAGCGAGCTTGTTCAGACGCTCGGGTTGCTCAGGGTTTCGCCAGATGTGCGTATTGTGCTCCGGCGTCGCGATGACGAGCGACGCTTGCGCAAATTGCGTTTCCAGCGACGGCCGGCGCGATTGCCGCAACGCTTGCCGACTGAGGCGCCTCTTGCGGTTTCACCCATTCGCGTAGCGTCAGCGCGCAATCGGCGCCCGCGTCGCTGCGGCAGAGGTCGATCGCCATGCGCTCGGGCGGCGGCGCGAAAGCCTCCGGCGCAATTTCGCCGGTCCTCGCGCCATGCAGTTTGGCGAGCGTCGCATGCGCGAGCCGCGCGGCGGAGGACACGCCGGTCATCGCGCGCATCGCGCCGGCGTCGCCGCGCCCCATCCACACGCCGACGATAAATTTATGCGAATAGGCGAGCGTCCAGGCGTCGCGATAGCCTTGGCTCGTGCCGGTCTTCACCGCGACGGCGAAAGGATATTCGAGCGGTCCGTAACGTGGAAAGGACGGCAGGCGCGCCTGCGGATCGGCAAGCATCGAGGTGACGAGCCGCGCGCTGTCAATCGACAATACGCGGCGCGGCGCGCTTTTCGCTTCATCGCGCGCGAAAGAAAGGTCGCGCATCACGCCGTCGTCCGCGAGCGCGGCATAGGCGCGCATCAGGTCCTCAAGCCGCGTCGGCAGCGAGCCGATCGCCATCGAGATGCCAAAGCTCTCCGCCGGCGTCTCCAGATCATGCAGGCCAAGGTCGCGCAGAAAATGGAAGTTCGCCTCCAGTCCGACGCGGCGCAAGAGATTGGTCGCGGGCACATTGCGCGAATTGGCGAGCGCCTGGCGCGGCGTCATCGGTCCGAGGAAAAGCCCGTCGGCGTTGCTGACGCCCGAGGCGCCCTCCGGAACATCATTCAGGAGATCGGTCGTTTTGAGAACGCCGCGTTCGAAGGCGAGCGCATAGATGAAAGGTTTAAGCGTCGAGCCCGGCGAACGCCGCACGCGGGTGAAGTCGAAGGCGCCGGCGCGCGGATCGCGATAATCGGCGGAGCCGACATCTGCGATGACGGCGTTCGTTCCGCGTTCGACGACCATCACGGCGACCTGACGCGCGCCGAGCCCCCGGAAATTTGCAAGATAGCGACGCGCCAGATGCGCGACGTCGCGCTCGACGCCAAGATCGATCGTCGCGTGAATGCGCGGATCGCCATCGGAAAGGGGGCGCACGCGGCCGTCGCGCGCAAGCCTTTCGTAAAGCAGCGCAAGATGCAGCGTCTCGGGACGGCGCTTGGCGTCGAGCGGGCGCATGCTATCGAGTTCGCGTCGCGCCAATGTCGCCTGCGCTGCGTCGAGCGCGCCGTCTTCTTCGAGCTTCGCCAGCGCGTGACGCGCGCGCGCGACAGCGAGCCGCAAGCCGGCCTCGCGCGTAATATTCATACGCCCCGGCGATTGAGGAATAGCGGCGAGCAAGGCGCATTGCGCCCAGGAAAGATCTTCAACGGGCTTGTCGAAGTAAAAACGCGCCGCGTGGGCAACTCCATGCCCGTTGAGGCCATAAGGCGCGAGACGCAAATAATGCGCAAGCGTCGCGTCGTGGCCGTTGCGCGCGACGATGGCGAGCGCCGTCGCCGCTTGCAAGAGCTTGTCGACGAGCGTGCGCGGCCTGCCGCTCTGCATACGCGCGACCTGCATCGCGATGGTCGAGGCGCCTTCGCGTTTTCCGCGCGTCGTCAGATTACGCCAGGCCGCCCGCAGCAGGGCGCGCGCGTCGACGCCCGGATGGGCGTAGAAGCGCCGATCCTCCAGCGCCAGCGTCGCGCGGGCGACGCGCTGCGGAATCGACGCCAGCGGCCAATAGCCATAGTCGACGCGCGTTTCGTTCGTATGCGGATCGCGCGTCTTCTCGCCGATCTGCGTGAGAAAGGCGCCGTTGCGGTCATAGACGATGGCGCTCGCGCGCGGCGCGACGAGATCGGCGCGGGATAGCGCTTCATGCGAGAGCCAAGTCGCGGATGCAAATAGCATTGCCGCAAGGAGCGCCGTTGCAAAGCGCGCAAACCCTCTCCCTTTGGGAGAGGGTGGCCCGGCGAAGCCGGGTCGGGTGAGGGGGATCAATCTTCGCAGGTTCGACGCAACCGCATGCCAACACTGTTGCAACCCCTCACCCGGCGCCTTCGGCGCCACCCTCTCCCGATGGGAGAGGGTCTTTGTCCGCCTACTTCCCGATCTCCACGCGCGCTCCGGCGCTCGTCGCCCGTAGACCTTTCTTATACATCGCCTCGACGATCGCCGGCGGCTGTGTGTAGACGCCCGCCGTTTGCGCGCGCAAACGGAAGGCGAAGCGGTAGGTTCCCTTCGGCAGATTGTCGTAGGCGTAAAACACGCGATCATCGCCATAAGAGACCCAAGTTGGCTGAAGCGTCGGCGCGCTGGAGGGCTGCGCTTCGGCGGGCGCCGTGGCGATGTTGGGATTGAGCGGCTCGAAGCCTGCGGCGAGCGGGATCGAAATCGCAATATGAGTCCGGTCCTCGGGATTGACGACCTCCGCCGTCTCTTCGATGACCTCGCCCTGCTTCACGCGCAACGCGCCGTCGCTTAATTCGATCTTCTCCGGCGCTTTGCCGCTTGCGACGCGCCAGCTTTGCCGCGTGATCGCGAAGCCGTCGCTGATCGGCTGCGCCTTCGCGCCGGGTTCGGCGGGCATATAGCGCGTCTCGACCATCGCGATCAGCGGCGCATTCGAGCTGTTGGTGATCGCAAGCGGCGCATCGCTCTGCGTCACATGGCGCACGACGGGATTGTTCGCGTCGATGGTGAGCGGCTGGCTTTGGCTTCCGTCATTCAGCGTGAGCGCGATCGGCGCGACGGGACGCCGCCAGCCTTCCGCCAGCGCTTCGATCGCGGCGGCGTCGGCGTTGGTGGTTCCCCAGCCGTCGCCTTCGCCGAGCCGCAGCAGCGCGTCACGCAGAACATTGGCGCGCGGATCGCCAGACGCCGCGAGCGCCGCCGCGCGGACCATCTCGGCGAGACTGCGGGTCTCCGAGGGAAGGATGATCGGCGACGCGCTTTCCGCCGCTTGTCCCGCATAGACCTGTATGCCGTTGCGGCTCGCAAATTTCACGCGGCCCCACATCGTCTCGATGAGCGACGCGAGCGCGCGCTGGTCGACATTCGGCATATGCGCCACGGCCGACGCCATTTGCGCGACGCTGGCGTTGGGCAGGAAATCGGCGCGGCGCGCAAATTCCGCGACATAAGACTCATCCAGCTTGCCGCCTTCCGCGAGCGCCGCAAGCGCCTCGACGCGTTCGCGCATCTCGTCGCCGGAAAGCAGGCGCGGATAGTCCGAGCGCAGCGAAAGTTTGAGGATGTTCGCGAGGCGATCCGCAAGGCTCTTGTCGATCGGCTCGCCAGCGCGTTCGGCCCGCGCGAGGAAGTCATAGGCCCAGGCGGTGAGCGAAACATTGCCGCGCGAACGCGGCCAGAAGGCGACGAGCCCGTCGGCGTCGATCGACTGGTCGATCGATCTGCGCCGTCGACTTCACATTGGCGGAGACGCGGTCCTCTAATCCCGGCCGCGGCGAGAATGGGCGCGAAGCCTTTCAGCGCCAGTCCGCCGCGCGCGAGCGACAGCCGCTGCTCGGTGCAGCCATAGGGATATTCGACAAGCGCATTGAGGCCGGCGACGAGTTTGACGAGCGAAGGATCGGCGGCGATCACCGTCTCGCGCGAGAAAGTCTTGGCGCGCGATTGTTCGGAAGCGGCGGGAATCGTTTTCGTCTCGCCGGGCGCGATCTCGATCAATTCATAGCGGCGCGTCGCTTCGCGATCCTCCTTCACCGGCAGCGCGATCTCGACGGCGTCTTTCGCGCGATCGGCGTCGCGGTCGATGCGGAAAGAGAGCGCGACGTCGCCGCTCAGCTGCGCGGGCGCCGTGCGCGCGCAGATCGATGCGCGCGGGCTGGTTCTGAACCCATTCGATCTTGCGGCTCACGTCTCCAGAAAGCGTCAGCGCCGGCGCTGCGATCGACGCCTTGCCGGCGCCGCCCGGACCCTCGACGACGCGCGCGACGAGGCCGATGTCGAAAGCGTCGCCCGGCCTGATGAAGCGCGGCAGCGCCGGCTGGGCGACGAGCTCCTGGCGGATCAGCATTTCGCCGCCCGCCGCGCCGAAACGATCCGGTCCGCTCACCGCCTTGGCGCGCAGCTTGAACACGGTGAGCGTATCGGGCAGCTGCACCTTGATTTTGGCGACGCCGTCGGCGCCGATCTTCACGCTCGGCAGATAGATCGGCACGGGCGTGAAATTCTTGCGCACGGAAATATTGTTCTCCGCGCCCCATTCCTGCAGGGCGTCGCCGTCGCCGCCGGCGATCTCTTCCAAGGGAATGACGCCGAAGGCCAGGTTGCGCGTGTCGCGCGCCGCCATTTTGGTTTCGCGCTCGACGATGAAATCCGGAAGCGGATCGAGCGGCCGCTCTTTCGCGAGCGACAGCACCGCCTGATCGACCATCCAGAAGGTCGCTTCGCCCGAAAGCGGATGGCCGACGTCGTCCGTAAGTCGCAACGCGACCTCGACTTCCTGGCCTGGGCGCGCCTTGGAAGGATGTTCAATCTTCACATTGACGATGTTCTTGACGGGCGTCACCTCGATCCACTTTGTCGCGGCGATGGTGACCGGCTTGCCCTGATCGAAACTCGCCGCGGGCTGCGGCGGCGCGTCCTTGAGGCGTCCGCGCATAATGAGGAAATGCACGGCGAGTTTGGGCGTCTGCTCCTTCCTCACCGGCAGCGCATAGCGCCCAAAGCCATTGGCGATGTCGACGAAATTATAGTCATAGACGCCGCTTGGCTGCTCGACGATGGCGAGCGCGCGCGCATTCTGAAACGGCGACTGGATGATGAGCGTCGCGACCTCGCCCGGCGCGTATTTGTCCTTGTCGGTCGTGATCGTCGCGGATTCGGCGGGCGGGCGCGCGAAAGTGACGGGCGTGTCGCCGCCGACGAAAAAGTCGACGCTCACCTGCTGGCGGCGCTTGAGCCTGTCATAGGCCTCCAGCTGCACGACATAGACGCCGGCGTCGCGCGTCGCCAATTCGATCTTCTGCGCCTCCTTGGCGCTCGTCACCTTGCGCTCAATGATGGTTTCGTCCTGCGCCTGCGTCACATATTTCGCCGCGCCCTGCGCGAAGTCGCTCGCCTGCAGCGTCGAAATCCAATTGCGCTTGATGAGCCGCAGCGTCATCTCGAGGCCGAGGACAGCGTCGCCCTTGCCGTCGATGGCGATGAGCTCCGGCGTCACGACGCCGGGCCGTTCGACGTAACGCGGCGTCTTGACGCCGAGCACGAAGGGCGGCAGCGCGATGACATTCTGCACATTGCGCACTTCAATGCCGTCGTCGCCCGTCACCGTCGCTTCGATGGAGTAGCGGCGCGGCTGCGCGGTCGGCTCGATTGTCGTGTCGAAAGTCATGCGCGCGGCGCCGCCGGCGTCGGTGCGCTGGTCGCGCTCCAGCACGGCGGTGGATTTGAACTTGCCGTCGCCGGAAAAGCGCGCGTCCGTCGAGAAGAGAAAGCCCTCGCGTCCCGGCGGCGTGAACACATGCGGAAATTGCGCGGCGCGCCATTTGACGGGACGCTCCGCCGCGAGCCCGCCGGCGAAATAGCGCGCGAGGAGATCGACGTCGAAAGTCCCGTCGAGCGCGACAGTCTGCGGCGCATTGAGCACCACTTCGAAAGTCGGCAGACGATAGGCCTCCTTCTTGAAAGTGAACTGCCCGCAGGAGATGTCTTGCGCGGTCTCGGCCGCTTCGCTCCCTTCCTCGGCAGCTTCTTCCGTCTCGCCTTTCGGGGCGTCGGGCTTCTTCGCTTTCTTGGGCGCATCCGGCTCGAACTTCACCGAATAATCGCCGGTCGCCGGAGTCTGCGCGTCGAATTTATGGTAGAAGCCGCCGGCCGCGTCGGGCTTCACCGGAATGCGCCATTCCTGATTGCCGGGGCCCGTGACGACGAGCGTTCCGCCCGCCTTCGCAAGGCTCAAGGCGCCGCCGCGATAGTTGCGCACGAAGCCCTTGATATGCGCGCTTTCTTCCGGCCGATAGATCGGCCGCTCGGAGAAGACATGGCAGAGCGTGCGCGGCTTTTCCGCGCGCGGCTGGTCCGCTTCGCCCGTCCAGGCGAGCCACTGCGCCTCGGGCTTCGACCAGATTTCCTTGGAATATTCGGAAGGCGCGCTGTCGGGATCGACGACCAGCGTGTCGAGGCCCCTATTCACGACAATGCGATGCGCTTCGCCGCCGCCGCGCTTGTCTGGCGTCCAGGCGAAGAAGCCGGAGGAGTCCGTCACGCCGCTTACGAGCGTGACGAATTTTTCGTCCTTGACGCCTTCGACGCGGATTTGCGCGCCGCTCACGGGCTGAGTCGTCGAAAGCGACGTCACGGCGAAACGCACCCGCGTCGGCTCCTCAATGGCCGAAAGCGATAGATCGGTGATCTGGACGCGCAGCCAGCGGCGCTTGTCTTCGTCCACCGCGCGCAAGCCGACGAGATAGGTCCCCGGCTGATCGCGGCCGCTGACGCGGGCGAAATCGTCCTTCAAATCGACGCCGAATTTTGCGTCGGCGCCATTGCGGCGGATCGGCAGATCGACGAGCCGCGACACGGATGGCGAGCCGAGCGATTTGATGCGCTCTTTGACGGCTTCCGCCTCGATATTCGCGCTCTCGCTCCAGCGTTTGGGCTCATTGCCGGGAAGCGGCGGCGCGTCGGAGTCGCTTGTCTCGACGCCATGCGCCGGGAAGGGGAAGAAGTCGCGCGAAAGCGGATCGATCGCATGGATGCGGATGTCGGCGCGGTCATAGCCGCGCCCGCGCAGCGGCAATAGTTGCGGCCCGAAGCGCTCGGCGACGCCGTAGCCGGCGTCCCATTGCAACGCCGGCGTATCGCGCGTGAAAGCGAAACGCTGCGTGAAGGCGCTCGCAAGCGCGCGTCCTTGCGCGTCCTTGAGCGCGCCCGCGGCGATGGAAAGCTCATAGACGCGGTCTGACAGAAATTTCGCGCTCATGCGCAGCCGCTTGCCGTCGACCTCGACAGCGAGATCATCGACGGGCGGCGTGATCCGCAGCGCGTCGCGCGCGCGCAGAATGTCGAGCGTCTCGGGCGTCGCGTTGAAAGAAAGCGTCAGCTGGCGCTTGCTCGCGGGCGCATAGGTCGAGGCGGCGTCGCCGCCTTCCTCTTCGCCGCTTTCCGGCGCCGGCGCCGAGACATAGGACGCGCATCGCAGCACGCCGTCGAGCTTGTCGTCGTTCCAGCCGCGCCCGCAGCTTGCTTCCGTCGCGGCGAAGGGCGGCGCGGTGCGGACGCGCAATTCGTAAGTCTCGTCGTCGAGCCCAGCCTCGTCCGAAAGACGCAGCCGCAGGATCGCGACGCGGCCGTCCGCGATCCTTTCGCGAAAGCGGATGACGTAAGTCTGTTCGTCGGCGCGCTCGCCGCGCTCCAGCGGGCGGATGTCATAGGCCGACGGGCTAAGAATCTGGCCGCCCTGCGGCGACACGCCGGGCGAGGGGCGCAGTTCGATCGACATCAGGCGCGAGAGCGCCGCGAGATCGACCGGCTCGGAAAAGGTGAGCGCGATCTGGGTTAGCTCAAGCTGCGGATCGGCGCCTTCCGCCGGGCGCGTCGAACGCGGCGTCGGCAGAAGCGCCACAAGCCGCGTCTCGGCCGCGCCGAGCTTCACGTTCATGCGCGCGAGCGGCTTCCATGCTTCGGCGGGTCGAAATTGCAAGGCGCGCGGGCCGAGCCAGCGCCACTCGCCGGCTGGCTGCGGCGTCATCGTCACATATTTCTGCGGCGCGTCCTCCGGTCCGCCGTTCTTCGGCCCGGTCTCGGCGGGAAAGAAGATCGTCACCGGATCATAGGCGCGCAGGAATTTGTCGGGCGCGACGCGCGCGCCGTCGGCGCGTTGCGCGCGATCAAAGACGGGCGGCGTCTCCGCGCGAAGCGGCGTAGCGGCGCCAAGGAGCGCGCAAAGAGAGAGAAGCAGAAATCTTTGCGGAAATTTTTTCATGGCCGCGCCTTTCGAAATCATCTCGTCTTGCTTTTCTTCATGCCGGCCTTGTCGAGCAATTCCGCCACGACTTCGGCAGGCGGCGCGGCGGCGGGCGGTGAGAGGCCGACGATCGCCGCGCGGATGGTCGTCGCGCTCGCGTCAGATGGCGCTCGCGCCTCGAGGAAATAGCGGCCGGCTGGCAGCTTCATCGTCTGTGCGACGCCTTCGCCGAGCGTCTTGCCTTGCGCGTCGAGCAGCCGCACGCTCACGCGGTCGGGCTCCGCGCGCACGCCGACGCCAATGTCGCGTGTCTGCGTCACTTCGAAGCTGAAGAGCGTGCTCGCGCCAGGCGAAACTGCGACCGCATCGTTCACGCCTTCATGCGCCTCGATGACAGGCTGAGCCGAAATGTCGAGGACGCCGGAAAGCGCGCCATCATATGGCGCGTAGATGTCGAGCGTCGCGTCGCCCGGCGCCATGTAACGACTGAGATCGACGCCGCTCGCGAAGGCGAGCGTCTCGCGCCGGCCGTTCTGCGTGAAGCTTGCGAGCGCCGGCGCGGCGCTCGTCGCTCTGAGCAGCGCGGGCTTGTCGCTCTTGAGCGCAAAGCGCATCGCCGCGCCTTCGAGCGTCACGCGCTGTGGCAAAGTCAGCGCGCGCGCCGCGGGCGCCGGCCAGGGCGCGGCGCCGGCGCGCTCGATCCAGAAGGCGACAAGCCCTGGCCCATAGTCGACGATCGCTTCGCCGACGCCGTCGAGGGCGATGTCCTGGCCGCGCGAGATGCGCCCGCTATCCGAGACGACCGTCGCCTGCGCGCCAATGACGATCAGCCGGTCGTTCTTTTCGGCGTCGAGCGCGATCGACATCTGCCCGGCGGCCGGAAAGAAGCGCGTGAAGGCGCGCTTGGCGTCGAGACGCCTGCTTTCGTCCGTTTCGCGCGCGATGCGCGCGGGCAGCGGCGTTCGCGTCAGATTGACGAGTAGCACGCGCGATTTGACGCCATGCAGGACGCGCGACACGGCGGCGCTGTCGCCAAAAACAGCGCGAGGCTGCGCGAAGGCGGCGAGGCCGCCGGCAAGATCGAGCGCGAGCGGGCCAGCGGCATCATCCATATCGACAGGTTGCGCGCTCATCGGCGGGACGACGCCAGAAAACAGCGCGCCGCCCTTTACCGCCGGGCGCGTCTCGACGTCGATCGCGCTGAGCGCGACGCGCATGGGCGCGCTCCCTGCCGCGTTCCACAGCGCGAGCGGCGCGTCGCCCGCAAGCGCCAGCGCCGCGCCCGGCGCGACGCCCATGCCGCGGCCGCCGTCGAGTCCCGGCTGCGCGAAGGCCGAACGCGCAAGCCAAAGCCGCGACTTGCCCGCAGCCGGCGCGAGCGGGACCAAATGCGCGCGTTCGCCCTCGCCAATATCGAGCGAAATCTCCGCGCCCTTCCAGTCGAAGGACGCGACGCCGATGCGCGACTTGCAGTCGCCGCGCGCCAGCAACCACAATTCCTGCGTTTGCGGCGCGAGCGGCCCCGAGCGCGCTACGCGCAACAGGCGCCCCGCCATCGAGCCGGCGGCGACTTCGTCCTGCGTCGCGAGCGTGACGAGCGCGGCGTCGGGAGTTGCGACCTTGGCGACGCAGACGCCTGCGACGCCTTCGACGGGATCGAGCGTCATTTCGCCAAGTCGGCGCGCGCGACGTTCGACGGCGCGCGCGGCCAGCGTGATCGGCGCGTCGCCGCCACCGATCGGCCAGACCACGACGCGCTGTTCGGTTTCGCCTGCCGCAGGCCAGGCCGCGACAGGCGTGCGGCCGCGCTCGACGCCAATCGCGCGCCACTCTCCATCGGCCTCGCGCCGTTCGACCGACAAGGCCATGTCGCTTTCGGATCGCGCCGCGACAAGCGCAAGGCCGCCCGCCGGCGCTGGCGCCAGCGAAAGAATATGCGCGCCTGCGCCTTTGAGCGTCGTTTCGCCTGTGAGCGCCAGCGCGCCGTCATTCTTTTCCTTGAGCAAGGACAGGCGAAGCTCGACGCCGCCTTCGGGCGCATCCTCGCTCTCGGAGCCGTCTTCATCGCTCGCCGCTTCTTCCGGCTGATCGCTCGCTTCTTCCTCGCCATCCGAATGGGCGTTTGGCTCCGCGCCAAGCTCTTCGAGTTCGAGACGATAGGTTCCGGCTGGCAGACGACGCGAAAGCGCGACGTTCCAATCGTCGGCGCGCGGCTGCAAGCGCTCGATCACATCGCCCTTTGCGTCTTTCAACACGCCGATCGCTTCGCTGTCGCCAAAGCTCGAAAGATCGACGACGCTGTCCTTGGCGAGCGAGAAATCGACGCGCGCCGGGAGATCGACGACGCGCGGCGCGTCCGGCTGCAGTTCTTTCGAGTTGAGCGAGATATTATAATCGAGGCGGTCGTCATGGGCGAGGCTGCGCGCTTCGACGCGATAGTCGCCAGCCGTAAGCTTGGACTTGAAAGGCCTGTCCGCCGCGACCTTGCCGACGCTTTCCTTCTCGCCTTTGAAAATCTCGCCGATCATGCCTTCGCCGATCGAGAGATTGATCTCGGCGTCGCCAAAAAGCGAGAAACGCCACACGTCGGGCGCGCGCGGCGCGTCGCGCGCCTGCGGTTCGCGCCATTGCAGCCTTTGCGTCTTGCCGAAGGGCAGGGCGTGCGGCCCGTGGCCTTCCAGCGTTTGCGCGGGAACGATGGGCGTCAGCCGCGCGACCATGCGCGCTTCGACGTCTCTGGGCATGACGACGAGCCGATAGGCGCCCTTTTCGAATTGTCGCGTCATGCGCCGCAACTCGCCCGGCGCCGCAAGCGGCCAGCCGTCTGCGTCCTCCAGCCGCGCGCGCCATTCCTGCTTCAGGCCGAGAAGGTCGATGCGGTAATCGCCGTCGCGCGTGATCTCGATCGGCACGATCGCGCCTTTGCCCGAATCGAGCGTCGCGCGCGCGATGCCGGCGTCGACGAGTTTCGCCGTCGACGTCAGCGCGGCGGGAGAGACGGCAAGGCCGAGATGGCCGGCGGATTCCTTCGCCGTGACGGCGGCGCGATAGGCGCCGGCGCGCAGAAAGGCCGTCACCAGCGCATTGTCGCCGGGTCCATTGGCTTCGCCTTCGCCAAGACGCGGCGAGACATTGGCGCCGACGCGCAGCGCCGTCTTCATGCGTCCGAGCGTCTCAATCCGATAGAGGCCGCCCTGCGCGACATCGAAGCGCAAGCGCTTGGTTTCGTCGCGCGCGAGATCGAAGAAGGCGGGACGCGCGGCGCGACGCGACGAGCGCGCTTTGCGCCGGCTTGCCTGGCTCATCGGGCTTTGGCGCCGCCGCCTCCGGAACGAAGACGAGGCCGAGCGCGCGCGCTTTTTCCACTGGCGCGATCTTGATCGTGGCGAGCCGCTGCTCATTCTCTTCCCTTTCGTCGGCGAGCGTCAGCGCGACATCGGCGCCTTTGGCGTCGCGCGCGATCACTTTGCCGCTCTTGGGAAGACGCGCCGGAAGCGCAATATCCTTGCCCGCCTCCTGCCATAGCGCCAATGGCGCTTTGTCGAGTTCGGCGGGGAGCGCGACGACCCGCGGGCCTGTGAGCAATCCCGGCGCGACATTTGTGAGAATGAGATAGGAGCCGTCCTTTTCGAGCGTCTGCGCGCCGAAGGAGATCGTCGCGCGCGAAGGCGGCGGCGTCGGAGCTGGCGCGGCAAGTCCAGGCGGCCCGAGCGTCACGTCGATGACGCCGCCGGCGTCGCCTTTTGGCTCCAGCTTGAGAAAATAATAGCCCGCCTGCAGATCATAGCGCGCGGGCTCCTTGCCGTCGGCGCGCGGGGCGAGCGCGCCGAGCGCCGGCTCGATCGTGGCGTTGACTTTCACGCCCTTCGCGTCGATCGCGACGGGGCCGTCGCGCGTCGCCTCGAAGAGGATCGACGTCGCGCCGAACAGATTGAACTTGCCGCGCCATGCCTTTCCCGCGCCGACGCGGGCCGCGTCCGAGGCGATGACGCGCGTCTTGCCGTCCTTTTCGATACGCGCGAAGAGCGCTGTCGCTGGCGCCTCGTCGCCGCCTTCGCCGGCGACGTCGACGCTGACGAGATGCGGTCCCGATCGCTTCGAATGTTTCGCGGTCAGACTGACGCAGCGCGCGCAGCGCGAAAGCCTGTCCTTCGTAGCCGGAGATTTCGAGGCGCGCGTTCGTCTTGCCGTCGGACGCGAGCCGCACGGTCGCGGATGGCGCGCGGCTGTTCTTGGAGATCGTCGCGATCTCTCTTGCGCCATTGCGCCGCGCCTCGAGCCGCGCCGGCGTCTGTTGCGCGAGGTCGAGACGGAAGGCGTCATAGCTCGCCGGCGCGTCAAAGCGCGCGGCGCCGAAGGGGCCGATCACGCCTTCCGCGACGCCCGCCGCAAGCGTCGCCGGCTCGTCGAGCCGCAGCATGAAAGGCTGCGCCGTTTCGCCCTGCGCCCAGACAAGCTTCTCGCCGCCATAGGCGGTGACGACATAACGTCCTGGTTCAAGCGCGCCTTCGAGGCGCAATCGCGTCATGGCGCGGCCGGGCTTGGTTTCGACTGTCTCCTGCTCGAAGGAAAGATCGACGAGCTCGCCGTCATTGCGCCAGACGCGCAGATCGCTCAGCGCCCGGCCAATCGCTTCAAGGCTGACGCGGCCCTCGGCGCCGACCTCGAAGGCGTAGCTGCGTTGCTGCAGATCGCCGAGTTCGCCGCTCTGAATGCGGCCCGGCGCGAGCGTCGGCTTCGTCGCGTCGGCTTCAGCGAAAGCTTGCGCGGAGAGCGCCGCCTTGCCGCTTGCGCCCTTCGCCGCGAAGACGCGCAGCTTATAGACGCCCTTGTCGAGCAGCGCGTCGATGCGTCCGTCGCGCAGGCCGGGCGCGCCGGCGGAGTCTAGCGGGCCGGCGATCATGTCGACGAGTTCGATGCGCGCGCCGGACGGGCTTTTCACGCGGATTGAATAGCGGCCCGGCGCCGGAATGGTGAGAAGGCTCGCGCCATCGCGATCGGCAGGCAGTTCGTTCGGCGCAAAGCCGATCGAGCTTTGCTTCGCTCTTGTCTCCGCCGTCGCGCTTTGCGCGACTCGCCAGATGGGCTCCGAGAGATAAGCCGCGAGCGCGGCGATAAAGGAGATGAAGATCCGCCGCATGAAGACACCGTAAGGCGCGTGGCGGCGCCCGAAAATATGGTTTGGTTCGCCACTTTTGAGCATAGGCTGCGCGCCAAGCAGGAGTCGAGAGCGAAGGGGCGCGCCTTGCGCTTTCGCTTCGCTCTTCGCCGTCTTACGCCGCGACCGTGACATGCCGTTTCAGCCTTTGCCGCGCCGGTCCGGTTTGCCAAGTTTGGCGCCGACGCGAACATCTTTTAGGCTGTCTTCGGCGCCTGGGGATTGCGCAAGCGCACAGAAGCGCTTTTCGGGGAGGCGGGATGCGACGGTGGCTTATAGCTTTCGTTCTGTTGGCGGCGCTCGCCGGCGGCCAAAGCGCTTGGGCGCAAAAGCTCATGCTGGCCTATCCGGTCGTTCTGCGCGCCGGCCCGGAGGCGCATTACGCCGCGATCGGCCAGGCGCCGGCGGGCGAATGGATCAACATATTGCGAGACGAGCCGCGCTGGACGCGCATTGCGATCGGCGGCCAGCGCTTTTACGTCGCGACCGTGGAGCTCGTCTTCATGTCGTCGACTTTGACGGAAACGTCCGGCTGCGACTTCGGCTATCCATATTCGGGCGGCAACCATTATTTTCTGGGCGGCCTGACAGAGCTACGCCACGTCACGCCGCTTGGCGCGCTGTTCGGCTATCATCGCAGCTATCCGTGTTGAGGCGCCGCTCGCGGCGGGCTTCAAATCACAGGCTGTCGCCGGCGCGCGCCAGCTCCACCTGCGGCGCGCGCGTCTGCGTGTCGGCGAATTTCGCGCGATAGACCACGAAATTCTCCATCACCCGCTGCACGTAATTGCGCGTCTCGGTGATCGGGATGCGCTCGACCCAATCGATCGGATCGACGTTGGGCTTGCGCGGATCGCCATAGGCGTCGATCCATTGCTTCACGCGCCCGCCGCCGGCGTTATAGGCGGCGAAGGTGAGGAGATAGGCGCCCCGATATTCGCCAAGCAGAATGCCAAGATGCGCCGCGCCGAGCTGGGCGTTGAACGGCGGGTCGCTCAACATCCGCGAGAGGTCGAAGCTGACGCCGCGCATATAGGCCGTGTGGCGCGCCGTCGAGGCGATCATCTGCATCAGGCCCATGGCGCCTGCGGAAGAGACGGCCTTGGGATCGAAGGCGCTTTCCTGGCGGGCGACCGCGAAGACGATGGAGCGCGAGGCGGAGCCCGGCAGCGCGTCGAACTGCGGCACGCCATAGCCGGGGAAGGCGATGTCGTCGAGCGCGATCCCGCGATAGGAAGCGCTCTTGCCGTAGACGAGCGAGAGTTTGGCGTCGCCCTGGCGCGCGACGACTTCGCCGAGCGCCGCGACCTGCGCGTGGTCTTGCAGATATTTCGCGCCGTCGAGCGCGAGCGGCGCGGCGATCTCCTTTTCGCTGGCGGCGAACAGGAGTTCCGCGACGCGCACGACCTCATCGCGCTTGTCGCCCCTTGCGGGCGTGGGCGCGGGACGCAGCGGGCGATCCTCGGCCCCGAGACGGGCGTTGGCAAGCTGTCCATAGAAGGTCGTCGAATGCGTCGCCGCCTGCAAATAGAAGTTGCGCGCCTTATCGTCGTCCTCCGTCGTGCGCGCCGCTTCGGCGGCGCGTCCAAGCCAATAGAGCGCGCGCGACTTTTGCAGCGGCGTCTCGGCGGCCTTGGCGAGCAGCGCGAAATGGCGCTCCGCCTTGGCGGGATCGGAGAGGAAGCGCAACGCGATCCAGCCGGCGTTGAATTCGGCGTCGACCTTGTTGCTGGTCTTGGCCGCGGCGTGCTGCGCGCAGAGAATATAAGCGGTCTGGGGATCGCCCTGGTCGAGAAGCTTGCGCGCCACGATGCGCCGCTCCTCCCACCAGAGGTCGCCGTCGACGACTTGTTCCGGCTCGCGCGGCGCCTTGCGCAGCAGCGCGCCGGCCTCGGCGAATTTATTGGCGTTGCGTAGCTTGTGAATGCGCCCGTAAAGCAGGCCGGGATCGTTCTGCAACGACGGCGGCACGGTCGAAAGCAGCTTCTCGCCGCCCAGGATGCGCGCACGCGCGAGCAGCGTCACGTCCTTGCCGGCGAGTTCGGCGGCGCGCAGCGCCAGCACATTCTTGCCGGCATAGAGCAGGCGATCGGCGCGAAACTTGTGATCGGCGGCGGTGAGAAGCTCGCCAAGCTCCTTATTGAAGGTCGAGTCGAAACCCGTTCCAAGGTCCTCTTCGCGCCAGGCCTGACGCGCGAGCGCCGCCGCCGCGTCGAAATCGCCTTCGCGCGCCAGCGCGCGGGCGAGCGCATATTTGCCGTATCCCGTGAGCGGGCGCGTCTGAGCGAACCAGGCCCGCACGGTCTTGTCGGAATGGCGTTCGGCGACGAGCGAATCTTCCGCGCGACGGCGCAGCCAATCCGCGGCGGGCCAATCCGGATGGGCGGTCAGAAAGGCCGCGATGCGCTTGAAGCCGGCTTCGCGTGGATGGAGACGCAGACCCGCCCAGCGCGCGGCGGCGTCGGCGAGCGGCGCCTGAAGCCGCGCCGCGGCGGCGTCGCCGACTACGAAATCGCCGCCCTTATAGGCGGCGACGGCTTGCGTGAAGGCCTCTGCGTCGTCGCCGAGCAGCGCGGCGGCGGGGTTGGGGCTGAGCGCGGCCGAGCCTTTGAGCCAGCCTTCGGCGGGCGCATAGGCGGCGAGCGGCGACAGCGCGCCTTCGTCGGCGCCGAAAAGCGCATTCTGGACGGGATGCGCCGCCTCAGCATCCGCCGGCGCGCGTTCGACGAATTCGCGCACGGCGTCCTGCAAGGAGCCGACGCGCGCGCGCCATGCTCCAAGGCTGAAAGGGATCGAAGGCGTCCAGCGTTCGGCCTTACGCTTGGCCTCGCCGTCGCCCAAACGGTCGAATCCGGTGAAAGCGGGCGCGGCGATCGCGAAAACCGCGAGGCCGACCGTCAGCTTGAAGCGCGCCGCGACTCGTGGAGGCAACATCATCAGCGTGTCCGTAGAGGCGTGAAAAAGCTGCTCTCGTTTGGTTTACGAAGGGTCAACGCGCACAATCTGGGACTCGCGCCAGCGCCCGAAGTTGCGGGGCTTTCCTCGACGGCGCCCAGCGGCTATGAAAGACGCCTACATCATAGCAGTGCGATTACGGCGGCTGTGAGGCGCGGGGAAAGCTTTGATTCTATGAGCAGAAAGCCGATTTTTCACGGGTCGATAACGGCCCTCGTCACGCCGTTTGCAAATGGAGAAGTCGACTTTGACGCGTTGCGCGCGCTGATCGATTGGCAGATTGAGAACGGCACGCATGGCCTCGTGCCGGTCGGCACTACGGGCGAAAGCCCGACGCTCAGTCACGAAGAGCATGGCAAGGTCATCACGGAGACGGTCCGCGCCGCGCGGGGGCGCGTGCCGGTGATCGCCGGCGCGGGCTCCAACAACACGCGCGAGGCGATCGCCATCGCCGGTCACGCCGAACGCGCCGGCGCCGACGGGCTTCTCATCGTCACGCCCTATTACAACAAGCCCAATCAGGAAGGGCTTTATCTGCATTTCAAGGCGATCAACGACGCCGTATCGATCCCCATCGTCATCTATAACATCCCGCCGCGCTCCGTCGTCGATATGAGCGTCGAGACGATGAAGCGCTGCTCCGAGTTGAAGAACGTCGTCGGCGTGAAGGACGCGACCGGGAACATCGGCCGCATCTCTCTGCAGCGCGAGGCGATGGGACCGGATTTCATCCAGCTCTCCGGCGACGATCTGACCGCGCTCGCCTGCATGGCGGCCGGCGCGCATGGCTGCATTTCGGTCGTCGCCAATATCGCGCCGCGGCTTTGCGCCGATCTTCAGAACGCCTGCCTCGCCGGCGACTACGCCAAGGCGCTGGAGGTCCAGGACAGGCTGACGCCGCTTCATGTCGCGACTTTTCTCGAGGCGGGCGTCACCGGCGCGAAATACGGCTTGTCGCTGCTTGGCAAGGTCGGCGAGGAAGTGCGTCTGCCACTCGTTCCTTGCACGCAGGCCACCAAGGACCGCATCCGCGCCGCGATGGCGCACGCGGGCGTGGCGCCGGCGTAAGGACGAACAGTGGCCGAAAAGCAGGAGCCGAATTTCAAGGTCGTCGCCGACAACCGCAAGGCGCGCTACCATTACGAAGTCGGCGAGACATTCGAAGCCGGGCTCGCGCTGACGGGCACTGAAGTGAAGTCGCTGCGCACCGGCAAGGCGACGATCGCCGAGAGCTACGCCCATGTCGATCGTCAGGGCGAAGCCTGGCTCGTCAACGCTAATATTCCGGAATATCTCGCCGGCAACCGCTTCAACCACGCGCCGAAGCGACCGCGCAAACTGCTCTTAAAATCCCGCGAACTCGCCAAGCTCTCGCAAGCCGTCGAGCGCGAAGGCATGACGATCGTGCCGCTGAAGCTCTATTTCAACGCCAAAGGGCGCGCCAAGCTGCAAATCGCCTTGGCGAAGGGCAAGAAGCTGCATGACAAGCGCGAAGTCGAGAAGAAGCGCGACTGGAGCCGCGAGAAAGGCCGGCTGTTGCGTGAGAAAGGATAGAAAAAGCCCGGCTTTTCGACCGGGCTTTGTTTTTCGGGGTCGGCTGGAGGAAGTTTACTCCTCCCCCTCGTCCTCATGTCCGGCCGCCGCGGTTTGCGGCGCGGGCCGTCGCTCCTGATAGCGCTGCATCCGCTCGGCGCGCTCGCCGGGATCGCGGCCAATCTTGCCGACAAGATGGATCAGGTCGATGAACTCGTCGGCCTGGCGGCGCAATTCGTCAGCAATCATGGGCGGTTGCGTGGTGATCGTCGAGATCACGGAGACGCGCACGCCCTTGCGCTGCACGGCTTCGACCAGGGAACGGAAGTCGCCGTCGCCGGAGAACAGCACCATATGGTCGATATGCTCCGCCATCTCCATCGCATCGACGGCGAGCTCGATGTCCATATTGCCCTTAACCTTGCGGCGGCCCAGAGAATCGACAAATTCCTTCGTCGGCTTGGTGACGACGGCGTAACCGTTATAGTCGAGCCAATCGATCAACGGACGGATCGAGGAATATTCCTGATCTTCGATCAAGGCGGTGTAGTAAAAAGCCCGGATCAACCGGCCCTTTCCCTGGAACTCGCGGAGCAGGCGCTTGTAGTCAATATCGAATCCCAGCGATTTCGCGGTCGCGTAGAGATTCGCGCCGTCAATGAATAACGCAATTCGTTCGATATCAGCCATTTCAGTCTCACGGTCGGGTTGTGTTGTTAAAGCGGGCGGATCTGGTTAACGCCGTCAACCCGCAGTTCGGCGTTCGCGTCGATCATTTCAGTTCAATGCTCCGGCGCAGGAATATGCGTCCGTGATAAGGATCGCCGATATTCTCGCCGCATCCGCTGGGGTTTCCAGCGGCCGTCTTGGAAAAAGCGCCGCCGCGCATCTCCCGCGATACATCGCCCCTGAATGTCGCATCGTCAAGAGGAACTACGAATTTTTGCGGACAAATCATTTCATGATTTATCTAAAATCATTAGGGAATAACCTTAATGATGGCGGCGCGAACCCCGACGCCTTCGTCTAGCTCTAAGAGATTGTTGCGTAATTTTCGCAATTGGCGTATCAGCGGCGTTCCCCCCTTTGCAACGGAGCTTGGCAGCAGATGGCGCGCGTCACCGTCGAAGATTGCATCGACAAGATCGAAAATCGTTTCGACCTTGTCCTTTTGGCCGCGCATCGGGCGCGCAACATCTCTTCGGGGCAGCCGATACTCGTCGATCGCGATCGCGACAAGAACCCTGTCGTGGCCTTGCGCGAAATCGCCGAAACGGCGCTGGCGCCCGAGGATCTGTCGGAGGATTTCATCCACTCGCTGCAGCGTCATGTCGAGGTCGACGAACCGGAGACCGAGGCTGCGCCGGCCTTGACGCCCGCGGCCGCCGGGGATTTCGACGGCGAGCAGCAGTTCGACCGCATGACCGAAGAAGACTTGCTGCGCGGCCTCGAGGGCCTGGTGCCCCCCGCCGAGGTGGAAGACGACGCCGAATAAGTCGAGGCGCAATAAGCCTTGGCGCAATAAGTCTTGGCGGGAGCCCTGTATTTGCGCATTGTCTCCTGTTGGAGACGGCGGGGCGGCTGCGCTATTCTCGAATGGAACACCTGCGGCTCCGGCGCCGCTCGTCGCGTTTCGCGCATAGCGTCGTCATGCGCGCGGACGCGGCGCGCGCGCCGGCGCTATGCTCACACCCGGCGCCAAGCGCATGATGCGTCAGTACGAACTGGTCGAACGCGTGCGGAAATATAATCCGCGCGTCGACGAAGATTTGTTGAACCGCGCCTATGTCTACGCAATGAAGGCGCATGGCGCGCAGACCCGCGCCTCTGGCGATCCCTATTTCTCGCATCCGCTCGAAGTCGCCGCGATCCTCACCGATCTCAAGCTCGACGACGCGACGATCGTCGCGGCGGTTCTGCACGACACACTCGAAGATACGGACGCGACCCGCGAGGAAATCGACCGCCTGTTCGGAGAGCAGATCGGCAAGCTCGTCGAGGGCCTGACAAAGATCGAGAAGCTTGATCTCGTCACCAAGCAGGCGCGTCAGGGCGAGAATTTCCGCAAGCTCCTGCTCGCCGTCGCGGAAGACGTGCGCGTGCTGCTCGTCAAGCTCGCCGACCGTCTGCACAATATGCGCACGCTGCATTTCGTGCCGCAGGAGAAGCGCGCGCGCATCGCCCAGGAAACGCTCGACATCTACGCCCCGCTTGCCGGCCGCATGGGCATGCAGCGCCTGCGCGAGGAGCTGGAAGGCCTCGCCTTCCGCCATCTGATGCCGGAGGCGCATCAGACGATCGAGCAGCGGCTGCATGATCTGCGCGCCAAGAATGGCCGCATCATTAGGCGCATCGAGGACGAACTGACCAAGGAGTTCGCGGCCCGCGGCATCACGGCGGCGGTGACCGGGCGCCAGAAGTCGCCTTTCTCCGTGTGGCGCAAGATGGAGCGCAAATCCATCTCCTTCGAGCAGCTCTCGGATATTTTCGGCTTCCGCATCATCGTCGGCGCGGTCGAGGACTGCTATCGCGCGCTGGGAATCGTCCACACGAAATGGCCGAACGTGCCCGGCCGTTTCAAGGATTACATCTCGACGCCCAAGCAAAACGATTATCGTTCGATCCACACCACCGTGATCGGTCCCGGCCACCAGCGCGTCGAATTGCAGATTCGCACCGCCGAAATGCATGAGATCGCGCGCTTCGGCATCGCCGCCCATGCGCTTTACAAGGACGCGATCGGCGCGCATGGGCGCGAGGAGCTTGCGAAGGAAAGCCGCGCTTTCCGCTGGCTGCAGGAAACGCTCGACCTGCTCGCCCATGGCGACAGTCCCGAGGAGTTCTTGGAGCACACGCGCCTTGAGCTGTTCCAGGATCAGGTGTTCTGCTTCACGCCCAAGGGCGGACTGATCGCGCTGCCGCGCGGCGCGACGCCGATCGACTTCGCCTATGCCGTGCACACCAAGCTCGGCAACTCCGCGGTCGGCGCCAAGATCAACGGGCGCGTCGCGCCGGTGCTGTCGCAACTGCAGAATGGCGACGAGGTCGAGATTATCCGCGCCGACGGCCATATTCCGCCGGCGGCCTGGGAGGCGGCGGTGGCGACCGGCAAGGCGCGCGCCGCCATAAGGCGCGCGACGCGCGAAGCAGTGCGTCATCAATACGCCGGGCTTGGCCGCCAGATCGTCGAACGCGCTTTCGAACGCGCCGGACGCGCATGGAGCGACGACAAGCTGAAGGCGGCGCTGACGCGGCTCGCGCGTCCTTCCGTCGAAGACGCTCTGGCGGCGGTCGGGCGCGGCGAGATCTATTCGGGCGACGTGGTGAAGGCGGTCTATCCCGACTTCAGCGAGGAGCGCAAAGGCGCGCAGACCGCTATCGGTCCCGGCGAGCCGGGCTGGTTCGGCGTCAAGGCCAACGCCAATGTCGTCTTCAAGGCGCCGGGCGCGGGCGAGGGCGCCGGCGCCATTCCCATTCGCGGACTGCGCGGCGACGCGCCGGTGCGTTTTTCGCCCGACGGCGGCGCGGTGCCCGGCGACCGCATCGTCGGAATCCTCACGCCGGGCGAAGGCATCACCATCTATCCGATCCAGTCGCCCTCGCTCACCGCTTTCGACGATCAGCCGGAGCGCTGGCTCGACGTGCGCTGGGATATCGACGCGCGTTCCTCCGCGCTGTTTCCCGCCCGCGTCGTGGTGACGGCGATCAACGAGCCGGGTTCGCTCGGCGCGCTCGCGACGCTGATCGGCGAAACCGGCGCCAATATCGACAATATCGGCTTTACCGCCCATTCGCCGGATTTCCGCGAAATGACCTTCGATCTCGAAGTCGCAGACCTCAAACATCTCAACGACGTCATGTCTCGCCTGCGCGCGAGTCCCTTGGTGAGCAAGGTCGAGCGCATGATCGGGTGAGGGGGCTAGCGAACGTGCACGGGAGCAGGTTGCATAATGCACCTTATGCATAGGAAAACATGGGATTTTAGGCTATGCTGGAAATGGTGAGAGTTGCTGATGACGCCGAAGTTGCCCAGCGACGGGCATCGCTCTGATGGATAAAGAGGAATACGAACAGCGGCAGGAGGAGCTTGCGCGGCACGCGGCAAGCGAGGGCGCATGGTCCTATGACCCCGACAGCCCTATGCTCTGGAAGCGCTTCATCCTCGGGCCTGTGCCGCTCTGGCGGCGGCTGTGGTGGTCAATTTTTCCGCCGTCATTTCAGACACTAATGCAAATGCAGCAGAGACGAGGCGATAAGGTGTTGGAGGACGCTTTTCGTAGCATAACCGGCAAGTAGTGCCCTTTGTCCGCTGTTTGCAATCGAAAGCAGGAGCCGAGGCCATGAAGCTGGTGGTGGAGACAGTGAACATGCGCGGCGGCTATCAGGATACGGAAGCATGGACAACTAAGGTTATAGATGAAGAAACCGGCCAAACAGCCGGATGGGTCCACAACCAAAGGTCGCCCGGGTCGCTCGCATTTCGGCACATCTCGCTTTTCGGCGGGAAATACCAAGCGGAGTTTTCATCAAATAATTCGATATTAGAATGCCACGCCTTCGCTAAGGGCGTCGAGGCGGTTCTAAATCACATGGTGGACATGCGCGAGGAATTGAGCCTGTCCCGCGAGCGGACGTAAAAGTATCCACCTGAGGCACTACGAAAACGCCTTGTCGTGCAAAACTCAAGACTTTTGTATAAAATCTCCTCCATTGATTTTCATTGGTTTTCCTTGTGCAAAAGATAGGTGCGAATGTGGCCCGTACTGGCCCCTGTGCTCGAATGACAAACAGCCCGCCCACGCGCTAAAAGCCCCCCATGCCCACTAACCCCCTCCGTCTTGGCGTCAATGTCGATCATGTCGCGACCGTCCGCAACGCGCGCGGCGGCCCGCGGCCGGACCCGGTGCGCGCCGCGCTGCTCGCGATCGAAGCGGGCGCCGACGGCATAACCGCGCATCTGCGCGAGGATCGCCGCCATATCCACGACGACGACATGGCGCGGCTGAAAGCGGCGATATCGAAGCCGCTCAATTTCGAAATGGCCGCGACCGAGCAAATGCTCGACATCGCGCTCGCCATAAGCCCCCACGCCGTCTGCCTTGTTCCGGAGAAGCGCACCGAGCGCACGACGGAAGGCGGCCTCGACGTCGTCGGCGCGCATGACTATCTCGTCCCCTATGCCGACCAGTTGAT
Source organism: uncultured Alphaproteobacteria bacterium (assembly GCA_963706255.1). Taxonomy (GTDB): domain Bacteria; phylum Pseudomonadota; class Alphaproteobacteria; order Rhizobiales; family Beijerinckiaceae; genus Methylocystis. Next base: position 2,236 of record CAVPMJ010000007.1, on the reverse strand, counting down.
GCGCGGCGGCGTGCGCGTCTCGCTGTTCATCGAGCCCTCGCCAGAGGCGATCGACGCCGCCGTCTCCATCAAGGCGCCGGTCGTCGAGCTGCACACGGGCGCCTGGTGCCATGCGGTCGAGGTCGGCGATCTCGTTCGAGCGGAGCGCGAATTCGCCCGCGTCGTCGAGGCCGCCGCCTACGGCGCCTCACGCGGCCTCGAAATTCACGCCGGGCATGGTCTCGACTATGACACGGCGCGCCGCGTTTCGGCGCTGCCGCAGGTGGTGGAGCTCAATATCGGCCATTTCCTCGTCGGCGAGGCGATCTTCGTCGGCCTCGCCGAGGCGATTCGGCGCATGCGCCAAGCGATGGACGAGGGACGGGCGCAGGCATGAAGGCCTTCCCCGGCGCAGGCCGTAGGGATTTCCTCATCCTGAGGAGGCCTCGTAGAGGCCGTCTCGAAGGGCGAGGAAATCCATTCGCGCCGCCTTGCCGCTCATCCTGCGAGACGCCTGCTGCGCAGGCTCCTCAGGATGAGGGCGCGCGGCGGCCCGCGCCGCGGGCGCCCCGCTCCAGGTCGCAAAGCCCATGATCCTCGGCTTCGGCAATGATCTTTGCGACATCCGCCGCATCGAGCAGGCGCTCGAGCGCTACGGCGAGCGCTTCGCCTTTCGACTCTTCACCGAGATCGAACGCGCCAAGTCCGACGCCCGCGCGGGCCGGGCCGCTTCCTACGCCAAGCGTTTCGCCGCCAAGGAGGCCTGCGCCAAGGCGCTCGGGACCGGCATCCGCGCCGGCGTGTTCTGGAAGGACATGGGCGTCGTTAACCTCGCTTCCGGGCGGCCGACCATGGCGCTGACCGGCGGCGCGGCGGAGCGCCTTGCGCAAATGACGCCCCCCGGCATGCACGCCGTCATCCATCTGACGCTGACCGACGAATATCCTCTGGCGCAGGCGCAGGTTCTCATCGAAGCTGTGGCGTGGTAAGCGGGGGCGGCCGGGCAGGCCGACGCCGCCCCAATCCATGAGGAGTGAGCCGGCTTGAGCAGGAACGTCCCGGTGGCCGAAAAACGCGAAGAAGGCGGATTTCTCGAAACGATCAAAGTGATCCTTCAGGCGCTGGCGATCGCCCTCGTCATCCGCACGCTGCTGTTTCAGCCCTTCAACATTCCTTCCGGTTCGATGATCCCGACGCTGCTCATCGGCGATTACGTCTTCGTGTCGAAATACGCCTATGGCTATTCCAATTACTCGATGCCTTTCGGCCCCGACATTTTCTCCGGCCGCATCCTGGCCTCGCCCCCCAAGCGTGGCGACGTCACCGTCTTCAAGCTGCCGCGCGACAATGAGACCGACTATATCAAGCGCGTCATCGGTCTGCCGGGCGATCGCATACAGGTGATCGACGGCCGTCTTTATATTAATGGCGTCATCGTTCCGCGCGAGCCGATCCAAAGGACGGAAACCGAGAATCGCGACGGCCGCGAAGTCCCCGTCGCGACCTATAAGGAGACGCTGCCGGGCGACGGCGACCATCCGGGAGTCGAGCATACGATCATCGAGATCGAAGGCGATCACGGGATCAACGACAACACCGACCTCTTCGTCGTGCCGGTCGACCATTATTTCATGATGGGCGACAATCGCGACAACTCCACGGATTCGCGCATCGCGCCGGAGCTGGGCGGCGTCGGCTTCGTGCCCTTCGTCAATCTCGTCGGCCGAGCGGAGATCATCTTCTTCTCCGTCAGGAAAGACGAATCGGCGCTCGCCTTCTGGCGCTGGCCATGGTCGGTGCGCTGGGACCGGCTGTTTCGGTCCGCGCATTGACGCGCCTCGCCGCTTGAGATGACTGGCGACCGTGACGACGGGCTCGCATCGCTGCAGACGAGAGTCGGGCATGAATTCGCCGATCCTGCGTTGCTGCGCCATGCGCTGACCCATGTCAGCGCCTGTCCGGCGCGGCGCGATTCATATGAGCGGCTGGAATTTCTCGGCGACCGCGTGCTCGGCCTCGCCGTCGCCCATATGCTCTACGACGCCTTTCCTGGCGAGAGCGAGGGCGAACTTTCGCGCCGCCTCGCCGCGCTGGTTCGCAAGGAGACTTGCGCCGAGGTCGCGGAGGAGTGGGGCGTCGGGCCCCATATGCGACTTGGCGAGGGCGAGGCGCAAGCGGGCGGCCGCCAGAAGCGCGCGCTTCTTGGCGATATTTGCGAGGCGATCATCGGCGCGGTCTTCCTGGACGGCGGCGCGCT
>CAVPMJ010000006.1:0-132184 GCA_963706255.1 uncultured Alphaproteobacteria bacterium | reverse complement strand
GCCGAAGCAGCGATCCAGCCGCCCTTGCGGCGGCCCCTTCGTATACATGCGCGCGGTCTCGAACACCGACTCCATTCCATGCCGTTTCGCCAAGTCGATGGCGGCGGGGTTGGCGCCAGGCGTATCGAGAATGATCGGCTGACCCGGCGCGCGTGCGGCCAGGCCCTGAAACAAGGCGTCGGCGATTTGCGCGTCGTCGGCAAAGAGCGGCCCGATCTTGAAGCCGCTGCGGCAGGCGCGCAGCACCCCATATCCTTTCAGTCTTTGCTCTTCGAAGATTCCAAGCGCCGCCGCCTGCGGCTGCGCAATCCAGCGCTTAAGAAAGCTCGGGCGGGAAGCTGGGAATACGGTCGCGTCATACCGCGCGATCTCATCGAAGGAGGCGGAGGACAAGTCGGTCAGGCCGCTCGGCGCGGCGCCGCCGCCCACGCATTGATGACGTATATTGCGAAAGGCGAGTTTGAACCCGGATTTCGCGTAATTTTCCTGCAGAGCGATGACGCCGTCGAGCCCGATATTGCGCCCTTGCAGATGACGCATCGCGGCGTTCCACAGCTGCAAGCCGAAGCCTCGTCCGCGATAGTGCGGCCGCACGATGTAAAGTCCGATGAATCCATAATGCGCGTCATAGGCGACGGCGGAAATGCTCCCTATCGGCTCGCCCGCGCGTTCGGCGAGAAAGAATCCTTGCGGATCGGCGGCGTAGAAACATTGCGCGTCATAGAGGCCCGGGTTCCAACCCTCGGCCGCAGCCCAATCGAGGGCGACGCCGAGTTCGCTCTCGGCCATTCTGCGAACGATGAGATTCGGGGCGTTCATGACTTAGTTACGCCCCGCGGTCATGGCCCTTCATCCAGAAGCTGCGTGATCGAGCCATTGGCGTGCAGCCTTCGTATCGCTTCGGCGAGGAGGGCAGCGACAGGGATCGCCGTCAGCCGCTCTCCCATTTGCGCCGCCATCGTCGGTCTGCAACGGCACAGTGTCGGTGATGATGGTCTTGTCGATCGGCGCCTTGGCCAAGACGGAAGCCGCCGCTTCTGAAAATACGCCATGCGTCGCCGCGACCCAGACGCGCGCCGCGCCATGCGCCCGGCACGCCGCCGCGGTCCGCGCGACCGTGCCGCCGCCGGCGATCAGATCGTCGATGATGATCGCGACGCGGTCCTTGACGTCTCCGGCGAAAATGTCGCCGACGACGCGGCCCTCGCTGCGATATTTATCCATGAAGGCCTTGGCGACGGGCCGCTTCAACATGCGCTCCAGCCGCAGGCGAAACAGCTCCGCGCGCTTCTCGCCGCCAAGGTCCGGCGAGACGACGGCGAGCGGCGCGTCGCCGATCTCTGCGATAAGATGGCGCGCAAACAGCGCCTGCGCCTCGAGGTGAACGGTCTCGCAACGAAACGCGTTTTGGAAGGCGGCGATATTGTGCACGTCAATGCCCACCAGCCGGTCCGTCGCCATCGCCTCGAATAATTGCGCGACGTAACGCGTCGTCACGGGATCGCGCGGCTTGGTGCGGCGATCCTTGCGCGCGAAACAAAGATAGGGCGTGACCGCGGTGACGCGCGCCGCGCCGGCGTCCTTCAGCGCGGCGACGAAAAACAGCAGTTTGCAAAGCTTATCGGCGCTGCTTGCGGAATCATCGCCATGCAGGCTGGAGACGACATAGACGTCGCGGCCGCGCACGATCTCCAGCGGCCGGATTTTATATTCGCCGTCCTCGAACTCACGATCTTCGAGTTGCGCGAGTTCGACGCCCAGTAATTGCGCGATCTGTTCGCCCATTGGCTTGCTTGCGCCGAGCGCGAAAAGCGCGAGCTTGTGATCCGCGGGAGCGCGCGAAGCCCAAGCGGGAGCCGCCGCGTCGAGAATGTGAACGGAGATCGCGGCGAGCGCCGAGTTGATCGTTCTTCCGTCTTCGGAAAGCGGCGTCGCCAAGAGTTCGACGACCGCGAGATCGCGCCCATGTTCGATAGAGGTGTATTGCGCCAGCACGGGCTGTCCGCTTCGCCGCACTTCCTTGAACAGGCGCCGCAAGCGAACGGCGCCGCGTCGATTGGCGGCCTGACTTACTCTGTCGCCGATGCGACAGGCGCCGAGCAGTGATTTCGCCGCCGTCTCTCCTTCCGTCAGAACGGCGTCGTCATCTTCGAAGCGATGAACGAAGAGCGCATCCCGCGCGCCGCGATCTTGCTCAGAAAAAGCTAGGGCCTGCCGACGCGGCGCGACCGCGCCGGCGCGCGCCGCTTCCCAGCGCGCCAGCACGGCGGCGAGTTCGGGCGTCGTCGGCTGTGGCGCGAAATCCAGTCTTTCGAAAAGCCGTTTCAGCGGCGGTTCGGTCAGCGCCATCGTCGTCATGTCTGAACCTCTTTCGTCGCGCCGATGCGCCGGCGGCCTTATCTATCCGCTCGCTTTGCGCTCCGCGCCGGAAGGAAACATATTCGATAAACCAGTTCGTGGCGCGCTCGACGACGCTTTCCAATGTTCCAGGCTCTTCGAAAAGATGGGTGGCGCCGGGCACGATGTCGAGACGGCTCTTGCATTTCATCAGCCGTTGCGCGTCTCGATTGAGTTCGATCACCTCATAATCGAAACCGCCGACGATGAGCAATGTGGGCGCCTCGACGCGCGCCAGCGCCTCTCCAGCAAGGTCCGGGCGCCCGCCGCGAGAGACGACGGCCGCGACGCGCGCTTCGTCCGCCGCGGCGACGAGCGCGGCCGCGGCGCCGGTGCTCGCGCCGAAGAGGCCGATGGGCAGATCGCGAAGGTCGCTCTCCGCCGCCCAGGCGATCGCCTCCCTTACACGCGCGCCGAGCAGCGGGATGTCGAAGACATTGCGGCGGTCGTCAGCTTCTTCGCTCGTCAGTAGATCGAACAGCAAACACGCAAATCCGCGCGCGACGAGCCGCTCCGCGACATAGCGGTTGCGCGGACTGAAGCGCGAAGAGCCGCTGCCATGCGCGAAAATAATCAGCCCATTCGGATGGCGCGGCAGATATAATGCGCCTTCAAGCCCCTGCGGGCCGATGACGACATCAGTGGCCGTAAAGTCGCTCGCCGTCATCTCGACCTCGCAAGCATTATGACGCTTTCTCGCTAAATGGCGTTGTTCTTGAGAGCGTCCATCTGGAGAATTAACAGAGGCGTCGCCATATTTTTCGCATAGCGAGCAGTGCTTCGTCCGCTTGCCGCTTTTAAAGGAGTTCCCTCATGCAAACAAAGCCGCAGATCGATTTTCAAGGCATGGAGCCTTCCGCCCAACGACAGGAACAAATCCTACGACATATCGAGAAACTTGAGGAGCGTTACGGGCGTGCGACCGCATGTCGCGTCGTTGTCAAAGGGCCGGGCGCGCATCATCATACCGGCGGCCTTTATGAGATCAATCTGCATCTGGCGTTGCCCGACAAGCGGGAAGTTGCGATCGAGCGCACGCCGCCACAAGACGAGCGCTTCCAGGACTTCGATTTCGCGCTCAACGACACATTCAAGCGCGCGCGCCGACGGTTACAGGACCAGGTGCGCCGCATGCGCGGCAAAGTGAAGCATCATGAGATTGCGCCGACGGCGATCGTGAAGAAGATGATGGCCGGCGAGGGCTACGGCTTCTTGGAGAGCGCCGACGGCCGCGAAATATATTTCCACCGCAACAGCGTGGAGGCCCCCGGTTTCGACGCTCTGAAGCCCGGCGCGCCCGTCCGCTACAAGGAGGAGGAAGGCAAGGACGGCCCCCAGGCAAGCCGCGTTACGCCGCTTGGACGCGATACTGCCTAGACCTCGGCGCGGGCGATGACTGCTATCGGCGACAAATCGGATGCAATCGCGCATTGGGAGCATTTTCCTCATGACGCCGACATTGGCGTGCGCGGCTTTGGCGTGACACCCGGCGAAGCCTGCGAACAGGCGGCTCTCGCGATGATGGCGGCGATCCTCGATCCGGCGACGGTGCGCCTTGAGCAAACGATAGAGATTGCGCTCGAAGCGCCGAGCCTCGAGCTTCTGCTCGTCGACTGGCTCAACGCGCTCGTCTACGAGATGGCGGAACGACGCATGGTCTTTGGCGCTTTCGAAGCAACCGTCGAGAAAAATCGCCTCATGGGCCGCGCTGTCGGCGAGAGCGTTTCTAGAGAGCGCCATGCGCCCGCGGTCGAGGTGAAGGGCGCGACCTATACCGAGCTTGCTTTCGTCGAGGATCGGCCTGGACTGTGGCGGGCGCAATGCGTGATAGACGTATAGGCGCGGGAAGCGGACCGCGAGGAGGAGCGGGCGATGGACGCGTCACGTTTCGAGAAGCTTTCTGACACGGCATGGCGGATCGCGCCTTTCGGCGAAATGCGCGTGCCGGCCATCGTCTATGCGACGGAAAGCCTTATCGCGGAAATGGACGACAAGGTTTTCGATCAGGTCACCAATGTCGCCAAGCTTCCCGGCATCATGCGCGCTTCCTACGCCATGCCCGACGCGCATTGGGGTTACGGATTCCCGATCGGCGGCGTCGCGGCTTTCGACGCGGATGAAGGCGGCGTGGTGTCGGCGGGCGGCGTGGGCTTCGACGTCTCCTGCGGCGTGCGCACGCATCTTACGCATCTTGCGCGAGAGCAGATCCTTTCCGTTCAACAGGAACTGGCCGACGCGCTCTTTGAGCATGTTCCGGCCGGCGTGGGTTCGGAGGGCGAGATCGCGCTCGACGAGCAAGGCATGAACGCCATGCTGCTCGGCGGCGCGCAATGGGCGGTCGAGCGCGGGCTCGGGCGCGTCGAGGATCTCGATCGGATCGAGGAGAGGGGATGCGCGGCGGGAGCGGACCCCGCCGCCGTGTCGGAACACGCCCGAAAACGTCAGCGCCGCGAGATGGGAACGCTCGGATCGGGCAATCATTATCTTGAAGTGCAGGAGGTCGCCGAGATTTTCGAGCCGGCCATCGCCGCCGCTTACGGCCTTGTCAAAGGCGAATGCGTCGTGACGATTCATTGCGGCTCGCGTGGCCTCGGCCATCAGATCGGCACGGAATATTTGCGCGACATGGTCGTATCCGCGCAAGAATATGGAATCGTTCTGCCCGATCGCGAATTGGCCTGCGCGCCGATAAACTCCGAGCTTGGCCAGAAATATCTCGGCGCGATGCGCGCGGCGATCAATTGCGCGCTCGCCAATCGCGAGATCATCGGCCATCTGACGCGACAGGTCTTCGCCAGAATTTTCAGGCGCGGCGAATTGCCGCTGATGTTCGACGTCTCGCACAACACATGCAAGGTCGAGAGCCATGCGATCGACGGCGAAACGCGCAAGCTTTTCGTCCATCGCAAGGGCGCGACGCGCGCTTTCGGCCCCGGGCACGAAAGTCTGCCGGAGGCGCTGCGGCCTTTCGGCCAGCCCGTATTGATCGGCGGCAGCATGGGCGCGGGCTCCTATGTGCTCGCCGGCATGGAGACGAGCGAGCGGCAGGCCTTTTCCTCGGCCTGCCATGGCGCCGGACGGCGCATGAGCCGCCACGCGGCGTCGCGCGCCTTCGGCGGGCGCAAGGTCGTCGACGATCTTCGCGCGCAGGGTGTCATCATCAAGAGCCCCTCGCTGCGCGGCGTCGCGGAAGAAGCGCCCTGCGCCTATAAGGACGTGCGCGCCGTCGTCGACACCGCCGAGGCTGCGGGACTGGCGAAGAAGGTCGCCTTTCTGAAGCCCCTCATCTGCGTCAAGGGCTGAACGGACCTCGGCGCCGCGATGGATTCGACATACGAAAAAGCAGCCGGCGCCATTCACGATACGGGGTCGCCGACGACCGCCCAAAAGCTGCGGTTCTTGAGCGACCCGTCGGCCTATCCGCATGCGCCCTCGACGGTGACCGTCGTCGAAACGCATATGTCCTATGTGTTTCTGGCGGGCGACAAGGCCTATAAGCTGAAAAAGCCTGTGCGCTATCCCTTCCTCGATTTCTCGACGCTCGACGCGCGCGAACGCAATTGCCGGGAAGAAGCGCGACTCAATCGCCGTCTTGCGGCGGATGTTTATCTCGGCGTGCTGCCGTTGACCTTTGACGGCGCGCGCGTGTTTGCGCTCGGCGGCGACGGCGCTGTCGTCGACTGGCTTGTCGAAATGCGTCGGCTGCCGCAGGAGGCGATGCTCGACAGGCTAATAAGCGACGGCAGGCTGACGGAGGCGCGCATCGACGCCGTCTGCGACACATTGGCGGATTTCTATCGCCGCGCCGATCGTTCTTCGATCGCCGCCAAAGACTATGCGCTGCGTTTCTTTCGCGAACAGGAAAAGAACCGCGATATTCTGATGCGAAGGGATTTCGCGCTCGATCACGGCCGCACGCCCGTTCTGCTCGATCTTCTTGACGCGAGGCTCGCAGCCAGCCGCTCTCTATTGGAAGAACGCGTCACGTCGGGCCATGTTGTCGACGGCCATGGCGATCTGCGCCCCGAGCATATCTGCCTTTGCGAGCCGATCGCGATTTTCGACTGTCTCGAGTTCAACGCCGAGCTGCGTCAGGTTGACCCCTTCGACGAACTGGCGTTCCTTGGAGTCGAATGCGCTCTGCTCGGCGCATCGGACGCTCGGCGCGCAGCTCATCGACAGGGTCGCACAACGCCTCGGCTGCGAACCGCCGCGACAATTGGTCTCGCTCTATGCGGCGTGGCGCGCGGTGCTGCGCGCGCGGCTTTCGATCGCGCATCTTCTCGACGAGACGCCGCGCGAACCGGCGAAATGGGAGCCGCTCGCCGCTCGTTATCTTGACCTTGCGCAATGGGCCCTGGCCGCCGACAATCAGGTCAAGAGCTGAAGGTTCTCGCCATGTCTTTTTACGATCGCACCGACGCTGGACAGCGTCTCGCCGCCGAGCTTACGAAATATAAGGGCGAGGATGTCGTCGTCTTCGCTCTGCCGCGCGGCGGCGCGCCGGTCGCCGCGCCCATCGCCATATCGCTCGACGCGCCGCTTGATCTCGTGCTTGTGCGGAAGATCGGCGTTCCCTTTCAGCCGGAGCTGGCGATGGGCGCCGTCGCCGATGGCGGAAGTCCGGTGATCGTGCGCAATGACGATGTGATCGCCATGGCCGATGTCAGCGAGGCGGAATTCGAGGATGTATGCGCGCGCGAACTTGAGGAGATCGAGCGCCGTCGCCATCTCTATCTTGGCGGGCGTCCGCGTCCAGAGGCGCGCGGGCGCGTCGCGATCGTCGTCGACGACGGCGTCGCGACAGGCGCGACCACCCGCGCCGCCTTGCGCGCCGTTCGCGCGCGCGAGCCCAAGAAGCTTGTGCTCGCCGTGCCCGTGGCGCCGCCCGACACGCTTGAATCTCTAAATCCGGAAGTCGACGAAATCATATGCCTCGAAGTCCATCGAGATTTTGGCGCGATCGGGTTTTTTTATCGGGATTTTCGTCAGATCGGCGATGATGAGGTCATCGAGATTTTGAATAAGTGTGGCGCCAAGGACGATAGCGCCGAGAAAGGCGCTTCTCGCGCGACAAAGTGAGCGCGGGGAGCGGCCATGTATCTCGTTGTCGACATAGGTGGAACAAAGACGCGCTTCGCAGGCTCTCATGATCTTGCCGCGCTTGTCGAACCCGTCGTCGTCGATACGCCGCAGGACTATAGAGAAGGGCTCGACGTTCTGCGCGCGACTGCGACAAGAGCATCAAACGGCGCATCGATCGACGGCGTTGCGATCGGCGTTCCAGGCGTGCTGTCGCGCGACAAGCGCGTTTTGATTCATGCGCCCAATCTTTTGAAGTGGAACGGCGCCGCAATCGCCGACGACGTCGGAGCGATGCTTGGCGCGCGCGTTGCGCTGGAGAACGACACGGCGCTTGTCGGCCTTGGCGAAGCGACGGCCGGCGCGGGAAAAGGCTCGGCGATCCTCGCCTATGTCACCATCTCGACGGGCGTGAATGGCGCGCGCATCGTTGATGGACAAATCGACCGCGCGACTTACGGGTTCGAAATCGGCGAGCAATATGTCGACGATTCGGCGCGCACCTTTGAGGAGCTTGTCTCCGGCCGCGCCGTCGGGGCGCGTTTCGGCGTCAATCCTCGCGATCTCGGCAAGGATCATCCTGTGTGGGATGAACTCGCCAGGATAGCCGCGCGCGCTCTGCATAATGCGATCGCGCATTGGTCGCCCGACCGCATCGTCATGGGCGGCTCGATGATGAACGAAGTCGGCATTCCGATTGATCGGATATGGACGCATCTGCAGGCGCTGCCGCGCAAGAATCCGGCGCTGCCGGAAATCGTACATGCGGCGCTCGGCGACTTCGGCGGATTATGGGGCGGTCTTGCGCGACTGCGCGGGGAATATGGCCGGAAATCAGCCCCAGCTGGCCTAGAGAGCGTCTGACGCGGCCGTAATTTCCGGCAGGCGGTTCCGCGTATCCAAGGTCAAATAAATGATGCGGCCAAAGAACTTGTCCTGACTTTTCGGTCCGCTGACATAGATCAGCGCCGCTCCCGCCAGCTCCTGTCCAAAGACGTCGAAAAGCGTTTGGCGCGCATGGGGCGAGAGCGATTCGATCGCCTCGTCCACGACCACGAAGCGCGGTTTGTGCAGCAGGACGCGCGCAAAGGCGAGTTGCTGCTGCTCGGGATCCGTCAATTCCTTTTCCCATCGCGCTACCCGATCGAGCCAGGGCGCAAGATGCCCGAGATCGAAGCGCATCAGCGCCGCGACATAGGCTTCCTCGGGGAAACCGCTCGACGGCGACGGATAGGAGAGAATGTCGCGCAACGAAAGGTCGGGCATGTAGGCGCGCTTCGGGACAAAGAGGACGCGTTCCGTCGGCGGCAGACGAATGCGCCCGCTCCCCGACGTCCACAATCCCGCCATCGCCTGAAACAGCCGCGTCTTGCCGGATCTCGGCTCGCCGACGATGAGAACATGTTCGCCCGGCGCAATCTCGACATGCGCTTCGCTTAAGCGCGTCGCGCCGGCGGGCGAAAAAACATTCAGTTCGTCCAACACAAGCCGATCGTCGGAGGTCTCTTCGAATGCGATGCGGCGAGCGTCCGAGCCGTTCTTGTCGATGTCGAGCAAGGCTTGCCGAAAGTCGCCGACGCGAAGCAGCGTGGCGCGCCAATCGGCGATCGTTCCGGCATTGTCGACGAACCAGCGCAGCGACTGCTGCACTTGCGTAAAGGCGCCCACCGCCATGAGCAGGCCGCCGAATGTGAGATTTCCCGCAAAATAGGCGGGGGCGGCGACGATGATGGGCGCGACGATGGTGAACCAGCCATAGCCGGCGGTCACCCAAGTCAAATTGGTGGTTGCGGTGACAATTCGGCGCAGCACGTCGAGAAGACGATCGAACTCGCCGTGCAGACGATCTTCTTCCAGCTTCTCGCCGCGGGAAACCGCGATCGCCTCGCCATGTTCGTTGACATGCATCAGCGCGAAACGCATTTCGGATTCGCGCGCATAGCGTTCGGCGCCAAGCTCAACGAGCGGACGGCCGACGCGCCAGCTGGCGAAAGATGCGACGCTTGCATAAAGGAGCGCGCACCACACCATATAGCCCGGAATGACGATCGCTCTGTCGAGAATGTCGAACGTCACGCCCGCCGACAGCCCCCACAGCACGCCGACGAAGCTCACGAGCAGCAAAGTCGCCTGCAGAAGGCCGATTCCCAAATCCGTCGAGACCTCGGCGAGCCGCTGAGCGTCGGCATGGATGCGCTGGTCGGGGTTGACGCCGATTTCGCCCATACTCGCGATACGGAAGCTGCGATGCGATTTCAGCCACTGAAAAAACAAGTCCCGCGTCAGCCCTTCGCGCAATTTCAGCTTGGCCATCTGAGCCAGCCAAGTCTGAGCGACGTTGAGAACCAGCAATGCGCCGGCGATATAGGCAAAAACCAAAAGCTGCTCGCCAACCCCCGAGAGGTCCTTTCGCGCCAGCGCGTCGTAGAAGGGCTTATTCCACGCGTTTAGCCGAATCTGGCCATAGGCCGTTGCGCTGATGATCACGACGAGAGCGCCGCCCAGCCCATAGAAGCGCGAATCTTTGGCGAGACGCGCGCAGGGCGTCGAGGATCATTTTGAGATGCGGCCAGAGATCGCCGGGCGTGGCCGTTCGCCGAGCCTTTTCCTCCTGCCGCGCGTCGTCTTGGTCCGTCATCTCAACCCATCTCGGAAGAGCAGCATTTCAATCGTCGTAAGCCGCTTTGTGAAAACGGCGTCCGCGTGGTCTGCTATACACAGGCAGTTTAGAACGGATCGTTCCGTTAAGGCGAGGGCCATGCCCGCCGAGACGAACGCCGGGAAACGACGAGAATTATGCGGGCGACGCCATGAGCCGGATCGATTCCCTTCTGCGCGCCATGACGCTTGACGAGAAGCTCGGCCAGCTCAACCTCGTCACGGCCGGGCAGGCCGTCACTGGCCCAATCGTTCCGAGCGAGACGACGCAAGACATTCGCGCCGGCCGGGTTGGCGGCGTCTTCAATCTTTGGGGGCGCGACGCCGTTGCGCGCACGCAGCGGCTGGCGGTCGAGGAGAGCCGATTGGGCGCGCCGCTGATCTTCGGCCTCGACATTCTGCATGGATATCGCACGATCTTTCCGATACCGCTTGCGGAAGCCGGCGCTTTCGATCCGCTCTTATGGGAGCGCACGGCGCGCGCCTCCGCGCTCGAGGCGGCGTGCGAGGGCATTCATCTAACCTTCGCGCCGATGCTCGACGTCTCCCGCGATCCGCGCTGGGGCCGGATTGCGGAAGGACCGGGCGAAGACCCGTTTGTCGGATCGAAATTCGCGCAGGCGAAGGTTTGCGGCTTTCAGGGCGAGAGCCTTAGCGGTCGAGGCGCGCTCGCTGCGACCGCCAAGCATTTCTGCGCAGGCGGCGCCGCTACGGCGGGCCGCGACTATGCGGCGGTCGATGTCTCGGAGCGCATGCTGCATGAAGTCTATCTGCCGCCGTTTCGCGCCGCCGTCGAAGCCGGCTGCGCGGCGATCATGTCCGCCTTCAACAATGTCAACGGCGTTCCCATGACCTCGCACGACCGGCTGTTGAACGGATATTTGCGGCGCAAACTCGGCTTCGACGGCGTCATCATGAGCGATTACACGGCGGTCGCCGAACTGGTCGAGCATGGCGTCGCCGCCGATCTCGTCGAGGCCGCGGCGCTTGCGCTCACCGCCGGCGTCGACATGGACATGGTGAGCGGCGCCTATTTGCGCTGCCTGCCGGAAGCGCTGGCGCGCGGCCTGGTGGTTGAAGCCGACATTGACGCAGCCGTCGCGCGCGTCTTGCGGCTAAAAGAGCGGCTTGGGCTGTTCGACGATCCCTATCGGATTGCGACGCCCGCGGAAGGCGCATATCAGGCGCATCGGGCGTTGGCGCTGGACGCCGCCCGGCGCGCGATCACGCTGCTTTCCAATCGCGGCATTCTGCCGCTTGCCGCGGATGTGCGCCGCATCGCGGTCATCGGTCCTCTGGCGGATGCGCGCGCCGACATGCTTGGTCCGTGGTCGGCGGCCGGGGCGGCCGAAAATTGCGTCACGATTCTCGAAGGGCTCAAGGCCGCTTTGCCGGCTTGCGACATCGTGCACCACGCGGGCGTCTCCATCGAGGGCGACGATGAGAGCGGCATTGAATCCGCTTGCGCCTTGGCGAGGGGCGCGGACGCCGTCGTGCTCTGTCTTGGAGAATCCGCCGGCATGAGCGGCGAAGCGGCCTGTCGCGCGACGCCGGGGTTGCCCGGAAAACAACGCCAGCTTGCCGAAAGAGTCGTGGCGATCGGCGCGCCGACGGTCGCGCTTCTTTCTTGCGGGCGCCCATTGACCGCGCCCTGGCTTATCGAACAAGCGCAGGCCGTGCTTGCGACATGGTTCCTTGGCGATATGGCGGGTCACGCCATCGCCGACGTGCTGACGGGCCGCTTCAATCCTTGCGCGCGGCTTGCCGTCACTTGGCCGCGCGATGTCGGGCAGGTCCCGATCTTCTATGCGTCGCGTTCGACCGGCCGCCCGCCCGACGCCGACAATCCGTTTACGAGCAAATATCTCGATTGTTCCGTCGAGCCGCAATTTCCTTTCGGTCACGGGCTTTCCTATGCGCGCGTGACCTTGGCGAATCTTCGCGTCAATCGGCTCGAATTCAAGCTCGGCGACGAGGTCGAGGCGCGCGTCGATGCGCGCAATGAGAGCGAGGTCGCGACGGAAGAGACGATCTTTCTCTTCCTTCATGACATCACGGCGCGCGTCGCGCGCCCGCTGATGGAGTTGAAAGCCTGGGCCAAGATCGCGTTAGCGGCCGGTGAGAGCAAGACCATCGCCTTCACGCTGAGCGCAGACTGTTTCTCCTTTCCCGGTGAGGATATGGAGCCCATGTTCGAGCCCGGCGCTTTCGAGATTCTCGTTGGCCTCGGCGCCGACCCGAAAGATTTGCTGACCGCAAGCTTACGGATGGTTTCGACTTAACGCCTATCGGAGACGCAGATGCCGCAGGCCTGGTGGCGGACGGGAACGGTCTATCAAATCTATCCGCGCTCATTTCAGGACTTGGACGGCGACGGCGTCGGCGATCTCGAAGGCGTGCGGCGACGGCTCGATTATCTCGTCTGGCTTGGCGTCGACGCGATCTGGCTCTCGCCCTTTTATCCTTCACCGATGCATGACTTCGGCTATGACGTCTCCGATTATTGCGATGTCGATCCGCTCTTTGGCTCGCTTGCGCGCTTCGACGCGCTTGTCGAGGACGGCGCATGCAACGGCGACTTAAGATCATCATCGATTTCGTTCCAAACCATACGTCCAATGCGCATCCCTGGTTTCTCGCGAGCAAGAGCGCGCGCAGAGATCCAAAACGCGACTGGTATCTCTGGCGCGATCCCGCGCCGGACGGAGGGCCGCCGAACAATTGGTTCAGCCATTTCGGGGGCGGCGCATGGAGCTGGGACGAGCAAACGCAACAATATTATCTGCACTCATTCTTGCCCGAGCAACCCGATCTCAACTGGCGCAATCCGCAAGTGCGCGCCGCGATGCATGACGTGCTGCGTTTCTGGTTGCGACGCGGCGTCGACGGATTTCGCGTCGATGTGATTTCGCATATCGTCAAGGACGCCGCCTTCCGTGACAATCCGGTCAATCCTGGTTGGACCGGAGAAGGTCCCGACATCATTCGTCTCGCGCAGACCTATTCCTCGGACCAACCCGAAGTGCATGACGTCATCGCCGAGATGCGACGCGTCGTCGATGAGTTCGACGATCGCGTGCTGATCGGCGAAATCTATCTGCCGATCGAGAGGCTCGTCGCCTATTATGGCAAAGAGCTGCAAGGCGTCCATCTGCCGTTCAATTTCCAGCTTCTGGATGCGCGCTGGAACGCCGCCGAGATTGGTCGGCTAATCGAGAAATATGAAGCGGCGCTGCCGCAAGGCGCGTGGCCGAATTGGGTGCTCAGCAATCACGACAGGCCGCGCATTGCGGCGCGCGTCGGCGCGGCGCAGGCGCGGATCGCCACTATGCTGCTCCTGACGTTGCGCGGGACGCCGACGCTCTATTACGGCGATGAAATCGGAATTGGCCATGTCGATATTCCGGCGGATCGCATTCAGGACCCTTGGGCGAAGCGTGAGCCCGGCCTTGGCGTCGGCCGCGATCCGTCGCGAACGCCCATGCAATGGGACGCAGGCCAATTCGCGGGATTTTCGACGCGCGAGCCATGGCTGCCGCTGACGCCTGACTTCGAGACACGCAACGTCGCGACAATGCGCGACGATGATTTATCGATCCTCGCCTTGACGCGAAAACTGCTCCATTACAGGCGCGAACATGCCGCGCTCAACAAGGGCGAATGGCGTCTCTTGTCCTGCCGCGACGATATTCTCGCCTATGAGCGCGTTTCCGGCGAAGACCGCGCATTTGTCGCGCTCAATTTCTGCGGCGAAGCGAGAAGTTGGGCGCCTCCTGCGACCGTAGGCGCCACAATAATGATCTCGACCCATGGCGAGCGCGGGGGCGAACCTGTCGGAACGACGCTGCGCCTTCACGGCGACGAGGGCGTCGTGATCCAGGCGTCCGCGTAGAGCACGCGCGTAATTTCGCGCTGCTTTGGCGCCGCCGACTTAGTTTACGCATGATCTCATCTGACGATGAATTGAAAAGGCGCTTGTGGACCGGCACCGATATCTATCTTGCGGAGTTGGACGCAGGCGACGACTCTCCCGCCGTCGTGATTGGTTTGCGCAAGGGCGGATTTGTTTTCGCAAAGATGCGTCGGCCTCCGCCGGAGGGCATAAAGCCCCCGCCCGCCGATCCGCGGGGATTCGGCCCGCCGCCACCCCGGCCGCCACGCGGTCCGCCCTCCTGGGGCATTTGGTTTGGTTCGGCCCTCTTCTTCTTCCTATGCGCAACGATTTTGGCGATGTGGGCCTCGAACGCGATCATCGCGCCGCTGGTGAAGCTTGCGCAACAAGCAGAGAAATTTCCTGGCGAGTTGCGCGATCAATCGCCAATCAAGGAGCAAGGTCCTCAGGAGGTGCGCGATCTCACGCGCGCGCTCAATAGAATGCAGTCTCGGATTTTTTCGATGTTGGAGGCGCGCGCTCGATTTTCCGCCGCGATCAGCCATGATTTGCGGACAATATTGACGCGGGTGCGCCTGCGCTGTGAATTCGTCGACGACGAGACGGTGCGTTCTAAAATGCTGCAAGACGTCGAGCTCATGGATTCGATGCTGTACAAGAATCTTCAACGGCTGCAGGAAAACCATGAGGCGGCGGAGCGCAAGCTTCTCGACCTCGATAGCGTGCTTCAAAGCGTCGTCGATGACTTTGTGGATTTAGGGCGCAAGGTCACATACAGGGGCGGCCGGCGTCAGATGATTCAAGGGTCGCTCGCCGACGTTCAGCGGCTCTTCAACAATCTCATTGAAAACGCCGTCACCTACGCCGGATGCGCCGATGTCGTCGTCACGCAGCCGACCGCCGAATGCGTCCAGATCGATGTCGTCGACGAAGGGCCTGGCGTTTCGGCGCAGGACAAGGAACGTTTGACGGCGCCCTTCGTGCGCGGCGCCAGTCGCGATCTGCAGGCGCCCGCGGGATTCGGCCTCGGGCTCTTCATCGCCCGCAGCCTCGCGGAAGAGATGGAAGGACGACTGGAGCTCATGGATCGCGAGCCGCATGGGCTGATCGCGCGGGTCACCTTGCCGCTACAGACGCCGCCTCATTGATTGAAGGCGTGAGCGGGGCGGTCCGAACAGCGGACGGCGCGCGCCAGCGCCGGCCTTGTGCGAGCGGCGTGACCCGAAATCAGCCACATTCGCCACAAAGTCTTAACGGCCTTGTTTTTTGCGCCCACTCCGCTGGAGGTCGGCTATGCGCCATATGCGTGGATGGATTTTTGTTGCGGCGCTGGTCGTGTTGGCGGCGGCGCCGGCGCGCGCCTTCGACAGTCCGGTCAGCCGAGGACCGCTCGCCGATTTTCTCAACATATTTCGCGAGCAGGCGATACCGCGGCAGGTCGTCTATTGGCGCCATCCCGCAATATGGGCGCGGCACGGTCGTCATCTCGACCAAGGACCGTCGGCTCTATTATGTGCTCGGCAATGGCCGCGCCATCGAATATGGCGTTGGCGTCGGCAGGATGGGCTTCACCTGGTCGGGCGTGAAGACGGTCTCGCGCAAACGCGAATGGCCGGATTGGAGCCCGCCGCCGCAGATGCTGAGGCGTCGTCCCGACCTCCCACGGCACATGGCGGGCGGCATGGACAATCCGCTCGGCGCGCGCGCGCTCTATCTTGGCTCCAGCCAATATCGCATTCACGGCTCCAACGAGCCGGACACGATCGGCGCCGCCGTGTCGTCCGGCTGCATCCGCATGACCAACAAGGACATCGTCGATCTCTACGGCCGCGTGAAAGTCGGCGCGAAGGTCGTCGTGCTCAATTAGGCGGGCTCGCGTCGTCGCTTTCGACCGCTTCGCAGATGGGCCGCTGGCGCCAGACGCCGTATCGCCAGGGCGTCAGCGCGCTGGCGTCGGCGCGCAGCGTTTCCGGCACTGGATCGAAGCCCGCGCCGCCGCCGGGACGGCAGCGGCACAGCCGCGCGAAGCCCATCCAGCCGCCGGCCCAGAGCCCATGGCGCGCGATCGCCTCGTCGGCATATTCCGAGCAGGTCGGCGCATAGCGGCAGAAGCGCCCGGCGATCGCCGAAAAGGTGACGCGGTAGAGGAAGATCAGCGCGCGCGCGGCGCGGGCGGGCAGGGACTGGGACACTGCGACGTTCGCTGTCCGCTCACCCTACCCTCGACGCGCAGTCGCAGCGCGCAGCGTTGGCGTCAGTGCTCCGCTGCGCTCCGCAAGAGTTTCGGCGCTCACGCTCAAGAAAAAGGCCGCCCGTTTCGGGGCCGACCTCCCCCCTGGGCATTCGTGTTGCGCCGATCCATTCACTCCGCTGGCGGCAGAGCCGGCGCGGGTTCGGCGGTTTCAGCGCGCTGCTCGATGATGAGATCGTCGCGCCCGCCGGCGATGCTCCGGAACTTGGACATCGCCGCGCCGGTGCCGGCCGGAATAAGTCGGCCGACGATGACGTTCTCCTTGAGGCCGACCAGCGGGTCGATCTTGCCGTTGACGGCGGCCTCGGTGAGCACGCGCGTCGTCTCCTGGAAGGAGGCGGCGGAGAAGAAGGAGCGCGTCTGCAGCGACGCCTTGGTGATGCCGAGAAGCACCGGCGTGCCGGTCGCGGGCTTGCCGCCATTCTCGATCGTCTTGGCGTTCATTTCGTCGAGCTCGACGTGATCCACCTGCTCGCCTTCGAGATAGCCGGTGTCGCCGGGATCGACGATGTCGACCTTCTGCAACATCTGACGCACGATCACTTCGATGTGCTTGTCGTTGATGTTGACGCCCTGCAGCCGATAGACCTCCTGGATCTCATTGACGAGGTAAGCGGCAAGCTCCTCCACGCCCTTGATCGCCAGAATGTCGTGCGGCGCCGGATTGCCGTCGACGATATAATCGCCCTTTTCGACGACGTCGCCGTCCTGAAGATGGATATGCTTGCCCTTCGGGATCAGATATTCGACCGGCTCCGCGCCCTCTTCCGAAGGCATGATCGTGATGCGCTGCTTGTTCTTATAGTCGCGTGCCGAACTGCACCGTGCCGGAGATTTCCGCGATGATCGCGTGATCCTTCGGCCGGCGCGCCTCGAAGAGTTCGGCGACGCGCGGCAGACCGCCGGTGATGTCGCGCGTCTTGGCGCTCTCCACCGAAATACGCGCGATGATGTCGCCCGCCTTCACCGTGCCGCCGGGCTCGACCGCGATGATCGAGTCGACGGGCAGGAGATAGCGCGCGTCGCCGCCGCGCTGCAGCTTGCCGATCTTGCCGTCCGGGCCCTTGATGACGATCGAGGGCTTCGAGGCTCGCGGAGCGCAGGTTGAGGCGATAGTCCATGACCATGCGCTTGGCGATGCCGGTCGACTCGTCGATCGTCTCCGTCATCGACTGGCCTTCGACCAGATCCTCGAAGCCGATGACGCCGTCGATCTCGCTGATGATCGGCCGCGTATAGGGGTCCCATTCCGCGATGCGCTGGCCGCGCTTGATCTTGTCGCCGTCGTCGACCTTGAGCCTGGCGCCATATTGGATACGGTTGACCGCGCGTTCGGTGCCGTCGGGCCCAAGGATCACCACGGCGACGTTGCGCGCCATGACGATCAGGTCGCCGTCCGAGTTGCGGGCGACATGGCGGTTGCGCACATGCACCTTGCCCTCGAAATTCGACTCGATGAAGGACTGGTCCGCGATCTGCGCCGCGCCGCCGATGTGGAAGGTGCGCATGGTGAGCTGCGTGCCCGGCTCGCCGATCGACTGCGCCGCGATGACGCCGACGGCCTCGCCCATGTTGACGGGCGTTCCGCGCGCGAGATCGCGCCCGTAGCACTTGCCGCAGACGCCGTTCTTGGCCTCGCAGGTCAGGACCGAGCGGATCTTCACCTCCTGAATGCCGGCGGCGTTGATCGCATCGATATGCCATTCCTGGATCATCTCGCCGGCCCGCACGATGACGGTCTTGCCGTCCTGCGCCTTCAGATCCTCCGCCGCGGTGCGGCCGAGGATGCGCGAGGCGAGCGAGGCGACGACCTGTCCCGCGTCGATGATCGCGCGCATGCGGATGCCGTTTGCGGTCCCGCAGTCGGGCGAAGAGATGATCGAATCCTGCGCGACGTCGACGAGACGGCGCGTGAGATAGCCGGAGTTCGCGGTCTTCAACGCCGTGTCGGCGAGACCCTTGCGGGCGCCGTGCGTCGAGTTGAAATATTCGAGAACGGTGAGGCCTTCCTTGAAGTTCGAGATGATCGGGCTCTCGATGATCTCGCCGGAAGGCTTCGCCATCAGGCCGCGCATCGCCGCGAGCTGCTTCATCTGCGGCGGCGAGCCGCGCGCGCCCGAATGCGACATCATGTAGATCGAGTTGATCGGCATGTCGCGGCCATGCTCGTCCTTCTGCACCGACGAGATGCGGATCATCATCTCCTCGGCGAGCTTGTCCGTGCACTTCATCCAGGCGTCGACGACCTTGTTGTATTTCTCGCCCTGGGTGATGAGGCCGTCGTTATACTGCTGCTCATATTCCTTGGCCGCGGCGCGCGTCTCGGCGACGATCCGCTCCTTCGTCTCCGGCACGACCATGTCGTCCTTGCCGAAGGAGATGCCGGCCTTGAAGGCCTCGCGGAAGCCGAGCGACATGATGCGGTCGCAGAAGATGACCGTCTCCTTCTGACCGCAGTTGCGGTAGACGATGTCGATCATGTTCGAGATTTCCTTCTTCGTCATCAGCTTGTTGACGACGTCGAAGGGAATCTTGTCGTGCCTCGGCATGAGCTGGCCGAGCATCATGCGGCCGGGCGTGGTGTCGAAGATTTTCGACACGCGCTTGCCACTGGCGTCATAGGTCCAGGCGCGGCCCTTGATCTTGCTGTGAAGCGTGATCGCCTTGGCGGCGAGCGCATGCTCGATCTCGCCCTGGCTGGCGAAGGCCATGCCCTGTCCGGGCTCGCCGTCGCGCTCGAGCGTGAGATAATAGAGGCCGAGAACGATGTCCTGGCTCGGCACGATGATCGGCTGACCATTGGCCGGATGCAGGATGTTGTTCGTCGACATCATCAGCACGCGCGCTTCGAGCTGCGCTTCCAGCGACAGCGGCACGTGAACGGCCATCTGGTCGCCGTCGAAGTCGGCGTTGAAGGCCGCGCAGACGAGCGGATGCAAGCTGGATCGCCTTGCCTTCGATCAGCACCGGCTCGAAGGCCTGAATGCCGAGACGATGCAGCGTCGGCGCGCGGTTGAGCAGCACCGGATGTTCGCGAATGACCTCGTCGAGGATGTCCCAGACCTCGGGCTTCTCCTTTTCGACGAGCTTCTTCGCCTGCTTCACCGTCGCCGAATAGCCCTTCGCGTCGAGGCGCGAATAGATGAAGGGCTTGAACAGCTCCAGCGCCATCTTCTTCGGCAGGCCGCATTGATGCAGCTTCAGCTCCGGACCGACGACGATCACCGAACGGCCGGAATAATCGACGCGCTTGCCGAGCAGGTTCTGGCGGAAGCGGCCCTGCTTGCCTTTCAGCATGTCGGCGAGCGACTTCAGCGGACGCTTGTTGGCGCCCGGTGATGACGCGGCCGCGTCGGCCGTTGTCGAACAACGCGTCGACGGCCTCCTGCAGCATGCGCTTTTCGTTGCGGATGATGATGTCCGGCGCACGTAGCTCGATCAGCCGCTTCAAGCGATTGTTGCGGTTGATGACGCGGCGGTAGAGATCGTTCAAGTCGGACGTCGCGAAGCGGCCGCCGTCGAGCGGCACGAGCGGACGCAAATCCGGCGGAATGACCGGCACTTCTTTGAGGATCATCCATTCGGGGTGATTGCCCGACTGCATGAAGGCCTCGATGATCTTCAGGCGCTTGGCGAGCTTCTTGGGCTTGAGCTCCGTCGTCGCCTCGGCGATCTCCTGGCGCAGCGACGCGGCGATGGACTCGAGGTCCATCGACTCGAGAAGCTTGCGGATCGCCTCGGCGCCGATCATGGCCTGGAAGTGATCCTGGCCATATTCGTCCTGCGCGCGCAGATATTCCTCTTCCGACAGGAGCTGGCGCTCTTTCAGCGGCGTCAGGCCCGGATCGATGACGATATAGGACTCGAAATAGAGGATGCGCTCGAGGTCCTTGAGCGTCATGTCGAGCAGCAAGCCGATGCGCGAGGGCAGCGACTTCAGGAACCAGATATGCGCGACGGGGGCGGCGAGCGAGATATGGCCCATGCGGTCGCGCCGCACGCGCGCGAGCGTGACTTCGACGCCGCACTTCTCGCAGATGACGCCCTTATACTTCATGCGCTTATATTTGCCGCACAAGCACTCATAGTCCTTGATCGGACCGAAGATGCGCGCGCAGAACAGGCCGTCGCGTTCGGGCTTGAACGTGCGGTAGTTGATCGTCTCGGGCTTTTTGATTTCGCCGAAGGACCAGGAGAGGATTTTCTCCGGGCTCGCGATCGAAATCTGAATCTGGTCGAAGGCCTGCGTCGCCACGACCGGATTGAAGAGATTCATGACCTCTTGCTGATTCATCGTCTTCTCCTGGACCGGAGCGGGAGCGATCAAATACCGCTCCGCCGGTCTAAATCTGTTTCGCGCGCCCCTCTCCCGCTTGCGGGAGAGGGTGGCCCCGCGAAGCGGGGTCGGGTGAGGGCGCTTCGATTCGGGAAGCGGCGCCGGCCCTCATCCGTCAGGCTTCGCCTGACGCCTTCTCCCGCAAGCGGGAGAAGGGGCGCGCTCGATGATTCCGCTACTCCGCCGCCTCGGCCGCCGTCGGCGGCGCTTCTTCTTCCTCCGGCGCCGCATTGGTCAGTTCGACGTTGAGCGCGAGCGACCGCATTTCCTTGATGAGCACGTTGAAGCTCTCCGGAATGCCGGATTCGAACGTGTCGTCGCCGCGCACGATCGACTCATAGACCTTGGTGCGGCCGGCGACGTCGTCCGACTTCACGGTCAGCATCTCCTGCAGCGTGTAGGCGGCGCCGTAAGCCTCGAGCGCCCAGACCTCCATTTCGCCGAAGCGCTGGCCGCCGAACTGCGCCTTGCCGCCCAGAGGCTGCTGGGTGACGAGCGAGTAGGGGCCGATCGAGCGCGCGTGGATCTTGTCGTCGACGAGGTGATGGAGCTTCAGCATATAGATGTAGCCGACCGTCACCTTGCGGTCGAAGGTTTCGCCCGTGCGCCCGTCATAGAGCGTCACCTGACCGGACGAGGACAGCCCCGCCTTGGCCAGCATGTCGACGATGTCCTTCTCGCGCGCGCCGTCGAAGACAGGCGTCGCGATCGGCACGCCGCGCCGCAAGTCCTTGCCCACTTCGACAAGGCCGGCGTCGTCGAGATCGGCGATCTCCGGGTTCTGCCCGTAGATGTCCGTCAGCGTCTTGCGCAACGGCTTCGCGTCTTTCGAGCGCATATAGGCGTCGACCGCCTGGCCGACCTGCTTGCCCAGTCCCGCGCAGGCCCAGCCGAGATGCGTCTCGAGAATCTGCCCGACGTTCATGCGGCTCGGCACGCCGAGCGGATTGAGCACGATGTCGACGGGCGTCCCGTCCTCGAGGAAGGGCATGTCTTCCTGCGGCACGATGCGCGAGACGACGCCCTTGTTGCCGTGACGGCCGGCCATTTTGTCGCCGGGCTGAATCTTGCGCTTCACCGCGACGAAGACCTTGACCATCTTCATCACGCCGGGCGGCAATTCGTCGCCGCGCTGCAATTTCTCGACCTTGTCGAGGAAGCGGTTTTCGAGCCCCTTCTTCGCCTCGTCATATTGCTTGCGCACGGCTTCGATGGACGCCATCAGCGCGTCGTCCTCGACGACGAAGGTCCACCACTGCGAGCGGGGATATTCGTCGAGAATTGCTTGGCTCACCTTCTCGCCCTTCTTGAAGGACTTCGGCCCCGCGATGGCGACCTTGCCGATGAGCGTTTCGGAGAGGCGCGCATAGACGTTGCGGTCGAGAATCGCGAGCTCGTCGTCGCGGTCTTTCGCCAGACGCTCGATCTCCTCGCGCTCGATCGCCTGGGCGCGTTCGTCCTTCTCGACGCCATGACGGTTGAAGACGCGCACTTCGACGATCGTGCCCTGAACGCCCGGCGGGACGCGCAGCGAGGTGTCGCGCACATCCGACGCCTTCTCGCCGAAAATGGCGCGCAGCAGTTTTTCTTCCGGCGTCATCGGGCTTTCGCCCTTGGGCGTGATCTTGCCGACGAGAATGTCGCCCGCCTGCACTTCGGCGCCGATATAGACGATGCCCGCTTCGTCGAGATTCTTTAAGGTCTCTTCCGAGACGTTGGGAATGTCGCGGGTGATTTCCTCGGGACCGAGCTTCGTGTCGCGCGCCATCACCTCGAATTCGTCGATGTGGATGGAGGTGAACACGTCGTCCTTGACGATGCGCTCGTTGAGGAGGATCGAGTCTTCGAAATTGTAGCCGTTCCACGGCATGAAGGCGACGAGCACATTGCGTCCGAGCGCCAGATCGCCGAGGTCCGTCGACGGGCCGTCGGCGATGATGTCGCCGGTCCGCACCAGATCGCCGACGCGCACGAGCGGCTTCTGGTTGATGCAGGTCGACTGGTTCGAGCGCTGGAACTTCATCAGCCGGTAGATGTCGACGCCGGGCTTGGCCGGGTCTTGCTCTTCCGTGGCGCGCACGACGATACGGGTCGCGTCGATCTGATCGACGACGCCGGCGCGCCGCGCGGCGATGGCCGCGCCCGAATCGCGCGCGACGATCGGCTCCATGCCGGTGCCGACAAGCGGCGCGTCGGCCTTGACGAGCGGCACGGCCTGACGCTGCATGTTCGAGCCCATCAGCGCGCGGTTCGCGTCGTCGTTCTCGAGGAACGGGATGAGCGCGGCGGCGACCGAGACGAGCTGCTTGGGCGACACGTCCATCGCGTCGACCTTTTCGCGCGGCACCAGCATCACGTCGCCGGCGTGACGGCAGAGCACGAGGTCTTCCGTCAGATTGCCGTCCTTGTCGACGACCGCATTGGCCTGGGCGACGTGATATTTCGCCTCTTCCATGGCGGAGAGATAGGCGACCTCGCCCGTCACCTTGCCGTCGCGCACGCGACGGTAAGGCGCTTCGATGAAGCCGTATTTATTGACGCGCGCAAAGGTCGCGAGCGAATTGATGAGGCCGATGTTGGGACCTTCCGGCGTCTCGATCGGGCAGATGCGGCCGTAATGCGTCGGATGCACGTCGCGCACCTCGAAGCCGGCGCGCTCGCGCGTGAGGCCGCCCGGACCCAGCGCCGAGAGACGGCGCTTATGCGTAATCTCGGACAGCGGATTGGTCTGATCCATGAACTGCGAGAGCTGCGAGGAGCCGAAGAACTCGCGCACGGCGGCGGCCGCCGGCTTGGCGTTGATCAGGTCCTGCGGCATCACCGTGTCGATGTCGACCGAGGACATGCGCTCCTTGATCGCGCGCTCCATGCGCAACAGGCCGAGGCGATACTGATTCTCCATCAGCTCGCCGACCGAGCGCACGCGGCGATTGCCGAGATGGTCGATGTCGTCGATCTCGCCGCGGCCGTCGCGAAGATCGACGAGCGCCTTCACCACCGCGAGAATATCCTCGCGGCGCAGCGTGCGCGTCGTGTCCGGCGCGTCGAGATCGAGGCGCATGTTCATCTTCACGCGTCCGACGGCCGAAAGATCGTAGCGCTCGGGGTCGAAGAACAGCGAATGGAACATGGCTTCCGCCGTGTCCATCGTCGGCGGCTCGCCCGGACGCATCACGCGATAGATGTCGAACAGCGCTTCTTCGCGGCTGCTGTTCTTGTCGACGGCGAGCGTGTTGCGGATATAGGGGCCGATGTTGATGTGATCGATGTCGAGAATGGGCAGTTCGTCGAAGCCCTTCTCGACGAGCAGCGGCAGCGTCTTCGCCGTGATTTCGTCGCCGGCCTCGGCGAAGATTTCGCCGGTCGCCGGATCGAAAAGATCCTGCGCGAGATATTGGCCGTAAAGCTCCTCCGGCGCGACGCGGATCGCCTTCACGCCCTTTTCGGCGAGCTGGCGCGCGGCGCGCACGGCGAGCTTCTTGCCGGCTTCGAGAATGACCTGACCCGAGTCGGCGTCGACCATGTCGGCGACGGCCTTCACGCCCTTGACGCGCTCGGCGTCGAAGGGCATGCGCCAGAACTCGCCGTCGGCGGTGTAAGTGATCGTCTTGTAGAAGGTCGAGAGAATCTCTTCGCCGTCGAGGCCGAGCGCGAACAGCAGCGACGTCACCGGAATCTTGCGGCGACGGTCGATGCGCGCATAGACGATGTCCTTGGCGTCGAACTCGATGTCGAGCCAGGAGCCGCGATAGGGAATGATGCGGGCGGCGAACAGCAGCTTGCCCGAGGAGTGGCTCTTGCCCTTGTCATGATCGAAGAACACGCCGGGCGAGCGGTGCATCTGCGAGACGATGACGCGCTCGGTGCCGTTGACGACGAAGGTGCCGTTCGACGTCATGAAGGGCATGTCGCCCATGTAGACGTCCTGCTCCTTGATGTCCTTGACCGACTTCGCCTGCGTGTCGGGATCGACGTCGAACACGATGAGCCGCAGCGTCACTTTCAGCGGCGCGGCGTAGGTCATGCCGCGCTGGCGGCATTCGTCGACGTCATATTTCGGCTGCTCGAATTCGTAGCGCACGAATTCGAGCAGAGAGACCTGCGAAAAGTCGGAGATCGGAAAGACGGATTTGAAGACGGACTGCAGCCCCTCGTCGGGACGCCCGCCCTTGGGCTCGTCGACAAGCAGGAACTGATCGTAGGAGGCCTTCTGCACCTCGATCAGATTGGGCATGGCCGCGGCTTCGCGGATATGTCCAAAAAACTTGCGGATGCGCTTGCGACCGGTGAATTTTTTCGCCGACGTCTGAGCCATGTCGCTTTTCGAGCCTCTTCTCGTAAGGGCCGATCGTCTCGTTGCGAAACGTCTCTCGCCCTGTCAGGCGCTTCGTTCGGCTTCGCCGCCCCCGCGCCTCCCTCAACCGCGCGCGGCCCCGGCCTGAGCCGGGACCGCGATTTCCGTTACGCCGCCGCTTGACGCGGCGAGCGGAATTACTTGAGTTCGACCTTGGCGCCGACCTTTTCGAGGGTCGCCTTGATCTTCTCGGCCTCTTCCTTCGAAGCGCCTTCCTTCACCGGCTTCGGCGCGCCTTCAACCAGGTCCTTGGCTTCCTTCAGGCCGAGGCCGGTGATCGCGCGGACTTCCTTGATGACCTCGATCTTCTTGTCGCCGGCCGCGGCCAGGATCACGTTGAACTCGGTCTTCTCTTCGACTGCCGGCGCGGCGGCGGCGGCGCCCGGCGCGGCGGCCACGGCGACGGCCGCAGCGGCGGAAACGCCCCACTTCTCTTCGAGGAGCTTCGCGAGCTCAGCCGCTTCGAGCACGGTGAGGGCCGAGAGGTCTTCGACGATTTTTTCGAGATTAGCCATTTGTAACGTCCTTCGAATTTGGTTCTGTCTGGTTCGGGCCTCTTAGGCCGCGTCTCGGTTGGCGTAGGCTCCGAACACGCGCGCGAGCTTGGCGGCCGGCGCGGTGGAGAGCTGGGCGATCTTGGTCGCGGGCGCCTGGATGAGGCCCACGAGCTTGCCGCGCAGTTCATCGAGGGACGGCATGGTCGCGAGCGACTTCACGCTGTCCGGATTCAGAGCTGTCTTGCCCATGGCGCCGCCGAGGATGACGAATTTGTCATGGTCCTTGGCGAAGGCCACGGCGACTTTCGGCGCCGCCACCGGATCGTCCGAATAGGCGATCAGGGTCGGCCCCTTGAGAAGGGGGCCGATAGAGGCGACGTCGGCGCCATCGAGAGCGATCTTGGCGAGGCGGTTCTTTGCGACCTGGACCGAAGCGCCCGCGTCGCGCGCCTGCTTGCGCAGGTTCTGCAACTGGGCCACGGTCAGGCCGGAGTAGTGGGCGACGACGACAACGCTTGTCTTTGAAAAGACTTCGCGCAACGTCGCGACCGCTTCCTTTTTCTCCGCTCTGTCCACGGTTGCTCTCTCCACTGGCGGAGTCAAAACTCCGCCGGTTGCGACATGCCGCTTGTAAGATGCAAGCGGCGCCGTAGATCCTGTCCCCAAGTCGGAACGCCGATTGGCGAAAAACCGCTTTGGTTGAAGGGGCGCGAACCAAATTCGAAGGACGCTTGCGGTCGACCCGCTCGCGGCCCTAAAAATTACGGTTTCCCCGTCTGTGCAGGCCGCCGTCAAGGCGACGGACAGGCCGTCGTCTCTCGGGCCGATTGAGCCGCTGCGGGGCTTTGCAGCCCCTTGCGTGCGCCGGCAGTCTCGGACAGGACATGGCCGGACCGGACACGAGGGAATACCCCGGGTCCGCCGGCCTATCCGCCGCCATCAGCTAAGCCCTTGTAAGCGCTCTAACTTCAGGCGGAAGCTCAAATCTGAAAACGGGGCCGCAGGTCGATTGGCCAGCCCCGGAGGCCATATTTAGTCGGGCGGAGCGGCTTTGCCAAGAGGTAAATTCCAAGTTTTCGCCGCTATTTTCGCCCCGGGGTGAACTCCATCCGCACCCGGCCGCCGCGTCCGTAGGAGAGCTGGGCGCCGCCATAGCGCGGCGCGGCGCGATAGGCGCCCGCGCCTTTGCCCCTGCGGCCTTCGCTGGCGACGCCCGGATAAGTCTTGCCGCGTTGCCCGCGCATCGGGCCGAAGGAGGCGAGGCAGCGGTTATAGGCGTCGGCCTCCTTGATCGCCTCGCAATCGGCGATCGACCGCGGCGCGGCGGTCGCCGGCCCCGCAAGGAGCAGGGCGGCGATGGCGCATAGAACCAACCCGTCATTGCGAGCGCAGCGAAGCAGTCCGGAAAAGCAACGAGGCTGGCCCAGAAATGCTTCGTCGCTGCGCGCCTCGCAATGACGGTTGCTCATCCTCATCCTCTCAACGCTGCGCCGCATTTCTTTTGAGCCTCCGTCACGATTTTTTGCGCGATCGCTTCGATTTCAGCGTCGGTCAGCGTCTTCTCGCGCGGCTGCAAGGTCACGGCGACGCCGATCGACTTCTTGCCTTCCGGCACGCCTTTGCCCTCGTAAACGTCGAAGACGCTGACATTCGTGATCAGCGCGCGATCGGCGCTCTGCACGGCTTTCACCAGATCGCCGGCGCGCGCGGCGCGATCGACGATGAAGGCGAAGTCGCGCGAGAGCGGCTGAAGGTCGGAGAGCTCCAGTTTCGGCTTGATCTTGGTCGGCTTGGCTTTGGGCGCCGGCAGCGCGTCGAGAATGATCTCGAAACCCGCGATCGGACCCTCGATATCCATCGCCTTCAAAGCGCGCGGATGCAACTCGCCGAAATGGCCGATGACGGCTTTGGGCCCAAATTGCAGCGTCGCCGAGCGGCCGGGGTGAAACCACGCCGGCCCGCCTGGAACGATTTGCAGGCCTCCCGTCGCGACGCCAAGCGACTGCAACAAGGTCATGGCGTCGGCTTTGACGTCGAAGGCGCCGGCGACATGCGCGGGCGCTGACCAGTCGCGTCCGGCGGCGGCAAGGCCGCGCCGCACGCCCGTGGCGACGAGGCGCTGGCCTGTTTCACTGGGGTCGAGAAAAATCTGGCCGACTTCGAACAGCGCCTGATCGCCCAAGCCGCGCGCGGCGTTGCGATTGGCCGCGGCGACAAGGCCCGGCAGCAGGCTCGGCCGCATGTCGGAAAGATCGCTGGCGATCGGGTTGGCGAGCGCCAGTCCCGCCGCGCCGCCGCCAAAAGCCTGCGCCTGTTCTTTCGAAACGAAGGACCATGTCACCGCTTCGACGAGGCCCTGGCCCGCGAGCGCGCGCCGCGCGTTGCGGGCGCGCTTCTGCATCAAGGTCAGCACGGGCGGGGCGACGCCATCCGTTCGCGGCAGCGGCGTCGAGGGCACATTGTCGACGCCGATCATGCGCACGATTTCTTCGACGATGTCGGCCTTGCCCTCGATGTCGGGGCGCCAGCTGGGCGCGGCGATATGCGCGACCTCGGCGCCGGCGCTTTCCACGCTGAAGCCGAGGCGTTCGAGAATCATCGTCGCTTCTTCGCGCGGAACGTCGAGACCCGTGAGGCGCCTCGTTTCGCTCCAGGGAAAATTGATCGCGCGCGAGAGTCGCGGAAGCGCGCCGGCGAGCGTGAGGTGCGACGCCGCGCCGCCGCACATGTCGAGGACGAGCTGCGTCGCCAGCTCGATCCCCGAGAGCGCGAAGTCGGGATCAACGCCGCGTTCGAAACGATAGCGCGCGTCGGTGACGATGCCGAGCTTGCGGCCGGTATGGGCGATATTTTGCGGGTCCCACAGCGCCGTCTCGATCAGCACGTCGGTCGTCGATTCGTCGCAGCCCGACGCCTCGCCGCCCATGACGCCCGCAAGCGACTCAGGCCCGTTCTCGTCGCAGATGACGACCATGGTCTCGTCGAGTTCGTATGTTCTTCCGTCGAGCGCAAGCAGCGTCTCGCCCTTCTTCGCGCGGCGCACGACGAGATCGCCCTTCACTTTCTTCGCGTCGAAGACATGGAGCGGCCGCGCGCGATCGAAAGTGAGGAAATTGGTGATATCGACGAGCGCGTTGATCGGGCGCAGGCCGATCTCGCGCAGCCGCGCCTGCAGCCAGTGGGGGCTTGGCCCGTTCTTCACGCCCTTGACGAGGCGCAGGCCAAAGAAGGGCGCGAGATGCTTGTCGTCTTCCGCGAAGTCGAGCGTCACGCCGACGGGGCAAGGGAATTTGCCCTCGACCGGCAGAATGTCCTTGTTCTTGAGAACGCCAAGACCCGCCGCCGCGAGATCGCGCGCGACGCCATAGACGCCGGCGGCGTCGGGGCGGTTCGGCGTCAGATTGATGTCGATGATCGGATCGTCGAGGCCGGCCCATTGCGCATAGACGGCGCCGATGGGCGCGTCCTCGGGCAGATCGATGATGCCCTCATGATCGTTGGAGAGTTCGAGTTCGGCGGAAGAGCACAACATGCCGAGCGACTCGACGCCGCGGATGACGCCCTTGCCGAGCGTGATCTTCTTGCCGGGAATGAAAGCGCCGGGCGCCGAGAAGACGCTCTTCATGCCCGTGCGCGCATTAGGCGCGCCGCAGACGACCTGCACGGGCGCGCCGCTTCCCGTATCGACCATGCAGACGCGCAGGCGATCGGCGTTGGGATGCGGCTTCGCCTCGATCACGCGCGCGATGGTGAAGTCATTCAACTGCGCGGCGGGGTCATGCACATGCTCGACCTCGAGGCCAATGCGCGTCAGCGTCTCGACGATCTCGGCGAGCGAGGCCGATGTATCCAAATGTTCCTTGAGCCAGGAGAGGGTGAGTTTCATTAAGTTCGTTCACTGAGTAGGGCGGCGCGGAGAGCGGATCGATCGCTTACGCCGCTTGTTCTGGAGGAATGGCTCCGGGCGCCTTTTGACCGCGCAACATGCTGGCGACGCTGATGTCTTCATCAATTTTCGGCCAATGCACGCCCATCGGCATAAGTTCGATCACGCTTCTGCTCTCGAGCGAAGCCTTGGCGAGACGCGGATACCACCACAGCGGCGCCTTCAGGACACGGCCGTCGGCGAGTGTCACATTTAGGAAGGTCGCATCGCAGGACGCTTCGACCGGGCGACTGTCTTCGATCTCAATTTGCAAAGTGGTCATTCCACGCCTCCAGGAAGGCCTCGCGCTCGTCGCGCGCCTTCTTGATAATTTCGTTTAGCTCCTTGGCGGAGAAGCCCATATTGATCGCCAGAGTGACATTGCTTAGCCAGATTTTCGCTTCCCGGCCGTCCTTTGTCACATGTATATGTGGCGGCTCCCAGCCGTCCGCTGAATAGAAGAAAAAGCGATAGCCCTTCCATCTCAGCACCGTCGGCATTCTAACTGCTCAACCCGCCCGCGAGCGTCGGGAAGTCGAGCGGCCTGAACCCATAATGCTCGAGCCAGCGCATGTCGGCGTCGAAGAAGGCGCGCAAATCCGACATGCCATATTTCAGCATGGCGAGACGGTCGACGCCGACGCCGAAGGCGAAGCCCTGATAGCGGTCGGGATCGATGCCGCAATTGCGCAGCACATTGGGATGCACCATGCCGCAGCCCAAAATCTCCATCCAATCCTCGCCCTCGCCGAAGCGGATTTCGCCGCCCTGGCGCCGGCACTGAACGTCGACCTCCATCGACGGCTCGGTGAAGGGGAAGAAGGAGGGACGAAAGCGAAGTTTCACGCCCTTCACCTCGAAGAAGCTCTTCAGGAATTCTTCGAGCACCCATTTCAGATGTCCCAGATGCGTCGTCTCGTCGATGACGAGGCCCTCGACCTGATGGAACATCGGCGTATGCGTCTGGTCGAAGTCGCAACGATAGACGCGGCCAGGGCAAATGACGCGGATCGGCGGCTTCTGGCTCAGCATGGTGCGCACCTGCA
Source organism: uncultured Alphaproteobacteria bacterium (assembly GCA_963706255.1). Lineage (GTDB taxonomy): Bacteria > Pseudomonadota > Alphaproteobacteria > Rhizobiales > Beijerinckiaceae > Methylocystis. Next base: position 101,746 of record CAVPMJ010000006.1, on the reverse strand, counting down.
CCGGGCTGGTGTGGGTGCGCAGCAGCCGCTTCTCGCCGGCCTCAGGCGCGAGGAAGAAAGTGTCCTGCATCTCCCGCGCCGGATGGCCTTCGGGGAAATTCAGCTTGGTGAAGTTGTAGTCGTCGCTTTCGATGTCCGGTCCTTCGGCGACGGCGAATCCCATATCGGCGAAGATGACGGAAAGCTCGTCCGTCACCTGCGAGATCGGGATGAATGCGGCCGCGCTCCAGCGGGCTCGTCGCGACAGGCAGCGTCACGTCGAGGGTTTCGGCCGCGAGGCGCGCTTCCAGCGCCGCTTCGGCGAGCGCTTCGCGCCGCGCGGCGAGGGCGTCGGTCGCCTTATCCTTCAGCGCATTGATCTTCGCGCCTTCGGTCTTGCGCGCCTCGGGCGACATTTTGCCGAGCGTCGCCAGCAGCGCCGAGATCGCGCCCTTCTTGCCCAGCGCGGCGAGGCGCACGGCTTCGAGCTGCGCCTCGTCCGCGGCTGCGCCGATCTGGCGTAGCGTGTCTTCTTCCAGTTTGGCGATGTCGGTCATGGGCGTCGAAAAAGTTGCGCCCGGCGGCGGCGCGGCGCGCCGCCCCTGAGCGCCGAAAGCGTCACGGATTGAGGCGGTTCTGCCACGCGCGCGGCGCAATGTCGAGAACCGGCAAAGGGTTCATTCGCTTTCAGGGCCAGAGCGAAAGGCCCATGCGCGCGGCCGCGCGAGCTGGCGTCCCAAAGAACCGCGCTGCGGTGGTGCTGCGTCCACCGCGTCCAAGGACACAGCGCACGCCGCCGGCCGACGTTCCGGAAATCAAGGAGTTATGGCGTATTCTATATTTTTCACAGAAGATTAAGTGACGCGCTCGAACATCCCGCGCTCGCTCATCTCGGCGACATTCGACGAGATCCGAGTTCCCGAGCTTGCAGGTGTCGAGCATGTCGTTCGCGTTCGCGCAAGGCGCGTTCCCTGTTGCGCCGAGGAGCGCCCGCATGGCGCCGGAACACGGCGTCATTGTCGGCGGTCCGGCCGCGGTCGCGCAACGCCGGGAGTCCCTCGCGCTTCTCGCCGTCTATCTCGTCGGCTCGGCGGGCGCGGTCGCCTGGACCCTCTCTCATGGAATTGGCTACGCGGAGGTTGGCGTTTTTCTCGCCACCTATTGCCTTTTCATGTTCGCGACAGGCGCGCTGCTGCATCGCCTCATCGTTCATCGCGCCTTTAAATGCGGAAGAGCGACCCAGATTTTTTTCTACATGCTTGCGCAAATGGTCTGCCAGGGCTCGATCCTGAAGTGGACGTGCAATCATCGGCGCCATCATCAATATCCGGACAGGCCGGGCGACCCGCATAGTCCTTATCTCGACGGGCTGGGAAACCCGATCCATGGAATTGCGAGCTTCCGCCACGCCTTCAATGGCTGGCTGTTCGACGAGATCGTCTCGGACCCAAAAGTATTCGCGCCCGATCTTCTCGCCGATCCCGCCGCGATGTTCTTCACGCGCACGCGCTGGTTCTGGTATTTCGTCTCGATGGCCGTTCTGCCTGCTTGTCTCGGCCTCGCCCTCGGCGGGTCGGACGCGGTAATCGGCTCGATTCTCGTCGGCGGACCGTTACGCGCCTACGCCGTCACCCTGGTCACCGCCTCGCTCGCTTATTTCTGCCATGGCGCGGGAACGGTCAGATTCGCCGTCGACGACCATTCGACCAACGTCATGTTCCTCGACTTTCTGGCTCTGGGCGAAGGGCTGCACAATAATCATCATCGCTTCCCGCGCGACGCCGTTTTCGCCAAAGGCTCCGGCGAATTCGATCTCGACGGGAGAATCCTGCTCGCTCTCGCCAGGACCGGACTGATTTGGGACTTGTTCGACGCCCATGGACGAGCCGGCAGTCCGACTCACGAAGCCGAAGCCATCCGGCTGACGGCGCGCAGCCGCGCCTAGGGAAGTTTTTCGAGCGGGTCTTTTCCGTCCTCCGGTTAGACCGGCGACTGGCGCGGCCGATGCGTGAAAATCTGCGCCAGCGCCGAGGAGACGACGCGCGAGTTGACGTCGTCGGCGCGGCTCGTCAGCACGATCGGCACGCGCGCGCCCAGCACCAGCCCCGCCGTGTCGGCGCCGGCGAGAAACACCAATTGCTTCGCCAGAATATTGCCGGACTCAAGGTCGGGCGCGACGAGTATGTCGGGATCGCCTGCGACATTGGAGTGGATATGCTTCGCCTCGGCGGCGTCGCGCGAGATGGCGTTGTCGAAAGCGAGCGGCCCGTCGAGATCCGCCCCGGCGATCTGGCCGCGATCCGCCATTTTGCATAAAGCGGCGGCTTCGATGGTCGAGGGGATTTTGCCCTCGACCGTCTCCACCGCCGAGAGCAGCGCGACCTTCGGCCGGGCGACGCCGATGGCGTGGGCGAGATCGACGGCGTTGCGCACGATGTCGCGCTTGATGTCGAGCGTCGGCGCGATGTTGATCGCCGCGTCGGTGACAAGCAGCAATTTGTGATAGGTCGGCGCGTCGATGACAAAGACATGGCTGATGCGCCGGTCGGTGCGCAGGCCGGCGCCCTCGCGCACGACGGCGGTCATCACTTCGTCCGTATGCAATGCGCCCTTCATCAGCGCGTGCAGCCGCCCGCGACGCACGAGCTCCACGGCCTGATCGGCGGCCGCGTGGCTATGCGGCGCGTCGACGATCTCGACGCCTTCGAGCGAAACGCCGCTGGCGCGCGCCGCCGCTTCGATCTTGGCGCGCGGACCAATGAGGGTCGGCATAATGAGGCCCTTGTCGCGCGCGGCGAGCGCGCCTTCAAGCGAGCGGGCGTCGCAGGGATGGATGACGCCCATGCGGATCGGCGGCAGCGATTGCGCCCGCAGCACGAGCTGATCGAGCAAGGCGCCGCGCGCGCGCGCCTGCGCCAACGTCGCCCAGGGCGGGCGCTCGGCGTCCGTCGGATCGCAGCCAATTCTCTCGCTCATGCGCGTCCCTCGCTATCCTGGCGGATCGCGGGCGATGCGGTCGACGAAGAATTTCGACGCCCGCGCCCGGGAATTTGATCATTATCGCCGCGAAAATCGAAGCCTTGATGATAGATCAATTCGCCGGCCGATCATCGCGCTTTTGCTCCATATTTGTGCAAATGCGCGCCATGCGCGGAGAGCCACGCCTCGGCGCGGTCGGTATCGGCGCAAAGCCGCCGCGTCAGCTTCCAGAATTTCGGCGAATGGTCGAGATGGATGAGATGCGCCACCTCATGCGCCGCGAGATAGTCGAGCACGAAGGGCGGCGCCATGATCAGCCGCCAGGAAAAATTGAGCGAACCGGACGCCGAACAGGATCCCCAGCGGCTGATGGGATCGCGCAGGCCGACGCCGCGCGGCGGCAGGCTCAGCGCGCCGGCGTGGCGGGCGACGGCGTCCTCCAGATCGCGGCGCGCTTCGCGTTTGAGATGATCCTGCACGCGGCGATGCACATGTTCCGCCTGACCGGCGACGCAGAGCGCGAAAGGAGTCTCGGGATCGTCGAGCGGCTCCACCCAGGTGACGCCGCGCCGTTCCGGGCGATGCGCGATCAAGTGATCGACGCCGCGCAGCGGCGCCACCGAGCCATGCGCGAAGGGAATCGTCGCCGGGAGGCGGTTGAGCCGCGCCGCGATCCAGGCCGCATGGCGCTGCGCGAAATCTCGCGCGTCGCGCAATGAGGCGCGCTGCGGCATGGTCAGCACGGCGTCGCGCGCCGCAAAGCGCACGCGCAGCGTGAAACGCCTTGCATTCTGCGAGCGGCGCAAGGCGACGACGATCGTCTCGCCGGCGTGCGTCAGTGTGAGAATCGACGCGCCGCCGTTCGGCGCTGGTCCTTCACGCAGGAGTTGAAGCATGCGCCATGCTAGCGCAAAGGCCATGTGAGTCGCGAGTTGGAAAAGCGCGTCGCGCGAAAATATTTTTCTTGTGTGACTGGTCGTTCGTCTTCGCGCGAGCGCGCTACAGATAACGCTCAAGCTCGCGCGCAGCTTCCGCCGGACGTCGCGCCACATTGAACGGGCTCACGAAGCGGCCGTTCTTGTCCATCAGATAGACGACGGTCGTGTGATCGACGGCATAGTCCTCGTCCTTGCCAGGCGCGCGTTTGGAGAAGATGCGATATTCGCGCAGCACCGGGTCGATCGACGCGCGCGGCCCGGTGACGCCGATGATGCGCGGATCGAAATTAGAGAGATAATCTTTGAGCGTCTCCGGCGTGTCGCGCTCGGGATCGACGGTCACGAACAGCGCGCCGACCTTCGCGTTCGGCCCCATGGCGCGCAAGATTTCCGACATTTCGAAAAGCGTCGTGTGACAAATATCCGGGCAATGCGTGTAGCCGAAGAAGACGAGAAACGGACGTCCGAGAAAATCCTGCTCGGTCACCTGCTGGCCGGTATGCGCGGTGAGCTGAAACGGGCCGCCGATCGCCGACGCGGGCGGCGCCCCCGGCTTGCCGCTCGTGAAATAGACGAAGGCGCCGAAGATGAGCGCGAAGACGGCGCCGACGCCGGCGAGCAGCGGCTTGGAGACGCCCGGGCCCGCACCCGCAGACTTGCCGTTCTTGGCGCTGCGTTTGACCGGCTTCGAATTGCTTTTCGTCGACCCATTGGACATGCGTGCGTTTCCTGCCGTTTTTTTGATTTGGCGGCGAGCGCCGCATGCGGGACGCGTCTGTCGCGCGCCTCCGGGAAATTCGTGCTGTCGTCAGTCCATCAAGACTATATGGGCGTCATTGCATAAGTCCACGTCGCCGGAATCCTTCGCGTCCTCGAAGGCCCAGCGCGCCTCGAACTGGCAGCCCTTGGCGCCGGTCAGCGGAAAGCTCGCGCTCGCCCCTGCGGGAAGCGGCTTTTCGAGCTTGCCGACGATCGCTTCCGTCGTCTTGTCCTTCGCCGCCATCACGATCTCGAAGCTCTTAAGCGCGACCAAGCGCTTATTCTCCAGATTGACCGCTTGCGCCAGCTTCACAGGCGATGGTTTTGCCGCGCCGCTCGTCTGCGCGACACAGGCGACCGCAATGACGCCGATCATCGCCAAGCTTATCTTCATCTTAAGAATTCCCTCTCGCCCGCGAATTTATCGCCGCTCATTTGCATTCGCCAAGCGCGGTTCTTGGTCCCGCCGTCCGAGACCCCGTCCGCCGTCCCCGGCGATGCGCCGCCCGCGCGGATGGTGTAGCTTCGTTCGATCCCTCGATTCTTGGTTTCGAAAGCGCTTTCAGCATGAGCGACAATCCCAGCGCCGTTCCAGGCAAAATTCTCGTCGGCGCCAGTCCGAAGGACGGCGGGAAGGCGTTCAATTACCGCTACCTTACGCTCGCGCTCGGCAATCGCCATGGACTGATCGCCGGCGCCACCGGCGGCGGAAAAACCGTCTCGCTGCAGCGGCTCGCCGAAGGCTTCTCCAACGCCGGAACGTCGGTCTTTCTCGCCGATGTGAAGGGCGATCTTGCGGGCGTCTCGCAGCCCGGGGATGGGAAGCCGGCGCTGGTCGCGCGCGCCAAGGAGATCGGCGTTCCTTATGAGCCCGACCGGTTCCCCGTCGCATTCTGGGACGTTTTCGGCGAGCAGGGGCATCCCGTGCGCGCGACCGTCTCGGAAATGGGGCCGCTGCTGCTGTCGCGTCTGCTCGATCTCAACGACACGCAGGAAGGCGTTCTCAACGTCGTCTTCAAGGTCGCGGACGAGCAGGGGATGCTGCTGCTCGATCTCAAAGACCTGCGCGCGATGCTGGCGCATGTCTCCGAAAACGCGGCGACGTTCAAGGCCAAATATGGCAATGTCGCGTCCGCGAGCGTCGGCGCGATCCAGCGCCAGCTCCTGGTGCTCGAGACGCAGGGCGGGGCCAATTTCTTCGGCGAGCCGGCGCTCGAGATTACGGATTTTCTGCGCCTCGATCGCGACGGGCGCGGCGTGATCAACATTCTCGCCGCCGACAAGCTCATGCGCGCGCCGCGGCTTTACGCGACTTTCCTTTTATGGATGCTGTCGGAACTGTTCGAGACTCTCCCCGAAGTCGGCGACCTCGACAAGCCCAAGCTCGTCTTTTTCTTCGACGAAGCGCATCTTCTCTTCAACGATGCGCCGCGGGCGCTGCTCACGGCCATCGAACAGGTCGTGAGACTCATTCGCTCGAAGGGCGTCGGCGTCTATTTCGTCACGCAAAACCCGCTGGACGTGCCGGACACGGTGCTGGGCCAACTCGGCAATCGCATCCAGCATGTGCTGCGGGCGTTCACGCCGCGCGACCAGAAAGCCGTGCGCGCGGCCGCGGAAACTTTCCGCGACAATCCGGAAATCGACGAAGCCGAGGCGATCATGCATCTGGGCGTCGGCGAGGCGCTTGTGTCCATGCTCGACGCCAAGGGCGCTCCCGAGATCGTCGAGCGGGCCTTGATCGCGCCGCCCGCGGCGCGCGTCGGCCCCATATCGCCGGAAGAGCGCAAGGCGATCCTCGCGGCGAGCCCCTTTACAGGAAAATACGATACGATGGTCGACCGCGAATCCGCTTTCGAGATGCTGCAGGCGCGCGCCGGCAAGGGCGGGGCCGAAGGCGGCGCGGCCGGCGGGCGGCGGTCTGCTCGGAACATTGGGCGGCATTTTGGGCGGGCTGTTCGGCAAGGGGGACAGGAAGCGCATGTCGCCGGCGGAACTTGCCGCGCGCGCCGCGATCCAATCCGCCGCGCGATCGGCCGGCACGCAGATCGCCCGGCAGATTTTGCGCGGCGTGTTGGGCGGAATGTCGAAGTAGCGCCTGACGAGCGCGCAAGCGTCTTTGAAACCAATTTCAACCAGGCCCGGCGTGGACATAAGCGTCGCCATGAAGTCAACACGCTATTTTTCTGAGCAGGTCTTGCGCAAACGTCCATACATCAACGGCGCGATGTGCGAAGCCGTGGTCGCTGCGCCGCTAAAGCGTGCGGTTCAGGTGGACGGGAGGGTCCGCCATTGGGGATCAGTGATCGATACACGCGACGGAAAAGAGCGTATACTGAAAGTTGTGACGCTCGACGATGGCGAGACGCTGCACAACGCCTTTTTCGACCGAGACTTCTGGAAAGAAGGGCCATGAAGCTCCACTACTACCCAGAGACGGACAGTCTTTATATCGAGTTGAAGTCGTCGCCCGGAACGGAAACGCGCGAAATCGCGTCCGGCGTTAATGTCGATCTCGACGCGGCTGGCGACGTCGTCGGTTTGGATATCGACCATGCCTCTAAAAAACTCGATTTAACAACGCTCGAAACGATTTCCTTGCCTCTGCGCGCCGCGAAGGTCGCCTAAGCGTCTTTTTTTGCCACGCTGTTCACATTGCCGAAACTTAATCCGGGCTTTAGCCTCCCGTCACGCATTCGTCATTTTCCCGCCCCCCGGCGGCGCCCTATAATGAATTTCGTTGCGGTCGGCGTTTCGCGACCGCCCATTGCGGGCCCGCCATGTTTCGGGGGCCCGTCGGGAGGACGACTTATGGCGAATGCCTTGCCCATCGTCTCAGAAGACGGCCTCGCACGCTATCTATCTGAAATCCGTCGGTTCCCCATGCTGGAGCCGCAGCAGGAATATATGCTCGCCAAGCGCTGGCGCGAGCATGAAGACCCCAAGGCCGCTCAGGAGCTGATCACCTCGCATCTGCGCCTCGTCGCCAAGATCGCGATGGGCTATCGCGGCTACGGCCTGCCGATCGGCGAGATCGTCTCGGAGGGCAATGTCGGCCTGATGCAGGCCGTCAAGCGCTTCGAGCCCGACCGCGGCTTTCGCCTCGCCACTTATGCGATGTGGTGGATCCGCGCCTCGATTTAAGAATACATCCTGCGCTCGTGGTCGCTCGTGAAGATGGGCACGACGGCGAGCCAGAAGAAACTCTTCTTCAATCTGCGCAAAGCCAAGAGCCGTATCTCGGCCTTCGAGGAGGGCGACCTCAAGCCCGAAAATGTCGCGACGATCGCGCATCGCCTCGGCGTGTCGCAGCAGGACGTCATCGAGATGAATCGCCGCATGGGCGGCGACGCGTCGCTCAATACGCCTTTGCGCGAAGAGGGCGAAGGCGAGTGGCTGGATTGGCTTGTCGACGACAGCGCCAGTCAGGAGCATTTGCTCGTGGCGCAGGAGGAAAGCGATAATCGACTCAAGGCGCTGCGCGGCGCGCTCGACGTGCTGAACCCGCGCGAGCGGCGCATCTTCGAGGCGCGTCGACTTTCCGACGATCCCATCACGCTCGAACAGCTCTCCGAGGAATTCGGCGTCTCGCGCGAGCGCGTGCGCCAGATCGAGGTGCGCGCCTTCGAGAAGGTGCAGGCGGCGGTGCGCGACGGCGTGGCGCGCATCGAGTTGGCGCATGTCCCGGCGGCGATGTAGGCTAAGCTAATCGCAGATCGTCTTTAGCGCCTGCCACTCGTCGTCAGTGAGGACAGGCGGCGCCGTGACGCCCTTATCCGCCGCAGCGAGCTTGGCGAGTCTGTCTTCGCTCAAGGGATGATCGTGAAGGATGGTGAGGAAACCGTCCTGTTCCTTGCCCGTCACGCGCAACAGCAATTCGCCCATCGGCTTCGCCGGCCGCCCGAGGCCGGCGAGCGTTTGCGCCGCGAAGGCGTCGGCCTGCGCCTCGGCCTCGCGCGAATTGGCGGCGTTGAGCAGAGTCTTGCCGACGAAGACCACGGCGCCGCCGCCGGCCACGTCGCCGAACAGCAGACCGAAGAGATAGGCGATCCCGCCGTCGGCGATGATGCGGCGCAAATGATCGCGGTTCTGCAGATGGCCGAGTTCATGCGCCAGCACGCCCAGGACTTCGTCCTGCGACTGCGCCTTCTCCAATAGCCCCGCGAGGACGAAGACCTTGCCGCCCGGCAGGGCGAAGGCGTTGGGCGTTTTCGAGGAGATCGCCTCGATCGTCGCCGGCAGGCGGAGACTGGATGCGTCCTGCAATCGTTTCGAGAGCTTTTCGAGCGCGGCCGCGCCCTTCGGCGAAGCGCAGCTCTTACCGTCGAATATTTCGCGAACCTGTCCTTCCGCAGCCTCGCCAAACCGCTTCTCCCAAGACACGGGCACGAGCGGCGCGAGCCGGTCGGCGGCGAAAGGCACGCCGAACCAAATGAGCCCAACGATCGAGGCTGTCGCGGCGAGCGACCAGGCGACGATCTTGAGCGTCGAGCCGTCGGCGTGCAGCGTCTTGTCGCCCGCGAGCATGGGGCAATGGCGTTCGACTTCGCGCTGCGTATCTGGATCGCGGATGTCGAGCTGCGCCAATTGCGCCGCGCCGACGGCGCGCAGCCGCATCACGTCAGCCGGCGCGGGGAGGCGCCGCACGTCAGCGTAAGGCCAGGCGACGAGAAAAACGTCGTCTTCGCATATCTCCAGCATGGACGCGAAGGTCAGCGTGACGCGGCGTTTCTTGCTGACGAAGCCGTCGAAATAGATCGCCTCGAATTGTTGCGTCATCGCGGTCAGAACCCTGTGACGTCTAGACTATCGGCGAAGCCCTCGCCGAGAAGCGCGCCCCTTCGCACGAGATCGCTAAATTCATCATCGCGCCCCGTGAAAACAATATCGCTTGGCTCCTGCGCGGTCGGCGTCGAAACGGGCGGATGCGTCGGGCGAGCCTCAAGCGGCGCGCCTTGCGGCGCCTCCATTGTCACATCGTTCATGTAGAAAGGGCCCCCTTGAAAACGCTGGCGGAATACTGCGCCGCCGCACAATCTCGGGCAAGCCCTGTCGGGCGCGGCGAACGCGCTATATTCAAAGCCGGTAAAGGGATTTGAAAACAAATCGCATAGGGGAGGCGTCATGTCCCATTGGCTCATCGCCGGCGCGAGCCGCGGCATCGGACTGGAGACCGCGCGCCAACTCGCGGCGCGCGGCGAGCGCGTCACAGCGAGCGCGCGCAGCGCCAAGGGCCTTGCGGCGCTCACGGCGGCCGCGCCGGAGGCCGCGACGCTACATTTCGACGTTCGCGACGAACCAGCCATTCGCGCCGCCGCTGCGCAGGTAAGCGATCCGATCGACGTCCTCATCGCCAACGCCGGCGCCTATGGCCCGCAGCGGCAATCTTCGCTCGACATGGATTTCGAGGCCGCGCTCGATCTCCTCTCGATCAATACGCTCGGTCCGTTGCGAGTCATCCAGGCCTTTCTGCCGCTGGTGAAGCGCAGCCCCCGACCGCGCATCGTCATGATGACGAGCATTCTCGGTTCGATGTCGCTCGACGGCGCTTTCAATGTCGCCTATCGCGTCTCGAAAGCGGGCCTCAACAAGATCGCGCAATGTCTCTCCGCCGACCTGAAGCCCGAGCGCGTCGTCGTCGTCGCCATGAGTCCCGGTTGGGTGCGCACCGACATGGGCGGCCCTGATGCGACGCTCGATGTCCGCGACAGCGTGGCGGGCATTATCAAGGTCGCCGACGCGCTGACGCTGACCGACTCGGGCCGCTACCTCGATTATCGCGGCGAGGACATTCCCTGGTGAGCGCGCCTTAACCAATTCGTCTTACGATTTATTGGCAAAGCATCTGCATGATGGTCGCCTTGTGGTTTTATTGGTGGCGATCGATGGCTGCCGGTTCGCTCTATGAAAATGTCATCGCCCATCTGGGCGGCCAGGCGCGGCTGATTGCGCTCGGCGTGCGCGCTTACGACACCGACGACGCGCATGTGAGCCTGAGACTGCTGCATCCCAATCCGCGCGGCGTGCGCTCGGTGACGATCACCGCCCATCCCGGCGATCTCTTCGAGATGGAGTGCTATGGCCCGATATTGCCCGACACTTTCGACGCCAAGAAGATCGGCCGGGCGGAGGGGATCGCCGCGGAAAATCTCGCGGCGACGCTCGGGAATTTGACCGGCGTCGGCCGCCGTTTCTGAGAATCCGCTTCGGCGTAAGCGTTCTAGCGTCGCTGCATGTCGAGCGCCGCATGGGCTTGCTCTTCCAACCGCTCGGCGATTTCCCTTGTCATCCTATGGCGCGGCGCCGGCGATTGGAGCGTCGCGACGACATGCGCCGGGCGCGGCGACAACAGAAAAATCTTGTCCGCCAGCTCGATCGCTTCGCGAAGATCATGCGTGACGACGAGCGTAGTGATGCGCCGTTCGTCGATGAGCCGCGCGATCATCTCGCGCAAATCGCGCGCCAGCGCCGCGTCGAGCGAGACGAGCGGCTCGTCGAGCAGCAGCAGATCGGGCTTGACGGCCAGCGCGCGCGCGAGCGCGACGCGGCGCGCGAGGCCGAGCGACAATTCGCGCGGAAAATGCGCGGCGTGCTCGGTCAGTCCGAGTTCGTCGATGAGAGCGGCGATCTCCGCTTCGCGCGCCTGCGGCGCGGCGATGCGGATATTGTCTGAAACGCTGCGCCAGGGCAGCAGCCGCGGCTCTTGAAAGACCATGCCGAGGCGCCCGTGCTCCGGCAGGACGATTTCGCCGACATAATCCTTGTCGAGGCCGGCGATGAGCCGCAGCAGGGTCGTCTTGCCGCACCCCGACGGACCGACGACCGCGCCGGCCTGTCCGGCGGGTAGCGTCAGGCGCAAATCCTCGAGCGCGCGCGCGGGACGCCCGCTTGCCGAATGATAATCCTTAGCCGCGATCGTGACGTCGAGAGACGCCGCGCCGCCAGCGCGAGACGTGTCGTTCAAGGGGCTGCACCAGGAAGTTTTCGACGCCGAGCATCAGCGCGACGAAGGGAAGTGCGTAGGCGAGCAGCAGCTTCATGTCGAAAAGCTGGAACGCCAAGTTGATCTCGAAGCCGACGCCATTGGAGCGTCCGAGCAGCTCGACGACGAGCACGATCTTCCACACAAGCGACAGGCCCGAGCGCGTCGCCGCCGCAAGATAGGGCGCTAGCTGCGGCAAAACGAGATGCTTGAGCCGCGCCGCCGGCGAAAAGCGGAAGACCTGCGCCATGTCCTCAAGCTGCGGATCGAGCGCGCGGGCGCCTTCGCGCACGACGACGACGGCGTTCGGCAGCTTGTTGAGCGCGACGGCGCCGATCGCCGCGACCTCGGTGAGGCCGGCCCATACATAGGCGAGCACGATGACGACGAGCGCCGGTAGATTGAGCAGCGCGACGAGCCAGGGATCGAGCAGGCGGTCGGCAAGCTTGTTGCGGCCCATGAGATAGCCGATCGCCGCGCCAAGACTCATGGCGAGCGCGAAAGAGGCGGCGACGCGCGCCAGCGTGATTGCGAGATTGGAGAAGAGCGCGCCGGAGCGCGCTTCCTCATAGATCGTCTCGAAGACGAGCAATGGTCCCGGCAGGCGGCGCGGATCGGACAGGAGAGCGGCGAACTGCCACAGGCCGAGCAGCGCCGCGAGCGAGACGAGACGGATCAATGCGGCTTGCCCTCGGCGCCCTTGTAGAAGGTTCCGGGATCGAGCGTCTTGCCGGGGCCGACGAGCTTTTCGCCGCCGATCTCGGCCAGCGCATGGTAGAGCGCGCGCGCGTCGGCTTCTTCTTGCGCGACGGCGCGTTTCGGCGCGCCCGCGACATAACGCTTGCGATAAATGTCGAGCGTCTTGGCGTCTTTTGCGCCGATGCGCTGCGCGGCGGCGGCCCAGGCCTTGTCCGATGTCGCGATCAGCTCCTTGGCTTTTTTCGTCATGGCGAAGAAGCGCGCGAGCGCGTCCTTGTTTTTCGCCGCGAAGCCTTCGTCGAAAACATAGCCGGTGACGACGACGTCGCCTTTCGCGCCGAGCGCCTTCTCGACTTCGGCGAGTTCGATGGCGCGGGTAAATCCCTGCGCTTCGAGGTCGGCGGCGAAGTTCCAGAATTCGAGCGCCGCGTCGAGTTCGCCTTGTAGCGCCTTTTCGGCGATGAGCGGCGGCGCGCCATAAAGCACGGTCGCGCTCTTTTCGAGATCGACGCCGTTCTTGAGCGCGTAAGCCTTCAGCAGCAGCCAGCTTTTGTCGAGCGGACCGCCGGCGACGCCGAGCTTCTTGCCGGCGAGATCCTTGACGCTTCTAATCGCAAGGTTCTTGGTCATCACCGCGCCTATGGCGGATGAATAGGGATAGAAGGCAAGCTTCGCGCCCTGCGCGCGTTCGCGCGCCACCCATAGCCAATCGGAGACGATAATGTCGGCGCCGCCGCCTTGAATGGCGATCTTGCCTGCCTCGGTCGAGGCGAGTTCGGTCGCGTCTATGTCGAGCTTGGCGTCCTTATCGAGGCCGAAGGCTTTGACGACAGCGAGCTCCCAGCCGAGCGTGCCAGTCTTCTGCAGCGCGACGCGCAGCCTGTCGGACGCCAAGGACGGCGTTGCGAGCGAGAGCGCGGCGGCCAAGCCTGCGAGGAGAAGGGCGAAGGCGCGTATCATGATTTTCCCTGCGGTTGCGCGAAGGTCTTACCGCAGGATCAAAGCCGCGTCGATGCGCGCTCAGGCGGCGCGGCGCGCCAGCATCTGCCGATAGACGGCGAGCGTTTCCTCGACATGGCGCTCCAGCGTCGCGGGCGCGGCCCAATAGGCGTCGTAAGCCTGGGCCGAGAGGCGCGCGACAAGCGCGTCCGATTGCATTTCCCGGATCGCCGAAGCCAGCGAATTGACGTCGCCGCTCTTGAACCAGAGGCCTGTGACGCGATCTTCAACCGCTTCGCGCGCGGCGCAGCCGTCAGCGACGATCGTGGGCGTTCCCATCGCTTTCGCCTCCAGCGCGGTGAGGCCGAAGGTCTCGTACCACAGCGAAGGAAAGACGAGCGCGCGGGCGGCGCGCATCGCGGCGCGAGCCTCATGCGGCGCGCGCCAGCCCAAAAGCTGCGCCTGCGGAAAGCGCGCGCGCAACTCTTGTGCAATCGGTCCGTCGCCGATGAAGACCGGCGTCACGCCGGCGCGTTGCGCGGCCTCGGCGAAGAGGAAAGCGCCTTTTTCCGCCGACAGGCGGCCGACGAAGAGAAAATCGCCGCTTGTCGGATCGGCTTTCCGCCCAAGCGGTTCGGCCTCGACGGGATTGGTGACGCGATGAATGACGGCGCGCTGCGGCGCGTAGGCCAGAACCTGCTCCTGCAAATCCGAGAGCAGCACGATGTCGGAAAAGACTTCCGCCAGATGCGCGACGTGCTGCGCGACGAAAAGCCGAGCGTTGCGCCACAGCTTGAAGGCGTAGTTGCGCGAGTCGCAATTCGTCATCCAGCAGGCCGCGGACATGGGGCGCAAATGACAGACGGCGTTTTGCGGAAAATTGTAAAAGCCGCCGTTGGGGCAATGCAGGAAATATTCGTGCATCGTATAGATCGCCGGCAGGCGCGATGCGCGGATCGGCTCTGCGATCGAAGGCGAGAGCGCCTTCGCCCAGCCATGCACATGCACGATCGCATCGCGCGGCAGCGGCGCGAGAGTTTCGGCCAGCGCGCGCGCGGCCTCAAGATTCCAAACGCCCTGACGCGCGGCGGCGAGGCGCGAGGGATTGCTCAGAATGTCATATTGGTTGAGGCAGTGGGTCTCGACGCCGGCCGCCTCAAGGCGCGCATCGACCGGCCCGCAGGCGGCGAAAAAGACCACCCGCGCGCCCGCCGCCTTGAGCCCGAGCGCGCTCTCGATGGCGACCTTCGCCTGGCCGCCCGTGACCGAGCCGTGGTCGACGCAGATCACGACGGTTGGGAGGTTCGACATGGCGGTTCGCTTGGCGGCTCCGAGGCGGGCGAGGGGCAGACTAGCGCGCATCTGCCTGCGACGCGCCCAATTCAGGCGGTTGCTGTCTTTTCCGCAAGCGCCTTTTCATAATAGGCCGCAAGTTCCGAAAGCATGGCGGCGCAGTCGCCATCATAGCTCGACCCGTGCATCACCGCGAGACGGCTCGGCTTGAGCGCCGCCAGCATGCGAATGGTTGGCCCCGTCGCTGGCGTCAGCGCGGTCGATTGAAAGGCGTTTTCCGCCGCGACGGCTGCCTCCAAGACGCTGTCCTTGGTGATGGCGGGTCCTTGCCCCAGTTGCGTGAACAGGTCGCCGCAGAACAGCGTGCCGGTGATCTCCTCATAGATGAGGCCAGATTCCCAGGCATGCGGCACATGCGGCGTATCTATGTAGCGCACGCGCCTTCCGCCGATATCGAGAACCTCGCCATCCGCGAGCGCGCGCGGCGGCCGATCGGCCAAATCATTGAGAGACACCATGCATGCTGTATGGCCATGGACGACTTGCGCCCTCGGCGCTGCCGCGAGCCACAGATTCATCGAACCGCATTCGTCGGCCTCGACATGGCCAAAGGAAATCCAGCGCAACCGCTCGATCGGGATGATCGTGGTCAAGGCCGCCGAGACCAAAGGAAACATCATGCGCGGACCGCAATGAAACAGCAGCGGCTCTTCGGCGTCGATGAGATATTGATTGAATGTGAAACCGGCCGGCGCCGCGATCTGCGGCGCGAAGGTCGAAAAGCGATAGATGCGTTCGGCGATTGCGTCGATCTTCGTGTCCATCCCGGGTCTCACAAAATCGTATGGGGTTGCGTCGCCCAGATGGCCCATCCGGTCGCCTTGCCGGAAAGGGTAGCCGAGCCCGCGCGAAGCCGGAAGCGTCTTGCCGCGCTTCGCCTCCGGCTCAATCCTGCTTCGCTCCCCAGCGGTGATGGAGATACAATAGCGCGAGCAGCCAGATGGCGATAAAACCGTCCGAAAAGATCGTCAGGAAGTTGTAAGGCGCATAATTTCCTTCTCGCAGCGTCTGTACGACATGGCCATAAGTCGCGCCGAGCATGAAGACCGACCATCCAAGCCCGGTCGCCGTCCAAAATGAGCCGCCGATCCAGAGGCAGAGGAAGCCGAGGAGGCCCCAAGCGCCATCGTGAACGCCAACCTCGAACTGGAATGGACTCCCCGGCGGCCAGCCGATGCTTCGTGCGGTCTGATCGGCGAAGAACACGTGAGGGATGAAGCCAAGGGGCAGGCCAATGACGCCAACGTCCAGCACCAGGGCGTAGAGCAGCAGGAGGCGAATGACGCGGGCGCGGGTTCTTGGGACTTTACTGAGCGCTAGATGCGCCAGGGGGAGCAACACGCTCAAGAGCGCGACGATAATGCCGATCATTTGCAATGGCCTCCATGTCTAAGGGCGCGCAACCCTTACTTTAGGGCCGTTGGATATCCCGCGACGCCGGCTGGCGAAGCCGGTTGTCAGGCCGGGAATGTCCGCCGCGGCGGGATCCCAGTTCTTGCTCGCCAGTTCCTGCACCATCCAGAACGCGACCGTGTTGGACAGCATCTCGCGTGAATCGCGCAGCGAATGCTTCATGCGGATCATGAACCGATCGATCGCGCCAGCCTTGGTTACGAAATAATCGCCCGGCAGCGGCGGGCGGTCTGGCAGGTAGATCGTTGAGATGCCCGCGAACGCCTGATCGGAAACGAGTTTGCGATAGAACAACGGGCCCCAAACACGCTGCGTATAATAACTGAGGTCCTCCGGCGCCAACTGCGGTTGGCCCAGTGACGGCCGCACTTCGGCATAGGGGACGATCTTGATCCGATCGTCGGGCAGGGTGAAACCGGATACCGCCTTCAGAAACAGCGCCAGCCAATTGGTCCCTTCGGTCAGTCCTGACGAAACGTTGGTTCCGGCGCGGCTGCTCACCAGGACCATCGCATGCGGCCAGTCGAGTTTGAGGCGGGCGAGCGAGTCATGGACGTTCGAAGCGCCGCGCAGTGCTTCGAGCATGAACGTGCCGATCATCACATTGACGAATGGGATCGGATGCCGGGCCGATGCGCCGTTGAAAAAATCATCATTCACGCCGGCGACGGTGAAGCGGTCGCCCTTACCGAGAGAGCCGATATAATCCAATGTGCGGGCGCAGGCATAATCGATCATGTCGCGAATCTGCGCCTTGCGCGCGCTCCAGGCGGGTTGGTTCAGCTGATCAAGCCAGTTGTTCGCAGCGCGCCGATTGAGCGCGCGCACCTGCGCGACATGCGCCTGCAAGGAGGCGAGGCGCGCCTTCCAGCGCGGATCGCCATTCGCCTTGATCTGGGCCAAATAGGCGAGCGCTGGCCCGATGTGGCTGATCGCCGTCATCTCGTAGAAACCGCTGGCGCGATCGGCGCGAAACTGTTCCTGCCCCAGCCGGGCGCCGCTGACCGAGTCGTAGACGTAGATATCGGACCCGACGACGAGCACCAAGGGGCCGGGAGCGCCGCTTGCCGATTCCTTGGCGACGACGGCCTGTGTGAGCATCTGGCCCAGCGTGGGCTGGCCGGCGGGATAGCCAGGCTCGTCACTGCCGGTGAAGTCAAAAAACAAATTCATGAATTCGTTGGGCGCGGTATAGCCGCCCGTCGTCTGCGCCAGAGCCGGCGCGGCGATGAGCTGCAGCATGCTCAGCGCGAAGCAAGAGAGGCGGATAAATCGCATGCTCGAGCTCTTTCCGTTGCGATGGGAGATTAGGCGGCGATAGGGAGGGCATGAGAGTTGGCGCATGCCGGTTGAGCGGATTTGAGCGACAGCTTGGTCTGGCGGATGTCCTCTCTTGCCGCATCTCTGACGTCGATAATAGCGCATCGGAAGTATACAGGCGGCCGGAAATCACGCCCCTGCTTGAACGCGCTTGCGGCCTGCAGATTGCGAATCAACCCCTAACTCGCTAGCAATCTGGTCAGCAGTTGCGTCGACGTCAGCCAGGCGAAAGCCTATTCAAAGGAGGGAACTTCCCTATGGCCAAAGCAAAAGCCGGCAAGCCTGCGGCGATAAAAAAGGGCACAAAACCTGAGGCGGCGCCCGTTCGTCCGGTCAAGGAAGCCTTGACCAAATCGGCGCTGATCAACCTGCTTGCCGAGCAGAACGAAATTCCTCGCAAGACCGCCGCAGCAATCTACGCCACATTGGAAGGCGTGTTTCTTGGGTCGGTCCATCCGCGCGGCGTCGGCGAGTTCACTTTGCCGGGACTTCTGAAAGTGTCCCTTCGCAAAGTGCCGGCTCGAAAGGCTGGAACCTTGGTTCGCAACCCCGCCACCGGCGAGATGGTCAAGGCGGCGGCAAAACCCGCAAGCATCCGCGTAAAAATTCGCGCTTTGTCGAAATTGAAGACAGCGGCTTCGCCTTAATCAACATTGAAGTGGCGGCGCCTCGCGACGCCCGCGCCTGTCGTCGGAAGCCGACGGGCGCGGGGCAGATTTATGACAGGTCGAGTCGAGAACAAGCTATCAGGGACCGGACTGGCGCTGCTGGCCCAAAGTTGTCATGAACCGCCATCCGTCGGTTCCGTCTGTTCACAAGGCTTTGTCCCCCGCCGAAGCCGCTGCGACGCTGCGTTCGCCAGGCTTCAGCGCCTTGATCTGCTGCCGTTTGCATAGCGCGCTCAATCCGGGCAACCCGTTGTAAGCCTTTTCACTGTCGCCATAGCCGATGCAGGCGAAACGATAGATCAGTTCGCGGACGAGACTGGGCTTCAGGAAATAACCAGAGTGAACGTCGGCCTCGCCGATAATGTAGATCCACAGAAGGCGCAGATGGCCGAGCCATGATAGATTTGGCGGCGCGCCGCGGGCCGCGTCCGTCACCACGCCGCGGCCATCCTCATCGATGCTGTCGGTGCAATCAAAATAAGTGAGCCGCTGCGCGAAGGATTCCTCTGGCTGTATGGCGTCAAGTTCGGCATAAAGCTCGTAAAGCGTGCGCGAGCCCACGCGCAAGTTGCCAAGCGTCAGGTTTTCGGAGAGGCCCCACCCCGTCAATACTCCGACATTGCCGAGCCGATAGCCGAACCGGCGGCTTTTCGTAGGCAACGAAAAGAAGTTCGCGGTCGTCGAAATGTTGCGCAGGACTTCGTCGCCTTCGTTGGAGAAAAGATGGGCCTCTTGAAACCGGATCAATGACGAGTGCAAGGCATTGCTGCGGCCCAACAACAAGACCTCCGCCGGTATGTCCGGGGAAACCAGCACCAGGCGCCGCAGTAAAAAGCTCTTCCCAATCTTCGATCTGAGTTCGCGCGCCTGACGCTCCTCCTCGCTCCCTAGCTCTCCTGCGCCGTAATTCATGGCGTCGATCGCTTCGGGCGAAAACACGTCCGAAAGAATGCGCACGGCATTGGTGACGACGAAGCCTCCCATGCTGTGGCCGATAAAGGAAAGGTCGGCCCTTCCGGCGATGTCGTTGTTCGCCGCCTTTGCAGGCCGCGGCGGCCGTTTATTTGACAATTTTTCGTCGATCTCGCGGACAAGATTGACAAGGTCCGGCACGCCGTAGGTCGTAGCGCGGAAACCATCGCGAAAATAAACGATGAGGCGCAGCAAAAATAGGGTGATCGGAATCACGGCCATCGTCGCCGTCACAGCGGTGATGGCGATGCGCGCAAGCTTCCACCAGTCGCATATCTCGAAATAGAAATTTACCAGATAGAATGCGGCGAGCGCCGCGATCAAGACTCCGATAAGAAACCAGGGCGCGGCCTTGAAGCCGCTGCGCCAAGGCGTTCCCATTGCTTCCGACGGCCAACGGTAACCCACGCAGACGAGGTCGCGGTCCTGGAGCGCGTCGTCCCCGTTCACGGCCACGAAGGATTTTTTGTAAGTTTCCAGGACCTTATCGCGTGGGGTGTTGAAGCCGTGCACAGTGATTAGCAGTTTCGGCGTTTTTTGCCGGGCAAGCATTTCGACGATGTCGTCAACTGTCGATGGTTTGCAATTGTCCGGCGTCGAAGGCGCGCCTTCCTCGTCGTCGATATTGTCGGGAGCCGTGCTTTCGACGAAGAAGGCGGGAATAATGCGTTTGCCGGTTTGGGGCTGGACATCGACTTCGTAAACCGAGAAGGCCTGGACTTGCGCCATCTGCTGCTCCCCTCAAAAATTCGTTGATCGACAATCGTCAGGCGGAATAAGGTTTGGACCTAAGCTTGACCTAGCGTAGCGGATTCGACAAGCCGGAATCCGTAATCCGCTTCGTTTGTGAAGTTTCAGCCGGACCCGCCGATCCCGCCTCGCCCATCCCCTCCCGAATCGCGCTAATATCGGCTCATGGCTTCAAAACCTGATCTTTTCGGTGCCGCGCCGCGCAAGGCGCCGGCGTCCAAAACCGCCGCGAAAAGCGGTCCCGCCGAATATTCGGCCGCCTCCATCGAAGTGCTGGAGGGGCTGGAGCCCGTGCGCCGTCGGCCCGGCATGTATATCGGCGGCACGGATGAGGCGGCGATGCATCACCTCTTCGCCGAGGTGCTGGACAACGCCATGGATGAGGCGGTCGCCGGCCACGCCACTTTCATCGAGGTGACTCTGGAGCTGGACGGGTGGCTGACCGTGACCGACAACGGCCGCGGCATCCCGGTCGAGCCGCATCCGAAATTTCCCAAGAAGTCCGCGCTCGAAGTGGTGATGACCACGCTCCACGCCGGCGGCAAATTCGATTCAGGCGCCTATCAGACCTCGGGCGGCCTGCATGGCGTCGGCGTCTCGGTCGTCAACGCGCTCTCCGAAAAGCTCGAAGTCGAGGTGGCGATCGGCGGCCAGCTTTACGGACAGGAGTTTTCGCGCGGCCTGCCGCTGGGTAAGCTGAAGACGCTGGGGCGCGTCGCCAATCGCCGCGGCACGCGCGTGCGCTTCAAGCCGGACGCGCAAATTTTCGGCGCGGGCGCGCATTGGAAGCCAGCGCGGCTTTTCCGCATGTCGCGCTCCAAGGCCTATCTTTTCGGCGGCGTCGAAATCCGCTGGCGCTGCGATCCTACGCTTATCGAGCCCGGCGCCGATACGCCCAGCGAAGCGGTGCTGCGTTTCCCCGGCGGGCTGAAGGATTATCTCGCACGCGAAATCCACGGCAAGGAACTGGTCACCGACCAGGCTTTCGTCGGCAAGGTGACGCGCGAAGGCGGCCATGGCTCGCTCGAATGGGCGGTGTCATGGCTCGCGGAGGACGACGGCTTCGTCCATTCCTATTGCAACACGATTCCGACGCCCGACGGCGGCACGCATGAGGCGGGTTTTCGCTCCGCGCTGTTGAAGGCGCTGAAGGATCACGCCGACCGCGTCGGGCAGAGCAAGCGCGCGAAAGATGTGACCGCCGACGATCTGATGGGCCAGTCGGCGGCGATGATTTCCGTCTTCATGCGCGAGCCGGAGTTCCAGGGCCAGAACAAGAGCCGGCTGATGAGCGCCGAGGCCGCGCGCATCGTCGAAAGCGCGGTGCGCGACGCCTTCGACCATTGGCTCGCGGGCGCGCCGTCGCAGGCCAACAAGCTGCTCGATTTTGCGGTGGAGCGCGCCGAGGAGCGCCTGCGCCGCCGCGCCGAAAAGGACATCGCCCGCAAGACCGCGACGCGCAAGCTGCGTCTGCCGGGCAAGCTCGTCGATTGCACCAATAATTCCGCGCAAGGCTCGGAGCTTTTCATCGTCGAGGGCGATTCCGCCGGAGGCTCGGCGAAGGAGGGGCGCAATCGCGTCACGCAGGCGATTTTGCCGCTGCGCGGAAAAATTCTCAACGTCGCGTCGGCGACGAAGGACAAGCTGCTCGCCAATCAGCAGCTCGCCGATCTTGCGCAGGCGCTCGGCTGCGGGCTTGGCGCGCATTACCGCGACGAGGATCTGCGCTACGAAAAAGTGATCGTGATGACGGACGCCGACGTCGACGGCGCGCATATCGCTTCGCTGCTCATCACCTTTTTCTATCGGCAGATGCCGCGCCTCATCGAGAACGGACATCTCTATCTGGCGCAGCCGCCGCTCTATAAGCTCACGCAAGGCGCGAAGACCGTTTACGCGCGCGACAATGAACACCGCGACGAACTGATCCGCACCGTGCTCACCGGCAAGGGCAAGATCGAGACGAGCCGCTTCAAGGGCCTTGGCGAGATGAGCGCGGCTCAGCTCAAGGAAACCACGATGGATCCGGGCAAGCGCACGCTGCTCAAGGTCGTCATCGAGCCGGAGGACCGCGAGGAGACCGCCGATTGCGTCGAGCGGCTGATGGGCAACAGGCCGGAGGCGCGTTTCGCCTTCATCCAGGAGCGCGCCGCCTTCGCGGCGGAGCTGGTGGATATTTAAACGCTCGCACGCCGTCGCGTCTGGGGGTATGCTGCTCCAATCCCTCTATAAGGTGACGCGTGACCGACACGGATTTACGCCCGGAAACTGCTGACGCGCGCTCGGCGCAATCGGGCTGCGAGGCGATGAGCGAGCAGGCCTATGCGCTGGAGCGCATGCAGCTCGCGCTCGAGGCCGGCCGCACCGGCGTCTGGGACTGGAACCTCGTCACCGGCGAAGTCCATATCGACGAGCGCGTACGCCGTTTGTGGGGCCTGCCCGAAGATACGCCGGCGAGTTTCGAGATTTTCCGCAACGCCCTGCATCCGCAAGATCGCAAGCGCACCAAGGAGGCGGTCGGCGTCGCGCTCGACCCCAATCACGAGGGCGATTACGAGATCGAATATCGCGTGATCGGACAGACGGATCGCATCGAGCGCTGGGTTTCGGTGCGCGGCCGCACCTTCTTCGAGGATGGCCGCGCGGTGCGCATTCTCGGCACGGCGCGCGACATCACCGAGCGCAAGCAGCGCGAGCAGCATGTGCGCGTGCTGCTGCGCGAACTCGTGCATCGCTCCAAGAACCTGCTCGCCGTCGTGCAAGCGATGTCGCGGCAGACGGCGGCCGGTTCGCCCTCGGTCGAAGATTTTCAGCGCAAATTCGGCGCGCGCCTCCAGGCGCTTTCAATGGCGCATGATCTGCTCGTCTCGCAGGACTGGCGCGGCGCCTCCATGTGCGACTTGGTGCGCGCCCAGCTCGCCTATTGCATGGACGTGGCGCATGGGGATGTATCCTCGCGCGCGACAATCGATGGGCCGAGGATCATGCTGAAGCCGGAGGCCGCTCAAAATATCGGCCTCGCCTTGCACGAATTGGCGACGAATGCGCTGAGCTACGGCGCCCTGTCGCGGCCCGACGGCGCCGTCTCGCTGACATGGCGCTTCGAGGACGGACGGCTCAACATTGAATGGCGCGAGCACGGCGGACCGGCGGTGGCGATGCCGCCGCGCGAAGGCTTCGGCCATAAGGTCGTCAAGCGCCTCGTGGCGCAGGCGCTCGACGGCAAGGCGACGCTGCATTTTCCGCCTGACGGCCTCGTTTGGACTCTGTCGATTCCGGCAAGCTACGCGACGGTCAGGGAGGAGCAGGCGTAAGGCTTCGCGCGGTTTGCGCGCGGAAAGCCTTATAATCCGCTGCGTTCTGCCGAGCGTAAGCCATCGCGAAAGAGGCGAGCGCGTCTTCGAACGCTTCGCTTTTTCCCATATAGCCGGCAAGCGCGGCGGCGTCGGTCGAACGGGCGTGGGCGCGCGCCAGCGTGCATCCGCAAAGTTTTGCATAGTCGAGCAAGGCGTGCTTTTGCAGCAATTCGGCAAGGTCGCCGAGGCGGCGCGTCTTCAGGTGGCGCATATAGAACTCCCGCTGCGAATGGGGATCGCGCATCCAGCCGAGAAAAATATCCGACGCCGCCTGCATCATGCGTTGGCCCGTGACGACGCGCTCGCCCTGCGCGCCCGGCCATGCGCCGGCGCCGAAGCGTTCCAGCACGGAGCGCTTCGCCTCCTTGACCTGGATAAACAGCGGCTCGTCGTCAGCGGTCATGAATAGCGCGATCACGCAAAAAGTTCCGACGCTGCCGACGCCGACAGCCTTGAAGGCGACGTCGCATAATCGGTAGCGGCGCAGCAGCGAGGCGATGGGCGCGGACAGCGTAGCGAGCGCCGCGGCCAGCAGCGCGTCGAGATTGAAGCCGGCGGCGAGCTCGTGGTCGATGTGGAAAAGTCGCGGCGGCTTGTCCTCGATGCGCCAAGCGCCTGTCGCGTCTTGCGCGATCTTGGGGAAATTGTCCGCATAATCGGCTTCGTCTCGGTCTTTCGATATGGCGGTGTGCATCGCGCTGTGAAGAACCCGATCGCGAAGCTCCGCGACGACGTCGCTTAGCGGCACGCGCATGTTCCATGCTTTGATCGGCGAGAGGCAGGCGATCTCCATTACCGTCTGACGATAGGCCTTTATTGCTGTTCGCGTTATGCGCCGGGCGTCGGCTTTGGTCTTGTCCTCCACGAGCGCCGCGACGGCGACGCTCGTTGCGAAACGGCGCAAATCGAAGGTCACATCGACATCCGGCAGCGTCTCGTCGAAGTCGTTGACATCGAACAGCGCATTGCCTTCCGGCGAGATGAAAGCGCCGAAATTCATCAGATGGCAATCGCCGGAGACCTGAGCGCGAATGCCCGGCGCGAGCTGCGTCGAGAGATCGGCGGCCATGACGTCGGCCGCGCCGCGCAGGAAGGCGTGAGGCGTCTTCGCCATGGATTCGCGGCGCAGCGGCAGAAGCGACTGAACGCGGTCGCGCTCCGTAGCGGCGATAATCGCCAATGGGTCCCGGTCGGGCGCTGGCGCGAAATCCGCCAAGGATTCGCGCGCGACGCGGCGTCGCAACGCCTTTCCTGCCGCATAGCGGCCTCGATAATCGAGCCCGCGCAAATCAACAGCGTCGATCGCGGCGTCATTTGTCATCGACAGCGCTCCCTGCAATGAGCGCCCCGATCATGGCTCAAAAAGGCGTCGGCGTCACGCCGGTCCGCGCGGCGTCTTTTCGGAGGATGTTATCGCGTGACAGTGAATTAGGCGCCTTAACCAAGAAGATCGATCAGCGGCGCGATGAGCGGCGCGTCGGCGGGCGGCATGGGGTAATTGCGCAAATCGCGGGCGCGCGCCCATTTGACCGCTTGTCCCTCCGCGGGCGTCACGATCCCTTCCCATTTACGGCACACGTAAAGCGGCATCAGCAGATGAAATTCGTCATAGGCGTGGCTGGCGAAGGTCAAGGGCGCGAGGCAAGGCCCACAGACGCGCACGCCAAGCTCTTCTTCGAGTTCGCGGACCAAAGCGTCCTCGGGCCGCTCGCCGGGATGGAGCTTGCCGCCGGGAAACTCCCAAAGCCCGGCAAGCTGCTTGCCCTCGGGGCGCTGCGCGATCAGCACGCGATTATCGGCGTCGACCAGCGCGGCGGCCACGACGAGCAATAGATTCACGGCGCCGCTCAATTGCCGGAGAGAACGACCTTCACCGGGCCGTTCTCCTTGCCGGTCACGGTCACTTCCTCATACATCGCGCCGCCTTCGGGAGCGAGCGCGTCCTTAGGCTTCCAGACAAGCTGCGTGGTGAGGTAGTAACGTCCCGGCGCGACATTCTCGAAAGAGAATCGGCCATCCGATTCCGTTTTCGTCGTGCGCGTCAGCGCGGCATATTGCGTATCCGGTTCGACTTTCGGAATCGAGGCCGCCGGCACGAATTTCACCGATCCATAAAAATGCGAGATGCGCGCTTGCGCATAGGTGGTGGCGGGAATGAGCCGGACGGTTTCGCCGGCGGCGTAGCGCACATTCGTTTGTCCGGATTTGTCGCGCAGGAAAGCCTGTCCGCTGATGACGCCCTTACCGGGCGCCCTGATGTAACTTGCCTGGGCGGGGTCGAAGGAGACGCTCGGCGTAGGCCCGCGCCCGGCGTTGCAGGCGGACAGCAAGGCGACAGGCGCGACGATGAGAAGCGGGGTGTAACGCATGCCGAACGCTCCAAAAGCAAGGCTTTTCGGGGTTAGAACCCGCCGCGCGCAGCCTCATGCGCGCATAATCAATGTGGGCGACGCGCTTTCAACGGCGCGCAGGCAGTCTAGCACGTCATACATGGTTTTGACGACCGCGACGCAGAGCGACCTTTCCGTCGCCGTCGCCGGAACCATGTCGGGAATCATGATCGTCATCGCGCCGGAAGTCGCGGCGGAGCGGACGCCCGCGGGCGAATCTTCAAGCGCGAGGCAATATTGGGACGCAACATCAAGTTCCTTGGAAGCTTTACGAAAGGTTTCAGGCGCCGGCTTAGGTTCCGTCACCATGTCCGCCGTTATGCGCACCGAGAAATAGTCGAGGAGGCCGACGCTATCGAGTTGGCGTTCGGCGACCTCGCGGCTCGTCGAGGTCGCGACCGCCATCGGCGTGGACATTGACGCAAGATGCGCAAGGAGCTCACGAACGCCGGGCTTCACCGGAACGCCGCCGCGGGTGAGGTCGGCAAAGCGCGCGTCGAACCGCGCGTCGAAGCGATCTCGGACGAAGGCCGCGCCGAATCTCTCGTTCAGGATTTCGTAGCAGTATGACCAGGGCCGCCCGAGCGTTTGCTGGAAGAAGTCTTCAGGCGCGTCGAGCCCCATGCCAAGACAGGCCTCGCGGATGGCGCGCAGATAGAATCCCTCCGTATCGAGAAGCGTTCCATCCATATCGAAGATCGCCGCCCGGACGGCGTTGGGCAAATTCATTTGCGGCGTCAGCTCCGATAGTCGCCGTTGATCGCGACATATTCCTTGGTGAGATCGCAGGTCCACACCGTCGCCGCGCCCTTGCCGATCGCACAGGTCAACGCGCAGCGCGATCTCGTCGCGCTTCATGATCTGCGAGACCTGCGCTTCGTCGTAAGAGGGATCGCGCATGCCCTTATGCGCGACGCGGATGTCGCCGAACCAGATCGAGAGACGATCGCGATCGGCCTTCTCGCCGGCTTTGCCGACCGCCATGACGACGCGGCCCCAATTGGCGTCCTCGCCGGCGATGGCGGTCTTCACCAGCGGCGAATTGGCGATGGAGAGCGCGATGCGCTTCGCGGCGCGCGCCGTCTCGGCGCCCTCGACGCGCACTTCGACGAATTTGCGCGCGCCTTCGCCGTCTTTCACCACCTGATGCGCGAGATCGAGCAGCACGGCGTCGAGCGCGGCTTTGAAGGATTTAAGGCGCCTGTCGCTGGCGTCACGGATTTTCGGCGCGCCGCGCTCCTTCGCCGCGCCGGTCGCAAAGAGCAGCAGCGTGTCGGAGGTCGAGGTGTCGCTGTCGACCGTGATGGCGTTGAACGAGCCTTGCACGGATTTCGATAGCATCTTCTGCAGCGCCTCGGCGCCGATCGCCGCGTCGGTGACGACGAAAGCGAGCATCGTCGCCATATCCGGCGCAATCATGCCGGCGCCCTTGGCGAAGCCGCTGATCGTCACTTCGACGCCGTCGATCTCGGCGCTTCGCGTCGCAAGCTTGGGGAAGGTGTCGGTCGTCATAATGGCGCGGGCCGCGTCGAGCCAGGCGTCGCCGCGCGCCGCCTCGACAAGTTTCTCCAGCACGCCGTCGAATTTTTTCGCGTCCAGCGGCTCGCCGATGACGCCGGTCGAAGCGAGGAAAATCCGGCGCGCGTCGGCGCCCGTCGCGTCGGCGGCGAGCTTCGCCGAAAACTTCACGGCCTCGACGCCGTTCTTGCCGGTGAAGGCGTTGGCGTTGCCGGAATTGACGAGCAGGGCGCTGGCCTTTCCGCTCTTTAGTCGCGCGCGGCACCAGTCAACCGCCGCCGATGGGCATTTGGATTTGGTGAAGACGCCGGCGACCGTCGTCCCTTCGTCGAACACCGCCAGCATGACGTCGGTGCGTTCGGCGTAGCGTACGCCCGCCGCGCCGGCGGCGAAGCGCACGCCTGCGAGCGGCGGGATTTCCGGCGTGGATTTTGGCGCGAGCGGCGAAAGGGGAGCGTCGTGAGCCATTGATCTGACCTTTGGGACGGAATGGACCTTGGCGGGTTTGACGGCGCGCAAGCGCCACGTCAAGGCTCCGATTACGCTGAGGGGATGATTTGCGCGCAACCTTTCGGCGAAGCCGGGCGTTTTCTTAAGCCTGTCATTTCGCTGTGATTATTCAAGCGCTTTGCTTGCACGTTCATTTCGAGGGACCGTCTTATGGCCAAGACATTCGAAATCGGCCTCACCATGGCCGGCGCCATTTCCGCTGGCGCCTACACCGCCGGCGTGATGGATTTTTTCATCGAGGCGCTCGACGCCTATTACGCGGCGAAGAAACAGCCGGGCTGGGACGGCCCGACGCATGACGTGCGCATTCCGATCATGGCCGGCGCCTCGGCCGGCGGCATGACCTCGGCGATCTGCGCGCTCCATGCATTCCGCGATTCCTTCGATCACGTCTGGCCGAAAGACCCTGAGAGGAAAAAGCCGCAGCGGCGCCGTAACCGGCTCTATTCCTCCTGGGTCGAGGATATCGACATTCGCCCCCTGCTGGAGACGACGGACGTCGACGGCGGCGCGGCCAATGATCCCGTCCGTTCCTTGCTGTGCTGCGACGTGATCGATCGCATTGTCGAGGAGGCGTTCGAACTCGACGGCGCGGTCGGCGCCAAGGAGTGGATCGGCCGCGGCGCCGACAGATCGCTGCGCTTGCGCCTCACGCTGACGAATTTACGCGGCGTGCCTTATTCCTTCGAGATATATGGCGCCGACGATCCGCGCCTTTACGGCATGATCAATCACGGCGACTTTCTCGATTTCAAGATCGGAGTCGCGCCGACGTCGGAAGACGGCGCCTATGCGCTCGACATCAAGAATACGAGCACGCCGGATTGGGACATTTATCGCACGGCCGCCAAGGCCACCGGCGCTTTTCCGATCGGCCTCGCGCCGCGCCGGCTCAAACGCCGTCCGAGCGAATATAAGTTTGCGTCGCGGGTCGGCTATGACGGTCCCGACGGCTATCGCGTCATCGAGCCGGACAAATGGGTTTATGGGATTGACCCTTATGAATTCGTCTCGGTAGACGGCGGCACGATCGACAATGAACCTCTGGAAATGACGCGCCGCTATCTCTCAGGCGGCGCCGATAAAAGAAACCCGAGCGACGGCGTCACAACCGACAAAGCCGTGATCCTGATCGCGCCCTTTCCGAACTACCTCGAGGCGGCGGCGGAAAAGCTGAACGACGACGGCAAGTCCTCCAACGCCGACCTCGGACTGGTGCGGATTTCCGGCGCGCTTCTGTCGACGCTGACCAATCAGGCGCGGTTCAAGCCGGACGAACTGATGCGCGCGGCGGATGAAAAATATTATTCACGCTATCTCGTGTCGCCGACGCGCGACGACATCGGCACGAAGCAATCGAAGCTCTATCCGATCGCCTGCGGCGTGATGAACGGCTTCGGCGGCTTCCTGCATCATTCCTTCCGCCGCCACGACTATCTGCTCGGCCGCCGCAACGCGCAGGCGTTTCTGCGCTGGCATTTCAACCTGCCGGAAAATGCGGAGCTTTTCGGCGATTTTACGGGCGATCGCGAGAAGTGGTTCATCCGCAAGGCGAATGGCGGCGACTTTAAGACGCTCGCAGCGGGTGGGGAAACCGGCCTGCGCGCGCTGCCGATCATTCCGCTGACCGAGGCGCTGCAACAGGAGATCGTCATCGGCGCCGAGGATTTGCCGACGCCTCAAGCGCTCTTTCAGCCGAAGGGGCGCGACGAACTCAGGGGGCTCATCCATTCGCGCGCCAAAAAGGTCGTAGACCGCCTCGTCGACGTCGATCTGCCGTTCGGCGACAGCGCTATCGGCTGGGCCGAACGCTGGGGCGCCAAGCGCGTCGGAACTGGCTTCGCGTTCAAGAAGGCGACGGACCTCGTCGATAGCGCCGTCGACGATGTGACAAAGGCTTTCTACAAAAATCCCGGACCGTAAATTGGAAGCGCCGGCCCCGCTCGCACGGGCCGGCGCTTCAATGCGCTTATTTCTTCTTCTTGTCGTCCGGCTTTTTATCCGTGGCCTCGGCGGGCTGGTCGGCACGCTCGATCTTGGCGCCTTCGCGCAGCTTCATGACAAGCTCGCTCTGCGCCTTCTGGACGACATAGCGCGCCACCTGATCCTTCACCTGGTCCAGCGGCGGGAACACTTTCGGGCGTTTCTCGTCGAGCTTGATGATATGCCAGCCGAACTGCGTCTTGATCGGATCGGAGATTTGCCCCGGCTCCAGTTTCGCCGCCGCTTCGCCGAATTCCGGCACCATGCGGTCCTTGGTGAACCAGCCGAGATCGCCGCCCTTGGCGCCGGGATCCTTTGAGAGCTCGGTCGCGACCTTGCCGAAATCCTCGCCGCCCTTCACGCGCTTTAACGCCGCCTTCGCCTCGTCCTCGGTCGGCACCAGAATGTGATGGGCGTGAAACTCCGTTTCCGGCTTCTGGTTCTTCGCCGCCTCGTCATAGGTCTGCTTGATCGCCGCCTCGGTCGCCGCCTGTTTGGCGACGTCGCCGAGCAGCGTCTCCATCAGCGCCTTATCGCGCAGATAGGCGAGCTTCTTGGCGAATTCGGGCGACTCGGAGAGCTTGTCGGTCTGCGCCTTTTGAACGACGAGTTGCTCGTCGATCAGAAAATCGAGCACATAGGTCTCGCGCGCCTTGCCTTCGAGCTGGCGCGGAATGCCTGGCGCAAGGTCGTCCATGGCGAGCTTGAGATCTTCGTCGGTGATCTCGACGCCATTGACCTTGGCGAGCGTCTTGGCCTGCGCTGTCGCGCTTATGGCGACGCTCGCCGCGATCAGGGCGGCGAGGCCGACCGCTCCCAGCGCGGCGCGGGCGGAAAAACGCGCATTCTTGCGGGCATAAGACATGTTGTGCTCCACGAAACCGGGCCGGGCAGCCCTAAAAAAGGCCGTCGCGGCCAGTGAGGGAAAGCTCCTGCGCGACGAATCCGGCGTATCTATGCCCGAGCCAGGGGGTCTGACAACTCCCGTCAAGCCGAAACCGGGCGTTCCGCGACCTCTCCAACGACGCTGGTGAATATTTCCCGCGTTTTTTTCTGCGTATCTCTTAACAAGGCTTCCAGATTGGAAATATCCGGTGAATCCCCGACGCGCAGCAAGAGCTCCGCCAGCCCACGCGGCGCATCGGCCGGACGAAATTCATGGTCGATGGAAAGGCGCAGCAACTGCGTCAGACCTTGATAAAGCGCCGAGGCGTTCATCAGCGTTTCAGCTGCGCCGGCGTCGAGAAGGCCGGCGTCGCGAAGGTTTTGCAGCGCCATCGGGGTGGTTGTCGAGAAGATTTCCGGATGTTGCGCGCCATGCAGCAGCATCAGATATTGCGCGAGAAATTCTATGTCGATCAGCCCGCCGGCGACCTGCTTCACCTCCCAAGGGCTGGTCGAGCCTTTCTCCTTCTCCAGCCGCCGGCGCATGGACAAGACATCGTCCTTGAGCTTTTGCGGATCGCGCGGACGGATCAGGGCTGCGCGGATCGCCGCTTCGACGCGCGCCGCGAAATCCGCGGGCCCGGCGACGACGCGGGCGCGGGTCAGCGCCATATGCTCCCATGTCCAGGCTTCGTTCGCCTGATAATCGGCGAAGGCCGCGAGGCTGACCGCGATCGGCCCTTTATTGCCGGACGGGCGCAGGCGGA
Organism: uncultured Alphaproteobacteria bacterium; assembly: GCA_963706255.1. Taxonomy (GTDB): domain Bacteria; phylum Pseudomonadota; class Alphaproteobacteria; order Rhizobiales; family Beijerinckiaceae; genus Methylocystis. Next base: position 70,586 of record CAVPMJ010000006.1, on the reverse strand, counting down.
AATCGACTTCATAAAGCAGGCCTTCGGCCGTCGGCGCCGACAGCGCGCTGATGAGCCGCTGGGTGAGGCGCGCGTAATATTGCGGCGTCGAGATCGAACGCGCGCCGCCTTTCGACTCCGCCAGCGGATCGGCGTCATAGAGCAGCATCAGATCGAGATCGGAAGCGGCGGTCATCTCGCGGCCGCCGAGCTTGCCCATGGCGACGACGGCGGCAGCGCCGCCTTCGATTCGGCCATGCGCCTTGACGAATTCCTCGCAGACGCGCGCAAAGAGGCCGTCGATCACCGTTTCCGCGAGCCGTGTATAGGCGAGGCCCGCTTCGGCGACCGACACCGAGCCCGTCAGCACGCGCACGCCGACGAGGAATTTCTGCTCCTGGCCGAAGATGCGCGCGCGATCGAGCGCATCTTCATAGGAGCGCGCTTCGGCGAATTGCGCGGCGAGGCGCTCCTGCAATTCGACCTGCGTCGGGACTGTCTCGAAGAAAGCGGGCTCCATCAGCGCGTCGAGCACGCGCGGGCGCCGCGAGATCGTCTCGGCGAGCTTGGGCGCCGCGCCGGTTATCGCGGCGAGGAGGTTCAGCAGACGCGGCTGCGAGACGAGCAGCGAGAAGAGCTGCACGCCCGCCGGCAGTTTCGAAATGAGCTTGTCGAAGGCGAGAAAGGCCGCATCGGCGTTTTCGGTCGCGGCCAGCGCTTCGAGCAGGATCGGCGTGAGCTCGGTCAATCGCTCGCGCGCGATCGTCGAGCGCGTCGCGGCGTAGCGGCCGAAGTGCCAGCCGCGAATGGTCGCCGTCACGGTCTTCGGATTGGCGAAGCCCATATTGGCGAGCGTCTCGATCGTGCCGGGATCGTCGTCGTCGCCGGTGAAGACGAGATTGCCGGCGGAAGAGGTAAGTTGCGGCGCGCTCTCAAAGAGCCGAGCGTAATGACTCTGCACGACATCGAGCCGCTTTAAAAGCGCCTCGGCGAAATCGGCGTAGCCGGCAAAGCCCATCATGCGGCCGATATTGGCGACGCCTTCCTCCGTTTCGGGAAGCGTATGCTTCTGCTCGTCGGCGACCATCTGGATGCGATGCTCGACATCGCGCAAGAAGAGATAGGCTTCGCGCAAATCGTCGCGCGCTTTGGGTTCGACCCAGCCGCTCTCCACAAGCTGGTCGAGCATGGGAAGGGTCTCGCGGCCGCGCAGGCGCGGGTCGCGTCCGCCGGTGATGAGCTGCTGCGTCTGCACGAAGAATTCGATCTCGCGGATGCCGCCGCGTCCCAATTTTATGTTGTGGCCGACGACGGCGATTTTGCCATGGCCCTTATGCGCGTGGATCTGCCGCTTGATCGAATGCACGTCGGCGATGGCGGCGAAGTCGAAATATTTTCGCCAGACGAATGGCGCAAGTTCTTTCAGGAAAGCTTCGCCCGCGAAAATGTCGCCGGCGATCGCCCGCGCCTTGATGTAGGCCGCGCGCTCCCAATTCTGGCCCATGCTTTCATAGTAGCTGAACGCCGCTTCGAGCGGGATCGCGATGGGCGTCGCGCCGGGATCTGGGCGCAGCCGCAGATCGGTGCGAAACACATAGCCGTCGCTCGTGCGCTCGCTCATGATCTTGACGATGCGCTTCGTCAGTCTGACGAAAAAGTCGACATCCTCGGAAGGATCGGCGAGGCGCGCGCGGGCGCGATCGAAAAAGACGATGAGGTCGATGTCGGAAGAGTAATTCAGTTCGAAGGCGCCGCCCTTGCCCATGCCGAGAAAAATCCAGCCGGAACCACGCTCGGGATCGCGTTGGTCGGCGAGTTCGATCTTGCCGGCAAGCGACGCGGCGCGCAGCGTGAAGCGGATTGTGGCGGAAAGCGTCGCATCGGCGATGCGGGTGAGCGCGCCTGTCGCCTCGAGCGTGTCCCAGGCTTTGGAAAGATCGGCGAGCGCGATGACCAGCGCCGCGTCCTGCTTCACGAGGCGCAGCAGCCGCATCAGCGCCGCTTCGTCGTCCGTCGCGATGTTCTGCGTCCCTTCGATGAGGCTCTCGACGCGTTGCGCCGGATCGCTCGCGAGCGCGACAGCGAGGCGCGTTGGATCGCGCGCGGAAAGATCGGTGAGATAGGGCGAGGAGCCCAGGACGCCGAGCAGCAGATCGCGCGCTTTGGGGCGCTCCGCGATCAGCGCGGCGACCGCGCCCTCCGCGCCGGCGTCCCTCTCCATGACGCGAGCGAGCGCCTGCTCAGCCTTGTCGAGGTCGAGGGCCTTAATGACGACTTTCGCGCGGTCGATGAGCGAATTTTCGGTCGGCGTCAAAATCTTTTCCTGGCGGAGCCGTCGATACGGCGCTGACCCTTCGGTATAATCCGGCAGGTCACGCAAATCAGCCCCGTCCGTCAAGGAAGCTTCATGTCGAAAAAGGATGTCGCGCAGCTTCTTTCCCGCATCGCCGAGGCGCTGGAGCGCCTCGCGCCGCCGTCCCCCGAGGCGCCGGAATTTTCCGCGGCCGAGGCCTTCGTCTGGCGGGCGGCGGGCGGGGCCTTTCATCCTGTGCGCCGCGTCAATCGCGTCGATCTGTCGCTGCTCAAGGGGATCGATCGGCAGCGCGACATGCTCTTCGCCAATACGCGCCGCTTCGCGCAAGGGCTGCCGGCCAATAATGCGCTGCTTTGGGGCGCGCGCGGCATGGGCAAATCCTCGCTGGTGAAGTCCATCCATGGCGCGCTCGCCGGGGAGGGGCTGAAGCTCATCGAAATCCATCGCGAGGACATCGACGCGCTGCCGGCGCTGCTCGGCGCGCTGGCTGAGGCGCCGTTCCGCTTCATCGTCTTTTGCGACGATCTCTCCTTCGACGGCGCCGAGACGAGCTATAAGGCGCTCAAAACCGCGCTAGAGGGCGGCGTCGAGGGGCGGCCGCGCAATGTGCTGTTCTACGCCACCTCGAACCGGCGCCACTTGCTGCCGCGCGACATGATGGAGAATGAAAGCGCGACCGCGATCCATCCGGGCGAGGCGATCGAGGAGAAAGTCTCGCTTTCCGACCGTTTCGGCCTGTGGATCGGCTTTCACAATTGCAGCCAGGACGACTATCTCGCCATGGTCTTCGGCTATGCGGACCATTTCGGGCTGGAAGCGCCGAGCGAGACCATCCGCGCCGAGGCGCTGGAGTGGTCGATCACGCGCGGCGCGCGCTCGGGCCGCGTGGCCTGGCAGTTCGTGCAGGATCTTGCGGGACGGCTGGGGAAAGAACTGCCCTAGATCACGCTGCATTTGGGCGGAATGCCCAAATGCAGATCACGTGATCGATTCCAAAAGTATAGAGCGCGCTTTACGCGAAAAACCGGGGTCCACTTTTTCGCCGCGCGCTCTAGGATCGTGCGGCATTGCTGCGCCCGCTCACTACTTTCGCCCCGGGTTTATTTTTTCTCGCTTGCTATCTTTCGTCTGACAGCGGGCATAGCCTGCCGTGGGGAAAAAATGGGGGCAGCAATGAACTTCAGACTTATTGCGTTTATCTCGGCCACAATGGTCCTCTCGCTGGTTTCTCTATCTGGAAGCGCCTTTGCTTTCTGTGGCGTGTTGCAGGCTTCGGCCAGCGGCTATTCCAGAGAGGAAGCGCTTTCAAAGGCCAACAACAAGGGGCTCGTAGAGGTTCGAAGGCTTGAAGGTAATTATGGGAGGGGCAATGTTCATTACAATCCCGCTTCGTCTTCTTGCCAGGAAGGCGGAAGGGTTACCTGCTTCATTTCCCAGAAGTTCTGCGTAGACAGCGGCCAGCGACAGCGACCGGCTCGCGGCGAGGAAGGCGGCTCGATGCATGGCTGCCCGCCCGGAACGCGGCCCGTGCCGGAAACGGATAATTGCGCGCCGGTGCGCAAACGATCCGGCGAATTCGAAAGCCAGCCGTGGAAAAAGCCGGGTTGCCGGACCTGGAAACAGAGCTGCGACAGGGGCGACGCCGGGGCCTGCGGAAAATACGAGTTGACCTGCCAGGTCAATTGACGCGAGCTCATCCCGAGGCGCCTGCTCAGCGGGCGTCTCGGATCGCCGTCTGGCGGATTAATACGTCTGTGACTTTGTTCTGATTGCGCGCATGGGGCTTGCGCGGACACGGCGCTAGCCCGCTTGGTCGCTCACGCGCCGCGCAATGACAGTGGCGACGACATTCAAGCGCGCAACGCAAGGCCCTCATCCGGCAAACGCGCGCAGTCCGAGCCTTTCCCCTCAAGGGGTGCGCGCGGCTACTTCTCCGGAACCGGAATGACCGAACCCTTGCCCTCGGGCATCGCCGCTGGCAGCAGCTCGAAATTCAGCAGCACGACAGGCGTCGTCCCGACGTTGCTCGACTCATGCGTCATGGCGCCCGTCTCGGTGAAGCAGTCGCCGGCTTTGTAGATCGTCGTCTTGCCGCCGATCTCATATTTCATCTCGCCCGACTGCATGCAGCGGATGCCGGGGCCGAGGTGGTGATGCGCGTGCATATAGCCGCCGAGGTCCATCGTCACTTCGGTGACGCGGATGCGGTATTTGCCGTTGAGTTCGGCGAGATGGCCGAGATCGGTAAGATCCGCTTCGACCTTGGCGTGGAAGCCTTTCAGGTCGACGTCGTCGGCGTAAGCGCCGCTCGCCGCGAATAGGCAGGCCAGCGCGAGGCTGGCTGATTTCTTGAACATTGGACGCTCCCAATTTCGCGCTCTGCGGCGCTCCATGCTCTCACCATAACGCCGGCGAAAGGCGCATCAAGGGAGCGATCGTCGTCACAGCGGTCAGATCGTCTTGCCTTTGAAGCGGCAGAGATCGGAGATGATGCAGCGCGGGCATTCGGGCTTGCGCGCTTTGCAGACATAACGACCGTGCAGAATGAGCCAGTGATGCGCGTGCAACAGATATTTCTCCGGCACGACGCGCTCCAACCCGGCTTCGACCGCTTCGGGCGTCGCGCCCTTGGCCAGCGGCAATCGGTTCGACACGCGAAAAATATGCGTGTCCACCGCGATCACTGGTTGATGGAAGGCGATGTTGAGCACGACATTGGCCGTCTTGCGGCCGACGCCCGGCAAAGCGGTGAGCGCTTCGCGGCTGCGCGGAACTTCGCCGCCGTGGCGCTCGAGGAGCAGCCGCGACAGCGCCACGACATTCTTGGCCTTTCCGCGAAAGAGGCCGATGGTCTTGATCGCCTCGCGCACGCGCTCTTCGCCAAGCGCAACCATCTTGGCGGGCGTATCCGCCAGCGCGAACAGCGCCGGCGTCGCCTTGTTGACGCCGGCGTCGGTCGCCTGCGCCGAGAGCACGACGGCGACGAGCAGGGTGAACGGATTCGTATAATGGAGTTCGCCCTTGGGATGGGGATTGGCGGCGGCGAGGCGGGCGAAGATCGCTTCGATGCGTGCGGCCTCGGCCGCCGGCAGGCGTCGGCCGGGGCGGGCTCCCTTCGCCGCGCGCGGCTTTTGAGTGTTTGTTTCGGCCATCGGCGCGTTATAACTTCTGGTTCAAAGGGACGAAAGCGCTGGTCAGGAAATATGGCCGACCCGTTGGAGCGGAAGATTTACGAGGCGCGGCTCTCGCCGCATCGGTCGATGACGCCGCGCGCCTTCTATCTTTTCATCATCGCCTTTTGCTTGGGGCAACTTGCCTTCGCCTTGCCCTTTTTCGTCATGGGCGCATGGCCCGTCGCCGGCTTCATGGGATTGGACGCGCTGGCGCTCTATCTTGCATTCCGCGTCAGCTTCCGCGCCGCGCGCAGTTACGAGACGCTCGACCTCACGCCGCTCGAACTCGTCTTCGCGCAAATCGGCGTGCGCGGCCAGCGGCGGGAATGGCGGTTCAACCCGTCCTGGGTGCGGCTGGAGCAGACCGTGCATGAAGAATTCGGCACGGAGCGCGTCGCGCTGGTCTCGCGCGGCGAGAGCGTCGAGATCGGCGCCTTTCTGGGGCCGGATCAGAAAGCCGAGCTTGCCCGCGATCTCAATCGCGCGCTGGCGGATGCGCGCCTGGGCGCGCGTTTCAGCTAGACGTCAAAACGCTTACGCTGGCTCAGCATCGCGTCGGCCTCCCTCATCAGGCGCGCCTCATGCTGCTTGTAGTAGCGCCACAGCATAAACAAGCCGATCAATAAGCCTCCGGCCAAGGCCGTCGCTATCGGGCCTTCGATCTTCTCGAAGCCCGCTGTGAGAAAATAGCCGCCAAAGCCGAAGACGCAGGCCCACACAATGCCGCCTGTGGCGTTGAAGATGAAAAAGCGCATCGGGGGCAGATGATTGGCGCCCGCCAGCGACGCCGCGAGAATGCGCAGCAGCGCGATGAAGCGGCCGAAGAAGACGATCGCGCCGCCCCATCGGTAGAAAAGATATTGGCCGAGCCGCAGTTTTTCGGGGCCTAATCCTACATAGTGGCCGTAGCGCTCCAAGAGCTTCGTGCCAAATTCGCGCCCGAGCCAGTAACCGATATTGTCGCCGATGATCGCGCCAGCCGCTGCGGCCAATACGACATATTCGATGACGAGCGCGCCGGAGAGCCGCGCATAGATGGCCGCGCCGACCAGCATGGTCTCGCCCGGCAGCGGTATGCCGGCGCTCTCCAGCGCCACGATGGCGAAGATCGCCCAATAGCCATAGGTGGAGAGAATGGAGGCGATCTGCGCCTGGTCGAGGAAATGCGTCATCCGCTGCCGAAGAAAGAGACGATGTCGTCACTTCATATAGTCCGGATAACGCAAATGGCGACGTCGCCGAGCGACGCCGCCAGATCAAGGCCGGCTTTTCAAGCGGGCGGTCAGTCCGTCAATGGTAGCGCAGCGAGCTGGCGCAAGACGCGCCGACGATAAAATGCGAACCGACGGTCTCTTCCTCGACGAAGGCCGGATCGCTTTCGAGGGCCGATTCGAGGACCTCGCGCAATCCTTTGAGCAGGGGCTGGTCGTCGCCGATGATCTTGGCGCGAAGCGCTTCATGCGCGGCCTCATCGGCCCGACGCGCGAAATCGCGCACGGCGAAGACGACAAATCTGCCGACGCTGACGCCCTTCTGCTGCGCCGCGACGCGCACCCGCTCGGCGAAACAGCCGCCGATGCAGGCCAAGGCGGCTTGCGCGACCTTGTCGTTTGAGCAGGAATGGATCAGATCTGCAGTAAGCATGTCGACCTCCGCCCTTCTCCTCGCCCCGTTTCGTAACCGCCTCTCGTCGTTTTCTTCGTTTTCTTCGACTTTTTTCTTTGCCTTTTTCCTGCGCCTTTTACGGCGCGCCGCCGTACTGCCAAGTTAGACAGCGAAGCTGAACGTCAGCTGTATAAAATTCCAGAAAATCTTAGGCGTTCATCCCTGGACGCCAATGACCGCGATCGCCGCGAATTGCTTGCAATCGCCGCCGGACGCAACTGATCTTCGCCGCGTCTCGTCCATGGATCCTGTTCTACGCGAAGGCCGTGACAGCTTCACGACGAACTTTGCCAGTAGACACAAACACTTATTTTGATTTTGGCGCGCCGAGACCACGCAGCGCGACCGGAGATTCAACGCGCGACTTTGGCAAGAGTTCCGGCGCGCCGAAAAATTCGTAGCTGCGTCGCAATAGCCGGAACGCTGCGGCGCAAGATGCGTCGCGTCACCACGCGCCGACGTTTGGCGCGGAAGCCCAAGGCTCGCGGGGCGGCAGCGGCGCCCCTTTTTGCAGAAACTCTATGGAGATCATGTCCGGCGTGCGCACAAAGGCCATATGGCCGTCACGCGGCGGGCGATTGATCGTCACGCCCGCCGCCTTCAACCGCGCGCAGGTCTCGTAGATATTGTCGACCGCGAAGGCGAGATGGCCGAAATTGCGGCCGCCGGCATATTCATGCTCGTCCCAATTATAGGTGAGTTCGATCAGCGGCGCGTGTGTTTCCTTGGCCTGCGCGGCATCGTCCGGCGCCGCGAGATAGACGAGCGTGTAGCGGCCCTTCTCATGCTCGGTGCGCCGCACTTCGATCAGTCCGAGCGCGTCGCAGAAAAAATGTAGTGAGCGGTCGAGATCGCCGACCCGGATCATCGTATGAAGAAACCGCATATGCGCCTCCTCCTCGCCTTCCTCGCATGATAGCGCGTTTGCGACCACATCGCTGCGCTCATGCATAGCCAAGGGCGTCCGCTTCGTCTATGTAAGGCGCTATGACCAATAAGCCGAATTTCGCCGCCGCCGACATTGCGGCCATGCCTTTCGAAGCCGCGATGCAGGAGTTCGAGCGCATCGTCGGCGAATTGGAGAAAGGCGCTGTCGCGCTCGACGATTCGGTCAAGCTCTATGCGCGCGGCAAGGCGCTGCAGGAGCGCTGCGAAAAGCTCCTCGCCGAGGCCGAAGCGCGCATTGAAAAAATCACGCTCGGCGAGAACGGCCAGCCGACCGGAGTCGCGCCGCTCGACGTCGAGTGATATATTTTAAGAATAGGTTATCTACAGATAATTAAAGGATTTTTTAGCCATGGCGAAGAAGCTCGTCATTTTTTGCGACGGCACTTGGAGCGAGCCTACCGAACGCGGCACCAATGTGCTGAGGACTTTGCAGGCGATCGAGTTTGCGGACGCTGAAGGCAATCCGCAAATCGCGCATTATATCGCCGGCGTCGGCACGCGGCGGGGCGAGAGATTCAAGGGCGGGATTCTCGGCTATGGAATTTCGAACAACATCAAGGACGCCTATTCCTTCGTCGTGAGTAATTATGATCCGGGCGACGAGATTTTCCTTTTCGGCTTCAGCCGCGGCGCCTATACGGCGCGCAGCATCGCCGGGCTGATCCACAATCTCGGCGTCCTGAAGCGAAACAAGCTGCCGCACATTTCGATCGCTTACGATCGTTACAAGGACAAGGACGATATCGAGTGGAAGCCGAACGGCGCCAAGTCGGCGCAGTTTCGCGCCGACTACTGCCATCCGTGTCCCGCGAATATCCGCTTTCTCGGCGTATGGGACACGGTCGGCGCGCTTGGCGCGCCTTATGGCGAAATTCTCGGCTATCTCGTCGACAGACTGTTCGGATGCGGCTTCCATGACGTGACATTGAGCGAGAGCGTGCAGAGCGCCTATCACGCCATGGCCGTGGACGAGCGCCGTTGGCCATTCCGTCCCGCGCCGATCGAATTGACCGACTATCATCGCGCGCGAAACGAGAAGAATCTGTCGGAGCGCAAATTTCCTCTCTACCACCAGAAGTGGTTTCCCGGCGTTCATTCCAATGTCGGCGGCGGATGTGAGAATTACGGGTTGTCGGACGCCGCGCTGGAGTGGATGGCGGACTGCGCGCGCTAGAACGGGCTCAATATCGCGCCGCTCGAACGCGCGGAATTTTCGAAGGACCGAACCTTCAAGAAGGATTATTCGCAGCCCGTCGAAAAGAACCAGGAGCTCCTTTATCGGCTGCTGACGGCGGCCCTAGTGAAGGCGCCGAGTTTCCTTGGGATGAAATCCGTCTATCCCCGCTGCGACTGTGAACTCGTGAAACATGTCACCTGGAGCGGCGACTATATTCGTCCGATCGGCCCGGATGAAGATGTGGAGGCCGTTAGGGAAAAGCAGAGGGTCGATCCTACTTATCGGCCTCCGAATGTGGTTTGACGCCGCGCGATTACATCCGAAACTGTAATCAGCCTGACGCTACTTCACTCGACCTGTTCCTCCTCGGCCGCCTCTTGCGAGAGTCGCCGAACGCGCGCCATGAACGCCATGGCGATCAGCACCGCGACCGGCAGCGCCAGCGTTGACGCGAGGTCGGCCGAGATCTTTTCCGGCAGCACGCCTTCTTCCTTCAGGCCTTTGGCGAGATAGGCGAATAGGCCGATGAGATAATAGGCGAGCGCCGCGATCGAAATGCCCTGCACGATGCGGTTGAGCCGCATTTGCAGCCGCGTGCGGCGGTTCATGTCCTTGAGCAGCGCGCTGTTCTGGCGCTCCATTTCCAGCGTGATGCCGGTGCGCATGAGATCGGTCGCGCGTTCAACCCGCGCCGAAAAGCGCGTCTGCCGCGCCTCGACGGCGTTGCAGGTCTCGATCGCCGGATCGAGCCGTGCGTTGAGGAAGTCCGAAATCGTCACATATTGGCCTTCGCGCCTCTCCTGCAATTGCGCGAGGCGGTTCTTTACCAGAGCGCGATAGGCGCGACTGGCGTCGAAGCGGAAGGCGGTGCGCGTCGACAGCGCTTCGCTGCTCGCGACAAGATCGGACAGGCGCTTGAGCAGACGATAGCTCGTGCGCATGTCATGCTCTTCATTCAGCGCATCGGTGATGCCCGAAAGCTCGCGCTCCATCGCGCCGAGCTCCGGCGAAACCTGTCGCGCCACCGGCAAGCCGAGCAGCGCCATCGTGCGGTAGGTCTCGATCTCCAACACGCGCTGCGCCAGCCGTCCGGCTTCGAAGCGCGGCAATTCCTTGGCGCGGATGAGCATGCGGGTGAAGCCATAGGCGTCCACGGCGAAGTCGGTCAGCACTTGCGCGTCGCGATCATCGACGCCGATCACGCAAAGACTTTGCGAATTGAAGAGCGCGGCGAGTTCGTCGAGCGGCCGCGCGCCGTCGACCACGCAAAGCTGCGTCGCGACGATCAGGCGTCCTGGCGCTCGAAAGGCGATTTCACCCGCTTTTAGCGGATCGGGATGGGCGAAAGGAACCGCCGCGTCGAGGCCCGTCGACCAACTGTAGGTGGTGAACTCGGTGTGCTGCTCCCAGCGAAGGCGCCAGTCGCCGAAGATGAAATAGTGAAACTTCGCGTGTGGATCTGGCGCGAGCACGCCATGCGCCAGCGCCAGCGCGCCGACCGCCTCGCGATCGGCGACGGCCTCGTCGTGATCGGTGGCGAAGGCGAAATGATAGATGCGTCGCGGCGCGTCAAGCGGAAGGAATGGTCGCGCATGGAGTTCCGCCAGCACCGCCGCGCGGAATTCATGCTCCCTGAAACCGGCGTTTTCTTCATCCTCTGCGTCTTGCATTCCGACCTCCGCTCGCGACGCGGACTATACAGGAGACGCCGAGGGGAGGGGAATGCGCGATCAGATTTCGCGCGATTTATTGGGGTCGGTCTTCGAGGCGCGCACGTTGAAGATTTCGCCGCGGGCAAGCTTCCTGCCGTTCGGATAGGCGCTCAGCGTGCGTTTGCCAGAATGCGTCTTCTGGTCCACCGGCGAGACATAATCATAGTCGACGTTGATCTTGTATTTCACGTTGAAGCCTTGCCACTTGGGATGAGACTTCACCGCATGTTGGGCGATGTCGCAGGCCAAGGCATCGGATGTCTCGGTCGTCCGTCCGCTTTTCTTTTCCATGTAGCAAATCTCGCTCACATTGGTGATGCGCGCCTGCACGGGGACAAAATTGGTTTTCTTGTTATATTGGTCATAGAGGTAAAAGCCGCCGACGCCGACAGCGGCGACGCCAAGCATCATCAGCCGATTAACATAGGCGTTGATAATATTGTTGATGATCATGACCGCAGCCCTTCGCGCCCACCATTCTGGGCAGGCTAGGGCCAAACTCGTTGACGGTCTTTAATCCGGCTGCGCGCAAATTGAAGCGATGGGATTTTTCCGATCGCTCTCTCCGCTTGTTGGCGCTTTGCGCGCGGACGGTCAGGTGATGACGCTCGGCGCGGCGCGCTTCGTGTAGCGTTCGATCTCGGCGATCTCGCGCGACAACGCGATCAGGTCGCCAAGCGCTTGCTGCGTCTCGATGAATTGTCGCGCCGGGTCGGGCTCGAAGCGTTCGATATAGACGCGCAAGGTCGCGCCGGCGGTGCCGGTGCCGGATAATCGGTAAACGATGCGTGAACCGTCGGCGAAGATCACGCGCAGGCCCTGATGCTTCGAATCCGAACCGTCGACCGGATCATGATAGGCGAAATCGTCGGCGGTCGCGACCTCGAGCGCGCCGAAACGCTTGCCGATAAGGGCCGGCAGGCGGTCACGCAGCGTCTTGATCAGCGCATTGGCGCCGTCGCTGTCGACTTCCTCATAGTCGTGCCGCGAATAATAGTTGCGGCCGTAAGTCGCCCAATGTTCGCGCACGATCGCGTCGACGCTCTGCTTGCGCGCCGCCAAAATGTCGAGCCACAGCAGCACCGCCCAGAGGCCGTCCTTCTCGCGCACATGGTCGGAACTGGTGCCGGCGCTCTCCTCGCCGCAGATCGTCACGAGGCCGGCGTCGAGCAGATTGCCGAAGAACTTCCAGCCGGTCGGCGTCTCGTAAAGCGCGACGCCGAGCTTTTCCGCGACGCGGTCGGCGGCGCCGCTGGTCGGCATGGAGCGCGCGATGCCCGACAACGCCCTTCCGATAGCCCGGCGCAAGATGGGCGTTGGCGGCGAGGATGGCGAGACTATCGGAAGGCGTGACGAAACGCCCGCGGCCGATGATGAGATTGCGGTCGCCGTCGCCGTCGGACGCGGCGCAAAGATCGGGCGCGGCGTCCGACATGGCGAGATCGTAAAGATGCTTGGCGTGCACGAGGTTCGGGTCGGGGTGATGTCCGCCGAAATCGGGCAGGGGATCGCCATTGATGACGCTTCCTTGCGCCGCGCCCAGCGTCTCTTCCAGGATCGCGCGCGCATAAGGGCCGGTGACCGCCGACATGGCGTCGAATTTGATCGTCAGGCCGGAGCGGAAAGCCTCGCGGATGCGGTCGAAGTCGAACAACGTCTGCATCAGCGCGCGATAATTTGCGACGCTGTCGACGATCTCGACGCGCAGGGCGCCGATCTTCGTTTCACCGAGCCTGTCGATATCGACGTCTTCCGCCTCGACGATCTTGAAGGATGTGATCTCGCGCGTGCGGGCGTAGATCGCCTCGGTGATCTTCTCGGGCGCCGGGCCGCCGTTGGAGACATTATATTTGACGCCAAAGTCGCCGTTCGGGCCGCCTGGGTTGTGACTCGCCGAGAGCACGACCCCGCCGAAGGCTTCGAGCGAGCGGATAAGCGCCGAGACGGCCGGCGTCGACAAAATGCCGCCCTTGCCGACCACGACGCGGCCGAAGCCGTTGGCGGCGGCGATCTTCAAAATGGTCTGGATCGCTTCGCGATTGAAGTAGCGGCCGTCCCCGCCGACGACGAGCGTCTGGCCCTGATAGCCTTCAAGGCAGTCGAAAATCGATTGGATGAAATTCTCGAGGTAATGGCGCTGCTGGAAAACCGTGACTTTCTTTCGCAGGCCCGAAGTGCCCGGACGCTGATCGACGAAAGGCGTGGTGGCGATCGTCTTCGCCAATATATCTGCCATTTGAGCGGGGACCTCGCGGCTGGCGCCGCGCCAGGAATTGACGCGACCTACGGGCCTTCTACAGGACCACTCCGCTTAACGGCAAAAACGCGACGCGGGAAACCCCGCGCCGCCGCTTAACCTTTGGAATAAGGGGAGATGGAAGCTTACCAGCCGCCCCAGCCGCCCCAGCCGCCGTCCCAGCCGCCGCCGTAATAATAGCCCGGATAGTAGCCATAGCCGCCGTAATAGGGGTAGTAGCCGCCGTAATAGCCGCCGCCGGTCGAAGCCGCGAGGCCGGCGCCGAGGAGGCCGAGGCCCACGCCCGCCGCGATCGCGCCGCCCGGGTTGTAATAGCCGCGGCGGTAGCCCCAGCCTCCGCGGTAGCCCCAACCACGGCGATACCAAACATTATCGACGGGGCTCGATAACGAAACCGTCGCCGGGCCAGGCGCGCTCATCGGGCCGGCCATGACTTCAGTGGGAATCGCGGTCGCCAACACCGCGCTGCACAGCGCGCCGGAGAGCGCCATTTTCAGGCCTTTACGCATAATAATTCCTCCTTCTCGGGCGGCGGGCCGCCGCAATCGCCACAAACTCCCCGCATAGCTTACGCGACAATAAGTCTAGTTAGGCGCGTTTTGATCCGTTGGGAGAGGGGCCGCGCCGGCTTTTTTTGGGATTTACCTTAAGCGCTAGGCCGCGAATTCAGGCGTTTTTCGGCGCGTCGGCGGGCGCGCCGCGCGTGAATTCCAACAGCCGCTCGCGGAAAAAGTCGCGCACGCGGGCGGCCGTCGTCGGATGCTGCTCCAGGATCATATGAAACAGCGGGCGCCCGATCTTCAGCACGGTCGTCGGCTCGCGGGCGATCGCCGCGGCGGGGCGGGTGGAGGGCGTGACCAGCGCCGTTTCGCCGATGAGCGTCCAGGGACGCAGAATGTGCGACAAGGGTCGGCCGTCGTCATGTGGGTCCATGGCGATAGACCCCATCGTCAGAATATATCCGCCGTCCGAGACTTCGCCCCGCCGAAACAGCATATCCCCGGCGCGCAGCAGCCGCGTTTCGGCGGAGAAGGCCAGCATGCGCAGCGCATTGGCCTCGAATATCGCGAAAAGGGGGATGCGCGTCAGATTGTCGATGTCATCGTCGAGCGTCATGTCCCGCCTTGTCCGACTCGCTCCAGCCCCGCCGCTCTTATAGCGTCTTGGCGCCGTCGCGTAAGCCGTCGCGACGCGCGATCTTCGCGAGTCGATAGCCGGCGCCTTCCGTCACCAGCCAGCGCGGGTTTGCGGGCGAAGGCTCCAGCTTGCGGCGTAGGCGGTGGATGTGGGTCTCGAGCGTGCGCGTCGAAACGCTCGGCGCATAGCCCCACACGTCGCGCAGCAGCGCCTCGCGGGAGACGGTCGCGCCGTCGGCCTGCGCAAGGCGGGCGAGAATCGCCGCTTCTTTTTCCGTGAGCTTGAGCCGCGCGCCCGAGGGGGCGCGCAATTCGCGCGCCTCGAAGCGATAGGGGCCGACCGTAGGCGCAGCGCGCGGCGCCGAGTTCGATCAGCGCGACGAGGTCGACGAAGCGGAAGGGACGCGTGATGACGGCGTCGACGCCGGCGAGCGGCGCTTTCGGCGCGTCGGCGATCAGGACGACGAAGCTCTTGGAGGCGCGCCCTCGCGCCAAGGCAAGCATGGCGAGGCCATATGGCGATTCATCGAGCGCCAGCGCGTCGGGCCAGCGCTCGTCGGGCGCGGTCGGCGGGGTTTCGCAAAGCGTGAAGCGTCCGAGCGCGGCGAATTGCTCGGCGAGGCTCGCCGTCAGGGCGGGCTCGGCGGCGATGCATATGCTGCGCTGGAAGGTCATGGCCGGCGGGCGCTCCTCACGTCCAGTAGAGGTTTTTGCTATAGGCGGTCAACGCGCCCTGACGGCGCGGCGGAGAGGCGCATCGATGGATAGGCGCGTGGATCGGGCGCGAGACGCCGGCTTGAGGCTGCTGCGCGTCGCGCGGCGCGTCGGCGGGCGCCCGCATGAGGGGCGGCTGATCGCGGGGATCGCTCGTGTTGCCTTGCGCGCTGGGCCGCAGCGGCGTGACGCGCGACAAGCGCGAAGGCGACGGCGCGACGCCGGCGGGTCGATGGCCTTTGCTGTATTTCTATTTGCGCCGCGCCGCATCCCTGCGCTTGCCTTGGCGGCGCATGCGGCGAGACGACATTTGGTGCGACGATGCGCGGTCCTTCCTCTACAACAGGCCGCTGCGGGCGCCCTCGCGCCTCAGCCATGAAGCGATGTGGCGCAAGGACCGGCTTTACGACGTGGTGGGCGTGATGGATTACAATATCCGTCCGCGCCTGCGGGGTCGCGGCAGCGCGATCTTCTTTCACATCGCGACGGACGATCTTTCGCCCACCGCCGGCTGCGTCGCGCTGCGCCCGCGCGACATGGCGCGGCTGCTGCCGAGGCTCGGGCGCGGGGTCGCGCTATGGGTCGTCTAAAGCTGGATCGTTTGAGGAAGAGCCGAATCGACGGCGCGCCCACCCTCTCCCATGGGAGAGAGTGGGCGCGCGTTTTCTTCATCCAGCCGCTGTCGCCGGCGGAGACGCCGGATATTCCCGCTCGCCCATGATCGCCGAACCGACGCGCACATAGGTCGCGCCAAGCTGAATCGCGAGCTCGAAATCCGAACTCATGCCCATGGAGAGTTCGTGCAAGCCATTGCGCGCGGCGATGTCGGCCAATAGCGCGAAATGGGGCGAGGCCTGCTCGTCGACCGGCGGCACGCACATCAGCCCCGTGATCGCGAGCCCATATTTGTCGCGGCAGGCGGCCAGAAAGGCGTCGGCGTCCTCGGGAAGGACGCCCGCCTTCTGCGGCTCGGCGCCGGTGTTGACCTGGACGAACAGCCGCGGGCGCTTGCCGGTCTTCGTCATCTCCGCCGCGAGCGCCTGCGCGATTTTCTCGCGGTCGACGCTCTGAATGACGTCGAACAGCTCGACCGCCTCGCGCGTCTTGTTGGATTGCAGCGGGCCGATGAGATGCAGCTCGATGTCAGGATATTTTTCGCGCAAGCCGGGCCATTTGCCCATAGCCTCCTGCACGCGATTTTCGCCGAAGACGCGATGGCCGGCGTCCAGCAGCGGAATCACGTCCTCGGCCGGGAAAGTCTTGGTGACGCAGACGAGCGTCACCGAGTTCGGATCGCGTCCGCAGTCCGATGCGGCGCGGCGAATTGTTTCGCGCGTCGATTCAAGGCGATCGATAATGGTCATGCGGCGAAGATCGCGATTTTCCTAAATGGGTCAAGTTTTCGCGAATTCATATCGCGGAACTTACGTCAATCTTAAGCGTTAGGAGTTTGGGCGGGCGAGAGATGCGGAGCTGAGTCCCAAAGATTCATCATTGAGAAACAACCCCGTCCTACCAATAATCCGATTTCATTCAAATTTAGGAGGCCGATGATGGTCAATGATAGCCTGACTTATGGCGCGCCGCTTCACGCGCATCATATTCGCCGCAAATGGGGATGGATCGTCGCGCTGGGCGTGCTGATGCTCGTCGGCGGCGTCTTCGCGCTTTATGACGTCACGACCGCCACGCTTGTGACTGTGTTTTACGTCGGCGCCGCCATGCTGGTCGCCGGCGTGATGGAGATCATCACCGCCGTTCAAATCCGCCCATGGACCAGAGCGCTGCTTTGGGGCGCGATCGGCGTCCTCACCGTCGGCGCCGGCTTCCTGACGTTCCGCGATCCGCTGTTGGCGGCGGTGTCGTTCACGGCGATCGTGGGCGTGGCGTTGATCGTCGCGGGGGCGTTTCGTCTGGTCCTCGCCTATCACATTCGCGACGTCGGCCCTTGGGGAATCGTCGCCCTTTCCGGGCTGATCAGCATCGTCCTTGGCGGCATGATCGTCGCGCAATGGCCCTATTCCGGGCTTTACGTGCTCGGCCTTTTCCTCGCGGTCAATCTGATCTTCGAGGGCGTCGGCTGGATCACGGTCGGACTTTCGGCGAAGCCGTAAGCCGACCAAATCGAGCCAAGCAAGACAGGGGGCCGACGGCCCCCTTTTGTTTGTGTCCCGTTACTGCATCAAGCAGCGGCTTCGGTGATGATACGGTGGGTAGGGTCCTGACAACTGGCGAGCGCTGGATAGGTAAAGCAGGCGGCGCTCCATGAAACTAGAGGCGCAGCCATCCTATTAGGTTCCCGCTCCTGGTTTTTGCCCTTCTGGCCATTTGAATCCGAGATAGTAGCCATTTGCGATGCCGGCGAGGAGCAATAGATTTGAGTCGAATTTTGGAAAGGATAGTTGTGATAGAACCGACCATAGGAATATGGCGACAAGGATGAGAGTCCACGCTAGCATTTGAATACGATAGAGAGTGACAGATTGCCCGTCAGACAGAATGTCGGTTAAGAAGTTGCCGCTCGAAGGTTGCGCCTTTTCCTTGTTATCCATTAGAACTGACGCCAGTCCGCTGCTTCCTTGAATGCCGAGTAGCGTAAGAACCTCCGGCGTTACAATTCCGTCCGATTTTCCAGTGACGACCCAAAGAAGGATGAAGCATCCGATCGTCAAGATCGACCATAACCCCAATCCGATTTTGCTAAGGCTGAAAGTGGTTAAATAGGGTGTCGCATCTTTGCCATCGACCAGGCCGACCGCATTTCCGCTTCCGTCTCGAAGCAACCCCGAATTCTTGTTTCCGATGATGAGGCCGCTGGCGACCAACAACAAGCCTACTATACCCACCAAGACCAACTTGGGTTTGAAAACCACGAGCGTCGCTTTGTCGTCTTCGCTGGTAACGGCGCGAGGAATCGAATCCTTAGCATCGCCCAAGCCGATACTGACAGATCGCTGTCCAGTTAGAAGCTTGGCGCCGCCAAGAATCTTTTTCCAATTGGACTGGGCTTGCGGCTGATCCGCTGCTCTAACTGGCCAGTTCATCCAAAGCCAATCCCCCGAGTCAGCGCTAGGCGTGATTGGAATGGTAATATGCGTGTCAACGCCATCGATAAATAATTTTAACGACTCAACTTTGTTTAACTCTGGATATTTTTTTCCGTTTAGCGCAACGCAAAGCGGCCCGTTCAATTCAAAACTTCTCGGGATGTCGCTCCCAAAGGCTTTTTGTTCTGGCGGGATGGCGACCGAAACATTTGGATTCAGTGTGGCCGACTTCTTGACTTCTGCTGTGCAACCGGAAGCGTTCATCGCTTCGGTGACTGAATGTCCAGAGAAGCCCAATACCCCGGCCATCACCAAGGCGCCAAGGACCGCGACAATATTTCCAGTAGATGCGCGCATTTGTGAAAATCCTCAAAAATTAAATAATTAGCATCCAGGTGACGCAGCGAATTTGTAATGGCTGCGCCTCCAATCCTCAATTGTATATTCAAATGGGATTTAAGTGCGCGGCGCCGACATCATCTCGCTTCCCGAGAACCTGTCAAGGATAAGAGAGTCATCGCGCGACCCTTTGACATCCCCCTGGCCGCCCGGCATTACAGGCGAAATCCCGCCTTCGACCGGACGCGCGCCCATCCATGAGACCAGAACGCTATAATTTTGCCGAGGCGGAGCCGCGCTGGCAAAAGATTTGGGAAGAAAAACAGATTTTTAGCGCCGACGCCAACGCGGCCGCGCCCAAATATTACGTGCTCGAGATGTTTCCCTATCCCTCGGGCCGTCTGCACATGGGCCATGTGCGCAATTATTCCATGGGCGACGTCATCGCCCGCTACATGCGCGCCAAAGGCTACGACGTGCTGCATCCCATGGGCTGGGACGCCTTCGGCCTGCCGGCGGAAAACGCCGCGGCGCAAACCGGCGCGCATCCCGCCCAATGGACCTACGCCAATATCGCCGCCATGCGCGCGCAACTCAAGACGCTCGGCCTCTCGCTCGACTGGTCGCGCGAGATCGCGACCTGCGACCCGGAATATTACAAGCACCAGCAGAAGCTCTTCCTCGATTTTCT
This sequence comes from uncultured Alphaproteobacteria bacterium, assembly GCA_963706255.1. GTDB lineage: Bacteria > Pseudomonadota > Alphaproteobacteria > Rhizobiales > Beijerinckiaceae > Methylocystis. The sequence goes on along the minus strand of CAVPMJ010000006.1, from coordinate 51,434 downwards.
TAAAGCCGGCATCGTCGACCGCAAGAAATCGAAGGTGAACTGGGACCCGGTCGATATGACCGTGCTCGCCAACGAGCAGGTGATCGACGGGCGCGGCTGGCGTTCCGGCGCGCTCGTCGAGCAGCGCGAGCTGACGCAATGGTTCCTGAAGATCACCTCCTATTCCGAGGAGCTGTTGACGGCGCTCGACACATTGGACCGCTGGCCGGACAAGGTGCGGCTCATGCAGCGCAACTGGATCGGCCGCTCTGAGGGCATGCTGGTGCGCTTCGCGCTCGCTGCGCCTTAGATCACGCTGCATTTGGGCGGATCGCCCAAATGGATCGATTCCCAAGTTTAGAGCGCGCTTTACGCGAAAAACCGGATCCCACTTTTTCGCAGCGCGCTCTAGGCGAGACGCGCGAGGTCGAGGTCTTCACCACCCGCGCCGATACGCTCTTTGGCGCGAAATTCGTGGCGCTTGCCGCCGACCATCCTCTGGCGAAGGCGGCGGCCGAAAAAGACCCGGCGCTCGCCGCTTTCGCCGAAGAGTGCCGGCGCGGCGGAACGTCCGCGGAAGCGATCGAGACCGCCGAAAAGCAGGGATACGACACGGGACTGCGCGTCGTTCATCCCTTCGATCCGGACTGGCTGCTCCCCGTCTATGTCGCGAATTTCATCCTGATGGATTACGGCACGGGCGCGATTTTCGGCTGCCCGGCGCATGACCAGCGCGACCTTGATTTCGCCAATAAATATGGGCTCGGCGCGACGCCGGTCGTTTGCCCCGAAGGCGTCGATCCCGCGAGCCTCGTCATTGCGGACACGGCTTTCGAGGGCGACGGGCGGCTCATTAATTCGCGTTTCCTCGACGGGCTGACCGTGCCGGAGGCGAAGGAAGAGGTCGCGAAGCGGCTGGAGACCACCGCGCTTTTCGGCCATCCGCAGGGCGCGCGCAAAGTGAATTTCAAACTGCGCGACTGGGGGATTTCGCGTCAGCGCTATTGGGGCTGCCCGATCCCCATCATTCATTGCGAGAAATGCGGCCCGGTTCCGGTTCCCGACGAAGACCTGCCGGTGAAGCTGCCCGAGGATGTCTCTTTCGATCAGCCCGGCAATCCGCTCGACCGGCACCCCACCTGGAAACACGTCGCCTGTCCGTCCTGCGGCGCGCCGGCGCGGCGCGAGACCGACACGATGGACACATTTGTCGACTCGTCCTGGTATTACGCGCGCTTCACCGATCCGCATAATGAGACGGCCCCGGCCAGCGCGCAGGCGCTGCAGCGCTGGCTGCCGGTCGATCAATATATTGGCGGGATCGAGCACGCGATCCTGCATCTCCTTTATTCGCGCTTCTTCGCCCGCGCCATGCGCGACTCGGGCCATGCGGCGGTCGCCGAGCCTTTCGCCGGTCTCTTCACGCAGGGCATGGTGGTGCACGAGACCTATCGCGGCCCGGACGGCGCCTGGATTTCTCCCGCCGCAATTCGCATCGAGGCGGGCGAGGGCGCGCGCCGCGCCTTCCTCATCGACGGCGGCGCCGAGGTCGAGATCGGTTCGATCGAGAAAATGTCGAAGTCGAAGAAGAACACGGTCGACCCGGACGACATCGTCGCGAGTTACGGCGCCGATACGGCGCGGCTCTTCGTGCTCTCCGACTCGCCGCCCGACCGCGACGTGATCTGGTCGGACGAAGGCGCGCAGGGCGCCTGGCGCTTCGTGCAGCGCCTGTGGCGCCTCACGGGCGAGCTCGGACACGTCGCGGCGCCTGTCGGAGCCCAGGCGCAGGAGGCGTCGCACGATCTCGCGCTCGTCCTGCGCAAGGCGACGCATCGCACGATCGCGCAGGCAAGCGAGAATATCGAGCGGCTGCGCTTCAACAGCGCCATCGCCCGCATTCGCGAATTCGCCAATGAGCTGACGAGCGCGCTCGACGCGGTGACGGAAACGCCTGTGCCGGCCGATCTCGCCTTCGCCTTCCGGGAGGCGGCGGACGCGCTCATCCGGCTTGTCGCGCCGATGACGCCCCATGTCGCCGAGGAATGCTGGGCTGATTTGGGCCACAAAGGGCTGGTTTCAGAGGCGCCCTGGCCGGTGGCCGATCCTACCCTTGTGGCGCAGGAAATGATAAGCCTGCCCGTCCAGGTCAACGGCAGGAAGCGGGCCGAGATTCTCGTCGCCCATGACGCCGACGAGGAAACCATTCGCAAAGAGGCTTTGGCGCAAGATGGCGTCCTGCGCGCCATGGAAGGCAAGCCCTTAAAGAAGTTCATTCTCGTGCCGAAGAGGATCGTCAATGTGGTCGTTTGAAACCGCACGTCGCACGGCTAGGGATTCCCTCAGGATGAGGTTCCTATTTGTGTTGACCGCCCTCTCGGCGGCGTTGCCGCTCGCCGGCTGCATCGAGCCGCTCTATGGGCCGACCGGCGGCGGGTTCGATTCCTCGCCGCTCGCGACCGAGCTTCAGGCGATCGCGGTCGATGAAATCCCGCAGCGCCTCGGCCATTATGTGCGCAACGACCTGATCTTCGCCTTTAACGGCACCGGCTCGCAGCCCATGCCGCGCTACCGGCTGATGGTCAATCTGCGCGAGCGCGTGCAGACGCCAATTCTCGACACCGTCACCGGCCGCGCCACGTCGGCGACCGTGATCGTCGACGCGGACTACCGCCTCGTCACCGTGCCCGAAAATGTCGAGGTGACGAAAGGCGTGGCCTTCGGCATCGCGAGCTACGACCGCTTCTCCAACCGCTTCACCAATGTGCGCGCCGCGCGCGACGCCGAAATCCGCGACGCCCGCGTGATCGCCGACTCGATCCGCACGCGCGTCGCGACGGCGCTGGCCGCGCGTCGTTAAGCGCGGATGGTCGCGGTCAAGAGTCGCGACGCGGAGCGTTTCGTCGCCGCCCCGCCCGAGGGCGTCTTTCTGTTTCTTGTCTTCGGCGCCGACGCCGGCATGGTGCGCGAGCGCGCGCTGGCGATCGTCGGCAAGCGCGTCGACGATCGGCGCGATCCCTTCCAATTCGTCGAGATGAGCGGCGACGCGGTCTCCGCCGATCCGCTTGCCTTGCTCGACGAAGCCAACACCACGCCGCTGTTCGGGGGACGACGCGCGATCCTCGTCGAGACGGGGGCCAAATCGGTCATCCCCGCCATTACGTCGCTGATCTCGGCGCCCCCCGTGGATTGCGCCGTCGTGCTGACGGCCGGCGCGCTGAAGCGCGACGCGCCGCTGCGCAAGCTCGTAGAGGGCGCGAAGCACGGCGTCGCCATCGAATGCCAGCCCGACGCCGAGCCCGATCTTCAGGCGCTGATCGACCGCAGTCTGCGCGAGGCGGGCCTTGTCGCCAGTCCCGAGGCGCGCGGCCTGCTGCTCGGCGCGCTCGGCGAAGACCGGCTGATGAGCCGCGCCGAACTCAATAAGCTCGCGCTCTATATGCATGGGCGCGAGCATGTCGAGGCCGCGGATGTCGAGGCCATCGTCGCGCATGCCTCAAACATCGCGTCGGATCGCGTCGTGACGGCGGCTTTCGCCGGCGACGCTGGCGTCGGCGTGGCGCTCGACGCTTTTTTCGCCCAGGGCGGCGACGCCTCGCAGCTCCTCTTCGGCGCGCTGCGTTACGCGGTGGCGCTGCATCGCGGCCGTCTCGCCATGGAGCGCGAGGGCGGGCGCCCCGACGCCGGCGTCTCGGCGCTGATGCGCGCGGGCTTCGGCTTCATGCATCGCGCGCTGATGGAGGAGCAGCTCAAGAGCTGGTCGTCGTCGCGGCTTGGCGCGCTGATCGAACCGCTGCGCGCGGCGCAAATGCGCGCGCGCGCCAACGCCGCCGTCGCGCAAATGGAGGCCGAGCGCGCATTGTGGAATGTCGCGCGCGCGGCGCGGCGATAAGAGGGCGGCGTCAGTCCCGATCCGGCGCGCCGAGAGGAAAATAAGCGCGATAAGGTCTCGCTTCGTCGACGGCTCTCGCGAAGGAGGGGCGACTGAGGAGACGACGGCGATATGCCATAACATTCGCCAGCGCTGTCGCTTATGGGGTGAGACCAGTCGGCGTAAAAAAGCGCTGGCGCCGCCGCGCAATCCGCGAGCGAGAAATCCTCTCCCGCCGCCCATTCCCGACCTTTCATCTTTTCGTTTAGCCAGTCGTATGCCGTGTCCAGCGTCCGACGCGCTTCAGCGACTCCAAATGAATCTCGATCTCCTTCCGGGCGCAGACGATCAAACACGATTTTTTGCATGGGCGTCATGACGTAATTGTCGAAGAACCGATCCATGAAGCGGACGTCGACCGCCGCATGCGCTTCGCGCGGCACGAGCGTCGTTCGGCCAGGATGGCGCAGGTCCAGATATTCGACGATGACGCTGGCCTCCATGACCCTGCGGTCATCGTCGAGCAGAAGCGGAAAGCGTCTTATCGGCCAAAGCGCGGCCCACTCCCCTTCCGCTTGCTTGTCCTCGAGCGATCGAAATTGGAAGGCCGTGTCGTTCTCATAAAGCGCAATCAGCGCCTTTTGCGTGTAGGACGAAAACGGATGGCCATACAGCGTGAGCGTCATGGCGCGCTTTCGTCGAGCAGGACGCTGAATCCGCCGAAGATCATGCGCTTGCCGTCGAATGGCATCGGCATGTCTTTCATGCGCGGGTCTTCGTGCATTTTCTTGTGCGCCGCGTCGCGCACGTCTTTGGACGGCCATATAATCCACGAAAACACGATGGCCTCGCCACTCTCCGCGGCGACGGCGCGCTTGAAGTCGGTGACTTTGCCGTCGGGCACGTCGTCGCCCCAGCACTCCACAACGCGCCCCGCGCCAAACTCCTTCAACAGCGGCCACATTTGCGCGGCGGCCTTGCGATAGTCTTCCTTCTTGCCCGTGGGCACGGGAATAACGAAACCGTCGACGTAGCTCATTGCTCCGCTCCTTGTTGCGGGCAGCCCTTTGCCGCCGCTTCTGCGTCCATCCACATGATCTCCCAGATATGGCCGTCGAGATCCTCGAAGCTGCGGCCATACATGACGCCGAAATCCTGGGTGGGCGTTGGATCTGGCGTTCCGCCAGCGCGCTGCGCCTTAGCCACCAAATCGTCGACCGCGGCGCGGTTTTCGGCCGAGATGCAGATCAGCGCTTGCGCGCTGGTCTTGGCGTCCGCGATCTTCTTTGTCGTGAACTGGCGAAATTTGTCGTGCGTCAGCAGCATCGCGTAGATCGTATCGGAAAAGACGATGCAGGAGGCTGTGTCGTCGCAGAACTGCGGGTTCTTCCTGGCGCCGATCAATTCATAGAAAGCCGTGGCTTTCGGCAGATCGGCGACGGGAAGATTGACAAAGATGAGCATCGCCATAGCAGAACTCTCTCGAAACCAGCCGTTGCCGAGGCTAGCCGCATCAGTTATAAAAAGCAACAATGAAGTTAGGAAAAATAACTAAAAAGGCCAAGGTAGCTGCGAAGGGGGCTCACGCCCGCAGCTATGACGACGCCTGCGGGGCGGCGCATGCGCTTGATCTCATTGGCGAACGTTGGGCGTTGCTGGTGATGCGCGAACTGATGTTCGGCGCGAAAAGATTCAGCGATCTGCGCGCCGATCTTCCTGGCGTCAGCGCCAATGTGCTGACACAGCGTCTGGAGCGGCTCGAAGAAATCGGCGCGCTGACGCGTCGCAAGCTGCCGCCGCCCGCCGCAAGCCATGTCTATGAACTCACCCCCTGGGGTTATGAGATAGAGCCGGTGTTAAGCGTGCTCGGCCGTTGGGCGGCGCGCTCGCCCTTGCACGATCCGACGCTGCCCTTGAGCACGGCTTCGCTCATGCTGTCGTTCAAGACGATGTTTGACGCGAACAGGGCGAAAGGACTGAAAGCGCGCGTCGGCTTCCGCATCGGCGACGAGACGTTTCTTGTGCGCATCGGCGGCGGCAAATGCGATGCCGCGCGGGACGCGCTCGACCGGACTGATGTGGTTTTCTCGGGCGCCCCGACGTCTATCGCCGCGGCAGTTTACGGCGGCGTTCCGCTCAAGGCGCTCGAGGCGCAGGGGGCGCTGGCTATCGAGGGCGACCGTTCGCTCGCCGAGCGCTTCGTCGGGCTTTTTCCGCTGCCGCCAAAAGCGTAGGCGCTCACGCCGCGCTGGCGAGACTTTCGAACAGCGCGCGGCCGTCGATTCCGCCGACCAGCGGATCGATGAGATTTTCGGGATGCGGCATCAGGCCAAGCACATTGCGCTTTTCCGAATAAATCCCTGCGATGTCGTTGCGCGAGCCATTGGGATTGGCCTCGCCGCCGCGCTTGCCGCTCGCATCGCAATAGCGGAAAGCGACGAGGCCTTCGCCCTCCAGCCGCTCGATCGTCGCGTCGTCGGCTTCGTAATTGCCTTCGCCATGCGCGATGCAGACTTCGATCACCTGACCCTTGGCGTATTGGCGCGTGAAGACCGTGTCGTTTCGCTCGACCCGCAGATGCTGCATCTTGCACACGAAGCGTAAGTTAGCGTTGCGCATCAGCACGCCTGGCAAGAGGCCGCTCTCGCAAAGAATTTGGAATCCGTTGCAGACGCCGAGCACGAGCCCGCCGCGCGCGGCGTGCGCGCGCACCGCGTCCATGATGGCGGCGCGGCCGGCGATGGCGCCGCAACGCAAATAATCGCCGTAAGAAAAGCCGCCCGGCAGCACGACGAGATCCGTTCCGGCCGGCAGTTCATGGTCGGCGTGCCAGAGCATCGCCGGCGCCTGGCCGGTCGCCTGTTGCAGCGCGCGCGCCATGTCGCCTTCGCGATTGGAGCCGGGGAAGACGACGACGGCGGCTTTCATAGATCGATCTGGTAGTTTTCGATGACGGTGTTGGCGAGCAGCTTCTCGCAGGCGGCCTGCAATTGCGCCCTGGCGCTCGCGGCGTCGGCGCCCGCCAGTTCGAGGTCGAACACCTTGCCCTGCCGCACGCTGGCGACGCCTTCGACGCCGAGCGACTTCAACGCGCCTTCGATGGCCTTGCCTTGCGGATCGAGAACGCCGGATTTGAGGGTGACGACGACGCGGGCTTTCATGGGCTGTCCGAGGATCAGGAGAAAACTGAGCAACGGGTTAGTGGCTTGTCGCACAAAGCGCAAGCCGCCGCGCGGACGCCTACACAAGCCCCGTGCCGCGGTAAATATCCCGCAACGTCAGCCGCACGCCGATCGCGGGCAGATCGAGTTGCGCGTCCACGGCCTCGAAGCGGCGCTCAGCAAAGCCGGCGGCGCGGTCATAGGAGACAACCTCGACCGCGTCCTGCGCAACGACGACATATTGCGCGAGCGAAGGCAGGGAGGCGTAGGCCTTGCGCTTCCAGCGCAGGTCGTAATCGGCAGTCGACGGAGACAGAACTTCGAAAGCGATGATCATGTCGTCGCATTCGACGCCAACGAGCGTGTTGTTGGGTCGGATCAGAACGTCGGGAACCGGAACGTCGATCGCCGAAAGACGCACGCCGATGCCCGGCACGGCAGCCCAATTGGCGTCAGTTTCTCTATCAAATTGACCGAGCAGCACGATCAAATTGCTCGCGATGATCTGATGCAGAAAACTCGCCGAGGCGTTCAAGATCGGCTCCCCCTCGATCAGCTCCCACTTCTCATTGTCGGGGCGCGTGGCCGTGAACGCGAAGAATTCCTCCGCGCGCATCGGTCCTTCATCGAGCGAGGGGACGCCCATTTTCGTCTTCCCAGCGCGGCGCGCGCCGTTACTGCACCAGTTTCGGCGCGCCGGTGCGGATGGTCTCGTTTTCCTGCATGATGCCGAGCCGGCGCGCGACCTCGGTGTAGGCCTCGACCAGCCCGCCCATGTCGCGGCGAAAACGATCCTTGTCGAGCTTATCGTTGGACTTGATGTCCCACAGCCGACAACTATCGGGAGAAATCTCGTCGGCGACGACGATGCGCATCATGTCGCCTTCCCACAGCCGCCCGCATTCCATCTTGAAGTCGACGAGGCGGATGCCGACGCCAAGGAACAGGCCGGAGAGGAAGTCGTTGACGCGGATGGCGAGCGCCATGACGTCGTCGATTTCCTGCGGCGTCGCCCAACCGAAGGCGGTGATGTGCTCTTCCGAAACCATCGGATCGTCGAGCGCGTCGTTCTTGTAATAGAACTCGATGATGGAGCGCGGCAGCTGGGTGCCTTCCTCCATGCCCAGCCGCTTGGCGAGCGAACCCGCCGCGACATTGCGCACGACCACTTCGAGCGGGATGATTTCCACTTCGCGGATCAGCTGCTCGCGCATGTTCAAGCGGCGGATGAAATGCGTCGGCACGCCGATGCTGTTCAGATGCTGGAAGATATGTTCCGAGATCCGGTTGTTGAGCACGCCCTTGCCGTCGATGACCTCGTGCTTCTTGGCGTTGAAGGCGGTGGCGTCGTCCTTGAAGTGCTGGATCAAAGTGCCGGGCTCCGGGCCCTCATAGAGGACCTTGGCCTTGCCTTCGTAGATGCGGCGACGGCGGTTCATAGGGATCAACCGGGGCTTGAGAAAATCCATGGGGTGGGCCGAGCTCCTCCGAAGTCGTGTCCGCATTCGGCGCCCGTTCTGGGCGCGGCGCCTCAGGGAGCGGCGGCGGGCAGGGGCCCTGGCCGCAGATGACGGCGGTCCTAGCGACTTTGGCGACCAGTGACAAGCCGACATCGCACTCTATCGCAAAGGGAAAGCCGACACAACGCGCCTAAAATCCGGGCTTTCGACGCGGCCAGGGCTGCGCTTTCCGGCATTGGCTTTACGTGCGAATGCGCCTATATCCGAGCCAGCGCCGATGCGGTTTTCTCGCCGCCGCGCTTTATAAAAAACAACCGGCCGAGGATGGATATGAGCACTTTCGACCAGCGCGAAGAATCGTTCGAGAAACGCTTTGTCCATGATGAGGAGCTGCAGTTCCGCGCCGAGGCCCGCCGCAACAAGCTGCTCGGCCTCTGGGCGGCCGAAAAGCTCGGCAAGAGCGCCGCGGACGCCCAGGCCTACGCCGATGCCCTCGTCGCGGCCGAAGTCGCCGCCGACGCCGACGAGCGCGTCGTGGCGCAGGTGAAGAAGGATTTCGAGGCCGCCGGCGTCGACCAGTCCGAGCACCAGATTCGCCGCACGATGGAAGAAATGCTCGCCAAGGCCAAGGCCGAGATCAAGGCTGGGCGAATAGGCTGGCAGGCGGCGCAAGCGGGCCTTTATTTACGCTTTGCGCGCGAAGCTGGCCTCATGCGCGATTCGATTCCCTTAAAGCGCGCGAGCGCGCCGAAGCTGGCGAAGGCGCCGCCCGACGCGGCGTTTTTCGCGGCCGCGCCCGCGATCGCGCAAGAGGCGGCGCTGTGGCTGCGTCATCTAGCGGGCGAGCGCCGCGCCTCGCGCCATACGATGGACGCCTATGCGCGTGATCTTGCGGCTTTTCTGGTCTTTCTCACCGAACATCTCGGCGCGCGGCCGGACGCCGCCGCGCTGAAATCGCTTCAGCCCGCGGATTTACGCGCTTTTCTGGCCAAGCGGCGCAATGACGGGCTGGAGAGCCGCTCGCTGCTGCGGGGGCTGGCCGCAGTGCGCAACTTCTTGAGATTTCTCGAAAAGAAGGGCCTCGCCAAGACCGATTTCTTCGGCGCGGTGCGCCCTCCCAAGCGCCCGCATAGCCTTCCCAAGGCGCTGACCGTCACGGACGCCCGCGACGTGATCGACCCTTCGCTGCGGGCGGGCGAGGCGCGCGAACCATGGATTATCGCGCGCGACGCCGCCGTTCTGGCTCTGCTCTATGGCGCGGGGCTGCGAATCTCCGAGGCGCTGTCGATCTCGCGCGCCGAGGCGCCGATTGGCGCGGCCGATCGCGTCACGATCCTCGGCAAGGGCGGCAAGACGCGCGCCGCGCCGGTGATCGCCCCGGTGCGCGAGGCGATCGAAGCCTATCTGGCGCTCTGCCCCTATGATCTTGCCGGCGGGCCGCTATTCGTCGGCGCGCGGGGCGGGCCGCTGTCGCCGCGCATCGTCCAACTGGCTGTGGAGCGTCTGCGCGGGGCGCTGGGCCTGCCCGATAGCGCGACGCCCCATGCGCTGCGCCACTCCTTCGCGACGCATCTCCTGGGCCGCGGCGGCGATTTGCGCACGATTCAGGAATTGCTCGGCCACGCCTCGCTGTCGACGACGCAGATTTACACCGCCGTCGACAAGCAGCGCCTGTTGGAGGCCTATCGCTCGGCGCATCCGCGCGCGGATTGACCGCCACGCGTCGTGACCATGCGTCTTGTCCGCGTTGCGTCATGGCCGGGCTTGTCCCGGCCATCCACGTCAATCCGCGTGGATGCCCGCGACGAGCGCGGGCATGACGGGCGGAGAGGTGGCGCGAAAAATCAGCGTCGCTCATAATCGCGTTCGAATGGGGAGTAAGAATGTTCAATCGAGCGTTGCTCGTCGCGCTGATCGCCTTCTTTGCCGGCGCGGGCCTGTTGGCGCGGGCCGCCGCGCCCAGCGCCTGCAAGGGAGAAACTTGCGAGGGCGCTTTCGACGTTGGCCCCTATCGACTGGTTTTCTTCGCGACTCAAAGAAATGAGGAAGGGGCGACAGAACGCCATTACCGCGAAATCCCCAGCTTTGGGCCGACCCGTTTGAATTTGGAGATTAGCCGGCTACGGGGATGAAAAAGCGCGCCCGCCGCTCTTTGATGATTTGAAAGATCTGGACATCGAGGTCCAATTGTTTTGGGGCAAGAATGAACTCAAGCCGCCGGAACTGCTCAAGACATATCAGGCGCATGGCGATGCGGCGTTGAGCTTCGATTATGATTTCGCCGAAGACGGAAAATACATTATCGCGGTAAACATCAGAAAGGCCGACGGAACGGCCTACCAGGGCGGGCGCATATTCTTCGTCATTCAATCCGCCGGCTCCGACCTGCTTATCGCTGGCCTCGCCTCGATTTTCATTCTTGGCTTCGCCTTCGTCATTTGGCGGCGGCGCCAGCGGCCGCTTACTCCACCGGCTCCACGGCGGTGATCTCGATCCCGAAGCCCGACAGCCCGACGAAGGCGCGCGGCTTTGAGGAGGACGAGCGCAGCCGGATCGACGAGACGCCCAAATCCTTCAAGATCTGCGCGCCGAGACCGACGTCGAGCCATTGGCGCTTGCGCGTCTCTTCGGCGTTTTCTTCCTGCCGTCCCACGACATTGGCCGGCACGCCCGCCGCGCCGTCGCGCAAATAAACGAGCACGCCGCGTCCCTCGCGCCCGAAGCGAGCGAGCGTTTTCTTGATCGTCTGCGCGCCGCCGAAGACGTCGGCGAGAATGTCGGCGCGATGCAGGCGCGTCGGCACGTCGCGCCCGTCGCCGATCGAGCCGAGCACGAAGGCGAAATGCTGCACGCTGTCGAAGGGCGTCACATAGGCGTGGCCGGTCATCTCGCCGGCGTCGGTGACGACCGGGAAGGTCGCGACGCGCTCGACGAGCTTTTCGCGCGCCTGCCGATAGGCGATGAGGTCGGCGACCGAAACGAGCTGCAAATCATGCGCGCGGGCGAAGTCGGCGATCTGCCCGCCTGTCATCACCGTGCCGTCGTCATTGGCGAGTTCGCAGATGACGCCGACCGGCGGCAGGCCGGCAAGCTTGCACAAATCCACGGCGGCTTCGGTGTGGCCGGAGCGCATCAGCACGCCGCCGTCCTTGGCGATCAGCGGAAAGACATGGCCTGGGCGGACGAAATCGGCCGCGCCCATATTGCCGTTGGCGAGCGCGCGCACAGTGTTGCAGCGCTGCTCGGCGGAAATGCCGGTGGTGAGGCCGTGACGCGCATCGACGGAGACGGTGAAGGCCGTCGCCAATGGCGCGTCGTTTTCCGCGACCATCGGCGCGAGATGCAGGCGGCGCGCGTCTTCGATCGGCAGCGGCGCGCAGACGATGCCGCTGGTGTGGCGGATGATGAAGGCCATTTTCTCCGGCGTGCAGAGAGAAGCGGCGACGACGAGGTCGCCTTCGTTCTCGCGGTCGTCGTCATCGGTGACGACGACGATTTCGCCGCGCGCGACGGCCTCGATGGCTTCTGTTATCGAATGAGACAATCGGCTCTCCCGCGCGCGCTCGGACCGGCGCGCTTGTTTCCCGCCTATCTAGCCTTGCGGCGGCGCCGTTTCAAACCGGCGCGCGCCGCCCCTTAGCGGTTGTCATTCCCGACGCGCGCAAGGCGCGCGATCGGGAATCCAGCATAAACCCAGCCATTCATGACGTTGTTCTGGATTCCCGGTCAGGCCTTCGGCCCGCCGGGAATGACATAGCGCCAAACCGGTGTTTGCGCATCGCGGTTTCGACGATAGGAAGAAAGGAGGTTCGCCGCGCGGCGCAGAATAAAGGGTTCGCATGTTCCGAGGCGATTTGAAAGTTTTGGCGGTCTGGGCCGGACTGGCGTTTTTCTTCGCAACGCGGGCCGCCGCCGATCCCGGACCCTGCGCCGAGATCGAGGACGACGGCGTCGCCTATACGGTGTGCGACTTCGACGCGCGCAAGAGCGACATTCGCCTGTTTCTGCGCGACGAGAAAGGCGAGACCTACGGCGCTTTCTCGCGCGTCTTGGGCGATCTGGAGCGCAAGGGAGAGACGCTCGTCTTCGCCATGAACGCCGGCATGTATAACGAGGACCGCGCGCCGGTCGGGCTTTACGTCGAGAATGGGCGGACCTTCAACGGCGCCAACATGCGCGGCGGCGCCGGCAATTTTCACATGAAGCCCAATGGCGTCTTCTGGATCGACGGCGCCCGCGCCGGCGTGACGGAGACCGCGCGCTTTCTCAAGAGCCGGATGCGGCCAAAATTCGCGACGCAATCGGGGCCGATGCTGGTCATCGGCGGGCGCATTCATCCGCGTATTCACGACGACGGCATGTCGGAAAAATTTCGCAACGGCGTCGGCGTCGCGGACGGCCATTTGGTGCGTTTCGCCATCTCCAACCGGCCGGTGACCTTTCACCAATTCGCGCACCTCTTTCGCGATCGCCTGCATTGTCCCGGACGCGCTGTTTCTCGATGGCGGCGCGGCCTCGGCGCTCTATGCGCCCTCGCTCTCGCGGCACGATCGTTTGGCGCCGACCATGGGGCCGATCGTTGGCGTCGTCGAGAAAACGAAGCCCTAGCCCAGCCTTCCCAGCGCCGCGTTGAGCTTGTCGATGCGCGCGGCGGTTTCTTCGCGGCGCTCGCGATGTTCTTCGATCACCTCTTCGTCGGCCTTGGCGAGGAAGCCTTCATTGGCGAGCTTCGCGTCGAGTTTTTTGACGTCGGTTTCGAGCTTGGCGATCTCCTTGGCGAGCCGCGCCTTCTCGGCTGCAAGATCGATCACGCCTTCGAGCGGCATGGCGGCGAGGCCGCCGCGCACGAGAAGCTGCGCGGTGGCCTTCGGCGCGGCCTCAGCGAAGCCGAGGCGCGAGAGGCGCGCGAGCTTGCGCATCGTCTCGTCCCAGCGCACGGCGCGCGCCTGCAGCGCGGCGTCGGCGCCGACGAGCAGCAGTTCGGTCTCGCTCGTCAGATTCATCTCGGCGCGCAGCGAGCGGATTTCGGAAATGAGATCGACCACCCAGCCGATTTCGGCTCTCGGCCTCGGCGTCCTCCAAGCCTTCGAGCGACGGCCATTGCGCAGCGCCAGCATCGTCTCGCGCTTGGGGCCTTCCGCGCCCTTGATCGCCCAAAGCTCCTCGGTGATGAAGGGCATGAAGGGATGCAGCAGCGCGTAGATTTGATCGAGAACGAAGGCGGCGGTCGCGCGCGTCTCGTCCTTCGCCGCGCCATCGGCGCCTTGCAGCAGCGGCTTGGCGAGTTCGAGATACCAGTCGCAGAAGATATTCCAGACGAAGCGATAGGCGGCGTTCGCCGCGTCGTTGAAACGATAGGCGTCGATCGCCGCGCTCACCTCCGCAATCGTGCGCGCCGCTTCGCCGACGATCCAGCGGTTGAGCGTGATCTTATTGGCGCGCGGATCGTAACCTTCGACGCGCGCGCAGCCGTTGATCTCGGCGAAGCGCGAGGCGTTCCAGAGCTTCGTCGCGAAATTGCGATAGCCTTCGACGCGCTGTGTCGAGAGCTTGATGTCGCGGCCCTGCGCCGCCATGGCGGCGAGCGTGAAGCGCAGCGCGTCCGCGCCATAGTCGTCGATGAGATGCAGCGGGTCGATGACATTGCCCTTCGACTTCGACATCTTCGCGCCCTTCTCGTCGCGGACGAGCGCGTGGATATAGACGTCGCGGAAGGGGACCTCGCCCATGAAATGGAGGCCCATCATCATCATGCGGGCGACCCAGAAGAAGATGATGTCGAAGCCGGTGACGAGCACGTTCGTCGGATAGTAGCGCGCAAGCTCCGGCGTCTCCTCCGGCCAGCCGAGCGTCGAGAAGGGCCAGAGCGCGGAGGAGAACCAGGTGTCGAGCACGTCTTCGTCGCGCGTGAGCGTTACGCCTTCGCCGCGCTTGGCGCGCGCGCGCGGCGATGGCGGCGTCTTCCGTCTCTTCGACATAGACATTGCCGTCTTCGTCATACCAGGCCGGAATGCGATGGCCCCACCAGAGCTGGCGCGACACGCACCAGGGCTGGATGTTCTCCAGCCAGTCGAAATAGGTCTTCTCCCAATTCTTCGGCACGAAGACGGTGCGTGCCGTCGCGCACGGCGGCGAGCGCCGGCTGCGCAAGAGTCTTGGCGTCCACATACCATTGGTCGGTGAGGCGCGGCTCGAGCACCGCGCCCGAGCGGTCGCCATGCGGGACCATGTGCTTGTGATCGTCGATCCCGTCGAGAAGCTCGCGCGCCTCCATCATCTCGACGACGCGCTTGCGCGCCGCGAAACGATCGAGGCTGTCGAGCGCGGAGACGGTCGCGACGAGTTCTTCCGAAGGCGCCAAGCCTTCGTGAAATTCGGCATTGGCTTTGAGCGTCATCTGCGCCTGCGGATCGAGCACATTGATCACGCGCAGCCCGTGCCGCTTGCCGACTTCGAAATCGTTGAAGTCATGCGCGGGCGTGATCTTCACCGCGCCCGTGCCCTTTTCGGGGTCGGAATATTCGTCGGCGACGATCGGAATGAGGCGGCCAACGAGCGGCAGGCGCACGCCTTCTTGCCGACGAGCTGCCTTGTAGCGCTCATCCTCCGGATGCACGGCGACGGCCGTATCGCCGAGCATCGTCTCGGGGCGCGTCGTCGCGACGACGATGAACTCGCCGGTCTCCTCGCCCGCGTCATCGACGACCGGATATTTGAAGTGCCAGAGATGGCCCTTCACTTCCACCTGCTGCACTTCGAGATCGGAGATCGCCGTATGCAGCGCGGGGTCCCAATTGACGAGGCGCTTGTCCTTGTAGAGCAGCCCGTCGCGATAGAGCTGCACGAAGACTTTCACGACCGCGCGCGATAGGCCTTCATCCAGCGTGAAGCGCTCGCGCGACCAGTCGCAAGTGGCGCCGAGCCGCTTCAATTGCTCGACGATCTTGCCGCCGGATTCCGCCTTCCATTCCCACACGCGCTCGACGAATTTTTCGCGGCCCAAGGCGCGGCGATGCTCCTGGCGCTCCATCAGCTGGCGCTCGACGACCATTTGCGTCGCGATGCCGGCGTGATCCGTGCCCGGCTGCCACAGCACGTCCTTGCCCCTCATGCGCCGATAGCGCACGAGAATGTCCTGCAGCGTATTGTTGAGCGCATGGCCCATATGCAGGGAGCCGGTGACGTTGGGCGGCGGAATGACGATGGAGTAGGGGGCGGCCTTGGCGCGTTCGGGACGCCCGGCGCGAAAGGCGCCTGCGCCTCTTCCCACGCGCTGCGGATGCGCGCTTTCGATTGAGGCGGGATCGAAGGTTTTTTCCATAGTCATTGGGCGAGGGCGCTAACCCTCTCCCTTACGGGGAGGGTGGCTGCGGAGCAGCCGGGTGAGGGCGCTATGACGCAAGCGTCGTCGAAACGCTTTACGAGATTCCGCAACCCGGCGAGCTTCGATCGCCCCTCCCCGCAAGGGGGAGGATTTGAACGTCGTGAGCGAATAAATATGCCGGGAGAAGCTGACTCCGCTTTCTTACGCCAGCGCCTTCAGCGCGCTCTTGCCGGCGTAGATCGCGGCGTCGCCCAGCTCCTCCTCGATGCGGATGAGCTGGTTGTATTTTGCGGTGCGGTCGGAGCGCGCGAGCGAGCCGGTCTTGATCTGGCCGCTGTTCGTCGCGACGACGAGATCGGCGATCGTCGAATCTTCCGTCTCGCCGGAGCGATGCGAGAAGACCGTGGTGTAGCCGGCGCGATGCGCGGTCTCGACCGAGGCGAGCGTCTCGGTCAGCGTGCCGATCTGATTGACCTTCACCAGCAGCGAATTGGCGATCCCGCCCTCGATGCCGCGCGTCAGGCGCGTCACATTGGTGACGAAGAGATCGTCGCCGACGAGCTGGACCTTATCGCCGATCGCGTCGGTGAGCTTCTTCCAGCCCTCCCAATCGTCTTCGGCCATGCCGTCTTCGATCGAGACGATCGGATAGGCGCCGGCGAGCTTGGCGAGATAGGCGACCTGCTCGTCGATCGTGCGCGTCACGCCTTCGCCTTCATAGACATATTTGCCGTCCTTGAAGAACTCGGTCGCGGCGCAGTCGGAGGCCAGATGCACGTCGACGCCCGGCTTGAAGCCGGCGGTCTCGATCGCCTTCATGATGAAGTCGAGCGCCGCTTCGGCGGAGGGAAGGTTGGGCGCGAAGCCGCCTTCGTCGCCGACCGAGGTGCTGAGGCCGGCTTTTTTCAGCGCCGCTTTCAGCGTGTGAAAAATCTCCGCGCCCCAGCGGATGGCGTCGCGGACATTCTCCGCGCCGGTCGGCATGATCATGAATTCCTGGAAGTCGATCGGGTTGTCGGCGTGCACGCCGCCATTGACGATGTTCATCATCGGCGTCGGCAACACGCGCGCCTGCGTTCCGCCGACATAGCGGTAGAGCGCAAGGGTCGAAGCCTCGGCGGCGGCCTTGGCGACGGCGAGCGACACGCCGAGAATGGCGTTGGCGCCGAGGCGCTCCTTATTGGGCGTGCCGTCGAGCCGGATCATCGTCTCGTCGATCGCGACCTGGTCTTCGGCCTCGAAGCCGAGCAGCGCGCCGGCGATCTCGTCATTGACGTTGTCGACCGCCGTCAGCACGCCCTTGCCGAGATAGCGTTTGCTGTCGCCGTCGCGCTTCTCCACCGCCTCATGCGCGCCCGTCGAGGCGCCGGATGGGACCGCCGCGCGGCCCGAAGAGCCATCCTCCAGCGTGACATCGACCTCGACGGTGGGATTCCCGCGCGAGTCGAGAATTTCGCGGGCGTGGATGTCGACGATCTCGGTCATTTTTGGGCCTCTTTATGATGCGGCGCGGAGCCGCGCGACTTGTAGCCCTATTGCGCCGCGCGGGAAAGCCTCGGCCGTAAAAAGCGCGGCTTGACCATCCGCTGCGCATGAGAATCTGCTGCGGCGCGGCATGGAGCCGCCGGCGAATTACATTGACTGGCGGGGGCGCCCCTCTATCCTTGAGCTTAATCAAGGAAGAAGCGGGCGTTTGCCATTCGTCTGCGGCAGGCAGTCTGCGGGGAGGATCGGATGGCCCTCATCGAGAGACGGCTCGCGCGCGGGGCGCTGGCGGCCTGCCTGGCCCTCCTCGCGCCCTCCGCCGCCATGGCGCAGACGGAGGAGCATGTCGCGGCCGTGAAGGCCGCGCAGGATAAGTCTCCCGTCGGCGGCAATTGCGCGCCGGTGAAGGAGGATTTCCTCGGCTGGCCTGCGGCGCTCGTCGAGCGCTGCGAATATAAGCAGGGCGAGACGCCCGGCGTCGCCTATGTGCTCGAGGTGAAGCCCGAGACGATGGCGCGCTGGATCGAAGCCGGCTGCGCCGCCCATATGGCCGGGCGTGGCCTCCTGTTTCGACCGGGCTCTAAGCTGCGCCGTTAAAACTTCCGGGGCGGTTTTCGTCGTCGGCGGCAATCTGGTCGCCGCGCGCAAGGGCGCGCTTCAAAACATGTTCTACCGCAACGGCGTCGCCATCGACGCGCCGCAGAGCGGCAAGGCCGGCGCGGTTGCCATCGAGGAGCAGGAGAAGCTCGCGCATACGCCGGAGGCGGATGTGTCCGCGATGCCGGGGCGCGGCGGCGTCGCCTTCTGGGACACGATGCCCTACCAATTCGCGGTGAAGGCCATCGACCTTGGCGTGCCGGCCGAAATGAACACGCCGGATCGTCGCCAGAAATGGCTCGAAATCGTGCGCAATGAAATGCTCGTCTCGCTCGGGCGCGACGAGAACCGTTTTCTCTCCGGCTGGATGACCGCGCATCCAATTACCCTGCGCATCGGCGAATGCCCGGACGCCCGCGATCCATAAACGCTTCGCGAGCCTTGTCCGTTCATTCGCCCGATGGCGTCATTCCGCGGCGATTGCGCCCTCGGCGACCTTATTGGCGCGATCCTCGGCGATCTTGGTCAGCATCTGGTCGGCGGCGTATTCCTGATCGAGCAGTTCCGACAAAATGCGCGCGGCTTCCGTCGCCCCGAGCTCGCGCGCCCATTCGCGCAGCGTGCCGTAGCGGGTGATCTCATAATGCTTGATCGCCTGAGCGCAGAAGATCGCCGCCGCGTCGGCGGCCTCGGTATCGCCGAACTGATCCAGGACATTGGCGCTTTCCGCCAATATTCCCTTGATCGCTTCGCAGGGAACGGCTTTCGGCTTCGCGTCGAATAGCTCGAACACTTTTTCGAGCCGCCCGGTCTGATCCGCCGTCTCCTGACAATGCGCCGTCAGCGCCGCTTGCAGACTGGGGAGCTTCGCAGCGCCGGCCATGTCCACGAGAGCTTTGTGAATGGCGCCTTCGGCGAAATACATGTCTTTCAGGGCGTGTAGAAAGAGCTTTTCCAGCGCGCTTCTATCCTTCTTTTTTGCCGGGTCCTTCTTCGACATATCCTCCTCCTTATGCTTGGCGATCCGCGCCGCCGCGCCTTGAGGTTAAGCGTAAAAAAGGGAGTGCGGGCGACGCTTCCCGGAAGCAGTCTAGATGTCGCGCCATCGAGGCGGGTCAATCTCACTGCTCGCTTGACGCGAGACGAAAGTCGCGATTGTTACGCGCATGACCAAGACGCATAAGGGACCCGCGCTGCTCGGCCGCAAGGCCGCCTTACCGGCTTCGCCGGACGAGGCCGAGCTCGACCTCGTGCCCAATCCGCATAAGGACGCGACCTATCTCGTGCGCTTTGCGGCGCCCGAGTTCACCTCGCTCTGCCCGGTGACGGCCCAGCCGGATTTCGCCCATCTCGTCATCGACTATGCGCCCGCCGAATGGCTCATCGAGTCGAAATCCTTGAAGCTCTATCTCGGGAGCTTCCGCAACCACGGCGCCTTTCACGAAGACTGCACGCTGCGCGTCGCGCGCGATCTTGTCGCGGCGCTGAAACCGAAATGGTTGCGCATCGGCGGCTATTGGTATCCGCGCGGCGGCATGCCGATCGACGTCTTCTGGCAGACCGGCGCGCCGCCGGAAGGACTATGGCTCCCGGACCAGGGCGTGCCGCCCTATCGCGGGCGGGGATGAGACGTCGCTTTTTTGCCTTGCGAAAAGCCCGCCGCCGACCGCCGAAGGCCATGGCCGTCCGACGATCGGCGGGGCAGTCATGGCGCGCCGCATGCGGCGGAACCGACAAGCCGCGAGCAAAGACGGGGCGCCGCGCCAATAGGACAGGGCTTATTCGCCGTTATATTTGGCGATGGTCCGGTTTTGATCAACGGAATAGTTGTGAAGCCTGATGCATTACGACAAGAAAGAAAGCCAATCCGCCAGCAATAAAGCTGAACGCCTTTAATAGCGAGTTTCCGCTATGTTGAATCATCTTATTCTCCTTCGCATGGACGTTAAATGCTTAGCGTGATCACGATATGCTCATTCCAGTCAGGCAAAAGCGCCAAATAACGGAAAAATGACAGGTCCAATGAGAGTTTTCGGGGAAATGGCTCGGGCTCGGTTTCTTTGAGCGAGATCGGCCGCGCGGCTTCGATTTTTGATAGGATGCGCGGTCACCGGAAATGCCAGGCGACGACATGCTGTCGGAAGAAAACATCGCCGCGTGGCGGCTCTGCGCGCCGTCGCTCCGGGAAGCGGACTTCTTAGACGGCGAGACGCTTTACCGGCAGGGCGAGGAGCCGGGCTTTCTCTATTGTTTGATCCACGGCGTCGTCAGGCTTTCGCATGTCGCCGAGAGCGGGGCGCAGATCACGCTCGCCGTCGCGGGGGCCGGCGATCTTTTCGGGAGCGCTTCGCCTGGAAGAGCGTCGGCGCATGCCGCGAGCGCGATCGGCGAAGCGCGCGTCCTGATGTTCGCACATTCGGACGTGGCCCGTCTCGTCGCGAAAAGCCCGTCTTTCTCAAGCTTCCTCAGCGCCGGACTGGAGGCGTCGCGGGAGCGGGCTGAGCGCAGGCTGATCGACCGCCAGACCAAGACGGTCGCGGCGCGGCTGATCGAGACGCTGGGCGAGCTTGCGCTCGCCTTCGGCGCGCCTTGCCCGCATGGCTATTCGCTCGAGATCAGGCTCACGCAGCAGGACATCGCCGATCTCGTTCATGCGAGCCGGCCCGTCGTGACGCGGATCATGAACGCTCTGAGGCGCCAGGGGGCGCTCGACTATCAGCGTGATCTGATCTGCGTCAATCACGTCGCGCTGCGATCGCTCGCGGAAGAAAAACGCGCCGATCTGTAATCAAGATGACAGACCGCCTCCGCGCCGCGCCCTAACGAGGGAACGGCGGCCGATCCGCGCCGCCGGCGAGGGAGGAAGGAAAATGAAACTCATCGCGGCGCGCCTGCATGGCTATCTCGACTATCTGACGGTTTTGATTTTCCTGGCCGCGCCAACCGTCCTTGGTTTCGGCGGCGTTCCGGCGAAGCTCGCCTGGCTTCTCGCGGGCGTGCATCTGGCGATGACGCTCGTGACGAAATTTCCGCTCGGCGTCTTTCGGCGGCTGGCCTTCTCTCTCCATGGCTGGGTCGAAAGGATCGTCGGCCCGGCGCTTATCGTGATCGCTTTTCTTCCCGACATATCCGCCGAAAGAACAGCCTTCGCCTTTTTCGCGGGCATGGGGCTTGTCATTATCGCGGTCGGCTGGCTGACGGATTATGCGGAGGCGAGTTAGTCAGTTTCGCGGATGTCATTCCCGACGCTTCGCTGTAAGCGAAGCGATCGGGAATCCAGAACAAATTATATAGTCTCGCGTTGACTTTGGATTCCCGATCAGGCCTTCGGCCTGTCGGGAATGACAACTCCAGCCAATTGATCGAGCCGACTTTGTATCAACTGAGCGCCTTCGCCAGCCGGTCGAAGGCGATGAGCTCTTCCACCATCGCGCCGAGCTCGGCGAGCGGAACTTGCGTCGCGCTGTCGGAGACGGCTGCGCCGGGATCGGGATGCGTCTCGATGAAAAGCCCCGCGACGCCGATGGCGACCGCCGCGCGCGCGAGCGTCGAAACAAACCCTCGCTCGCCGTCAGAGGCCGCGCCTGCGCCGCCCGGCTGCTGCACGGCGTGCGTCGCGTCGAAAATCACTGGGGCGCCGGTCTCCTTCAAAATCGGCAGCGCGCGCATATCGGCGACAAGCGCATTGTAGCCGAAGCTCGTTCCGCGTTCGGTGACGAGGACGCCGCCGTCGCCCGCCGCGCGCGCCTTCTCGACGCCGTAGCGCATGTCCCAGGGCGCGAGAAACTGCCCTTTCTTGATGTTGACCGGACGCCCCGTGCGCGCGGCGGCGACAATGAGATCGGTCTGCCGGCAAAGGAAGGCCGGAATTTGCAGCAGGCCCACGACTTGCGCTACGGGGCGCGCACTGCGCCGCCTCATGCACGTCGGTCGTCACCGGCAGGCCGGTCTTCTCTTTCACTTCTGCAAAGATCGGCAGCGCCGCTTCCAGTCCGACGCCGCGCGGCGCGGCGCCGCTCGTGCGGTTCGCCTTGTCGAAGGAGGCCTTGAAGACGACGCCGATCTTCAGCCGCTCGCCGAGCCGCGCAAGCTCTTGCGCGATCTCAAGCGCCATCTCGCGGCCCTCAAGCGCGCAGGGTCCGGCGATCAGCGTCAGCGGTCGGTCATTGCCGATCACGACGCGGCGCGGGCCCTCTCCGATGAAAACATTCGTCACGCGCGCCTTGTCTCATGTTTTGACGAGCCGCGCGACCTCTGCGCGCAGCGCCGGCAAAACTTCCGTCTCGAACCATGGGTTGCGCTTGAGCCATCCCGTATTGCGCCAGGAGGGATGCGGCAGCGGAAAGACGAGCGGCCGTATCTCCTGAAATTCGCGCCAGCGCGCGACGATGTCGGAGACGCTCGCGCCTTTCAGCAGGCCGCAGCCGAGGCGCGCGAAATGATAGCTTTGTGCGTAACGCCCGATCGCCAACACCGTTTCGATCTGCGGCAGCGCCGCGAAGAGTTCGTCATGCCAGCGCGCCCGGCATTCGGAGCGCGGCGGCAGATCGCCGCCAGCGGCGTCGTTTCCAGGAAAGCAGAAACCCATCGGAACGATGGCGATGCGCGAGACGTCGTAGAAAGTCTCGCGATCGACGCCCATCCAGTCGCGTAGACGATTGCCGGAAGGATCGTTGAACGGCAGGCCCGTCTGGTTGACGAGATTGCCGGGCGCCTGGCCGGCGACGACAAGCCGCGCTTTCGCCGAGACGCGAAATACCGGGCGCGGCTCATGCGGCAGCTTCGCGCCATGGGGCGTCTCGACGCAGAAGCGGCAGGCGTGAATGCGCGCCGCCACCTCGCTCAATCTCTTGGCCGATGCGCGCGCCATTCAGACGGCGGCGCTCGGCCGCGCCGAAACCTCGGCGCGCCAGCGCGACAGATGCGGCAGGTCCGCGGGAATCTCGACGCGGCCATGCTTCGTCAGCTCCATGGCGATGAAGGCCGTAATGTCGGCGATGGTGAATGCGTCGGATGCGACGAAGCGGCGCGAAGCCAACTCCTGGTCGAGAAAGTGCATCGTCTGCTGCGCGCGGAGCCGCTGAAGCGCGGCGAGTTCGGGGAGCTGCGGCGACTCCAGCCGCGCCAGCGCCGGATGGCTGTGGCGGAAAGCGAGAGCCACCGGCGTGAACAACCGTAATTCGATCCGCCGCTGCCACATCTCGACGAAAGCCTGTTCGCGTCCGCCGCGTCCGAACAGGGCGGGCTCGGGATACAGGCTTTCAATATAGCGGCAGATGGCGACGGACTTGGTTAACGTCTCGCCGTCGTCGAGAACGAGGGCCGGAACCTCCTCAAGAATGTTAACCTGTCTATATATCTCGTTTTTGTGCTCGAGCGTCATAAGGTTAATGTCGCGCATCGGAATCGTGACGTTCTTCTCGGCGAGAAACATCCGGACTCGCCGGGGATTTGGCGCGAGCGGCGTGGTGTAGAGCAGCATGACGGCCTCGGATCGCGCGTTAGCGCGGCGCGCCGAATATGGACAAATTTGCGGCAATTTGTGAGGGGGCTGTTAATGTTTCCAAGAAATAATCACATTTGTTGAGGCGTAGTTTGGCGCGCGTGTGTCGAGCGCGTGTGTGTCCAGTATGAGTGAAGTCACAGCCGAAATGATCGAGCGCGGTCGCGGCGTCGATCCCGAAACAGCGACGACGCGCCGCCGGCTTTTAGCCAAAGTCCGGCAAGCGCGCGAGAGGCTGACGACTTCGGACACGGGACACCGCGGTTGCGATCTCGAACTTCTGCGCGCTTATGCCGAAACGCGCATCGACTCGGCGATCTCGGCCGTATCTCTCATCGCCATGATGACGCTGCTGTCGCTCTATTGGGTGACGCCGAGCGCCGCGGCCGTTTGGTCTGTTCTCGCTTTCGCGAGTCTCGTTCTTTGTTTCGGCATGGCCAGGCGGCTTCAGTCCCTTGAGGACGCCAAGGTCACGGTCATGCGGTGGCGCACGAAATTCGTCGTCACTGAATTCATCCATGGCCTGGTCTGGGCCGGCGTCGCTGCGCTGCTGCTTAACGCCAAGGACCCCAACGCGCGCACGCTCGTCATCGCCATGCTGCTGCTCTCGGCGGCTTTCAACACAATGGTGACCGCGACGATTCCCGCCGCCGTTTACGCGGCGATCGTTCCGACCTCGCTCACGGTCATCGGCTTCATCGGCTTCACCGGCCTTAGCGGAACCTCGGTCGCGCTGCTCGCGATCGTGGTGGCGGCGCAGATGTTCTTTTACGTGCTCGCCAGGCGCTTCCATCAGCTTGCTTCGGAAGGCTTGTTCTTCCGCGCCGAAAAGAACGAACTCATCGCCGAACTCGAACAGGCGAAGGCGAATTCCGACGAAGCGCGCCGGCGCGCGGAGGAGGCCAATCTCGCCAAGTCGCGCTTCCTCGCGACGATGAGCCATGAATTGCGCACGCCGCTCAACGCGATCCTCGGCTTCTCCGAAGTGCTGAAGGGCGAATTATTCGGCCCGCACGCCAATCCCGCCTATCGCGACTACGCCAACGACATTCATTCGAGCGGCCAGCATCTGCTGATGCTCATCAATGAGATTCTCGATCTGTCACGCGTCGAGGCCGGGCGCTATGAGCTGAAAGAGGAAAGCGTCTCGCTCGTCGGCATTGCGCAGGAGTGTCGGCATCTCCTGGCGATCCGCGCGGACAAGCGCGACATCAAATTGACCGAGGTGATGGAGCCGAGCCTGCCGCGCATCTGGGCGGACGAGCGCGCGGTTCGCCAGATCGTGCAGAATCTTCTCACCAATGCGATCAAATTCACGCCGCAGGGAGGTCAGGTCACGATCAAGGTCGGATGGACCAGCGCCGGCGGCCAATATATCGCGATCAAGGATACGGGTCCGGGCATTCCCGAAAACGAAATCGCCGTGGTGATGTCGTCTTTTGGGCGCGGCATGCTTGCGCAGAGAAACGCCGAGGAAGGTTCCGGGCTCGGCCTGCCCATCGTTAACGGGCTGGTCGAAATGCATGGCGGACAATTCCTCTTGAAATCCAAGGTCCGCGAGGGCACGGAGGCGATCGTCGTCTTCCCGCCGCAGCGGGTGATGAACGCCTTGCCGAAGTTTGAGACAAGCGACGCGCGCCCGACGCGCCGCGTGGCGGCGTGAGGGCCGCGCAACGGCGCTTCGCGCTTCTTGCGTCATGCTCTAATCTGAGCGGCGATGACGTCCGACGCCGCCCCTCTGCGATCATCCGCGCTCGTGCTTTTTTCCGGCGGCCAGGATTCCACGACCTGCCTCGCCTGGGCGCTGTCGCGTTTCGCGCGCGTCGAAACCGTCGGCTTCGATTATGGCCAGCGTCACCGTGTCGAGCTCGAACGGCGCGCGGCGTTGCGCGAAGGGCTTGCGCGTCTGTCGCCGCTCTGGGCCGAGAGGCTCGGCGAGGATCATACGATTTCCATCGAGGCGCTCGGCGCGATTTCGGAGACGGCGCTGACGCGCGACGCGGAGATCGCGTTTAACGCCGACGGTCTGCCCAATACCTTCGTGCCGGGACGCAATCTGCTGTTCCTGACTTTCGCCGCCGCGCTCGCCTATCGGCGCGGCATTTCCGATCTCGTCGGCGGCATGTGCGAGACGGATTACTCCGGCTACCCCGATTGCCGCGACGAGACGATCCGCGCCATGGCGCAGGCGCTGAGCCTCGGCGTGGACCGCGAGATAAGGGTCCACACGCCGCTGATGTGGATCGACAAGGCGGAGACCTGGCGGCTGGCGGAGGCGCTAGGCGGAGAGGCGCTGGTGCGGCTCATCGTCGAGGAGACGCACACCTGCTATCTCGGCGAGCGCGGCCGCCGTTTCGATTGGGGCTATGGCTGCGGCGAATGCCCTGCCTGCAAGCTTCGCGCGGCAGGATGGGAGAATTACCGCGCGGCGCAGCCTGCCAGCTGACGCAACAGGCCTTCCGGCCTCTTCTCTGAGCTTGCCGAAAATATTTCAGCGTGACCCGAGGCCGCTGTTGCGCGCCGGCCACAGGGTTTGATCCAAACATCCTTTCGACGCGCTCGCCGATTGACAGGCCCCACCTTCGTCGGGATACGTTATGTTATAACATCCGACAAGGCGCGGGGGCCAGGCAGCCATGAGGAAAATTCGTCGTCACGCGCTTTTTGTCGGCGGCGCGACGCTTTCCGCCTTGATCGCCTGCGGCGGCCTCGCCTTGGCCCAGCAATCCTTGCCGACGATCGAGGTCGGCGCGGCGAGCCCGATCAAGCGCGGGGCGGCCGCCCCTGCGCCCCGCACGCCTCGCGAGCGCAGCCGCAGCGTCGCAGGCGCGAGCGGACCCGAGCCGCGCGAAACGACCGCGGCGCCCCGAGGCGTCTTGCCCATCGTCGCCGATCAATTCGCGACGGTGACGGTCGTTCCCAATGACGAGCTGCGCACGCTCGCCCGGCGCGACGCTGGGCGACGTGCTTTTCGCCAAGCCTGGCATAACGGGGTCGAGCTTCGCGCCGGGCGCGGCGAGCCGTCCCATCGTGCGCGGCCTCGACAATTACCGCGTGCGCATCCAGGAGAACGGTCTCGGCGCCAGCGGCGTTTCGGAACTGGGCGAAGACCATGCCGTGCCGCTCGATCCGCTGGGCGCGAGCCAGCTCGAAGTGGTGCGCGGCCCCGCTACGCTGCGCTGGGGCTCGCAGGCGATCGGCGGCGTGGTCAATGTCGAGAATAACCGCATCCCCCTCGCCTTGCCCTGCCATCTCGCTCTTGCGCCCTTCGCCGACACGGAAGGCTGCGCCATCGTCGAGACGCGCGGCGCGGTTTCGACCGTCGACAATGGGCTGGAGAGCGCGACGCTGCTCGACGCCGGCAGGGGCAATGTCGCCGTTCACGCCGACGTGCATGGCCGGCGCGCCAGCGACTACCGCATCCCCGGCTATCCCTATCTCTTCCCGCCGGACCCGCCGCCCTTCGTCGACGGGCGCCAGCCCAATTCGTCGATGCGCTCGGGGGGCGGGGCGCTCGGGGCCTCCTATTTCTTCGAGCGCGGCTTCGTCGGCTTCGCGGTCACGCAGTTCAACTCCCGCTATCGCATTCCCGGCATAGAGCCGACGGAGACCAATACGCGCATCGAACTGCGCCAGACGCGCGTGAGCGGCAAAGGCGAGTTCCGTCTGCAATCGGCCTATATCGAGGCGATCCGCTTCTGGGCGGGCCTCACCGACTACAAGCATCATGAACTCGCCAATGAAGGAGACTTCGACGGCGTCCAGCAGACCTTCACCAATAAGGACCTTGAGGCGCGCGTCGAAACGCAGCTTCGTCCCGTCCAACTACCCTTTGCGACGCTGACAAGCGCCTTCGGCGTGCAGGGCATGCATCAGATTTTGACGGCGCCGGGCCGGGAGGGCGGCCTTTTCGATCCCAACCGCACAAGGAGCGTCGCCGGATTTCTGTTCAACGAATTCAGATTCAACGAAACGCAGCGCATGCAGCTTGCGGGACGCATCGAACATGCGACCGTCTCCGGCGCCTTCCCCGATCTTCTTATCGATCCGACCTTGCAGCTGCAGCGCGTGCGCAATTTCACGCCAAAAAGCGGCGCCGTCGGCTTCCTGCAGGATCTCCCCGACGGCTTGGTCGCGAGTTTGACCGCGCAATATGTGGAGCGCGCGCCCCGCGCCCCCGAACTCTTCTCGCGCGGCATCCACGAGGCGACGGGCACCTTCGACATCGGCAATCCCAATCTCGCGATCGAAGGCGCCAAGTCGATCGAAATCGGCCTGCGCCGACCGATGGGTCCATTCCGCTTCGAGGCGACGGCTTTCTACACGCGCTTCGACGGCTTCATTTTCCGCAATCTCACCGGCGCGGTCTGCGAGAACGCGATCGCGAGCTGCGCCATCGACGGAGAGGGCGACTTGCGGCAGGCGAATTACGCGCAGCGCAACGCCATCTTTCGCGGCGGCGAATTCCAGAGCCAGCTCGACCTTGCGCCGCTTCTGGGCGGCGTCTTCGGCGTCGAAAATCAGTTCGACGTCGTGCGGGCGACCTTTGTCGGCGGCGGCAATGCGCCCCGCATTCCACCGGCGCGGCTCGGCGGCGGCCTGTTCTGGCGCGACTCGAACTGGCTCATGCGCGTCAATCTTCTGCACGCCTTCGCGCAGCGGAACATCGATCCGACCAACGAGACGCCGACGAAGGGATATAATCTGCTGCGAGCCGAAATCAGCTATCGCATGCTGTTCGATCTGGGCGATCCACGCGGACGCGCGATGACGATCGGACTCGTCGGCGACAATCTCCTGAATGACGACATCCGCAACAGCGTCTCGTTCAGAAAGGACGAGATTCTGCTGCCGGGAGCAAATCTGCGCTTCTTCGCCAACATCCTGTTTTAGAAGCGCGCCTGCGACTTGATCGGGGACATAAAATCGGGCATAGGCACGGCCAACGTGGCGCTGGGCGTTATCCCGGCCAGTTTTCTATTGCCGAGGATTAAAGAGATGAAAGTCCGCAACTCGCTGAAATCCCTGCGTTCGCGCCATCGCGCCAACCAGATCGTGCGCCGCAAAGGCCGCGTGTATATCATCAACAAGGTGCAGAAGCGCTACAAGGCCCGCCAAGGCTGAGCTTTTTTGCGTGCAAATTAGGAAAAGCCGCGAGCTCCCGGGTTCGCGGCTTTAATCGTTTTTTGCACGTGATTCTGCGGACTTATAAGATAAACTTTGCAATTCTCGGGACGCGTTAAGGTTAGTCGTATACTTAAATTTGCGACTTTAGTAGCATTTTCATAAATATTCCCCCATTTTCCAGATTACGGAAATCTTTAATCGCTGTTTTGCAACTGGCGGCGGGCGCAACTTCAGCGAAGCAGGGAAGGATAATATGTCCAATACTCTCGTTGCGCCGAACTCGCCACAGGATCGGGACACCGTCATCAGCCGGTTGTCGACCTGGGTTGGCCAGAGCAGGCGCTTGCAGTCCGATCCTTCCCAGCCGAGAGACGCGTCGCTGGCCGACGAAACGCTCGATCAAATCGGCGCAGAAAACGAAGAGATCAAGAACCGCTGTATCGACGTGGTGCGAAAGCTCGACGAATTATCCGCGCTCAAGCAGCATTTCGTCGAAATATCGAATTGGATCGGCCAGATTCTGTCGGTTCGAGAAGAGACCAATGCGGCTCTCGTCGAACGCGCAATGATGATCGCGCTGGCCGAAGGCGCGCTCGCCGATCTCAAGGCGGAGTCGCGCGCGCTTTATGAATCCAAGGAGGAGCTGCAGTCCGAGAACGCCCTGCTGCTCGCCGAGAACGAGCGCTTGAAGGGCGCGGTGCGCAACCGCGAGGCGCGAATCGAAGCCGTCGAGGCGCAGCTCCACGAAGCGACGGACGCCGCCTCGGAGCTTCGCCAGAATTTGGAAGGCGAGCGCGACCAACTGTTCCACGCGCGCAACGAATTGCAGGCGGCGCAGGAGGCGGTCGCGAACCATGACGCGCTCATCTCGCAGCTGCAGACGGATCTCTCGGCGGCGCGCGACCAATCGGTCTTCGCCCGCCAGCACGCCGACATGCTGCAGGCAAATCTGCTCGAAAGCCAGCAGGAGGCTGCGCGACTGCAAAACGCCCATGCCGAAAGCCAGATTTACGCCAGCGGGCTCGCCGACAGCATTCGCGAAATGGAGATTTCGCTCGAATCCGAGCGCCGGCAGCTCGCCAAGCTCGACGAACTCCTCGCCTCCACCCAGGCCGAGCATCTCAAGACGCAGACGCTCTTGCGGGAGGAGAAGGAAGAAGACCGCCGCACGATCGCCTCGCTAGAAGCGGAGGTCGACAGGCTTTCCGCCCATGTGCGGGCCGGCGACCAGCTTCTCGTCGATGCGCGCGCGGAGTTGCAGGCGAAGATCGACGAATGCCGCGCGGGCGACCGCCGCGCGCAGGAGATGGAGCAGAAATCCGCTCGATTGACCGAGCACGCCGAAAATGTCGGCGGCGAAGCCGCGCAGTTGAAGCAGAAGCTCGAAGCGCGCGAGCGGGCGCATGCGCGTCTCAGCGGCCGCGCCAAGGGCCTCATTCGCGCGATGCGCGACCTTTCGGCCCTGCTCGAGAAATCCGAACAGAAGGCCCAGCTCGCCGGTGAGCGGCTCGCGGTCGAGAGCAATCGCTTCGACGAGCGGAAGGCGCGTCTCGAACAGACGATTCACGATCTGACTGAACAATTGGAAAAGGAGCGGCTGTCGAAGATGATGACGGCCGGCGCGCTCGAGGCGGCGCGCCAGCAGCGCCTGCAGCAGCGCGAGGAGGTGAAGCTCGCCGACATTCTCGCCAGGGCGGAGGAGGCGCATAACGCCGCCGAGGCCGAGGCCGAGGCGACTCGCCAGCCTGAAGACCTTCGGCCGCCGCCGCGCCGCAACGGCTGAGCGCGAGACGAGAGTTGAGAATCGAGCCGGCGCCGCGCGATCACGCGCCCGTCAGCGCGCGCACATGGGCGCTGACGCAAAGGCTCAACGCGTCGACGTCATAACCGCCTTCCAGCATTGAGACGATGCGGCCGCCGCAGCGCTCGGTCGGCGATGTCCATGAGCTCGCTTGGTCGCTTCGCTAAAATCCGCTTCGCGGAGCCGCAGGCCGCCCAGCGGGTCGCGCTCATGGGCGTCGAATCCGGCGGAGATCAGGATCAGATCCGGCCCGAAATCCCGCAGCCGCGGCAGGATCCGGTCGGCGAGGGCCTCCTCGAAGGCGTCTCCGGTCGAGCCGGCGAGCAGCGGCGCGTTGACGATCGTGTCATGCGCGCCGGTCTCGCCGCGTCCGCCCGTGCCCGGATAGAACGGCGCCTGATGGGTCGAGCAGAACAGCACCGACTTGTCCGACCAGAAAATCTCCTGCGTGCCATTGCCGTGATGCACGTCGAAATCGACGATGGCGATTCGCTCGACGCCGTAGGCCGCTTGGGCGTGACGGGCGGCGACGGCGATATTATTGACGAAGCAGAAGCCCATGGGATTGCGCGCGCCGGCGTGATGGCCCGGCGGGCGCGTGGCCACGAAAGCGTTGTCGGCCCGCCCCGACATCACCTCGTCGATGGCGGCGACGCCGCCGCCGGCCGCGCGCCAGACGGCCTCGATCGTCTTGGGACACATGAGCGTGTCGCTGTCGAGCGCGGCGTAGCCTTCGCGCGGCGCCGCCTCTTCGAGCGCCGCGAGATAGGACTGCGGATGAACGCGCTCCAGCGCCTCTGGGTCGGCCCGGGGCGCGCTCAAACGCGTCAGCGAGGCGAAACGCTCGTGTTCCAGCCCGCGCTCGATCGCCCGCAGGCGCTCGGGCCGCTCGGGGTGGCCGGGGCCCATCTCATGCTCCAGTCCGCTCGCATGTGTGACGAGAAGGGTTCTCAACGCTACGCCGCCATCCGCGCCGGCGGCGCCGCGCCAGCCGATAGCGTTGATATTCCGCCGTTGTTTCGCACCTGTCCACGAAAAACCGGAGATAGCGGAAGCGCGGCGGCCGTGTATTCCCGCGTGGCGCCGACGCAACAGTGGGGGAATAATTCCGAAGACGTGATCACAGGCCGAAAGTTCATGCTAAGAAAATCGCAACAAGTGTTTTGGCGGCGGAAAGGAGTGCCTCAAATGAATTTCAGACATGTGACGGCGGCGGCGCTTTTGGCCGGCCTTCTTGCCGGCTGCAACGGCGGCGGCGCGCGATTGCCGGATCCCAGGCTTGCGGGCCGCGACGCGGAGTTCATGGCGCTGGCGCCGAAAGCGTCGGTCGGCTCCGAGTTCGAGCGCTACCTTGTCGATTACAGGACGAGCGAGCCAGTCGGCTCCATCGTCGTCGATAACCGCTCGAAATTCCTTTACTACGTCATGCCCGGCGGCAAGGCCATTCGCTATGGCGTCGCCACGGGCCAGGACGCGATGGCCTTCACCGGCCGCGCCTATGTCGGCTCGATGCAGGAATGGCCGCGCTGGATACCGCCTAAGGACATGCTAGAGCGCTGGCCGCATCTGCAGCCGACGGCGGACGCCGGCGGCCTGCCTGGCGGGCCGGATAATCCGCTCGGCTCGCGCGCGCTTTATCTCTACCAGAGCGGCAAGGACACGCTCTATCGCATCCACGGCACCAACGAGCCGGACAAGATCGGGCAAGCCGTGTCGTCGGGCTGCATCCGCATGCGCGACATCGACGCCATCGATCTCTACAGTCGCGTGAAGGTCGGGACGAAGGTCGTCGTCCTCTAAAGCTTCGCGGCGCTCTCCGCCTGAATGGGGGAGGGCGCCGTTATCGCGTTTGCGCGCGTCCGCCACGCAGGCCGTCTGGCGCGAGAAGCGAAATAAATCCGCAAAGCTCTGTCGACATTTTTGGCGCCTCTCTCGGTGGGGCGCCGTCGTGCGGCCTGTGTGCGAGCGCACGGCGCCCATGCTGGCCAACGCCTAAAGTCGTGAGGCTCGCGATTGGGCGATAGGAAAAAAGGGAGGGTTGTCATGCGTCCTACGGCAAGCATCGGCGTTCTGGCGCTTGTTGTTTTCGTTCTCCTTTTGGAGTTCGCGGGCGCCGGCGCCTATCTGGTCGCCTCCGCCCATGCGGATCCTTCCGATGTTTGTTACGGCTATGCGATCTGTAAATAATTATTAAGCGAACGCGCGGTTTGAATGGAACGCGGGCGTCATATTTCGCGTTAGTTGCAGGAAGGGCCGGCGCATGCAGGCGTTCGCTCCGCCGAGCGAATTCCTGGAGCGTCGCGCCCTTCAATTTCTGTCGTTCAAATGTTGCGGCGGGAGGCGGGGGCCGCCATGCGCGATTTGTTCTTGTATGTCCTGATGGTTTTCCTTTTCGCCGCCGGCGTCGCGAGCGCGGCTACGATTTTCGCGACGCCTTCAGGCAGGGACGACTTCTGCTTCGGATACGCGATCTGCGAATAGTCACGCCGAACGCTTCGGGCGCGCCAACTCGCGCAGCCTGGATAAGCGGCGGCCGAAGCCGAACCGTTCATCGCCGACAAAGGCGACGATCTGGCTGCGAATCGCTTCGGCGATTTCGAGCGCTTGCGCCTTGAACGGCGCAACGAGCGCGTGCGCCCATGCGCGCGCGTCGAGCACGATCGAATAAAAGCGGCCGAACCATTCCATTTGCAGCAGCTTGTCCCGGCAAATGTCGAAGAGATAGGCGGTGACGCCGAGCGCCAATGTCTTGGCGAGAAAAATCGCGAGCAGGCCGCCGAGCACATGGCCGTTGGCGATGAGTTCGAATGCGAGCAGCTTGAAAGGAAGAATGGCGACCGCCGGCGCGGCGAACAGAGCCAGCGTCATCTGCGGCGTCAGCTTGGCGACGAGATCCCTGAGCCATGGCTCCAAACGCTCGATTCCAAGCGTCTGACCGAGCGCGCGCAGCCATTCCTTGACATTGTCCCACAGCCAACTCTCGATCAGAAAGACGACCGCCACCGTGAACCAGAACGCGCGCTTCAACTGCCGTTTCAATTCTTCCATAGCCTGTTCCTCATCATATGCGCCTGGCGCGTAGCGCCCTTGCGCCGTCTTCGGAGTAAAGGGTAAGCGCGCCGCTTGCGACCGACCAGCGGCGCACGCCGGCGAGCAGCGACAGGAAGCGCGTCTCCTGTTGCATCAAAGGCGGCGCGCAAGCCATGCGCGTCGCCGCAATGGGCCCGATGGAGAGACGATCGCCCTCGGTCTCATAGCTTGCGCCATATCGATTGCACGACGCCTTGCCGGAGAGGCGGCCGTCGGCGCCAAATTTCATCGTGACGGCGGAGCCGGGCGCAAGCGCCGCGTCGGCGAGACTCCACCCGCCATTCGCTGCGCAAGGCGTCGTCCCGCGCCGCCAAGGCGGGAGAGGCGACAAACGCAAGGAGCAGGGCGGATGCGATTAATCGCATGGGGCGGCGGACCTTCGCGCCGGCGCGGCCGGCTGCGTGCAGGATGTAGTTTCCACGCTGCGAAACGCCAAGATCGCCGACGCTAACCGAAGACGGCGCGCGGCGAATCACTTCACTCGCGCATAATAACCTTTTGCGAGGCTCAAATGTGGATGGCGCGTTTGGCGACGGCGAAAGCCGCCTCCCGGACCGCCTCCGACATGGTCGGATGGGCGTGGCAGGTGCGCGCAAGGTCTTCGGCCGAACCGGAAAACTCCATCAACACGGCGGCTTCGGCGATCAATTCGCCCGCGCCGGCGCCCAGAATATGCGCGCCGAGCACGCGATCGGTGGCGGCGTCGGCGATGATCTTCACAAAGCCGTCGGTTTCGCGCATCGCCCGGGCGCGGCCATTGGCCGAGAAGGGAAATTTGCCGATGGCGACCGCAAGACCCTTGGCTTTCGCCTCTTCCTCGGTGATTCCGACCGCGGCCACTTCCGGCATGGTGTAAACGACGCTGGGAATGACGCCGTAATTCACATGGCCGGCCTGGCCGGCGAGGATTTCCGCGACCGCGATCCCTTCGTCTTCCGCCTTATGCGCCAGCATCGGCCCGCGCACGACGTCGCCGATGGCGTAGACGCCCGCGACATTGGTGGCGAAATGCCCGTCGATGACGATGCGGCCGCGCTCCAGCGCGACGCCGGCCTCCTCGAGCCCCAAACCCTGCGTATAGGGAATGCGGCCCGTCGCGATCAGCACCGCGTCGGCTTCGATCTTGTCGGAAGTCGCGCCGTCGATGGACGAGTAGGAAACGATCGCGCGTTCGTCCTTGCCTTTGCCCGCCCGCGCGACGCCCGTCACCTTGGAGGCGAGGCGGAAAGCGAAGCCCTGCTTTTCGAGAATTTTCTGAAAACGCGTCGCGATTTCGAGATCGAAGCCCGGCAGCACGCGGTCGAGATATTCGATCACAGTCGACCTGGGCGCCGAGCCGCCGCCAGACCGATCCAAGCTCCAGACCGATGACGCCGGCGCCGACGATGACGAGGCGCTGGGGGACCTTCTCCAGCGCCAATGCGCCGGTGGAGGAGAGGATCAGCTTTTCGTCGACGGCGATTTCGGCTTGCCGAGGCGTCGCGCAGCGGCGCGACCGCCGAGCCGGTGGCGATGACGATGTTCTTGGCTTCAACCGTTTGCGTCGCGCCGTCTGCGCCAGTCACTTCGACCTTGCCGGCGCCTTTCAGCCGTCCGACGCCGCGAAACGAGTCGATCTTGTTCTTCTTGAACAAAAAGGCGACGCCGTTGACATTCGCGCCGACCGTGTCGTCCTTGTGCTTCATCATCGCGGGCAGATCGAGACGCGGCGAATCGACGATCACGCCGAGCGGCGCGAGGCCGTGCGCCGCCTCCGCGAACATATGCGAAGCATGCAGCAGCGCCTTTGACGGGATGCAGCCGACATTGAGGCATGTGCCGCCGAAGGTCGCGTCCTTTTCGACGACGGCGGTCTTCAGGCCCAGCTGCGCCGCGCGGATCGCGCAGACATAGCCGCCGGGCCCCGAGCCGATCACCACAAGATCGTATGTCATGTCATCCGCATTTCAAGAATGGCGCCGTTCAGCGTCAGCCGGCGGCCCAGACATAGATCAGCGTCGCGAGGAGTCCGAGCGCAGTCTGCCCGATTTCGAGGCGTCCCCACAGGCTGATGACCTTTCGCGCCTCATGCGCCGCATCGGCGCCGATGAGCGCCAGAATGCGGTTGTTGAGCGGCACGATGGCGAGATAGGTGTAAGGCCAACTGGCGATCGCGACGAGCGCGCCGAACAGCCACCTGATGTCTTCGAGTTCGCGAAAGGCGATGAAGCCGAAAAGCGCCGCCAGGGCCGCGAGGCCCGCGAGCACGATGAAGCCGCGATGGTCGGAAGGCTCCCATTCCTTGATCAGCGCGTCGTCAGTCAGCGCCAGCCGCGCCGGCTGCTCGACGTAATTGACATAGAGCGACGCGCCGGTGAAAGCGCCGGCGGTGGCGAGCGCAAGCGAACTAATGATCATTCAAACCGTTCCTTTGGGCAGTCGGCAGTCGGTCTTCGGCAGTCGGATGAGATGCCATTCGCAATCGACCGCCGGCCGCCGGTTAAGCTGATTCGATTGCTTCCTCGTCGCAGACGACGCGCGCATTGCTCTCCGCTTCCGCGGCGACGTCGATCTTCACCGCCTTCACCGCTTCCTTTTCTTTGTCGCGGTCGGTGAAATGGTCGAAGAAAACCTGCATCGCGCGATCAACGCCATAAGGATTTATTCGGCGCGTGTCGTCCCGGTAGAACATCGCCACATTGGGCGACACGGTGGCGAGATCGTAAGAGGGAAAATAAGCGATATTGGGCCGCACGCGCACCACTTCGTCGGCGGCCGCGCGCAGGATCGCCTTCACCGCGCTGTTCGACTCGATGACGTGGCGGTCCTCATAGGTCGCGATGATGCCGACGGGCGACACGCTGAGCACGATGCGCACATTGGGATTGACGTCGCGGATGCGGTCGACGGCGGCGAGGAAGTCGCGCACCACTTCGCTTACGGTCATATTGTAGAATTCGTAGACGTTGGGATCCCATTCGCCGCCGGCGACGCCGGGCGCGAGCTGCAGGATCGCGCCGTCCGGCTTGTGGCGCCATGTCTCGGTATGGCCGAAGGTGAAGACGAAGACGTCCATCGTCTCCAGCATGTGACGGACCGCGGCGAGATGCCGCTCGCGATCGGCGCGCATCTCCTCGAGCGTCGCGAAACCGTCCGGCTCGATGCGCGGACGGAACGGATCGACGAAGCGGCCGTCGTCGGGGCGGTTCCAATAGTCGAGCTGCGGCGTGAAGCGTCCATAGGCGCGATCGATCAATTGAAGGAGCTGCGCCGTGGTGTAAAGATTGCCGTAGCGGCAGGAATACATCGAATAATTGCGTTGCAACGCTTCATTCGCCGACATGCCCGCCGGCGGCTGTTCGGCCAGATAATAATGATATCCGCTCGCTTGCAGGCGTATGGCGATTTCCTGCGCGAAGCAGCTGCCGCCCGTCGCCACCTTGTCCTGCGTCGAAATCCTGAAAGGCGTACGGATAATGGGATCGAGCGCGAAGGGCGGCAGCGACGTCACCGCCTTGCGCCAGAAGCGATGGTCGGGTAGGGAGCTATAGGGGTTGTCCGCCATGATCGCATTCCTTTTCGATCCGGTTGATTCTCCTACGGATCGGGCTGTCGCCCGCGATTTGCGCGAGCCGCCGTCTGGCGTCGCAACATAGACGGCGCCCGCCCGCTTGTCACCCGTCGGCGCCAGCGAATTGAAGGGCGCCGCCGCCAATCCGGTGAAAGACCGCATGTTATCTCAAATCGACAAACAGATTCTCAAATCCTGGCGCCAATACGCCGTCGAGCCGCGGATCGCAAAGGTCACCGGCCGCGTCATGCGCAACACCGGGCCGCGCATCGCCGTCGTCGGCAATTGTCAGAGCTTCGGCGTCGCCTATGCGATGAAAGTGCTCGATCCGAGCGCGACGGTCGACCATTTCTCGATGATCGCGCGCGCCCGCGCCAGCATGGGTCTCTTCGCGAAGACCCTCGAAACCTACGACTACGTCTTCTCGCATGATTTCCTCGACGGCCATGTGCGCGGCGGCGACTCGGAGGAATTGTGCCGGCGTCTGCCGAACACGGTGATGTTTCCGGCGATCACTTTCGCGGCGTTTCATCCCGATCTTGTCTATATTCATGATTTGACGCGCATGCATGGTTTCGTTTGCGGGCCGATCGGCCCCTATCACTCGGCCATCGGCCTTTTCGCCTATCGCAAGGGCCTGTCGATTGAGATGGCGAATGCGCTCTTCAACGAAAATGTTTTTGGCGCCCTGGGCTATTTCGACGTTTGGAACGAGGCGTCGCGAGAGCTGATCGACACGACGAAGGAAAAATACGGCGTCGATCTCTCGGCCGAATTGATGAACTGGTCGCGGCGCGGCGTGTTCATGTACAGCACCGTGCATCCGATGAGCTTCGTATTGTTCGATCTTGCGAAGAAGCTCTATGAGAAAGTCGGCCTCAAGCCGCGCGCGGTGAATTTCAACTACTATGACATTCACGACCTCGCGCGCAGCGAGATTTTCCCGATCTATCCGCCGATCGCGAAGCGTTTCGGCGCGCAGGGCGGCTATATGTTCAAGCTGCAGAACCACCATATCTCGACCACGGTGGGCGACTTCCTGACGCTGCCGCAGTTTCTTGCGTCCTGCTATAAAATCTACGGCGCGCATGACGCGACGAAGATCAGCAATCCGCGCGTCGACGCCTGGCTTGCGGACGAGGCGACGAGCGGCCTGCTCATGAGGCTGGCGCGCGAAAATTTCGTCGCGGGGCAGACGCCGACGCTGTGAGGCCTCCCGCGCTATTTCCAGCGCGTGTCGAATTTGGCGAGGTTGAACGGCGGCTTATAGGGGTGCAGCGGATTCTCGCCCGAAAACGGCTTCGTCACGGTGAGGATGCGCTCCCGATGCTTCAAGGGCGCGAAGCCCGAAGGCTCCAGCGCGCCCGTGAAGCCGAAAAGATGCGCGGGATCGACATTGAGCTGGAAGGCAGGCGGCGGCCGCATCCAGCTCTGCGCGACGACATCCATATAGGCCGTCTTCAGCATGTGGTTGAGGCCCCATTGCGTCGGCACGAAGCAGGACTTCGACGAATCCGACATGTCCCAGTAAAAAGTGTCGGGCCGCAGTTCGAGCGTGCCGTCGCCCTCGAAAATCGCGACCGAGCCTTCGCGCATGAGGTGGCGCACTTCGGCGAAGCCCGCGAAAGGATCGACGAGATGGTAATAGACGCCAAGGCAGATGATGATGTCGAACGTCTCGTTGAGCTTTGAAGCTTCGTAAATCGAAACGCTCTGATTGATCTCGACCTTCGAGTTCAAGAGCTTCTTGGCGAGCCGCAGCCCGGCGCCGCTCGCCCAATTTTGCGAAACGTCGTCGGTCGCAAGCACGCGGCTTGCGCCGCGCCGCTCGGCGTAAAAACTCCAGAAGCCGTCCCAGCAGCCGATCTCCAGCACGCTTTTGCCGGTAAAGTCGATCTTGTCGAGTTCGCTTTCGATGAAGCGCCAGATGCGGCGGTGGTCGTCCGCCTGCGAGACGCTGACCGCGCGAAGCCCGTCGCCGAAATCGAATTCATGATACCAATGAATGGCGTCGATTTCTTTTTGCAGCGCCTCGCGTGAGGCTGCGTCCTGCACGTCCATCGAATCTTCCCTGAGTGATTGTTTCATTCGCGCGCGCTTATGTCGCGCGCTGCGGCGACGGCGCGGATTTTGCCCTCATTCCGCGCCCCGCGCAAGGCGAGCCCGAGAGGGCGTGATTACGCGTCGACGCGCTCCATTTCCTTGGCGAAGGCCTGAATGCGCGGCGCGATTTCCCCGCGAAAGCGCGAGCCGTTGAAAACGCCGTAATGGCCGACGCCTTGCTGCAAATAATGCGCCTTGCGCGCGGCTGGAATATTGGCGCAAAGCGCGAGCGCGGCCTCCGTCTGGCCGACGCCGGAGATGTCGTCCTTCTCGCCCTCGACGGTGAAAAGCGCGGTGCGGCGAATGGCCTTGAGGTCGATCAGCTCGCCGCGATGGCGCAACAGCCCCAGCGGCACTTCGTGACGGATGAAGACGCGGTCGACCGTTTGCAGATAGAATTCCTCGGAGAGATCCATCACCGCGAGATATTCGTCGTAGAAGTCGCGGTGTTTTTCGGCGGAGTCGCCGTCGCCTTCGACGAGATGGTTGAACATTTCGAGATGCGCCGAAACATGCCGCTCGAAATTCATCGACATAAAGCCTGAAAGCTGGAGAAAGCCCGGATAGACGTGACGCCCCATGCCGGCGTGCGGAAAGGGCACGGTGTGAATGCAATGGCGGCGGAACCATTCGATGCCGCGTTGCTGGGCGAGCCTGTTGACGGCGGTGGGAGCGACGCGCGTATCAATGGGTCCGCCCATCAGCACCATCGATTCGGGAACGTCCGGATCGTTCGCCGCCTCCATCGCGGCGATGGCGCAAATGAGCGGCACCGAGGCCTGGCAAACGCCAAGCGTATGCACCGGCGCGCCGTCGCCGGCGAGATGGCGCATCATCTCGGCGAGATAGTCGATGTAATCGTCGAGGTCGAAGAAGCCGTCGGCGAGCGGCACGCTGCGCGCGTCGCTCCAATCGGTGATGTAGACGTCATGCGTGGGAAGAAACGCTTCGACCGTGCCGCGCAGCAGCGTTGCGTAATGACCCGACATCGGCGCCACGATAAACAGCTTCGACTGTTTCGGCGTCGCGCCCTCGAACTGCCGATTGAAATGGAGCAGGCCGCAGAACGGACGAATCCAGACGATCTCTTCGACGATCTCGACTTCGGCGCCGTCGACGATGGTTGTGTTGAACCCGAAAATCGGTTTGCCGTAGCGGCGCGTCATGCGCTCGAACAGTTCCGCCGATGCGGCGATGTTGCGGCCGAGCGAGGTGTGATGCAGCGGATTGAGCGGATTTTTGATCGTGTGCAGCATGGCGTCTGTCACGGCCCGCGCCGGCGCGAAGGCCAGATGCAGCATTTCGTATAGCTGGTAAGACATACGGTCCATTGTTACGCTTCTCCCGCCCACCCCCATTGCAGCCGCCGCGCCGCTTCTGATGTTGCGCTGCACAATAGACCCTATAACATATTCAAATTGGGGAAAAATGGAAGCGCGACGAGAGGCG
Source organism: uncultured Alphaproteobacteria bacterium (assembly GCA_963706255.1). Lineage (GTDB taxonomy): Bacteria > Pseudomonadota > Alphaproteobacteria > Rhizobiales > Beijerinckiaceae > Methylocystis. Next base: position 10,934 of record CAVPMJ010000006.1, on the reverse strand, counting down.
CGTCGTGACGGCGCCGGCGCCGCGACCGGCAAAGCCATGGAATCCGTGGCTATTCAGTAAATGAAGGCGCCGGCTGCAAGCAATAGCCAAAGCGCGGCGGTCGCCCGCCGATAAAGCGCAAGCGCGCGGACGATGTCGTCAACATTCGCTTCTCGCCGGCCGTCGCCGAGCCTCGCGCCGTGAACAATCGTTTCGCCATAGGCGCGCGGACCGCCGAGCGCCAGCCCCAGCGCGCCGGCCATCGCCGCCTCCGGCCAGCCGGCGTTGGGCGAAGCGTGTTGATGCGCGTCGCGCCGCGCCGCCGAAAGCGCCGCCGTCGCGGAGGCGCCGGGCAGGGCGAGGGCGGCGAGCGCCAGCAGCGCTGCGGTGAGGCGCGCGGGGATCAGGTTCAAAAGATCGTCGCAGCGCGCCGCGGCCCAGCCGAAAGCGAGATGCCGTTCGGACTTATGCCCGATCATGCTGTCGGCGGTGTTGACCGCCTTATAGGCGATGGCGCCCGGCAGGCCGAAGAAGGCGAGCCACAGCGCCGGCGCGACGACGCCGTCGGAGAAATTTTCGGCCAGACTTTCGATGGCGGCGCGCGCGACGCCGGCCTCGTCCAGCGCCGCGACGTCGCGGCCGACGATTTTTCCCACCGCCCTCCGGCCTTCATCGAGTGAGACGGCCAGCGCGCGCGCGACCTCCGACACATGATCATGAAGGCTGCGCTGCGCCATGAGGCTCGAGGCGAGAATGGCGAGCGCGACCCAGCCGAAGGGCGGCGCCAGCGCGACGCGCTGGATCAGCGCGCCCGCTGCAAGCGCCGTCGCGAGCAGAATGAAAAGCGCGGCGACGCCCTTGGCGCGCCTTATGGCGAAGGCGTCGTCGTCGCGATTGAAGCGCCGATCAAGCCAGTCGATCAGCGCGCCGAACCAGGTGGCCGGATGCCCGACGCGCGCAAAGAGCGCGTCCGGATAGCCGACGCACGCCTCGATCGCGAGCGCCAGAAGCGCGACTTTGAAATTCACCGTCCGAAAAGAGCGGTGATCGACGCCTTGGCCAGCGCGTTCTGATTGATCGTAAAGCCGGCGACGGCGGTGCGCCCATTGGCGGCGTCGCCGAGCTTATCGACCTTCAGCGCGTAGACGGTGAACACATAGCGGTGCGGCTTGCCGGGCGGCGGGCAGGGGCCGCCATAGGCCTTGTCGCCGAAGTCGGTTTCCAGATGCTTCGCGCCGGGCGGCAAATGCTTGCCGGATGCATGGCCGGCCCCCTGCTTCAGTCCCCGCGCGTCGGGAGGAATGTCCACGACGAGCCAATGCCAGAAGCCCGCGCCGCCGGTCGGCGCGTCGGGGTCGTGCGCCACGACGGCGAAGCTCTTGGTGCCGGGCGGCGGATCGGTCCAGACCAGCTCCGGCGAGACATTGTCGCCGGTGCAGCCGAAGGAATTGTAGACATGTTTCATGTCGATCTTCTTGCCCTCGGCGATGTCGGGGCTTTTCAACTCGAATCCTTGAGCGCCGCGCGCGTCGGCGGCGGCGAGCGCGATAAGGGCGAGGAAGGATGAAACGCTGCGCTTCATTTAAGCGTGCTCCTTGATCTGGAAATGAAGCCTCTTTTAGCGGATCGCGGCGCCGGTGTCGCGCGCGGCGGCTTCGCGGTAAAGATGGCGCATGAGCGATGCGGGGAAAGAGCGGCCCTTGCGCCGGGGCTGGACGACGGGCGCCTGCGCCACCGCCGCCGCGCGCGCCGCCTTCGAGGCGCTCATGACCGGCGCGCCGCCGCCGGACCCGGTCGAGATCGCGCTGCCGTCGGGCAAGCGCGTCGCCTTCGCGCTGGCGACGTTCGAGCGCGGCGAAGGTTTCGCCCGCGCCGGCGTGGTGAAGGACGCGGGCGACGATCCCGACGTGACGCATGGCGCGCTCGTCTGCGCGGCGACCCGGCGCGGCGCGACGGGCGCGGGCGTGACTTTTGCGGCCGGCGCGGGCGTCGGGACGGTGACGCGTCCCGGCCTGCCGCTGCCGCCGGGCGAGCCGGCGATCAATCCCGTGCCGCGCAAGATGATGCGCGAGACGATCGCTGAGGCGAGCGCGAAGCTCGGCGTCTCTTCCGACGCGATGATCGAAATTTCGATTCCGGGCGGCGAGGAGATGGCGAAACATACGCTCAACGGCCGTCTCGGCATTGTCGGCGGACTCTCCATTCTCGGCACGACGGGAATCGTCACGCCTTTTTCCTGCGCCGCCTGGATCGACAGCATCCATCGCGGCGTCGATGTCGCGCGCGCATCGGGGCTTGCGCATATCGCCGGAACGACCGGCTCGACCTCCGAAGCCGCGGTGAAGGCGCTCTATGCTCTGCCAGAGACGGCGCTGATCGAAATGGGCGATTTCGTCGGCGGCTTGCTGAAATATCTGCGAACGCATCCAATCGCGCGCGTCACCATCGGCGGCGGCTTCGCCAAGATGACGAAGCTCGCGCAGGGTCGGCTCGATCTGCATTCGGGGCGCTCCAGCGTCGATTTCGCGCGGCTGGCGCAAACCGCGCGCGAAGCTGGCGCAGGCGAAGAGATCGCGGCGATGATCGCCAACGCCAATAGCGCGCTCGAGGCCTTGCAGATCGCGCAAGGCGCCGGCGTCGATCTCGCCGCGTCGATCGCGCGCGCCGCATGGGAGACGGCCGCGCGCGCGCTGGACAATGCGGAGACCGAGTTGGAGATCATCGTGTTCGATCGCGACGGCGGCTTGCTGGCGCGCGCGCCGTTTCGGAAAGTTCTGTCGTGACAGAAAATCCGCATCTCACTTTCGTCCTCGGCGGCGCGCGCTCCGGCAAGAGCGCCTATGCGGAGAGCCTCGTCATGGCGCATCCGCCGCCGTGGATTTACATCGCCACGGCGCAGGCTTTCGACGAGGAGATGCGCGCGAGGATCGATACGCATCAAGCGCGCCGCGGCGGCGACTGGCGTACTATCGAGGCGCCGCAGGATTTGCCCGATGCGATACGCGCCGCGCCGGCGGGCGCGCCATTGCTCATCGATTGCCTGGCGATCTGGCTATCCAATCGCATGTTGTCGGGGAGCGATGTCGAGGCCGATCGCGCGGAGCTGTTGGACGCGCTGATGGCGCGCCGTGCGCCGACCGTCGTCGTCTCGCCCGAGGTGGGACTTTCCGTCGTGCCCGAGAATGCGCTGGCGCGCGCTTTTCGAGACGCGGCAGGCGAATTGCATCAGTCTGTCGCCGCAATTGCGGGAAGGGTGGCGCTGGTGGTGGCGGGATATCCGATGATGGTGAAGGGCGCGCCACTCATCTAGGCGTCGCCGCAATCTGCTATTCGGGACGCTGTTCGCCGCCGCAATTTTGTCTTCGCCGTAGGCCGCAGCCGCTTTATTCGCCGCCGTGTTTTTTAAAAAGGAGGAATTCATGTCCGACTTTTTTCGCTTTCGAAAATTTGTTGTCGCCGCCGCTCTCGCGTCCGGATTTTGGATCGATTTTGCATGTGGCGCGGAGCGTCTGCCGCCTTACGGCGCCAATCTCTCTGAGACCTCCGTGTCCGGCGTCTCGTCGGGCGCCGCCATGGCGTTGCAGTTCCATGTCGCTCATTCCGGCATCGTCAAAGGAGCGGGGATCATCGCCGGCGTGCCCTACGACTGCGCGGAGCAGAGCTCGAACCGCGCGACTCGCAATTGCATGAAGCCCGATGCGGATCATCCCGTACCGGACTCTGCGCATTTAAAGGAAATCACCGACGCGCTGGCCCGCTCCGGCGCCGTGGATGACGTCGCCAATTTGAGCAACGCCCGAGTTTGGCTGTTCTCCGGCCGGAAGGACGAGGTGGTGCTTCCGCCTGTCATGGACGCCACGCGCGGCTATTACGCGCTTTATGTTCCGAGCGGCCACATCCAGTATCGGAACGACATCGGCGCCGGCCACGCCATGGTGACGGAGGACTATGGAAACAAAACTTGCGCCGCGAACGCCGCGCCCTTCATCGTGGACTGCGACTTCGACGCCGCCAAAGCCCTGCTCGAACAGATTTACGGTCCGCTCGATCCGCCAAGCGTCGCGCCGGCCGGAAAATATATCGAATTCGACCAGAAGGAATTCTTGGCCGACGGCAACGCCTATAATCACAGTCTGAGCGACGTCGGCTACGCCTATGTTCCGCACGCCTGCGCCCTGCAGAGCTGCCGCGTGCATGTCGCGCTGCATGGCTGCCAGCAGCAGGCGGCCGCCGTCGGCGACAGCTTCTATAAACACGCGGGCTACAATCGCTGGGCCGATACGAACCGGATCATCGTGCTCTATCCCCAAACCATCAGCCGCTGGGGCTGGGGCTGGCCGTTCTATACGTTCAATTTCGTGTTGAATCCCAACGCCTGCTGGGATTGGTGGGGCTATGACAGCGCCGATCACCACACGAAGAAAGGGCCTCAGATCACTGCGATCCGAGCGATGGTGGAACGGCTCACCGCGAAGCCCTGAGCGGCGAGCGTCAGAGCCGGCCTCGCCTTCGAGACGCCGCTTTCAGCGGCTCCTCGGATGAGGGCCTTGGATCGCGAATTGAACAGTTGAGCTTCATAGCAGCCTCATGCTGAGGGGCCGCGCAGCGGCGTCTCGAAGGATGAGGACTGCTTGTTGTCGTAGCAAAGTCTAATCGCATTAAATTTGCGCAACCTCGGCCCCTCCTCCTGAGGAGCGCCCGCAGGGCGCGTCTCGAAGGGCGAGGGGCCGGCTTCAATAATCAACCGCCTGCCGCTTTCAGTCCCTTCTCCAGATCGGCGATGATGTCGTCGATATGCTCGAGGCCGATCGACAGGCGCACATAGCCGGGCGTCACGCCGCTGGCGAGTTGCGCTTCTTCGGCGAAGCTGCGAATGCGTCGTCGTCGCGGGATGAATGGCGAGGCTGCGCGCATCGCCGATATTGGCGACGTGATAGAACATCTCCAGCGCGTCGATGAAGCGGCGTCCCGCCTCCAGCCCGCCTTTCAGTTCGAAGCCGAGCAGCGCGCCATAGCCGCCCTTCAGATATTTGTCGGCGCGCCTGCGCATTTCGCCAGTCTGCTGCGAGGGATGAATCACCTTCGTCACTTCGCTGCGTTGGCTAAGAAAATCGACGACCTTCTGCGCATTCTGCACATGACGCTCCATGCGCAGCGTGATCGTCTCAATGCCCTGCAGCGTCAGAAACGCGTTGAAAGGCGAGGGCGCGGAGCCAAGATCGCGCAGCAGCGTCGTGCGCGCCTTGACGATATAGGCGACGGGCCCCATGGGCTTCACCGCCTCGACCCAGACGGCGCCGTGGTAGCTTGGGTCGGGCGTATTGAGCGCCGGTTGGCGTTGCGGAAACTTCTCCCAGTCGAAATTGCCGCTATCGATGATCGCGCCGCCGATCGACGTGCCATGGCCGCCGAGATATTTCGTCGTGGAATAGACGATGATCGCCGCGCCGTGATCGAACGGCCGACAGAGAATGGGCGCGGCGGTGTTGTCCATGATGAGCGGCACGCCGAATTCGCGCCCGATCGCCGCGACCTCGGCGATCGGAAACACGGCGAGCTTTGGATTGGGCAGCGTCTCGGCGTAATAGGCGCGGGTGCGCTCGTCCGTGGCGCGGCGGAAATTCTCCGGATCCGCCGGATCGACGAAACGCACCTCGATGCCCTGGTCCTTCAGCGTATTGGCGAAAAGGTTCCAGGTGCCGCCGTAAAGATCGGTCGAGGAGACGACATTGTCGCCGACGCGCGCGAGGTTCTGAATCGCAAAGGCCGAGGCCGCTTGTCCCGAAGACAGCGCCAGCGCCGCGACGCCGCCCTCGAGCGCGGCGAGCCGCGACTCCAATACGCCCGTCGTCGGATTGCCGATGCGCGTATAGATGTGGCCGAGCTCTTTCAGCGCGAAGAGATTGGCGGCGTGCTCGGTGTCGTGAAACTGGTACGACGTTGTCTGATAGATCGGCACGGCGACGGCGCCGGTCGCGTCGTCGGCGCGCCAGCCGGCGTGGAGCGCAATGGTTTCGGCGTGTTTGCTGTCGATGGCCATAATCGATCCTCTCTGACGTAAGCGTAACGCTGACTAAATCAAAAGACGCCGCGACGCCATATGGCGCGAAATCGTTCCGCTTGTTTGTTCCACAGCCTCCTCCATTTACCCGCTGGGCTGATGATGCGCGCGCGGCGCTATCTCAGGAGTTCGGCATGAAGAAGCGTTTCATCGTCATCGTAAGCCTTGTTCTCGGCGCCGCGGTTGCGCCCGCCGCGTTTGCCGAGGAAGAGGGAGTCACTTCCGGCCCCGCGGCGGGCAAGCCCGTCGAACCTTCTGGAGCGGTGCAAAAGGAAAACCCCAAGAACCCTGACATCGATCCAAGCAATGTCGCGGGGCCAAGCGGAACGTCCGCCGGCGCGCCGGGCATTGAAGGCAAGAAGGGCACGCAGAGCGGCAAGGAATGGACGCCGCCCGCGGAAATCCGGCGCCGCTGACGACTCTCATCAGGCTGTGCGCGCTGCGCAGGCGAGGGCGAAAGCGTATTCGAGCGCCGTGTCGTCAAGCGCTTCGAAACGCCCCGAAGCGCCGGCGTGGCCCGCGCCCATATGGGTGAACAGCAGAACCGGCCCGCCGTCGCGCATCGTCGCGCGCAGCCTCGCGACCCATTTGAGCGGCTCCCAATAGGTCACCCGCGGATCGGTGACGCCGGCGACGGCGAGGATCGGCGGATAGTTCTGTGCGCGCACATTGTCGTAAGGCGAATAGGCCGCAATCCGATCGTAGACGGCGGCGTCGGCGATCGGATTGCCCCATTCGAGCCATTCGGGCGGCGTGAGCGGAAGATCGTCGCGCAACATCGTGTTCAGCACGTCGACGAAAGGCACGCCGGCGATGATCCCGGCGAAGAGCTGCGGCGCTTCATTGGCGACCGCGCCCATCAGCATGCCGCCGGCCGAGCCGCCCTGCGCGACGATCGCGCCTTCATGCGTATAGCCGCAGGCGATCAAGTGACGCGCGCAATCGATGAAATCGGCGAATGTATTGGGCTTATGTTCGAGCTTGCCGTTTTCGTACCAGCGCCAGCCCTTGTCGGTTCCGCCGCGCACATGGGCGTAAGCATAGACAAAGCCGCGATCGACGAGCGAGAGCGCGTCTTCGTCGAAGCTCGCCGATAGCGCATGTCCATAGGCGCCATAGCCGTAGAGCAGCAGCGGCGCGCCGTCGCCGCCGGGCGCAAAGTCGGCGCGATGCAAGAGCGTGATCGGCACGCTTTCGCCGTCGCGCGCCGTCGCGAAGAGACGCCGCGTCACATAGTTTTTCGGGTCGTGGCCGGAGGGAATTTCCTGCCGCTTGCGCAGGACGCGCGTGCGCGCGGCCATATCGTAATCATAGGTCTCTTCCGGCGTCGTCAACGACGAATAGGTGAAGCGCAACACGCCCGTATCGAATTCAAGGCCAGGCTCGAGAGACAGCGAATAGGCTTCCTCTTCGAAACCGATCGCATGCTCCTCGCCGCTTGTCAGGTCACGGATCATCAGCTTCGGAAGAGAATTTTCGCGCGTGAGCCAGACGAGGAAGCCCGCATAGACGGTGAAAACGACAATCATCGCGCCCGCGCGATGCTCGACCGCGTCGCGCCAGTTTTCGCGCCCCGGTTCGGCGAGCGGCGCCACGGAAATGCGGAAATCGTCGGCGCCGTCGGCGTTGTTGTGGATGTAAAGAAGATCGCCGTGCGGCTCGACGTCATAGCGCAGGCGCGGTTCGCGCGGCGCGACGATGCGCGGCGCGGCGTCCTTGTCGCGCAGATCGATCAGCCAGCATTCGGAGGCGTCATGGCCGCGGATGGAGACGACGGCGAAACGCCGGCAGCGGCTTTCCTCTATGCCGACGAACCAGGCGCCGTCCGTTTCTTCGATGATCAGCGCGTCCGTCGAAGGGTCCGCGCCGATGTCGTGCCGGAAGACCTGCGCGGTGCGGTGGTTCTCGTCGATGAGCACATAATAGAAAGCCTGCGAATCCGCGCTCCAGACGATTGAGCCGTCGGTGTCCGTCACGATGTCCGGACGATCGACGCCATCGCTCAGGGCGCGCGTGCGGATGGCGTAAAGCTCGGAGCCCTTGTCGTCGACGCTCCAGGCGAGCTGCGCATGATCGGGCGCATGCGCGGTCTCGCCGATGTCGAAGAAGTCCTGTCCCTTCGCCAGCGCATCGCCGTCGAGCAGGATCGTCTCCTCGCCGCCCGCGCGCGGCGTGCGGCAGTAGAGCGGATGTTCGTCGCCCTCGCGAAAGCGGCCGTAATAAGCGAAAGGCCCGTCGGGGTCGGGAACGTCGCTGTCGTCCTCCTTGATGCGCGCGCGCATTTCGGCGACGAGGGTCTTGCGAAGTTTCTTGAGCGGCGCCATCGCGCGCGCGCAATAGTCGTTCTCGGCTTTGATCAGCGCGGCGATATCGTTCGGCAACGCCTCCGGATCGCGCAGCACCTCACGCCAGTTTTCCGCCGCGAGCCAAGCGTAAGGGTCTTCCAGGACGCGGCCATGCGTGATCTTGCGCGTCGGTCGCTGCGCCGCAACAGGCGGCGCCGCGCCTGCGAGATCGAATGGGGCATCCTTCGTCTTTGCCGCCGCATCGCCCGTCATGCTGTTCCTTCGCTTATCGCTTGCCGGTTTTTATCATCGCTCCAGCGATCGCGTAGAGCTTTGAGGAACCATTTTTGACGATCGGGAAAATTTTAAATCAATTCTCAATTTTTTGCGCCTTAGCCTTGCCGCAAAGGCCCTGTCGATTCTCGATGGAAGGAGCGGCCGATGCGTTACTACCATGCTGCGCTGAACCCCGTCGTTTCTTGCCGCGCCGAAAGCGTTGCGCGCCGAAACGCTCCCGCGCCCCGCGCGTCGATGCCGCGCCGGCTGTTCTGGCGGATTGTGTTTTCGGCCCTTCTCGCTGGGCTCGCGCTCTACGTTTGGCGCCAGCGTTAGCCGGCCCGCCGAAACCCTCCCGCGCGCCCCCACAAGACAAACTGTCATAAATCGCCTAAGCTCCAGTTGCGGCTGACGGCTCGCGCGCGCCTGTAACATAGGAGCGGGAGGGGCGAGTCCGGCTGCAAGCATATCCACCGGCGCCGCGGCGCGCCCTGCAACGAAGAAGAAAATCGAATGTTCATGAGCATCAAGAGCATCGTCGCCGGCGGCGTCTGCGCCGGCCTGTTGTTTGGCGCCGCCGCGCTCGCCGAACCGAAGGCGCAGCCAGCGGCGTCGGAGAAAGCGCCCACCACCTGGGCGCCGCCCGCCGAAATCGCGCCGAAGGCGGCGCCTGCCGCGACGGACGGCGCCGCAGCGCCTTCGGCGGCCGCAACGCCGGCGCCAGCCGCCGCGCCCGCGAAAGGCAAGGCCGATAAGGAGAAGGACTGCCGCGCCCAGGCGGACGCCAAGGGCCTTCACGGCAAGGAGCGCAAGCAGTTCCGGGCGGACTGCGTCAAGCAGTAAGGCGAAAGCAAAGAGTTAGCCGGCCGCTGCGCGCGGCCGGCTTTCAGTACACGCGCTCGATGCAGAAATCGACGACTTCGAGCAGCGCGCTTTTCCAGGGCGAGGCCGGAAAAATCTCCATCGCGTCGCGGGCGATGGCGCCGTAATGCGCGGCGCGCTCGATCGTGTCGTCGAGCGCCTTGTGCTTCTTCATCAATCCGCACGCCGTTTCGACGTCGCCGTCCTTGATCTCGCCCTTCTCCAGCGTGCGCCGCCAGAACTCGCGCTCTTTCTCATTGCCGCGCCGGAAGGCCAGCACGACGGGGAGCGTGATCTTGCCTTCGCGGAAATCGTCCCCGACATTCTTGCCGAGCTTCGCCGAGGAGCCGCCATAATCCAGCGCGTCGTCGATGAGCTGGAAGGCGATTCCGAGATTCATGCCATAGCTGCGCGCGGCGGCTTCATCCGCCTTGGGCTTGCCCCCGAGCATCACGCCGACTTCCGCCGCGGCGGCGAAAAGCTCCGCCGTTTTGCGGCGGATGACGCCCATATAGGCGTCCTCGGTCGTGGTCGTGTCCTTGGCGGCGTTGAGCTGCAATATCTCGCCTTCGGCGATGATCGCCGCCGCCTGCGAGACGACGGTGAGCGGCGCGATGACGCCGGGCTCCACCATCATCTTGAAGGCGTGGCCGAGCAGGAAATCGCCGACGAGCACGCAGGTCTGATTGCCCCACAGCATCCGCGCGGCGATCTTGCCGCGCCGCATGTCGCTTTCGTCGACGACATCGTCATGGAGCAGCGTCGCCGTATGCATGAATTCAATGCCGGCGGCGAATTTGAGGTGCCCGTCGCCCTTGTAGCCGCACATGCCGGCGGTCGCGAGCACGAGCATCGGCCGCAGGCGCTTGCCGCCCGCCGAGATGAGATGGTTCGCGACCTCGGGGATCGTCGTGACGTCGGAGCCCATGCGCTGGATAATCAGCTGATTGGTGCGCGCGAGGTCGGGGCCGATGAGTTCGAGAAGACTGTCGAGGCCGGCGTCTTTTTTCTCTTCTAGCGGAATGACGATACCCACGGAGCCCCCTCGGCCTTGTCGTTTTAATCGCGGGAACTTACGGCTTTGGGATGGAGGCGGCAAGTCGCGGGCTCGGGGAGTTGGTATCGCGTGAATATTGGGAAGTTCGCGAATCCCTCCCCTTGACGGGGAGGGCGGCTCGACGAAGTCGAACCGGGTGGGGTGAGCAGGGCAGTTTTTCTTGATCAATTCCCCCCACCCGGACGCCTGCGGCGTCCGACCTCCCCGCAAAGGGGGAGGTATGCGCTCGCAGAGTCGTGTTAGTGCTTCCAATCCCATGAGCGACAAACAAAATCTCGACGGATTTCTCGATGGGCGCCTGCGCCTGCGTCAAAGCGCCGCCGGCCATCGCGCCGGCACGGACGCCGTGCTGCTCGCCGCCGCGACCCCTGAAAACCAGCAGGGGCTTATTCTCGACATCGGCGCGGGAGCCGGC
>CAVPMJ010000005.1:0-13363 GCA_963706255.1 uncultured Alphaproteobacteria bacterium | reverse complement strand
CGACAATAGATGACGCCGCTGGTCATCACGTCGCGCGCCGTGAGCTTAGAGATGTCCTTACCCTCAGCAACGGCCCTAATCGTGATGTCGCGGTCGGTGACCATACCGACAAGACGGTCATTTTCACCGATTGGGATCGCGCCAATGTCATGTTCCAGCATCTTCTTCGCCACAGTGGCGATCGGCGTATCGGGCGAAAGCCATTCGACGCCCCTGTGCATTACATCTCGAACCTTCATGGGAAAACTCCTGAGATTAGTCGTATAGGGGTTTATCGCAGCGCTTCCGCTTACTTCATTGTCCCCCGGCTCCATGCGCCTCCCCAGCCTGCGAACACAACCCAAGAAATAGGCGTTGTTCGTACAAATTAAACACTACCGACTAAATTGGTTCTAGGCGTTGATGCGGGTCAAGCCATATCCAACAGTTTTCGCTCTGGTCGAGCTAGAGAGCGATGACGCCGACGCCGTCTCGTTCATGCGACGTTATGCGATTTCATGTTCGAATGAGTTGGATTTATGGTGAGAAAAATATGCAGCGGCCAACGCGAGTGCGACGAAGAAGTCCTCCTCGTGGCGTCAATCTCGTTGCTTCGGCGCCGCCTCAGTCGCGTTCACATTCGGGACAAACCAGTCGTTTTCAATTTGGCGGCGATCGAGCGCATCGACAAGGCCGAAGGCGGAACGGCAAAGATTCTTCCTCAGCAAGAGCGTAACAGAACCTGTCGAATATGTGACGAGAAGCTCTTTCGATGAGGTGGCCGAGCAGCTAGGTGCAATCCGTTGAATTCGGCGCTCTGAACAGATTTGGAACAGGGCGCTCGCTCACCCGGATGCCTATACGCGATGCGATTCTGATTTCTTTCGGACCCGAAGCCAGCGATATTGGCTGCGTCTGGAGTGACGACCCGAAAACGCGTAAGCCATCGAGATCGAGCTCACGATGCGCGATCAAGAGCTTGTAGCCTTTCTGCAGTGGGCGCTGCCGCGCTTGCGCCTGCGGTGGAAAGGCTTTCGTAAAGTTCGCCGGCAAGTGGGCAAGCGACTGGGTCGTCGGCTCGCCGAACTGAGTTCGGCAGACGCTCAATCAATATCGCGAGCGGCTCAAAAATGACCCGAAGGAGTGGAGCACACTCGACGACCTTTGCCACATTACGATTTCCTGCTTCTATCGTGACAAACACGTATTCGACACGTTAAGCGCGCGCGTTCTTCCTGAGCTCGGCAAGACGGCCGGTCTGCAAGACCGCGCGGTTCGTTGCTGGTGCGCGGGCTGCGCTTGTGGCGAGGAAGTCTATACGCTCAAGCTCCTTTGGGAGCTCGAGATGCGTCCGAGACTTCCGGAAGGGCGGCTCAAGATCATCGGCAGCGACGCCGATTCGGTTGTCCTTTATCGCGCGAAAATCGGGTGCTTTTGTTCGAGCAGTCTCAAGGACGTTCCCGCTCGCTGGCGTGAGATAGCGTTTACCCGGGATGGCGATCGCTATTGCGTTCGCGCCGAATATCGCGAAGGGCTCGCCTTCCTATCCCAGGACATCAGGTCGGAAATTCCTGTGGGCTTCTTTGACCTCATCCTGTGCCGCAACCTTGTCTTTACCTATTTCGACATCGAACGACAGCGCGAAATGCTTGACCGCATTGCGAGGGCGGTGCTCGCCGGCGGTTATCTGGTGATCGGCGCGCACGAGACACTGCCGGACAACGGTCGCGGGCTTACGCCAATTTCCGGTTGCCGCGAAATTCTTTGTATGATGCAGCGTCCTCGACCAGAGGTCGAGGAGCGGGAGCATCGCGGTCATGAATAACATTAGCGTTGAAAGGCTTGAAGGGCCGTTCGCCGGTTCCCGCTCCGCTGAAACCGTCGAGAGAAAAGGCCTCGGCCATCCTGACACGATCTGCGACATGCTGAGCGAACGCCTGAGCGTTGCGCTATCACGCCGCTATTTGGCGCGTTTCGGCCTTATTCTCCATCACAATGTCGACAAAGCGCTTCTGACGGCCGGGCAGGCTAACGCCGCCTTCGGAGCCGGCGAAGTGATCGAGCCGATTGACCTTTATCTGTCGGGCCGCGCGACGATCGATTACGCCGGCGAGCGCGTCGCCGTCGAGGAGCTTGCCCGACAGGCCGTTGCGAGCTTTTTTCTTGATCATTTCCACGCCCTCGACCCAGATAAACATATCCGATTGCATTGTCTGGTAAGGCCGGGCTCGCGGGATCTCGTCGACATAATGCTACGCCAATGGGAGCGTGGCGTCCTGCTCTGCAATGACACCTCGTGCGGTGTGGGCTTTGCGCCTCTTACCGAACTGGAGAAGATTGTCCTCGCGGTCGAGCGTCGCCTCAATGCACCGGAGACGAAGTTAGATTTCCCCGCCTGCGGCCAAGACGTAAAGATAATGGGCGTACGCGATCACGAGACCATAACGCTGACGATCGCTTGTGCTCTGATCGGCCGATTTCTCTCTGGTCCCGAGGCCTATGCCGACGCCAAGCGCCGGGTCGTAGAATTCGCCAAAGACACAGCCAGATCGGTGACGGACAAACCAATCAGGGTCCTTGTCAATACTGCCGACGATCCGGAACGCGGTGCGATCTACTTAACCGTCACTGGAACTTCCGCCAATCCGGCGACGATGGCGAGACAGGGCGGGGAAACCGATCGAACGGCTTGATCACGCCGTTACGCCCCATGAAGTTCGAAGCAGCCGCAGGCAAAAACCCTCTAACGCATGTCGGCAAACTTTACGGCGTCATGGCGCAACAGATCGCGGAGAGCCTCGTCGATGAGAGGCGCGGGCGGAATGAGCCGCAACGACTCGTTGAAGGCCATTTCCGTCAGCGGAAGATCATCGAGCCGCTCGTAGGGCAACGGCTCATCTCCAGCGAGGCCGAGCGCATAGACCTCCTCCCGCAGTTTCTCCTGCCAGTCTGGATTGACCGAGAGGAAATAGACGAAAGAGGTAAGGGACGAGGCGAGCGTATCGTGCGCGGCCATCATGAGGAAGTTCATGTGGTCTAACACTTCCTGTGGCGTCAGAAGCGCTCCGTCGTCGGTGGTCGTCTTGCAGAGCTGGGTAAAAATATCTTGTCGGTCGCTTGCGCGGCGGGCGGCGATCTGGCCGCCCAAATAATCGATCATGAACTCGCGCGCTTTAACGCCCCGGCGCATCTGCGTGCCCGGAATGGGGCGGCGCACCACGCCGACACAGGCCGCGATCATGTCGACATAGGCTTGTTTGATCGCCTCCAGGTCAGGGCCAATCTCGTCACCGAGAAAGGAGACGGCGGCGAGGTCGAGAAGTCATCTGTTTGATTGCAGGGTACAAACGAAAATCGGGTGACGCGTTGATCCAAGCGGCAATTCCCGAAGCGATGTCTCGATTGAGGCTCTTTAGATAAGATTTCATCGGCTCGGGTTTGAAAGCAACGGCAAGCGCCCTGCGATGCAAGCGATGCTCATCGAAGTCGCGCATTATCAGGCCACCCGGGAAGAGGAGAGCGAACACACGTTCCCAACCGTGTTTCGAGGAAAAAAGTTTCTCTTGATCCAACAGGACAAATTCATTGGCGTCGGGGCCGAGCAGCGAAACTGTTCTCCCCCCGAAGGAATAGGTGCGGTGGACTGGGCCGTATTGTTTAGCGAAAAGCTCCGCTGTGCCTTTGGGATCGGCGAGCAATTGCAGCGTGTTGCCAATGAGCGGCCAACCGTCGGTGCCCGGAATATGGGCGAGCGCACTGAGGGGCGGGTCGTGGACGGTGATATGAGAAACAACCTTCAATGGAGCGATCAAGAATAATCGTTTAGCGCCGAACACGACACGCCGCGACAGGCGGCACAAGGTCGCGGCGTGTCGTGGCTCGTCGCGTTATGGCGCGGGTCGTCCTGATGGGGCGTGGCGGGCCGTCTATCATTGCCGGGGGCCAAAGGCCTTGGCCAAGTCGCGCGCCGCGGTTGTGGAAGCATCCCACCAACTATCGTCTCGAAAAACGACTGGGAACGGAACCTCATAATGACCGCGCTTATCTTCTGCGAGCGCGTGCACAATGGCGTTGTTCTCAGGTTGTGTGTAGCGAAAACCATATCCGGCCAACGTCAGATTTGCGCTCCTGTTCGTCATTCAGGCCGCCGACACGATCGCCTTCGTAATCATCGCCGCGTCCGACGCGGAGACGGCGGCGCTCATTGTCGCCGTATCATGCGAAGCCACATGATCAAATCGCGACATTTTCACCGGGCTGATAAGCGCAATCGTCGGTGCATGCTATCAAAGGACCACTAATGGCGCGAACCTGCAGCGTGTGATGTCTTCCGTCACGGTCGCTTTTGACCCTAACGAGACATTCGGCCCGTCAGCAGAGCAATCGTGGTTGTCCGCCGCTCCGGCATATGCTTGGCTGACAGAAGTCGGCGCGCCGTGGGCTATCCGGGGCGAAAGCACTGCCAAGAGAACTTCCCCTCGCTCACAAGCCGGACCGTCGTGAGTGTCAACGATAACAAGTGGTCACGAAACATGAAGAAAATCGTCGTGTTCGGGTATGGTTCGGTCGGTCGAGAGATCACGGCTCTACTCGTAGCGCGCGGAGACGTCGTTCGCGTCGCGCAGCGTACCGCGCCCAAGATACTGCCAGACGGAGTGACCTTTAAGGCTTGCGATTTGACCGATCGCGAAGCGGTGGCGGCAGCCTGCGCAGGGCGCGACATCGCGATCTGCGCTGCCGGGTTTCCATACGACTCGCGGACTTGGGAGACCGAATGGCCGAAAGCCATGACCTCCTTGCTCGGCGCCTGCCAGGCGTCCGGCGCTCGCTTCGTGTTCGCCGACAACCTTTACATGCTCGGACCGCAGGCCGTGCCTCTGAAAGAAGACACGCCCCTCACCGGTTACGGGCGAAAGCCACGCGTTCGCGCGGAGATCACGCGGTTGTGGCAGCAGGCCCATGCGGCGGGCTGTGTGAAGGCGGTTGCGGTTCGCGCCTCTGATTTCTACGGACCCGATGTGCCGACGTCCGTGCTCTCGACATTCGGAGTTGCGCGCCTCGTCGCCGGAAAGCCCGCACTGTTGCCGTACAGTCCAGACCATCCGCACGACTTCACATATGTGCCGGACTTCGCTCGCGCAGTCATGAAATTGATTGACGCGCCCGACGATGCTTACGGACAGGCCTGGAACGTGCCGAACGCACCGACCCGCACTTTGCGCGAACTTCTGGCACTAGCAGCCAACATTGCGGGTGTTCCCTTGCGCGTGCATGTCTTACCTGCGTGGCTCCAGCCGGTGGTGGGATTAATTCAACCGGCGGTGCGCGAACTCGTCGAGATGCGGTTTCAGACGGATCGGCCCTACCTGGTCGACGTTACGAAATACTCAAATCGCTTCGGAGGTGACGTCACGTCCTTCGAGGAGGGTCTTGCCGCGACGGTTGCATTCTACCGGGGCGCGGGCGTCTAAGGGGCCTGTATGTCGCCCGAACGTCCGTTGCTGTTGGTTGGTTCTTCATGCCTGGGAGGAAGCGCCGCGGCTGTTCAAACGGCAGCAATTGGCGCTTTGCGGCCTCTGAGCGAACTGCGGAATTTTGCGCATTCAGGTCGGTGCATGTCGTCGCATGAAGCGCTTCCCAACGAAACGAAAAGTTATCAATGATTTCCTGGACCCTGCTCGATACGGCGCCGATACCCGGCAGCGATGGCGAACTCCGCCTCAAGTGTCGCGGCGCAGAATTCTCGATCATGTTGGGCAATATCGAATTGATGAACAGTCGCCTCAGCGGCTCGGAGGAGGCACTCGCCACGCTCTCTTGCGAGAGAATTCAGGCGCGCCCACAGCCGCGCGTTCTGATCGGCGGGCTGGGGATGGGCTTCACTCTGCACGCCGCGATTACTGTCCTCGGCGCGAAAGCGCGGATCGTCGTCGCCGAACTCATTCCGGCGGTCGTGGCCTGGGCGCGTGGTCCGATGGCGGAAGTCTTCGGCGCCAGCCTGACGGATCCGCGCGTCAGCATCGAGGAAGGGGACGTTGGGTGCCTGATCCGGTCTGGCCGCTCGACTTATGACGCAATCCTTCTCGATGTTGATAATGGCCCCGAGGGCCTGACTCGCGAAGCCAATGACGGACTTTACGATATTGAAGGATTAAGGGCGGCCCGCGAGGCGCTGCGCCGTGATGGGGTGTTGGCCGTCTGGTCATCAGGGCCGGATCGGAATTTCACATCGCGCCTTCGCAAAGCCGGGTTCCGTGTGGATGAAGTCAAGGTGCGCGCCAACGGCCAACGTGGTGGTGCGCGGCACGTCATCTGGATCGCTACACGTCTCGATTCGAAACCTCAGATGCAACAGGAAGCCGATCTTAATTGAAACCGAAATCAACGGCTGTCCTTGTCGGAAATTAAATCCGAACATATTGATGGTGCAATCCGCCGAGAAATGGCGTTGGAAGAATGCGCCCGACGGCCTGAATGGCACGCGATACCGGCGCGTCTTTGTTCAAAGCGAGATGTGTCCGAGCGCCGTTATAATACTCCATATATGAAAGGAGCACATGGCGCAGATGCCGCTCGCCAAACACGACGACATGATCAAGACATTCCCGTCGGACCGAGCCGATCAGCCGTTCGCAACGTCCATTTTGCCAAGGCGATCGTGGCGCGGTCGGTCTGTCACGAATCCCTATGGCGCGAAGACGCCGTGTGAATATCTCGCCATAGACGCCGTCGCGATCGCGAATGAGATATCGCGGCGTTAGGTCCCATCCGCAAGCGTCGGTGAGTTGTCGGACAATCCATTCGGCGGTCGGGTGCGTCGTCACCCCCAGCCATAGCATCTGGCGTCGCCGTGCTGTAAAATCAGCAAGCCATAAAGCAGCTTGAAGGAGAATGTCGGAACGACAAACAGGTCGATTGATGCGATCCCATCGGCATGATTGCGGAGGAACGTCTTCCAGCCTTGCGACGGAGGTCTCCTGCGCTTCGCCATATATTTGGCCACCGACGTTTGGCCAACGTCGATTCCAAGTTTGAGGAGTTCGCCATGGATCCTGGGAGCGCCCCAGAGTGGATTGGCCAGGCTCATATCGCGGATCAGTTGGCGGATTTCCAGCGCCACCTTCGGCCTGCCGCAGCGACAGCGCGACTTCCATCGCCAATACAAGCGAAAGCCGGCACGATGCCAACGAATAACGGTCTCTGGCTTTACGATCGTCAAGATGTTCAGGACGCGTGGCGTAATCTGATAGAGGCCGGCGAAAATCAGACGGTCGATATTGCTGAAAGCGAGCCGCTTCGGTGATTTCCTGCGCAGCACATTGAGCTGCTGGCGCAGCGCCACATGGTGAATTGCTCAAGCTCGGCATCGAGGTCAGCCAAGCCACCGTCGGGAGATACCTGCCGTGGCGGCCCAAAGTCCCCTCCTCCACCTGGCATAGCTTTCTGCACAACCACCTGACCGACATTGCGGCGATCGACATGTTCGTTGTTGCAACCGCGACGTTTCGTCTTCTCTATGCCCTGATCGTCCTCGGACATGACCGACGAAGGTCATCCATTTCGCGGTCACCCAAAATCCGACACAAGTCTGGCTAGCGCGCCAAATGACCGAGGCCTTTCCCTGGGACTCCGCGCCCCGCTATCTGCTGCGGGATCGCGACGCATCTTATGGTTCGGTCTTTCGCGATCGAGTTCGAGTGATGGGCGTCGAAGAGGTTGTTACCGCGCCGCGGTCGCCGTGACAGAACCCCTACGTCGAGCGCCTCATCGGCTCGATCCGCCGCGAATGTTTGGATCACATCGTCATCTTTAACGAGCATCACTTGCGCGACGTCCTGTCGAAGTATTTCGAATACCATCACAAGGCCAGAACGCATCTCTCGCTAAACAAAGATTGTCCGCAGCCTCGCCACATACAACCTCCCTCTGCAGGCAAGATTATTGCGCTCCCGCAGGTTGGTGGTCTGCATCATCGCTACGAACGTCGCGCCGCGTGAGCTACTGTGGCGACCGAACATATGCGCCCGTTGGGCGGTGGACCATTCGTTTTTACAACTGTATCGCTCGGATGCAACAGTGCTGAGAACCCACGCGTGGCGCCGAAATCGCAGCTTCCACCAATGTTCTATTCGACTCATCGAAAAAGCGTCAGTCGCCAACTTCATCGGCAAATCGATTCCCAGACCGGATAGGTTTTTGAGCAGGGACAGGTCGGGTGAGGGCCCTCATCCGTCGTCACTTCGTGACGGCGCCTTCTCCCGCAAGCGGGAGAGGGAGGTTTCGTCCTTACGACGCCGCCATTGCGTTGGCCTTTTCGATCAGCGCCTCGGCCATGCGGATCGACGCGATATCGATCAGGCGGCCGTCGAGAGAGACGGCGCCCTTGCCTTCCTTCGCGGCCTGCGCCATCGCCTCGAGAATGCGGCGCGCCTTGGTCACTTCCGCTTCAGACGGGGTGAACACCTGGTTCGCAAGTTCGATCTGCGAGGGATGGATCGCCCATTTGCCTTCATAGCCGAGCACGGCGGCGCGCTTGGCGGCGGCGATATAGCCGTCGGGATCGCCGAAGTCGCCGAACGGGCCGTCGATCGGGCGCAGGCCATAGGCGCGGCAGGCGACCATCATGCGCGTCTGCGCGGCATGCCACTGGTCGGCCCAGAAATAGTCGCGCGCGCCGTCCTTGTCCTTGTCGGTGAGCACGCCGTAATCCGGATTCACGCCGCCGATGACGGTGGTGCGCGCGCGGGTGGACGCCGCATAATCGGCGACGCCGAAGGACATGGCCTCGAGACGCTTCGACGACTGCGCGATGGCTTCGACATTGGCCATGCCGAGCGCGGTCTCGATCAGTATTTCGATGCCGATCCTCTTGGTGCGCTTTTTGTACTGCTCGATCTGCGTGATCATCATGTCGATCGCGTAGACGTCGGCCGGGACGCCGACCTTCGGGATCAGCACGACGTCGAGACGCGGGCAGTTCTCGAGAACGTCGACGACGTCGCGATAGCAGTACTGCGTGTCGAGACCGTTGATGCGCAGCGTCATCACCTTCTTGCCCCAGTCGATGTCGTTGAGGCCCTGGATGATGTTCTTGCGCGCTTGTTCCTTATCGTCGGGCGCGACGGCGTCTTCGAGATCGAGGAAGATCTGATCGGCCTTTGACTGCGCGGCCTTCTCGAACATGCCCGGCGCGGAGCCCGGCACGGCGAGTTCCGAGCGATGCAGACGCGGCGTGGCCTGCTCGATTAAAGTGAAGCTCATATCTTTACCCCTTCCTCTTGATTTAGCCGGTGGCCCCAAGGCCAGCGGCGATGCAACTGATCGAAAGCAGCAGAGGCACTTTCACAGCCTCCTTCTCCGCTTCGTCCTGCGCCGAGCGGAATCGGCGAAGCAGCTCGACCTGCTCGCGATTCACCTCATTGATCGTCGACAGACGGTGCGACAGCCGCGCTTGATATTCCTTGAAGCGATCGGCCAATTCGACGCCGCCGGTGACGCGCAAGACCATTTCGCGCGTCAAGGCGTATTCGTCCTCGATCGCCTTGAAGACTTTGTCGCGCACGGCCTCGTCGGCGACGAGGCTGGCGTATTGACGCGCGATGGAAAGATCGACGATCGCAAGCGTCTTCTCGACTTCATCGAGGATAAGGCGGAAGAGGCGCGAATCCTCGAACATCCGGCGCAGCAGCTCAAGGCCGCGATCGCCGCGCACTTCGAGGAAATTCTTGAGCCCCGAGCCGACGCCGTACCATCCCGTGATCGAATGGCGGTTCTGCGCCCAGGCGAAGACCCAGGGGATCGCGCGCAAATCGGCGAGGCTCTTGGCGCCGAAACGGCGCGCCGGCCGCGACCCGATGTTCAACATCGAAATCTCTTCGAGCGGGCTTGCGGCCTGGAAATAAGCGACGAGATCCGGATCGCCGATGAATTTGGCGTAGGCGGCGAAGGAGGCGCCGGATATTTCCTCTAGCGCCTCGTCGAATTCGGCATGCGGCGCGAGCGCCTCTTCGCGCTCCGACTTCAGCGCATGCTGGAAGACGGACGACGCCAGCAGCTCCATCTGATAGGCCGCCGTGCCGCGATTGGCGTATTTGAACGAGACGACCTCGCCCTGTTCGGTGACGCGGAAGCGGCCGCGGATCGAACCCGCCGGCTGCGCGGCGATGGCGTGGCCGGTCGGCGCGCCGCCGCGCGACACGGAGCCGCCGCGCCCATGAAAGAAGGCGATCGCGACGCCCTGCTCGCGCCCGACTTGCGTCAGACGCGCCTGCGCCTTGAACAATTCCCAGTTCGACGAGAGGAAGCCGCCATCCTTGTTCGAATCCGAATAGCCGATCATCACTTCCTGCAGACTGCCCTGCCAGCGCGTCGAACGGCGCACGACGGGAATCTGCAGAAGGTCGCGCATGATCGCCGGCGCGGCGCGAAGATCCACGATCGTCTCGAAGAGCGGGACGATCGGGAGCGTAAGGATTTCGATGCCCGGCTCGTCGAGAAAAAGCCCCGCCTCCTTCGCCAGGAGATAGACGCCAAGCACATCGACCGCCGAACGCGTCATCGACAGAATGAAGCCGCCGAACGCCTCGCGATCGAGATGCGCGCGCATTTCGGCGACGACTTCGAACATTTCGATCACGTCGCGCGTGTCCGGCGAAAGCGCATCGTGTGGGATCGGAGCCTTGCGCGGCTTTGATAGTTCCGCCAGCAGCCATTCGCGCCATTCGGCGGACTCCAAATCCGGCGGCGTATCGCCGCCGGTCTTGACCCGCCACAACTCCTCAAGCGCCTGCGTGGTGCGCGTGGTGTTCTGGCGAATGTCGAGCCGCACCGTGCTGAAACGGAAAATCTCCACCGCGCGGCGCAGGGGGCGCACGAGATCCATCGCCAGCGCTTCGCTCTTGGCTTCGGTCAGCGCCTTTTCCAGCACGAGCAGGTCGGCGATGAGTTCGTCGGCGCTTCCATAACGCGGACTTGTCGTCGGCTCTTGGCGCACGGCAAGCAGCGTCTGATCGAGCTTGCGCAGCATTGTCGTGACGAATTGACGATAGGGCTCGTTCTGATTGCGCGCTTCGATCGCGGCGCCGTCCGGGAGCGCGGCAAGGCGGCTCGCCAGCTCCTCGCGGAAGGAATCAGGGATTTCGGCGGCGCGCTGACTGATCGACAGCATGCGCGCGAGATCGACGATGCGGTCGCGATAATGATTGAGGCTCGCCGCGGCATTGTCGCGCATCGTGCGGCGGGTGACGTCATTCGTCACGAAGGGATTGCCGTCGCGATCGCCGCCGATCCAGGAGCCGAACTGGAAGAAGGGCGTGACCTCGAATTTTTCGTTCGGATAATGGCGCTTCAGCGCGCGCTCGAAAGACGACAGCAACTCCGGCGCGAGATCGAAAATGCTCTCGTGGAAGAAATGCTGCCCCCAGGCGACCTCGTGATCGACCGTCGGCTTTTCGAGATGCAATTCGCCCGTGAGCCACAGAAGTTCGATCTGGTCGTAGATCGACTTCACCAGCGCCTCGCGCTCGCGATCCGTCCAGCGCGTCGATTCGAGTTCACGCAGCAGCAGGTAAATGCGGCGGTATTTTTCGAGGATCGAGACGCGCTTCGCCTCGGTCGGATGCGCAGTGATGACGGGACGAATGCGCAGCGTCTGCAATTGCGCGTGAATTTCATCCGGCTTTACGCCGGCGACAGCGGCGCTCGAGAGGACATAGTCGAATGTGCCGAGCAGCTTGTCATGGCCCTTCTCGCGTTCGATGCGACGACGCCGGCGCATGGCGTAAGCCTGTTCCGCAATCGAGATGAGCTGGAACAAAATGCCCTGCGCCTGCAGGGCGCGCGCCATCTGGCGCGGCGCGAGGCCGGCGCCGGCCTTCGAGTCGCGCACGACGGTCTCGATCTCTGGCGTATGGCGGCGGATGACGGCAAGCAATTGGTCGCGCAGAAAGGCGGACGCCTCGGTGACCGAGCGAGTCGCGAAAGCAGACGGCAGGCCGGTCGAAGACAGGCTGCTTGATGTCTGTGTCTCGGCGGTCATCAAAACTCCTTGGCGCTCGCGGCGCGATTGCTCGGGCGGACGCGCTTTGCGCCGCGACGCCGTCGCAACGCCTTCATCCATTGTACGCCAGCGCTTGCGCGCCGATCGCGTTTCGCGTCAGGCGCGCTTCAGCACTTTCGCCACCGTCGCGCCGAACTCGGCCGGGCTGGGCGCGACCGTCAGTCCATAGGACTTCATGATCTCGGTCTTTTCCGCGGCGCTGTCGCCCGTCGCCGAAATGATGGCGCCGGCGTGGCCCATGCGGCGACCCTTGGGCGCCGTGAGCCCCGCGACGAAGCCGATCACGGGCTTGGAGAAATTCTCCTTGATCCAGGCGGAGGCTTCAGCCTCCTGCGGCCCGCCGATCTCGCCGATGATGAGCACGGCCTCGGTCTCCGGATCCTTGTCGAAGAGCACGAGATGATCGAGGAAGGAGGAGCCGTTGATCGGATCGCCGCCAATGCCGACCGAGGTCGAGATGCCGAGGCCGAGCGCCTTGAGCTGGGAAGCGGCTTCATAGCCGAGCGTGCCGGAGCGCGAGATCAGGCCGACATTGCCCTGCTTGTAGATGTGGCCCGGCATGATGCCGAGCATCGCCTTGCCGGGCGAAATGATGCCGGCGCAATTGGGCCCGACCATCATCGGCCGGCGATCCTTCGGAAAGCGCAGGAAATAGCGCTTCACCCGCATCATGTCCTGCGCCGGAATGCCGTCGGTGATCGAGCAGATGAGGCGGACGCCGGAGTCGGCGGCCTCCATGATCGCGTCGGCGCAGAAGGCCGGCGCGACGAAGGTGACCGACGCCTGCGCGCCGGTCTCGCGCACCGCTTCCCGCACCGTATTGAACACCGGCACGCCGTGATGGGTCTTGCCGCCCTTGCCGGGCGTGACGCCGGCGACGACATTGCTGCCGTAGTCGATCATCTCCTTGGCGTGGAAGCTGCCCTTGTCGCCGGTGATGCCCTGAACGAGGATCGGCGTCTTTTCGTCGATGAGAATGCTCATGTGTCCTTCCCCGGCGCTTACTTGGCGCCCTTGTAGGCGGCGACGGCCTTCTCGGCGGCCTCGGCCAGCGTGTCGGCCTGGATGATCGGAATGCCGCTCTCGGCGATGATCTTCTTGCCCGCTTCGACATTGGTGCCGGCGAGACGCACCACGAGCGGCACGCCCTCGATCTTCTCGGCGCGCACCGCGTCGACGACGCCCTGCGCGACCCAGTCGCAGCGATTGATGCCGGCGAAAATATTGACGAGCACCACTTTCACGCGGCGGTCGGACAGAACGAGCCGGAAGGCGGTCGCGACGCGCTCGGGCGAGGCGCCGCCGCCGACGTCGAGGAAGTTCGCC
>CAVPMJ010000004.1:0-18119 GCA_963706255.1 uncultured Alphaproteobacteria bacterium | reverse complement strand
GAAAGTCTTTGCGAAACGCCATGCGCCGCGCCGAGCGCGCGACCGAGAAAAGTAGGGACCGTGTTTTTGCGCGCAAAGGTTGCGACGCCGCTGCGCCCAGGACTTCGCGCGTTTTTGGCGCAATGAAATCTGCGCTTCCGCTTCCAGATAGAGCACGAGGATGAAGAAATGGACCCTCCCATTAAAGTGACGGCGACACAGTTGGCGGCTATGCTCGGGGTAACAAATCGCCGGGTCCGGCAGTTGGCGAGCGAGGGAACCCTCGAACGCACGCCACAGGGCCATTTCGACCTCGCTACAAACATCCAGAAATACGTTTCCTTTCGAGAAAGTCGTCGAGAGCCGAATGAAGTGGCTCAGGCTCGTGCTCGCCACATCAATGCGAGAGCCACGGAAATCGAATTGCGAAATGCGAAACGCATAGGCGAAATCATCGAGATGGATGAGGCAATTTCGGTCGTAGATGAGGTTGTCGGGTCGATCATCACAGCTCTCCAGGCCTTGCCTGCCAGGGTAACCCGCGATCTGGCGTTACGGCGGCGGATCGAACAGGAGATTGATCAAATCAGGAGTGCAGTTTGTGATAAATTAAAAATGCAGCAAGCCCAGCTACTCGAAGAAACGAATGCTGCCCGCGCGTGCGACGCGCGATCTGCAATTGCGCCGGCAGATCGAGGCTGAGGTCCATGCCAGTCTGAGCCGCATCGCCGATAAGGCGGCCGCGATGGCACGAAAGGCCGGGGACTAGACAATGAGCGAAATCGAACTGCGCGACGCCGTATACGTTCCTCCGCCGGGCTGCGCATTACATGGCGTGACCCGACACAAGGGCGAACGTCACTTGCTCTTGATCGCGCCCGCAGCCGGGGGCGGCTATTGGGTTTCGGGCGGCGAGCCTGGAAGTGGGTCTGATCTCATTAAGTGGACCGCTACAGCGACTTCGGTTTCACCGGATCTACTTTCTCGCCTTGTTGCCAGGGTCTCAGACGCGGACTGGTCTGCCGCTACTTGGACGGCGCGACCTTGCGCGCCAGCGCGTGAGAACCCCGCGCTATCGGATGTCGAGAGCGAGCCGCTGAGTGAAGGGAGAATCCGAAAGTGATGATGCGTCGACCAAAAGACTTCCAGCTTTGGCTAGTGAAACCTGCACGCGATCTCAGCGTTGGCTTCAATGCCCTGTTTCACGGAACTCGATACCCAAATGCACTCCTCTCGTCCGGAGTGCTGTGGCCGACGCCGGCGCCTTTGAGACAAACCGGGCGGGTTGAGAAAGGGAGGATTTCTGGCTCATTGTAACCGTCAGGAGTGGAGATGAGTCAGAAATCCGATAGCCCCAAATTGTTATCCAAGGGGCTTCGTCGAGCACTAAAATCATCGCCGTTATCACGAGAGCCTGAACAATCTTACGCCGGCCGACGTCTACTTCGGACGCGGACCGAAAATCCTCATGCAACGAGGAAGGATCAAACATCTCACCATCCCAAATCGACGCTTGCAACGCCAATTGACCGCCGCATAAACTCAACCGTCAGATGAGCCGCGTCCTCCATTAAATCACGCCCGCCCTCTATCTCAAATTATCTGACGACGGACAAAAGCAATTTGGACGAAGACATGTCATCCTGGCCTTTCTTTTCCGTCGAGCAGTGGGAGCAAACGATCGCGCACGCGATCGAAGCGCCGGACGCCGTTGGCCCCATTCGCAACATCGATAACGGCGATCCGCGCGAATTCGACGCCATCTTCATCGGCGGAGGGGCCGCTGGCCGTTTCGGCGCGGCCTATCTGCGTGCGATGGGCGGGCGGCAACTCATCATCGACCGCTGGCCGTTCCTGGGGGGATCGTGCCCGCACAATGCTTGCGTTCCTCACCATCTCTTCTCGGATTGCGCCGCCGAGTTGATGCTGGCTCGCACCTTTTCGGGCAGCCTGTGGTTTCCTGAAATGAGGAATTGTGGGACGTCGATCAAGGAAGTCGTCGATCTCTTTCGACGCGGCCGCACCGGGCCGCATGCAGTGATGAATTATCAGAGCAAGGAGCAGCTCGATCTCGAATTCGTCCTCAACGCGAAGGCGCGCATCATTGACGCCAACACCATCGAGGCCGCCGGAGAGACCTTCCGCGCGCGCGCGCTCGTTTTGGCGATGGGGGCGGAGCCGGTCCGCCTCGAGGGACCGGGCGGCCATCTTGAGGGCGTGCATGATCATGCGACGCTCGTCGAAAAGCTGACGCGCGAACCCGGCGAGGCCATCGTCGTCATCGGCGGCGGCAAGACCGCCGTCGAATATGGCTGCTTCTTCAATGCTACCGGGCGCCGCGTCGTCATTCTGGCGCGTAATCGCGTCCTCGACATGATTCCGGACGCAGAGACGCGCGGCTATGTTATCGACCGGATGAGGGAGCAAGGAATCGAAATCGTTGAGGGCGCCAACGTGACTTCCCTCCTGGGCGACGCCTCCGAGCGCGTGCGCGCGGTCCTCGCCGACGCGCCAGACGGCCAGCTTGAGATCGGCGCTGATTTCGTTTTTCTCGGGCTCGGCGAGCGGCCGCGCTCACGGCTCGCGGTGGAGGCGCTCGGCGTCGCTGTCGACTCCACTGGCGCCGTGCTGGTCGACGAGCGATTGCGCGCCTCGGTTCCCAATGTCTATGCGGTTGGCGATCTCATCGGCGCGCCGATGGAAATTTTCAAGGCGCGAAAAAGCGGAACCTATGCGGCGCGCGCGGTCATGGGCGAGGATGTGACCTATCGGCCTGCTGATTGGCCGGATTTTTTGCACACCCATTACGAAGTGAGCTGGCTCGGTCTGGGCGAGGAAGAGGCGCGGCGCCGCTATCGAAACGTCGTCGTTCTGAAGCTGCCGCCCGATAATCCGAACGGGCTCGACATCGGCCTGCCGGCGAGCGATCGAACGATGCTCTACGCAATGGCGCGCCCACATATGTCTGGCTTCCAGAAGCTGATCCTCGACGGCGACAGCAGACGCGTGATCGGCGCCCATCACGTCGGATATGGCGCCAAGGACGCTTTTCAATATCTCAACGCGATGGTGAAGCGCGGCCTGACGATCGACGAACTCGGCGATATGGACGAGCTTTTCCTCAACGCGACCTATTTCATCCAGCTCGCGCGATTGCGGGCGGGACAAAGCGTTCTGCGAAGCATGTAATGCGTCGATGCGGCGCAGCTTGCGTGCGGGAGGATCGTGATGCAGCGACTGCGCGACCGCGTGATCTTCGTGACTGGCGCCGGCGGCGGCATTGGCCTCGCGATTGCGCGCGAAACGGCGATAGCGGGCGCGGCGGTCGCCGTTTTTGATATCGACGGCGTGAAGGTCGAAGAGGCCGTCGCGCACCTGCGGGGCCTTGGCGCGAAAGCCCATGGCGCTTCCGTCGACGTAACCGACGCGGCTGCCGTTTCGGAAGCCTTCCGCGGCGCCGAAGCCGCGCTCGGGCCCGTTGATGGGCTAGTCAACAATGCGGGGATCGCCGGGCTCGGTTCGGTCCACGACGCCGACGAGCGGGAGTGGGCGCGCATTCTCTCGGTCAATGTCACCGGCGTGTTTCTGATGGCGCGCGCGGCGTTGCCTGGAATGATGCAACGCAAGAGGGGTTCCATCGTCAATGTCGGCTCGATCGCGGGCATGGTGGGCATTCCGGTCATGGCTGCTTATTGCGCGTCGAAAGGCGCCGTGAACAATCTGACGCGGCAAATGGCCGTCGACTATGCGAAATGGGGCATACGCGTAAACGCCGTCGCGCCGGGAACCGTCGCATCGACCGTGATGGGCGCGACGCTGCTCGCAAGCGACGTCGACGAGGCGGCGAGGGTGCGTCGTTTGGCGAAATATCCGATGGGGCGCTTCGGGGAGCCGGAGGAAATCGCGAAGGCAGCGTTGTTTCTCTTGAGCGACGAGGCATCCTTCATCACTGGAACGGTGCTGACGGTCGACGGCGGCATGACCGCGGCTTGAGTGGGTATGCGTATTTAAACGGATGCTCCGAGCGTTGACAGACATATGCGCCAAGCATAGCTTTCTTCGAATGCGGTTGCGAAGAGCCGAAAATAATTAAAAAATAATGGGGAGAAAGCGATGCAGCTCGGCGGTCAGGAAGTCCTCATCCCAACAAGCATGGTAGGAAACTACCCCAATCCCCGATGGTGGGACGCGTCCTTTGCACGGCTATTCAGAGGCGACAGGGAGCCGCCGGATTCGATCAATCGCGAGGCGCTAGAAGACGCGATCGGCGCCATCGCCCGCGACCAGGAGCTTGCCGGCCTCGACATCGTCACCGACGGTCGCGTTCACGGCGACAACTACGCCGACACGGCCGTCTACCATTACCTGCGCTGCATGGGTTACGATCTGAGAAGCGGCGGTCATCTCGCGTTTCCCATCTACAGCCGGCTGCACACGGCAACAATCGAGCGTGAGATCAAGCGGCGCGGGGCGATGATGGTCGAGCAGGCGCGGGCGCTCAAACGCGCGACGAAGAAGCCGACCAAGATTCAATACACCGGCGTTCAGGTGTTGGCGCAGTGCACCAACGATCTTTTTTACAAGAGTTCGCGCGACCGGGCCATGGCGATCGCCAGGGCAATGAACGAGGACATCCGTGAAGTCGATGCGCTCGGCGTTGATTTTATTCAGTTCGACGAGTTCACCTGGCCCTATTTTTACGAGGATTGGGCGATCGACGCTTTCAACGCAGCTGTTGAAGGCGTAAAGAACGCGCGCATCATCGTCCACGTGTGCTGGGGCAATTGGGGCGGCACGCCGGCTTATTATCCCGACGAAACCGGCAAGGCGGGCGAAGTCTACGACCTGACGAAGAGAAAAGAACAGCCCAAGGCGCCCGATGCGACCCGCGCAATCATCCCGAAGGCCTATGAAGCACATATCAATGTTCTCAACCTCGAGAACTGCGGGCGACGCGTCGATGACATGTCGGGCCTCGACGCCTTCAAGGAGTTTCCGCTTCCACCCAATGTCGATTTCTGGGCCGGCGTCATCGACGTGAAGACGACGATCGCCGAGACGGCCGCGCAAGTGGCGGATCGAATTACAGCCCTGTTGAAGGTCATCCCAGCCGAGAGGCTTGGCGTCACCACGGACTGCGGCCTCATCCTGCTGCAACGCTATATCGCACAAGACAAACTGCATGCGCTGGTCGAGGGCGCCAAGTTGGCCCGTGAAAGGCTGAAACAAAAAGCCGCTGCCTGAACGAACAGGGATCGGCGGCTTCTGCGAACGCCGCCGATTAAGAAGGTGGCGCAATGCCCATATATGCGATCCTTTGCCCCGATTGCGGCAACGTCGCCAGGACATTGGTTCTGGCGGATTGTCGCATGCCGGAAGAATGGGCCTGCTCGGCCTGCGGCGGGTTGCGCGCGCAACCCGATCCGCACGCCGTTCCGCAGCCTCATCCGTGGGAAGCGGGGCATGGCGGCGGGTGCCTGTGTTGCGGCGGATCGTCGTCGCTTGAACGCGCGCAACAAGGCGTCTTCGAATGCAGGGAGACAAATGACGAAGACACGGCGCCTGATCGGAATGACTTCTAGCTTCGCGCATGTTGGAAACAGTGCATGTTTGATTACGTCATCGTCGGAGCCGGTTCTGCGGGATGCGTTCTCGCAGGAAGATTGAGCGAGGATCCCGATTGCAAGGTCCTGTTGCTGGAGGCCGGCCGCGAGGATGACGCGCCATTGCTGCGCGCCCCGGCGCTCTATGGGCACCTGCAGGACAGTCCTTACGATTGGGCCGATCGAACCGTTCCTCAAAAAAATCTCGACGGCCGCCGCATATTCGTTCCGCAGGGGCGGGGGCTCGGTGGGTCGAGTTCCATCAATTACATGATCTACATTCGAGGCGCGCATGAGGATTACGACAATTGGAGCCGGCTCGGAAATAGCGGGTGGGGCTATGAAGAGGTCCTGCCCTACTTCTTGAAAGCGGAGGGGAACCGCGCCGCAAGAGATCGCTATCACAACGCGAAGGGCCCGCTCGCTGTGTCCGATCATTCGCCCGAAAACCCGCTGGTGGAGCGCTATCTGAGCGCCGCGCAAGAAGTCGGCGTAAGGTTCAACACGGATTTCAACGGCGAATTGCTGGAAGGATGTGGACGCCTGCAAGCGACCCTCGACAATCGCGCGCGTTGCAGCGCGGCGGACGCTTATCTTCACCCGGTCCGCGATCGCGAGAACCTGAAAGTTCTCTCTCACGCCTTTGTGACGAGGATTCTGTTCAGCGAGACACGCGCCATCGGCGTTGACTATCTTCATTTCGGCGCGCTCGAACAGGCTTTCGCATCCTGTGAAGTTATCGTGTGCGCCGGAGCCCTGCGCTCGCCGCAACTGCTGATGCTCTCCGGCCTTGGCCCGAGGACGGAGTTGGAGCACACGGGCGTGGACGTTCGTGTTCATCTTCCCGGCGTCGGCAGGAATCTACAAGATCACCTCAATGTGAGAGTGCGTTGCGAGATCAACCAGCCGCTGACATTCGCCGCTCTTCCCGACGAGGCGAAGGCGGCTGTGTTGCGCGACTATGAAGCGAACAGATGCGGCCCCGTCGGCTCGAATTTTCTGGAGGCGGGCGCATTCGTCAAGAGCCGGCAGGAAGAGCGTGTCCCTGATTTGCAATTGTTCTTTCTCATGATGCTCTCGCCCGATTATCCGGAAGCGGGCGTGCCCAAACGACATGGTCTGACTTTCACCTCTTATGTTTGTCGACCCGCGAGCCGCGGCCAGATTTCGCTGGCCTCCTGCGATCCACTCGACCGGCCGCTCATCGATTTCAATTATCTGAGCGAGTTGGACGACCTTCGCTGCGCAATGGCCGGCGTGCGCTGGAATCTGCGCATCCTTTACGCGCGGGCGTTCGATGACATCCGGGGTGACGAGGTGGCGCCTGGGGCCCAGGCGCGAAGCGATGCGGAAATCGAAAGTTTCATCAGGCGCAGCGCGTCCACGACCTGGCATCCGGCCGGAACCTGCAAGATGGGCAATGACGATCTGGCGGTCGTCGACGCGCGCCTTCGTGTCCATGGTGTCGAAGGTTTGAGAGTCGTCGACGCCTCCATCATGCCGACGATCGTGAGCGGCAACACCAATGCGCCGGTGATCATGATTGCGGAAAGGGCAGCCGATCTCATTCGCGGTCGCACAGTGGAGACGACGCAATGACGCGATCCGCGCGCGCTATTTACACCGATCCCGACAAGCGCAGGGGCCTCGACGAACTTGCCGAACTTGTGCCCGACGGTGCTATTATCGCGGTCGGCGGCGGGTTGTCGTCGCGCGCGCCGATGGCGTTGCTTCGGGCGATCCTGCGTCGCGGCGCGAAGGATCTGACCGCCGTCGGATCGGCGCATGGAATCGACATCGACCTTCTTTGCGCCGGCGGCGCGCTGTCGCGTTCGGCGGAGAGCTATGTCGGCTTCGAGCAGGATTTCGGCCTCGCGCCCAACTATCGCCGCGCGCTGGAGTCGGGCGCGGTGGAGACCAGCGACAGCTGCTGCTACACGCTCACGCAGCAACTGAGGGCGGCGATACAGGGCCTGCCCTTCATGCCGCTGCGCTCGGTGCGCGGCACGAGCTTTCCCGCGCTGCATCCCGAATACCGGACAATGATCTGTCCCTTCTCGGGAGAAGAACTGCTCCTTGCGCCCGCGCTCGAACCTGACGTTGCGCTTCTTCACGCGCAATATGGCGACGTCAAAGGCAATCTCTTGATCCTCGGGCCGCTTGTCGCGGATCTTCTTTTTGCAAAGGCGTCGAAGCGCGTTCTGGCGACAGTCGAGGAGATCGCGCCGACCGAGAAGCTCGCGGAGCTTGGTGGCGTGATCATTCCCTATTTCTACGTCACGGCGATCAGCGAGACGCCGCTCGGCGCGCATCCGACTGCGTGCTATCCCTTCTACGCCTATGACCGGCCGCATACGGCGCTTTATCACAAGGCCGGGCGCAAGGGCGCCGCCGCTTTCTCGGCGCAATATCTCGACGTCTTCGTTCATGGCGCGGCTAGTCACGAGGACTATCTCGCCCGCATCGGCGGCGACGCGACGCGCGCGCGCCTTGCAGGCTGGCGGGAAGGCGACGACGCATGGAAGCGGCTCTATGCCGACGAGGCCGCGTCATGAAGACCTGCACACTCGGCGAGATGATGATTGCGGCGCTCGCGCGCACGATAGAGGATGGCACGCTTGTCTTTCACGGCTTCGGCTCGCCGCTCGTCCAGCTCGCGATGCATGTCGCGAAACGAACCCATGCGCCGCGCATGGTTCTCGTCGCCGGGGCGACCTATGGCGTCGATCCCGCACCGCCTTTCCTCACGCCCACTAGCAATGACTGGGTCATGGATCGCGGCGCGGTTTGCGCGCTCGACATTGAAGAACTGTTCGATCTCGCGGCGGCCGGCCGCATGGGACGCATGTTTTTGTCGGGACTGCAAGTCGATTGTTGGGGCAATTGCAATGTCACCGCGCTTGGCGCGCCAGCGATGACGATGAAACTGCCAGGCGGCGGCGGCGGCGGCAATCTTTCCTGTGACGCGCAGGCGCTGACGCTCTGGACCGCCGCGCATCGCGCAACGGCGGATGAAGACGGCAAAAGGCGTTTTCGCCTTGTGGAAAAATGCGACTTCATCACGAGCCTTGGTCATCGTGGCGTGGATGGCCGCTCGCGAGCCGAACTCGGTCATCTCGGCGGCGGCCCGCAATGGCTCGTGACGGAACTCGGCCTCTTCGATTTCGATGCGGAGGGGCATATGCGGCTGCGCGCGCTCTATCCCGATGTCTGCGTCGAGGACATCATGGACAACACCGGCTTTGCGCCGAGACTGGCGAACAGGATCGAGACGTTACCGCCGCCCGACGAAAGGACAGTCGAAATCATCCGCGCGCTCGACTCAATGGGCGTCCATAACAAGGAGCTGCGCGCCGAAGACCGGCGACGGATTTTCCCGCTTGGCTGAAAGGAAGCAAGACATGCAGCTGCCCATCGCTTCCTCGACATCCCGCCGCGATGATCGGCAGGGCGCGGAAGAATTCAATCTCATTCCCTTGCCCTATCGCGCCGTGAGCGTGCAGAACTACGACGGCCCCATGACCCGCGAGGGACTTATCAGCCATTTCACTGGCCGGGAGACATATCGGCGCACCGAATATGTCGTGTTGCGCGCGCAAGATGAGCAATACGCCGTGATCAAGGTGGAGGCGCGGGACCGCGAGCCTCTGTTTTCTCCGATTACGCAGGTAGAGGTTCTGGCTCTGCCGGATTCCTGCGTCTATGAGCGCGACAACAAAACCGATTGCGGAAACCGCTCGGCGCTCGCGGCCCTCGCAAGACGGCGCAACATTGGCGAACAGCAAACGCTGATTTGCGAAGGACGATATGATCACGTTAATTTCATCTCACGTCCTCGTCCTTTTCTACTCAAGGTTGTAGAGGTGGCGCCGCCCGAGCCGCCGAAGCTTTTCGATCTTGTTACGCGCGTCCTCGACTACGCCGATCTCCCGCCGATCGTCCCCATATTGGAGCGCATCGACCTCAACGCGCTTGTGCGGGGCGTGTCCGCGCGGGCTTATCTCGTGCCCTGCCGCTCCGGCGGACTCGATGAACTCGGCGCGCCGGTTCATTATCTCGACGAGCGTCCCGCGAAACGCGCCAACTGGACCTTGATCGGCTGCGAGCGCAGCCTCCAGTTCCATCGTCATTTTTACGGCGACGAACCTCCGCGCATCGAAATGTGTCCCCGCCTTCTCGCTGGAGCACGAAACGAGCCGACAATTTTGAAATGCTGCTTGTGGGAGTTCGATATCGAGCGCCAGGGCGATGTGATGGTCGTCCCCTGGGGCGCTGACCTCGCGATGGTCGAACGGGCGCTGCGCGAGCTTTTCACGATTGCCGAAACGGAGCCGCCGCATGGCCGCATCTGAATTCAGATCGCCATGGGAAGGCGTCTGGGCGCTCGATGAAATCGCCAAACGTCGGATACGCAAACCGCGATCGCTAGGCGTCACCATGGTCATCGACACGGGCGTCGGCCCGTCGAGCCTGCGTGACCTCCTGCACGTTGCCGGCGCGCATATCGACCACTGGAAATTCGGTTTCGGCACCTCCGCTTTGACCCCCGGCGACGTTTTGCAAGAAAAGCTCGAAACGCTTAGCCGACACAACATCCTGACCTACCCCGGCGGCACATTGCTGGAAGCGGCCGTCGTTCAGGAGCATTGCCGGGTCTTTATGACGCGCGCGGCCGAACTCGGCTTTGGCGCCGTCGAGATTTCAGAAGGAACCATCGATCTCCCTTCGGAGCGACGCAGACGGATGATCGACTGCGCTCGCGACGCCGGGCTCACGCCAATCACCGAGGTTGGCCGGAAGGATCCGGCGCGTCAGCCCGACGCAGATGAACTTGCCGAGCAGGCATTGCAGGATCTGGCCCACGGCGCCGCATGGGTGATCGTTGAGGCGCGGGAATGCGGCCGCGGGATCGGCATTTACGACGAAGAGGGGGAGGTGCGCGCTACCTTTCTGACGCGCATGACCGGACTCGTCGGCGAGGCGGCGCCCCGTCTGATCTGGGAGGCGCCGCTTCGCGGCCAGCAGGCCTATCTCGTTCGCTGCTTCGGCGCAAACGTCAGTCTCGGCAATGTCTTGCCGCAGGATTGCCTCGCTCTCGAAGCCTTGCGCTGCGGGCTGCGCTTCGAGACCTTCGAGGCGATCGCGCGTCACTCCCTCGATACAGGCCGCTGGAGTCCGGAACGCGTGGAGAGCGTGCCGCGCCTCGAAATCGAGGAGGAAAAGGAATGAACCAGGCCTCGGCCGATGCCGTGCTTCAGATCGGCGAGCGGCTCGTCGAAACGCCGTCGCACGAGCTCGTGTCTGTCGCCTTCACCCGCGAACTCGACGCGCAGCTCGGGCTTACCAAAGCCATCGGCTGGGTCGATATCGCTCATGTCCTCACCCTCGCCGGGGCCGGTCTCATTCCAGCCGTCGACGCGCGCGCCTTGATCTCCGCGCTGCTCGAACTCTCTGGCGCGCCGGCTTCCTTCACGCCGGAGGCGGCGCATGGCGATCTCTACACCAATCGCGAAGCTTGGCTCAGTCAGCGCACTCCCGCGGCCGGTTGGCTCGGCGTGGCGCGCGCGCGGCGTGAAGCGCTCACGACCGCCTGCCATCTCTTGCTTTGCGAGGAGCTTTTGGGACTGGGCGAAGCGCTTGCGGGTTTCGTCGAAAGCGTCGGCGCAAAGTCCTTGCGCCACACAAAAAGCCTATCACCCGACTACACTTACCTCCAAGCCGCGCAGCCCTCGACATTCGGACATTATCTGCAAACCTTCGCCTGGCCTGCCTTGCGCGATCTGGAACGCATCGAAGCGCTGCATGATCGCGTGGACCGCTCTCCAGCGGGAATAGGCAGCATGAACGGTTCCGCGATCGCGCATTGCCGGCGGGAATTGTCGGAACGCCTCGGCTTTCGCGAGCTGGTCCGGCACGCGCGGGACGCCATGTGGCAAGCGGATCTCGCAATCGAGGCTGGGGCCGTCGCGGCGACGGCGATCATCAATCTCGATCGGCTCGCGGAAGATCTGATGATCTTTGCGACAGGTGAGTTCGGCTTCGTCCGGCTGGCTGATCGTCATGCGAGAGCGAGCAAGATCCAGCCGCAGAAGCGCAACCCCTTCGCACTGTCTTTCATCAGAGGGATGGCCAATCGGCTTCTTGGCGCGCAGACCCAACTCGCCGCCAGCGCACGCACGCCGTCGGCGCAGATGGACAACCGTCTTTTCGCCTACGCCGCCGCGCCGGACGCTCTGCACTCGGCGGCCGACGCAACGCGCCTCATGACCGAATGCGTCGCAGACATGGGATTCGACGAGGCCCGCGCCTTGGAGGCGTTGCGTGATTGCTCCGTCTGCGCAAGCGATCTTGCCGATCAATTGATCACGGCTATTGGCATCGATCATCGACGCGCCCAGGGTGTCGTCGGTCGCCTGCTGCGCGCCCTCGAAGAGAATGGCCGCAATCTTTCACAGGCGACTATCGATGATTTGCGCGACGCGCTGCGAGGTGCCGGCTTGCCGTTCGAGAACGTGACCGAGGAACTGTTGCGATTCGCGCTCAACCCCTGGCGTTGCGTCGAGGCGCGAAGCGACATTGGCGGCGCCGCTCCCGTGCAAGTTCAGGCCATGGCTGAATCATTGTCGGAAGCGGCCGGAGCGTTCGGCCAATCCTTCGCCACCCGGCGCGCGCGTCGCGCCGCCGCCCTTGAGAAGTTGCGCGCGGAAGCCGAGACCTTCGCGAGGGGCGCATGACGGAATGGTCGTTTGGGTCGGCGATCTATGGCGGCGCCTGGGCCACGCCGCAAATGCGCAGCCTTTTCGCCGACGCGCCGCGCACCCGGAAGTGGCTCGAACTGCTGGCGCTGCTTGCGCAGACGCAGGCCGAATTCAATGTCATTCCTCAGGACGCCGCGAACGACATCGCCACGACGGCGCAATCCGTCGAGGTGGACGCCGAATTTCTGCACGAGTGTCGCGAAGGCTATGAAGCGACCTCCCATTCCATGGCCGGGCTGATCAACGCCTTCGCGCGGCGATGCAAGGGGCCGGGAGCCGAATGGTTTTACTTCGGGGCGACGGTGCAGGATATCGCCGACACATGGCTGATGATCGCGCTGCGCGAGGCGCGGGGGGTGCTGATTGCCGATCTCGAACGCGCAATGTCCGCGACGGGGGATTTGTGCCGGCGCCATCGCGACACGATCATGGCCGGCCGAACGCATGGCCAGCAGGGCCTGCCGATCACCTTCGGCTTCAAGGCCGCGGGGTGGCTTGCGGAACTGCGTCGCCATCGCCGGCGCTTCGATGAAACCGCCCGGCGAATGGATGTCGGCCAATTATGCGGCGGCGTCGGCAGCCTGTCGGCGCTCGGACCTGAGGCTCTCGCAATCCAGCGACGCTTTCTTGAGCGCCTGGGGTTGCGCGAACCAGACACGTCCTGGACAGCGAGCCGCGACATACTCGCGGAATGGGGCAATCTGCTTCTTCTCGTCGCCGCGACCGCGGACCGCATCGGCCACGAGATCTACAACCTGCAAAGGGATGAGATTGGCGAGCTTCGCGAGGGGGCGGCGCGCGAAAACCTCGGCAGCATCACCATGCCTCACAAGCGCAATCCGGAAGCCGCTGAGCATTTGGGAACGCTTGCGCGCCTCGTTCGGGCCAATGCGAATCTGCTCTGCGAAAGTCTGGTCCATGATCACGAGCGCGACGGCAGATCGTGGAAGGTCGAATGGCAAGCCGTCCCGGTACTTACGATGGCCGCGGGCAAGGCGCTCGCGCTCCTCGCCCCGCTTCTCGAGGGCCTCGAGGTCTGCGTCGACCAGATGCACGCCAATCTGGACGCTACGCGGGGCTATCCGCTGTCGGAGGGCGTCATGCTCGCGCTCGCGCGCCACATCGGCAAGCAGACAGCGCATCGCATCATCCATCAACTCGTCGCCTCGGCGCGTCCGCAGGGCATGACGTTCCGAGACGCGATCATGAGCGACGCCGACATTCGCGCGCACTTGAACGAAAGGGAACTCGAAGCGTTGCTCGACCCGCACGGCCAGATCGGACAATGCCAGGCGCTCGTTGATCGCGTTCTCGCCGCGACGCAAGCGGCGGGGCGGCGATGAGCGGCTGGTCCACAGGTCTCGATGGACTACCGCGGCTGTCGCTGGTCGCCGAGCCAACGCCGATCCACCGCGCACCGCGACTCCAGGCTTCCATTGGCGGCCCGGAACTGTGGCTCAAGCGCGACGATCTCTTGCCCGTCGGTTTCGGCGGCAACAAGGTGCGTTCGCTCGATCTCGTTATCGCCGACGCCCTGCGCCAGCGGGCGGACGTCATCGTCACGGGCGCAGGCCCCCTGTCCAATCATGTGCGCGCCACGACCGCCGTCGCCGCGCTCGCGGGGCTGCGTTGCGCGGCCGTCTATTGGGGCGCGCCGCCGCAGCGATCGGAAGGCAACTATTTGCTGACGCGCATGCTGGGCGCGAACATAAATTTCACGGGCGACGCCGATCGCGCGTCCGTCGACCGCCGCATCGTGACGCTCGCGGCCGAATATCGCGGGCGGGGGGAAAAATGCTACTGCATTCCTCGCGGCGGCGCCTGCGCGCTGGCGGTGCTCGCTCATGTGCTGGCGGTTCGCGAAACCCTCGATCAATTCGCACGCCTGAAACTGACTCCCGACCTTGTTTTTATGGCCGTCGGCGGGGCCGCGACGCTCGCCGGCTGGCTGCTCGGGACGGCGCTTTTCGGCGCAGGCTGGCGCATCGAATCCGTCACGGTCAGCCGGCCGTCCCACGAAGCCCTCGACCGCGCCAAGCGCCTTGCGCGAGAGGCTGCGACGCTGATCGGCTGTGAGGCCGAACTGCAAAAAATCGATGTCACAATCCACGATGGTTTCATCGGGGAGGGTTACGGCGCGCCCTCGAAGGAGGGGCAGGAGGCGATCTCTCTCGCGGCGCGCGCCGAGGGCGTGTTTTTCGACCCCGTCTACACGGGCAAGGCAATGGCGGGCTTTCGCGCGCTGGTCGCACAGCGCCGGCTGGGACGCTTCAAGACCGCCCTGTTCCTTCACACCGGCGGCGCGCCCAGCCTGTTCACCGCCAGCGTGGAGAAAATGCTATGACCACATGGCAAGACGCATTGTTCGCCCCGCGCCGCGTGGCCGTCGTCGGAGCGTCCGCGACACCCGGAAAAGCCGGCCATCTGTTCCTGAGCAATCTCGCGAAAAGCGACGCGGGCTTCGACGGGGAGATCGTTCCGATCCATCCTTCCGCAGCGGAAGTCCTGGGTTACGCCGCCTATCCGAGTCTCGCAGCGACGCCCGGTCCCGTCGACCTCGCGATCGTCGTGACGCCGCCTACCAAGGTCCCCGACGTGATCGACGATTGCGCAAGGGCCCGCGTGCCTGTCGCGGTCGTGATCACCGGCGGTTTCGCGGAAGTCGGATCTTCTGGCCTCGAATTGCAACAGCGGCTGACGCGCGCCGCGGCCGCGGGCGGCGTGCGGCTGATTGGCCCGAATTGCTTCGGGGTCATCAACGCTCATACGGGATTGAACGCGTCACTCTCGCTCGGTCTGCCCAAGAAGGGCGGCGTTTCACTGATCACGCAAAGCGGCGCCTATGGCATGGCCGCCTATTCGCGCTCGATCGACGAGGGCTTCGGCTTCGCCAAGATCGTCGCATTGGGCAACAAGGCCGATGTGGACGAGACCGAGCTCATGGAATTCCTCGCGCGCGATCCGGAGACAAAAGTCGTCGCCTTGTTGCTCGAGTTCGATTTCTGACGGCCGCAAGCTTTTCGAGACGGCGTTGGCGACGAGGAAGCCCATCGTCGTCATGAAGACGGGCCGCGGCCCGAGCGCCCGGCGCGCCGCCGCGAGCCACACCGCCGCGCTTTCCGGCGAGGCCTCCGTCGCCCTTGCGGCATTGCGACAGGCGGGCGTCCATGTCGTCGACGACGGATTGACGCTCCTTTCCGTCGCCGCCGCGCTCGAGAGGCAGCCGCCGCTGCGCGGCCGCAGGATCGGCGTCATCACCAATTCCGGCGGAACCGGGGTCGAACTGACCGATTTGCTCGAAGCGCAGGGCCTCGCCGTGCCAGCCTTGTCGCCCATGCTTCAGTCGGCTGTCGCGGGCTTTCTTCCGCCGCTCGGTTCGGCGGTCAATCCAATCGACGTCACGACAGATTGGTTGCGGTTCGCCGAGATGTACGCATCCGCGCTGAGCGCATTAATCGGTTCGGACGAGATCGATGCCGTCGTTCCTGTGCTGCTACAGCGGTCGGCTTTGATTCCCGAGGTTGCGCAGGCCGTGGTCGACGCGACCCGACGCGCCTGCGACGCTGGCTCGACGAAGCCGGTCCATGTGTGTTGGGTTGCGCCGCGCGCCGCCGAGGAGAATCGCGAGAAGCTGGTCGCCGCCGGAATCCCCTGCCACGCCTGGCCAGCCGCGACAGCGGTAAACATTGCCGCCACATTCGCGCGCGAGCCATGCCCGCTACCCAAGCCAGAGGCGATGACGCGCGTTCCCGCGCCCAAATTGGTCGACGCTGAAGGTTGGGTAGGCGCGGCCGACGCCTTCGCGTCGCTCGAACAGGAAGGCTTGCCCGTCGCGCGTTGGGCGGTCGTCACGGACGCGCGTGAGGCCGCGGAGAGGGCCGATGCGCTCGGTTATCCGGTTGTCCTCAAGGCCGAGCGCCCAGGCCTCGTGCACAAGAGCGACGCCGACGCCGTGCGCGTCGGACTATGCGAGCGTGCGGGCGTCGTTCGGGCCTTCGAGGATTTTCGCCAACGGCTCGGGCCGGGGCCGGCGCTGCTGCAAGAACAAGCGACCTCGGGCGTCGAACTCGTCATCGGCGCGCGGCGCGACCCGTCATTCGGGCCTGTGATCATGGCTGGCCTCGGGGGAGTTTGGGTCGAGGCGCTTGGCGACGTCACCTTGCGCCTTTCGCCGATCTGCGAGGAGGAAGCGCTCGGGATGTTCGAGGACTTGAAAGGCCGAAAGCTCCTTGCCGGATTGCGGGGACGAAAACCTGTCGATCGGCGCGGTCTCGCCCGACTGGTCTCGCGTCTCTCGCTCTGGTTCTGCGCCACGCCCTGGCTCGACGAGCTGGATCTCAATCCTGTCATTGCGCATGAGAATGATTTCATGATCGTCGACGCGCGCATGCGCGTCCTTCGGAGTGTGCAAGAATGAACGACGGCGACTGCGATGGCGCGAAGACCGGCTTTGCGACGCGAGCGATTCATTACGGCTACGATCCGGCGGAGCACGACGGTGCCTTGACGCCTCCAGTCTACATGACCTCCGCATACGCTTTCGAGTCCGTGGAGGGGGCCGAAGCGCTCTTTCGCGGCGAGCGCGAAGGCTATGTCTATGGGCGCACCCGAAATCCAACCCAGGCGCTCTTCGAGCGCCGCTGCGCCGATCTCGAGGAGGCGGAAGCGGCTCTCGCTACGGCTTCCGGCATGGCGGCCATCAGCTCGACCCTTCTAAGCCTTCTTGGGGCAGGCGACCGCGTGTTGATCGACCATACACTCTACGGCAATAGCTTCGCCTTGTTCATGCGCGGCATGCCGCGATTCGGTGTTCAAGTAGCGGCCGTGGACTTCACCGATCTCGACGCGGTCGAGGACGCCGTGCGGGAATTCGAACCCAAGCTGATCTTTTGCGAATCTCCGAGCAATCCGACGTTGAGAGTCCTCGACATCGGAGCGATTGCCCGCTTGGGCCACCGCCGCGGTGCCATTCTGGTTGTCGACAACACGTTTGCGACTCCCTTCCTGCAGCGTCCGATTGTCTTCGGTGCCGATCTCGTCGTGCATTCCGCGACGAAATATATCGGCGGGCATGGCGATGTCATCGCAGGTGTCATTTGTGGGTCGAAGAACGTCATCGACGCGATCCGGCAAGAGGCGATGCGCTACATGACGGGCGCCACGATCTCGCCCTTCGTCGTATTTCTCCTGCTGCGCGGTCTAAAGACGTTGGAGCTGCGGATGCAACGGCATTGCGCCTCGGCGCTGGCCATCGCCCGGACGCTGGAGAAGCATCCAGCAGTGGCCAAAGTCCACTATCCCGGATTATCCAGCTCCCCCTTCCATGCGCTCGCCTCGCGCCAGATGTCGGCTTTTGGCGGCCTCGTGGCGTTCGAGCTTCATGGCGGTAAGAAAGCCGGCGCGCGTTTCATGAACCGACTTGCTCTGGCGCGCCGGGCCGTCAGCCTGGGAGACGCGGAAACGCTCGTTCAGCATCCAGCCAGCATGACGCATGCGAACTACACCGCCGAGGAAAGAGCGCGCTACGGCATCGATGACGGGCTCATTCGCATCTCGGTGGGTCTGGAAACATTGGCGGACATCGAGAGCGATCTCGTCCTGGCTCTCGACGCTCTGAACGCATAGAGGCGGCCCCGCGAGCTCCGGCGGCGCGCGCAACAGCGCGCGAGGGCCTCTCGCCCTTCATCCATGCACCGGCGTGGCGCCAGTTACCGCTGCATCCATTCATTCGTGGCGCCGACGTTGATCGTCGCCGAGTTGACCTTGGCGTCACTCTCAG
>CAVPMJ010000003.1:0-34382 GCA_963706255.1 uncultured Alphaproteobacteria bacterium | reverse complement strand
CCACGCCCCGCTTTTTCGTGTTCGCGCGCGACGGCGTGACGCAATATTTGTTCTTTCACATCAGCGCCGCCGTTTCATAGGGTCTTTCCGCATCATGCACGGCTGCGCCCGCTTTCGAATAGTCGTTGCGGCGTCGCTCAATTGACGGTCAGCGTCGGCCGGTCGCGATAGAGCGACGGCAGCAGGCGTTTGAGATTGTCGATCTTGGGCAAATCGTTATAGACGATGTAGGGCTGTTCGGGATGTCGGACAAGATAGTCCTGATGATAGGCCTCCGCCGGATAGAAGGCTTCGAGCGGCTCGAGCTTCGTGACGATCGGCGCTGAAAAAACCTTGGCGCTTGAAAGCTGCGCGACATAGTCGCGCGCGACCTTTCCCTGCTCCGGGTTGGCCACGAAAATCGCCGAGCGATATTGTGTTCCTTCATCCGGCCCCTGACGATTAAGCTGCGTCGGGTCATGCGCGACGGAAAAATAGACGCGCAGCAATTCGCCCAAACTCACCGCTCTTCGGATTATAAGTAATCTCGACCGATTCGGCGTGTCCGGTGTCGCCGCGCGAGACCATATCGTATCGCGCGGTCTCTTTCGCGCCGCCGGCATAGCCCGACATGGCGCGCGTCACGCCCTTGATGCGCTGGAACACGCCCTGCACGCCCCAGAAGCAGCCGCCCGCGACGACGAGCTTTTGCTCGCCTCCAGTCGTGGGGGCAGGGTCGTAAACGGGCGCGGGCAGGCTGACAGCGCGCTCGGCGGCGCTAAGGGGCGTCGCCATTAATGCCAGCACGGCGATGAGAAATGCGAAGCGGTTCATTATACGCTCTCCTACGCTGCGCCGC
Source organism: uncultured Alphaproteobacteria bacterium (assembly GCA_963706255.1). GTDB lineage: Bacteria > Pseudomonadota > Alphaproteobacteria > Rhizobiales > Beijerinckiaceae > Methylocystis. Next base: position 33,544 of record CAVPMJ010000003.1, on the reverse strand, counting down.
GCGCAACGAAGCGCAAGGCGACGCCATTCATGCAATAGCGCAGCCCTGTGGGCTTGGGCCCGTCGGTGAAGACATGGCCAAGATGCGCGTCGCAACGCTTGCAGGAAACGGCGACGCGCCGCATGCCGAAGGAATTGTCCGCGCTTTCGATGACATTAAGTTTCGAGATCGGCGCGAAGAAGCTCGGCCAGCCGGTGCCGGAAATCATATTTTGTCTTTGAATCGAACAAGGCCGTATCGCAGCAGACGCAGCGATAGAGCCCATCGGCGTGATCGTTCCAATAAGGCCCCGTGAAGGCGCGCTCGGTGCCCTCCTTGCGCGTCACGTCAAAGGCGAGCGGCGACAGCAGCGCGCGCCATTCCGGCTCGCTCTTGACGATTTTCTCGACGCGCGAAAGGCCAATGCTCTTGCCGCTCGGGTCGAATGTTTCGATCTCGACGCTCTCGGCGGCGTCAGCCTTTCGAACAGAATCGCGAGCGCTATTGCGCTGGCCATCAATTTGCGACGATTCATGAACTCGCTCCAAGGTCATTGCGAGCGACGCGGCGCTGCGTCCTCCGGGTCGTTTCGTCGACCCGTTGCCGCAACGACATAGATAGTCGATAGCGAGGCCAAAACAACACACTCAAATGGCATCGGTTTGATGCGCTAAACTTATTGCGCTGAATCCGTTCGCCCATGCAAATGGATTTCGCAATCGCGTATGGATTGAGAGGGCGCGCAAACGGATCAAACGGATGCCGCGTCATTTCCGTCCAAACAGCTTCTCGATGTCCGAGAGTTTCAGCTCCACATAGGTCGGGCGGCCATGATTGCACTGGCCGGCGCCGGGCGTCGTCTCCATTTCGCGCAGCAGCGCGTTCATTTCCTCGCCGCGTCGAGGCGGCGGCCGGCGCGCACGGAATGATGACAGGCGCAGGTCGCGAGCACGTGATCGAGCTTGCGCGACAGGCCGCGCGCGTCGCCGTCCTCGGCGAGAAGATCGGCGATGTCGCGCGACGAGCCGCTTGCAGATCGATCTCGCCGAGAATCGCCGGCGCTCTCGCGCACCAGCACGGCGCCGGGGCCGAACGGCTCCAGCACGAGGCCGAGCGTCGGCAAGTTCGTCGAGCGCCGGCAGCAGCGCGTTCATGCGCGCTGCGTCGAGTTCGACGACGACGGGGATCAGCAGCATCTGCCGCGCGACGCCCGTCTCTTCGCGCTGGCGTTTGAGCTTTTCATAGACGAGGCGCTCATGCGCCGCGTGCTGATCGACGATGACGAGGCCGTCGCGCGTCTGCGCGATGATATAAGTCTCGTGCAGTTGCGCGCGCGCCGCGCCGAGCGGCGCATCGCTATGCGCTGCGCCGGCGCTTCATGCGCGCGCGCGTCGGCCATGCGGCGCGCCGGTGTCGAAAGCCGCCTGCGGCGCCTTCGGCGAAACCGGACGGCGCATTGGGCGAGCGCGCGAGTCCCAATTTGCGGACGACGGGCGGGCGATATGTGCGCGCCGTTGCGAGCGCGCGCAGCGAGCAGTCGAGCGCCGCGCGCGCGTTGCGTGTCGGCGCTGCGATGGCTCTTCTCGGCGAGCGCCTGCTTCAGCGCGCCGACGACGAGGCCGCGCACGAGGCCGGGATCGGCGAAGCGCACTTCGGCTTTCGCCGGATGCACATTGACGTCGACGATGCGCGGATCGCAGTCGATGAACAGCGCGAGCGACGGGATGGCGGTCATGCGAGAGAAAATCGAGATAGGCGGCGCGAATGGCGCCAGCGAAAAGCTTGTCGCGCACCGGCCGGCCGTTGACATAGACATATTGCATTTGCGCATTGCCGCGACTGTAGGTCGGCAGGCCGGCGAAGCCCGTGAGGCGAACGCCTTCGCGCTCGCGCGTCGATCTGAGATGGCGTTGGCGCGAAATTCGTCGCCGAGCACTTGCGCGATGCGCCGCGCGCTCGTCGTCCGCCGCAGGCGGGATAGTCGAAGAGCGCGCCGCTGTCGGCCGAAAAAGTGAAGCGCACATCGGGATGCGCCATGGCGAGGCGTTTCACCACATCGACGACGGCCGCCGCCTCGGTGCGCTCGGTCTTCAGGAATTTCAGCCGCGCCGGCGTCGCGGCGAAGAGCGCGCGCGCTTCGATCTTCGTGCCGCGCGGCCAATTCGAAGCGGAAAGACCGCGCTTCTCGCCGGCCTCGACGCGGATAGAGAAGCCATGCGGCGCGTCTTGCGCGCGCGTGTCGATGGTCAGATCGGCGACAGCGGCGATCGAGGGCAACGCCTCGCCGCGAAAGCCGAGCGTCGCGATATTGGTGAGATCGCCATCGGGGATTTTGGAGGTCGCGTGGCGCTCGACCGCGAGCGTGAGATCATGCTCGTCCATGCCGCATCCGTCGTCGATGACGCGGATGAGCCTGCGCCCGCCTTCTTCGATGGCGACGTCGATGCGCGTCGCGCCCGGCGTCGAGCGCATTTTCGACGAGCTCCTTGACGGCGGACGCCGGGCGCTCGACCACTTCGCCGGCGGCGATGCGGTCGACGAGAATGGGATCGAGACGGCGAACGGGCATTTCGTAATTCCGGCACTAAGCGGAGTATAGCACCGTCTCGCTCCCGCGACGCTTGTGTAATCGCGGTCTGCTGGTTTTCCGGTCAGGCCTTCGTCCTGCCGGGAATGACATTCAGGATACGCGTTGGAGCCGGTGTCGTTTCCGGCGCGCGCGAAGCAGGCGACCGGGAATCCAGGCGTTATGCAATGGGCTCCAGCACAAGCGCCAGATTCTCCACCCGGACCACCCGCGCCTTGACCCCGCGCGCAAGGCTTTCGACGGCCGCGTCCTGGGCGAGGCGCGCCTGCCATTCGACGCCGGACCAGAACACGACGCCGCTTTGCTTGGTCACCTCATGCGTCGTCGTCAATTCGCGGCCGATGAGATCGCTGCTTTGGTCTTCCTCGACATCGGCGCTTTGAAACCGCTGCAGCGGCTTCTTGCCGAGAAAGGCGATGAAGAAACTTACGCCGGCGACGATGGCCGCCGTCTCGACGAGCGCCGGCCGCCAGCCGGTGGCGTAAAGCAGCGCGCTCGTTAAGAGCGCGCCGACCGCGACGAACATCACCGGCGAGAGGCCGATCACCACAATGTCGAGTCCGAGCAGCGCAAGGCCGGCGATCAGGCTCAAATTTGCGGGATCGTAAAAGAACGCCGGCTCCATACGCTTACTCCGTTTCTTGCCAGGGCTGGGCGCGGCGCGCCTGCTGCCCTTGGTTCGCCGCGCCGCCTCGCGTTCACGGCCTTCAGCACCGCCATCGCCTTGGCGAGCCAGCCGGCGGGATCGGCGCCGTCGCCCATCAGCACCAGCGAATTGCCGGCCTTGGCGAGGCGGCCATATTGCTCGATGGCGGATTTCGCCACTTCGAGCTGTACGGCCTGATCGCCGCCCTGCTGGGTGATTTGCGTGCGCACCAGTTCGATGGCCTTCGCCTGGCCCTCGGCGCGCAGGATCGCGGCCTGCTTCTCGCCCTCGGCGCGGTTGATCTCGGATTGTTTCACGCCTTCGGATTCGAGCACGGCGGCGCGCTTGTCGCGCTCGGCCTTCATCTGCCGCTCCATCGACTGGCGCAGCGACTCGGGCATGGCGATGTCCTTGATCTCATAGCGCGTGACATGCGCGCCCCAGAGCTGCGCGGCGTCGGAGACCGCGCGCACGACGCGCTCATTGATCTCGCTTCTGTTCTCGAAAGTCTTGTCGAGCTCCATCGAGCCGATGGCCGAGCGCATGGAGGTCTGCGCCAGATTGATGATGGCGCGACGGATATCCTGCGCGCCATAGGCCGCGTCCTTGGCGTTGACGATCTTGTAATAGAGAATGCCGTCGATGGTGACGGTGGCGTTGTCCTTGGTGATCGCGTCCTGCTCCGGCACGTCGATCACCTGCTCGCGCAGATCGAACGTATAAGCGACGCGTTCGACGACCGGCCAGACGAAATTGACGCCGCCCGTCAGCGTGCGGTTGTAGCGGCCGAGCCGTTCGATGACGAGAACGGTCTGCTGGCGCACGAAACGCACCATCGTCGAGAGCGCGAGCAGCGCCACATAGGCGAACCAGAAAAGCGGATTGTGGATGAGGCCGATCGGCAGGCCGAGATTGAAGGATCGGTCGAGGACGAGCAGGCCGATCGCTGCGGCGCCGACGATAAAGAGCGCAGAACCCATGGAATTTCTCTCCTGGCGAGAGGTGCGACGAATTTCGGTCATCGGCTGCGACGGCGCGCCTTTTCACTAGCATCGCGCGTCGCTGAACGCCATGCGCCCGCTCGCCAAACGGAGCGCATGCCGAACCGTGTATCGCGGCTCATGCGCAGCGGACGTGCGCCGGCGCATCCGGCGCGCGGCGATCGAGCGTGATCCGTCCATGCCGGATGCGAAGCTCGACAATCGGGCAGGCGCCGGGCGCGTCGATCTGCGGAGCCGGGGCCGCGTCTGTGAAAAGCGCGGTCACGGCGACGATCGCGCCGTTCGTCAGCAGCCCGGCGCGCGCGAGGTCGGGCAGGATAACGGCGGGCGCGACGAGACGCACGGGGCCCAGGGCGTCGAGCGCGTCGAGGAGGCGCGCTGCGGCGAAGGGCGCGAGATAATGCAGCGGCGCGCCCGCGAGCAGCGCGGCCAGCGGGCCCGCGACGAGCGCGCCGAAGTTCGAGGGCGCCGCAAGCGAGAGAATCGGCGCCTCTCCCGCTTCGCGCGTCAGGCGCAAGAGATCAAGCGCGGCGCCGAGCAGCGCGCCCTGAGAGAGAAAATCGACCGCGCCGGCGCCGTCGAGCGCGCCGATCGCCGCGCTTTCGCTGGCGGACCAGCCTTCCTTTAAACGCGCGCGCGGAGACATGGGCGTTCCCGCCATGTCGGAGCTAAGATCCGCCGCGTCGTCAAGCGCGCCCGCGAGCGCGCCAATGATGCGGATCGAAGGCGCCCTGGCGGCGATGGCGAGCAGCGGCTCCGCCAAGTCGATTCCGCAAAATTGCGCCGGCGCGAGCAAGACCGCGATATTCAACTCGCGCGCGGCGCGGGCGACGGCGTCACACGCCATCGGCAAGGGCAGCGGCGCCAGCACCGGTTCTAAGCCCCCCGCGAGCGCGGCGGCGAGCGTCACGAAGCTCTGCGCGCCCGGGGGGCAGCAGATGAGGACCTTCTCGCCCTGGCCGAGATCGAAGCCGCGCAGCCGCGCGAGACAGGCCCCGACCCGCTGATAGAGATCGGCGTAGCTTGTTTCCGTCCGCGCGCCGTCATGACGGTCGGCGAAAGCCAGCGCGCCGGGGCGCGGCCGCGCCGCGCCGGCGAGGAGCGCGCCGAAGCCGAAATGCGTCAGTGGATGGGCGAGCGCGGCGGCGTCTGTCTGCGAAAAGGCGACGCCGGCGGTCATGGATTTCGCTTCCACCAGCTGTCGAGGGTGGGTCCGAACATCGGCGCAGCATAGCGCGGCAGCGGCGTCGGACGGGCGAGATCGGTCGAATGCGCGATCCATTGCTCGGAAGCGTGGAACAAGGGCACGACGTAGAATCCCGAAAGCAGCACGCGGTCATAGGCGCGCACCGCCGTTACGAAATCGTCGTGGCTTTGCGCCGCGAGCAGCGTCGCGATCAGCGCGTCGATCGCCGGCGACGCCGCGCCGGCCAGATTGAAGGAGGCTTCCTGCGTCGCGCTTGCGGAGCCCCAGCGCATCCGCTGCTCATTGCCGGGCGAAGCGGAGGCGAGCCATTGCCCGATCATCATGTCGAAGTCGAATTTCTGGCGCCGGCGCTGATATTGCACCTCGTCGACGAGACGCACGCGCGCGTCGACGCCAATGCGCTGGAGCGAAGAGGCGTAGTTGAGCGCAAGGCGCTCCTGATTGCGGTCCTTGACCATGATCTCGAAGGCGACGCGGGCGCCGTCCTTCGTCAGCGCGCCGTTCTCGACGCGGTAGCCGGCGCGCTCGAGCAGAGCGAGCGCGCGCTTCGCTATTTCGCGGTCGCGGCCGGTGCCGTCGTTGACGGGCGGTCGCCAGCGGCCCTCCAGAATGTCTTCGCGCACGGCGCCGGGAAAGGGCGCGAGCAAGGCGCGTTCCGCGCTCGAAGCCGGTCGTCCCGCCGAAGACAAATCGGACTCGTCGAAGAAGCTCTTGGTGCGCGTGTAGAGGCCCGAATAAAGATTGGCGTTGACCCATTCGAAGTCGAACATCATGCCGAGCGCTTCGCGCAGGCGGATGTCCTGAAACAGGGGTCTGCGCGTATTGAAGACGAAGCCCTCCATCCCTTTGGGATTGTCGTTCTTGAGCGCCTCCTTGACGACGCGCCCTTCGTTGAGCGCGGGGAAATCATAGCCCGTCGCCCAGCGCGTGGTGCTTGTCTCGTCGCGATAATCAAGAAGGCCGGCCTTGAAAGCCTCGAAAAGCGAATTGCCGTCGCGGAAATATTGAATGTCGATCTCGTCGAAATTGTAGAAGCCGCGCTGGCTCGGCAAATCCGCGCCCCAATAATTCGGATCGCGTCTCATGAAGAGGCGCGCGCCGGGCTTGGCGTCTTCGATTACGTAAGGACCCGAGCCAATCGGCTTGGCGAGCGTCGCGTCACCGAATCGCTCGACGTCGGTCGCGTGCTTGGGCAGCACCGGCATGATGGCGAGGATGAGCGGCAATTCGCGGTCGCCGACGCCTGTGAGGTCGAAACGCACCGTGCGGGCGTCCGGCGCGTCGACGGATTTGACGAGGCCGTATGCGATGCGCTGCTGCGGCCGTCCTTTCGTCTTGAGCAGTTCGAAGGAGAAAAGCACATCCTCCGCGGTAATCGGCCTGCCATCGGAAAAATGCGCGCGCGGATCGAGGCGGAAGGTCACATGCGACCGCGCGGGGTCGACGTCGATCGACTGCGCGACGAGGCCGTAAAGCGTGAAGGGCTCGTCCTGCGAGCGCGCCATCAGGCTCTGAAAGACATTGCCGACGAGGCCCTGCGCGGCCGTCCCCGACTTGAGATTGAAGGGATTGAGGCTGTCGAAGGTTCCTGCGAGGCCGACGCGAAGCCGTCCGCCCTTTTTCGCGGCCGGTTCGGCGTAAGGGAAATGATCGAAGCCGGGCGGCAGGGCGGGCGCGCCATGCATCGCGATCCCGTGGCTCGGCGTCTGGCGCAAGGCGTCGCCGGAAGGGGGCGCCGCTTCCGTCGCCCCGCCCATTGCGACCAGGACGAGCGCCAAGGCCAGGCCACACGCTCGGCGGGCAGGCCGGCGCTCTCTCGCGCCGTCCCAGGGAGCGCGGCGTAGGGCGCGAATCGCGTGAATCGCCATTGGGCGACCATATCCAACGATCGGCCATTGAGCGACCCGCCGCCGCAATCCCGGCCATTTTTCGATTTTTTCCGTGAAAAGCCCTTGTTGAGGGCCGCCAAGAGCGGGGGCGGCTGGAATTTGCCGCGGCGACCATGTAATGAGCTTTGCCGTCGCCTCGTCGGTCGCGCGGGAACGCGGGCTGATCAGGGGTTCCACGGCGCTGGGCGCCAAGGCGGCCTCCCGCGATGACGCGACCTTGAAACTTATTCCGGAGCCGGACGCCGGCCAGCTGACAGTCGAAAGGAACTTCCGATGTCGATCCATTTCCCGCGCTCTTGCGCGATCGCCCTTGCGGGAGCGCTGCTGTTCGTCGGCGGCGGCGCATGGGCCCAGCAGGCGCCTGCGACCGGCGCGGCGCAGCAGCCGCAGGGTCCGATCGCGGCCGAACTGATCGCCGTGCAGCCGGACTGGACGAAGGTCTGCGGCTCCGATCCGCAGACGAAGAAAGAAATCTGCTACACCACGCGCGACTTTGGCGTTTCGGGCAAGGAGGGCGAGGCGCCGCAGCCGCTGCTCGCGCTCGCCGTCTACGACCCCAAGGCCGACGATCAGAAGATCATCCGCCTGCTGCTGCCGCCGGGCCTGATGCTGAAGCCGGGCTTCCGCTTCGCCATCGACAAGGGCGCGATGGAGACCGGCGCGTTTGAAATCTGCTTCCCCAACGGATGCTTCGCCGAGGCCAAGGTCAAAAAAGCCGTCATCGACGGCATGAAGAAGGCCGAAAAAATGACGGTCATCGTCAAGAACCAGGCGAACGCCGAGGTGACCTTCTATTTGCCGCTCGCCAATTTCGGCAAGGCCTTCGACGGTCCTGCGATCGACCCGAAGGTGCTTGAGGAGCAGCAGAAGAAGCTGCAGGAAGAACTGCAGAAGAAGGCTGAGGAAGAACGCAAGAAGCTCGAGGCGCAGAAGGGCGCCGCGCCGGCGGCGCCGAAGAAGTAAGCCTTTAAACTCGAAAATTCTTTCCGCCCGCGCGGCCTGTTCCGCGCGGGCTTTTTTGCGAACTCGTTCGCGCCGGCATGGCGCCGAATTTTCAGGCGGCTTTCGAAGGATGGGCCGGCCAAGCCGCGACACTTTGACGCGCAACCGCCGGCCGGTCTATATAGGGCGCGTTCGGCCAATTCAACGCAGCTAGCGGCGGGGACAAAGCGCGCATGATCATTGCCATCGTCATGGTCCTCGTAGTGGCCGGTTCGCTTCTGTTTCACTTTCTCAGCCCCTGGCGCGCGACGCCGATCGCATCGAATTGGGGCTTCATCGACGACACGATGGCGCTGACTTTCTGGATCACCGGCGCGGGCTTCGTCGCGGTCGTCTTGTTCATGGCCTATTGCCTTTACCGCTTCCGTCATGTGCCGGGACGCCGCGCCGCCTATGAGCCGGAAAACCAGAAACTCGAAGGCTGGCTCGCCATCGTCACGACAATCGCGGTGGTCATTCTGCTTGCGCCGGGCCTCCTCGTTTGGGGGCAGTTCATCACCGTGCCGAAGGATGCGATGGAAATCGAAGCGATCGGCGTGCAATGGAACTGGAGTTACCGCTTGCCGGGCGCGGACAATCAGTTGGGATCGAGCGACGTCCGCTACATCGATTCGAGCAATTCTCTCGGCATAAGCCCGGCCGATCCGAAGGGACAAGACGATTTGCTGATTACGAGCGGCGATCTGCATTTGCCGCTTGGCAAGCCGGTCAAGGTCCTGCTGCGTTCGATCGACGTGCTGCATGATTTCTACGTGCCGGAAATCCGCGCGAAGATGGATCTCGTGCCAGGCATCGTCACATATTTTTGGTTCACGCCGACGAAGATCGGCGAATATGAAATCCTCTGCGCCGCCTATTGCGGGACGGGGCATCCGCAAATGCGCGGCAAGATGATCGTCGAGTCGGAAGCCGACTACGAGACCTGGCGCATGGCGCAGCAGACCTTCGCGCAGTCGCGCAAGAGCGACGCCGGCCGCGACAAGCGGGCTTCCGCTCAATGAGGCTCAACGACGCGCGCCGCGCCGCTTTAGAATTCATCGCCCCCGACAGAGCGCCGCTTCGCCGGCTCTCGGCGATCGCCCTTAAGGCGACGGCGGGCGAAGGGAGGACCATTCGATGACCGACGCCAGTGTCCCGGAAAACATCGCGCCGCCGCCGGCGGAGGTCGAAGACGCCGAGCTCTATCACGCCCATAGTTGGCTCACGAAATACGTTTTCTGTCAGGACGCGAAGGTCATCGCCATTCAATACGCCGGCACGGCCATCACGATCGGGCTTCTGGCGCTCGTGCTGTCCTGGGTGATCCGCCTGCAACTGGCGTTTCCCGGCGCCATCCCTTTCATCGACGCCAATGTCTATTACCAGTCGGTGACCATGCACGGCATGATCATGGTCGTGTACATGCTGACGGCCATTTTTCTCGGCGGCTTCGGCAATTATCTCATTCCGCTGATGGTCGGCGCGAGGGACATGGTTTTCCCTTACGTCAACATGCTCAGCTATTGGGTCTATCTGATTGCGACCCTCGTGCTGGCCGCGAGCTATTTCGTGCCCGGCGGACCGACGGGCGCCGGCTGGACCCTTTATCCGCCGCAGTCGATCATGACCGGCACGCCGGGTCACGAATGGGGCATCATCCTGATGCTCGTGTCGCTTATTCTCTTCATCGTCGGCTTCACGATGGGCGGCCTGAACTATGTCGTGACCGTGCTGCAAGGCCGCACGCGCGGCATGACGCTGATGCGCATGCCGCTCACCGTATGGGGCATCTTCGCCGCGGCGGTGATGGCGCTTCTCGCCTTTCCAGGCCTCTTCGTCGCCTGCGTCATGCTGCTGCTGGACCGCACGCTCGGCACCAGCTTCTTCATGCCGGCGATGGTCGAAATGGGCGAGCATAAGGACTATGTCGGCGGCAGCCCGATCCTGTTCCAGCACCTGTTCTGGTTCTTCGGCCATCCCGAGGTCTATATCGTCGCGCTGCCAGCCTTCGGCATCGTATCTGATCTCATCAGCGTCCACGCCCGCAAGAACATCTTCGGTTACAAGATGATGGTCTGGGCGATCATCGCCATCGGCGTGCTCAGCATGGTGGTGTGGGGGCACCACATGTATATCAGCGGCATGGACCCGTGGTTCGGCTTCTTCTTCGCGGTGACGACCCTCGCGATCGCGGTGCCCACGGCCTTGAAGGTATATAATTGGGTGCTGACGCTCTGGCACGCCGATATCCACTTCACGACGCCGATGCTGTTCGCGCTCGGCTTCCTCGTCACCTTCGTGAATGGCGGCATCACCGGCCTCTATCTCGGCAATGTCATCGTCGACGTGCCGCTGTCGGCGACGCTGTTCGTAGTCGCCCATTTCCACATGGTCATGGGCATCGCCCCGGTGCTCGTCATCTTCGGCGCGATCTATCATTGGTATCCGAAGATCACCGGCCGCATGATGGACGAGCGGCTCGGCAAGATTCACTTCTGGATCACATTCCTGGGCGCCTACGCTATTTTCTTCCCGATGCACTATCTTGGCGTGTTGGGCATGCCCCGGCGCTTTTACGAGATGGGCCAGACCGCATTCGTTCCGGAGTCGGCGGCGACGCTCAACATTGTCATTACCGTGACGGCGCTGATCGTCGGTTTCGCCCAGGCGATTTTCTTCTATAATCTGTTCAAGAGCCTCAAGCATGGCGCGCCCGCCGGCGGCAACCCCTGGCGCGCCGCCTCGCTCGAATGGCAGACGCCGGAGACGCCGCCAGGACACGGCAATTGGGGCAAGGAGCTGCCGATCGTTTATCGCTGGGCCTATGCCTATAGCGTTCCAGGCGCGCCGGAGGATTACCTGCCGCAGAACGCGCCGCCGATGAAGGGAGAGCATTCGCCATGAGCGTAATGGGACTCTTCTTTATCTTCATCGCATCGGTCGTGGTTTTATGGCTCGCGCGTCAGGGCGTCATGCAATCGCCCTGGCTGGAGGAGGGCGAGGTCGCCCAATATCCGCGCGCCGGCGGGGTTGCGCCGCCGCCGGCCGCCAAGGTCGGCCTCGCCGTGTTCCTTGCGGTCGCGGGCTGCTTGTTCTCGCTGCTGACGGCGGCCTATTTCATGCGCGCCGACGCCCCCGACTGGCAGACGCCGCCGACGCCAGGCATTCTCTGGTTCAACACCGCGCTTCTCATCGGGAGCAGCGTCGCCTTGCAGATGGCGCTGAACGCCGCGCGGCGCGCCGACATTGCGCGCGTCAAGACGGCTCTTGCGGTCGGCGCCGTCGCCGCCGGCCTGTTTCTGATCGGACAGCTTTGGGCGTGGCGCGAACTTCTGGCGCTGGGCTTCTTCGCGTCGAGCAACGCCGCCAACGCCTTCTTCTATCTGCTGACCGGCGCGCATGCGCTGCATCTCATCGGCGGCCTCGTCGCTCTGGCGCGAACCATCGACAAGGTCCGCTGCGCCGCGCGCATGACCGCGGCGCTGACGACAAGCGTCGAACTTTGCGCCATATACTGGCACTTCCTGCTGTTCGTCTGGCTGCTGATGTTCGCCATGCTGATCGGCTGGGCCGACAGTTTCGGCGTCATTTGCCGCCGCTTGCTTTCATAGAGGACGGGATCGAGCCATGACGGCGGAGACTACAGTGACTGATCAACCGCAGCCTAACAGCCTGCTTGGCATCATTTCCGACTGGTCCTCGGATCAGCGCTCGTTCAAGAGCGCGTCCTGGGGCAAGGCGATGATGTGGATCTTCCTCGTCAGCGACACTTTCGTCTTCAGCTGCTTTCTGATTTCGTACATGACAGTGCGCATGTCCACGACGGTGGAATGGCCGCACCCCAGCGAGATCTTCGCGCTCGAGATCGGCGGCAAGAAAATTCCGCTCATTCTCATCGCCATCATGACCTTCGATCTCATCACGAGTTCGGGCACGATGGCCATGGCGGTCAATTTCGCCTATGCGCGCGAGCGCAGGAAGGCGGCCATCTTGATGCTCGTCACCGCCTTTTTCGGCGCGGCTTTCGTCGGCATGCAGGCCTTCGAATGGAGCAAGCTGATCCACGAAGGCGTCCGTCCCTGGGGCAATCCCTTCGGCGCGGCGCAATTTGGGTCCAGCTTCTTCATGATCACGGGCTTCCACGGCTTCCACGTGTCGGTCGGGGTGATTTTCCTGCTCATTATCGCGCGCGCCGTCTGGCGCGGCGACTATGACGTCGGCAGGCGCGGCTTCTTCACGAGCCGCAAAGGCCGCTACGAGATCGTCGAAATCATGGGCCTCTATTGGCACTTCGTCGATCTTGTTTGGGTCTTCATCTTCGCGTTCTTCTATCTGTGGTGAAACTGGCGACATCTCCGACGGGGGACACATATGACGTCGATGACTGACAATACGACGCACGGCGCTGCAACTGCTGCGGAGGTGGCGAAGCCCGCCGCGCATGCGCATGGCCAGCAGCATCCGATCAAGCTCTATCTCCTGGTTTGGGTGCTGCTGTTCGTTCTCAGCGCCTGCTCCTATCTCGTCGATTATTTCGACTTCCACGGCTATCTGCGCTGGTTCCTGATCGTGCTGTTCATGTTGTTGAAGGCCGGCTTGATCGTCGCGGTCTTCATGCATATGGCATGGGAGCGTCTCGCTCTTGTCGTCGCCATCTTGCTGCCGCCGCTGGCGGTGCTGGTCTTGATGGCGATGATGGCGTTCGAGGGCGATTATACTTATCTGTCGCGCGTCATCTTTTTCGGGGCGGGCTCCTAGCCGAATTTTCGGCGGTGACTGGGGCCTCGAAATTTTACGCGGTGCCGCGCAAACGTCTGAAGATTGCGCGGCGGTTGGCTCTTCCGCTAAGCGAGGTGCGCCATGGCGAAGAAAGATCAGCGCACCGCCGACAAGGCGATTCTGATCGTCCTCATAGCGCTGACCTTGGTGATGCTGATTTTTCTCGGCGCATGGACGCTCGTCAACCATCTGGCCTGATTTGACGGTCGCAGCGTTGCGGATGAGCGCGACTACTCCTCGAGCGCGCCTTCTTGATTGACGACATGCGCCAGGCCCGCGGTCGTCACGAGACCCGCGACGCTGACGGAAACCATGAGGGCGACGACGCCGGTCAGGCCCCATCCCGCTTCAAGTTGCGGCACGACGAAAGTTCCGAAAGTGGCGCCGACCTTGGCGCTCGCAGCCGCGAAGCCGCTCGCCGAGGCTCTGATCGCGGTCGGAAAGAGCGTCGGCGCCAAGGTGAAGGTCGTCGCGTTTGGTCCGGCGTTCATCGCAAAATTGAAGAGCATGAAACCGCCGATGACGAAGCTGAGATGCGCTTGCGCGCCGTCGCCGGCCATGGCCGCGAACAACAACAGCAGCATGCCGACGGTCATGCCGGCGAAACCCGAGACCTGCATGGGGATGCGGCCATAGCGCGGCACGGCCCAGAGGCTGGCGAGAAATCCGACGACAAGAAATATGTCGACGACGGCGCTGCCTTCGGCGTCGACGAAATCGGCGGCGATGGGCCCCCCGCCGGACCCGCCGAAATGCATCGCGCCAAGGATGACGGGCGTGAACAGTCCGACGCCATAGGTCGCGACGTCCATCAGCATCCATGGCAGGGAGGCAAGCAGCGTGCGCGCGCGATAGGACGTGCTGAACAATATCGGAAAGCCAGTAGCGGGGGATCGATCCTGCGTTCCGTCAGCCTTCGGCGCGGCCAAAGCGATCGTTCTCGTCTCCAACTTTGGCGGCGTCTCGCCAAATTCGACGGACAGCTCTTCGAGCAAAGCCTTCGCCTCTTTCGCCCGTCCCTTCGCCACGAGCCAGCGCGCGCTTTCCGGCGCCCATGTGCGGGCCAGCAAAAAAAACAGCGCGATCGCGCCGCTGGTCCCCAGCAATAATCGCCAGTCGTCGGTTGAAGGGCGAAATTTCAAGATTGCGAGGCCAGCGAGCGCCGCAGCCGCCATGCCTACGGACTGCAGGGCGATCGTCGCGACCGTCATCCGGCTGCGCGATTTGCGCGGCATCATCTCCGACACATAGGAGGCGCTGGTCGGGAAATCGATTCCGACGCCTGCGCCCAGCAGAAATTGCGCGAAAAGGATAAAGCGGGGGTCGGGCGCCGCCGCGCCGATGAAGCCTGCAAGCGCGATCAAGGCCATGTCGGCGATAAAGACGCGCTTGCGGCCGAATTTGTCGGCGCCGACGCCGCCGAGCGCCGCGCCTGCGACGGCGCCCAGAACGAGCGCTGATCCGATCAGGCCGACGAGCAGCGGGGTGATCGCGAAGTCGCGTTTCAACAGAGGCAAGGCGACGCCGAGCGCGGCGACCGAGAACCCGTCGAGGAAGGCGCCGCCGCTCGCTGTGAGCCAAAGCGCGTAATGCCGCCAGGTCATCGGCGCATTGTCCAGCGCCGCGAAGACGGCCGAGTTCTCCAGTCTGGACGCCGTCAAAGGCGTCACTCCTGCTTACCGGAGGATGTTTCGGCTTCTTTCGCCTGATGATACAGCTTGCGAATCTCTTCAATGTCGACGGTCGGCTTTGGCAGCTGAAGGTTCAAATTTTCCAGCGTATCGGCGATGATCGTCGACGCCGCGAGATTTCGAAACCATTTATGGTTGGATGGAATGATAAACCAGGGCGCATGCTCCGTGGAGCAGCGCGACAGCGCCGCCTCAAAGGCTTTGATATAGTCGTCCCACTTGTCGCGTTCGCTATAATCGCTCGCGCTGATTTTCCACTGACGCGCCGGATCGTCGAGGCGCTCCTTGAAGCGTTTGAGCTGCTCCTCCTTGGAGATGTAAAGAAAGAACTTCAAGATCGTCGTATTATTCTCGACGGCGAGGAGCTTTTCCCAGTCATTGATGAAGTCATAGCGCGGCTTCCAGACGTCTTTTGGCGCGAGCTTGTGCACGCGCACGACGAGCACGTCTTCATAGTGGGACCGGTTGAAGATGGAGACAAAGCCGCGCCTTGGCGCATGAGGATGGACGCGCCAAAGGAAATCATGCTCCTGTTCTTCCGGGGTCGGCTGCTTGAAGCCCGTCACCTGAACGCCTTGCGGATCCATGGCGCTGATGACGTGCCAGCAGGTGCCATCCTTGCCTGCGCCGTCGATGCCCTGCAAAACGATCAATAGAGAATGTTTCCGGTCGGCATAGAGCTTGCGTTGCAGCTCGGTGATGCGCGCGAGATTGCGTTGCAGCTCGTCCGCCGCCTCGACGTCATTGGCGTGCGCGCCGTGAAAACCGGGGTCTATGGATTCAAGATCCACCGCCGAGCCCGGCTCGACGCGGAATTTTTTGATGAAATTCATGCTCCGTCTCCTCGCGCGCCAGACTCCGTTCAAACCACAAGATTGACGCGGCCCGCGGCGACGTCTGCCGCGCGCCTCGCGGACCAGCGCCTGTATAGAAATTTGACGAAGTCGATGACGACGAGCCAGAGGAGGCAGTAAAGCCACACGCCGACGATCGCCGCGCCGGGGATCGCCGCGACGCCGACGCCGTAAAGGCAGAGCAACACGGCGACGACCTGCGTCGCCGCGATGGCCCAAAATAGCCTGCCGCTCGGATAAGGCGGCGCGAAAAGGGCATTCTTCGTTCGCACCGAAAACAGCAGAAGATGGCCGCCGACGGCGAGCTGCAGAAAAATGAGCGTCTGGAGCTGATCCGGATCGAGAGAAATCATTGCTTGCAACTGATCGTCCAGCGTCCAGCGCATGCCGATCAGCAGAAAGCCGAAGGTTTCCGCGACCGACAGCATACCCATCAGCGATGCGAAGACGAAGATGCGATGCATATCCCAGCGAACCGGCAGCGGCGCGACGGGAACATTGTCATAGGCGATCGTCATGATCGGAATGTCGTCGAGCAGCGCGAGCGCCACGATCATGATGGCGGTGAGGGGCTGAAACTGGAATAATACGATCGAGGCGACGACGACGATCATGATGTCGAGCGTCATCGCGATGCGATAATGAATATAGCTCTCGATGCGTTGAAAAATCTGCCGCGACACGCCAATGGCGTTGATGATGGTCGAGAGCCCGGGCGCCGTCAGGATCAGCGCGGCGGCGCTTCGCGCGGCGTCGGTCGCGCCGCTGACGGCGATGCCGCAGTCCGCCTGCTTTAAGGCCGGCGCGTCGTTGACGCCGTCGCCCGTCATCGCGACGATATGGCCGACGGACTGCAGCGCCTTGACGATCTCATATTTATGCTCGGGAAAGACGCGGCCAAAGCCATCGGCGCGTTCGACTGCTTCGACGACGCTGCGGGGGAGAGCGTCGGCCTTCTCTCCGTCTTTGAAGATATCGCTCGCGACGAGAAGATGGTCGCCCATGCCGAGTTGCGCGGCGATCTGATCGCCGATGGCGACGTCGTCTCCCGTCACCATCTTGACGTTCAAGCCCAGCGCGCGCGCCTGCGCGATCGTCGCCTTGGCGTCGGCGCGCGGCGGGTCCATCAGCGAAATCAGACCGACAAGCGCCCAAGCGACGCCGTCTTCCGACATTGCGACGCCAAGCGCGCGTTCGCCCTTGGCGGCGAGCGCCGCGACCTCGGCTTGATAGCGCTGCAATGTCGGCGCGTCGGGCTTGGCGAGCGCCGAGATCGCTTGCGGCGCGCCTTTCGCGTAGTGGCGCGTTCGGCCGGCGCCGTCGACGGCGGTCGCGATCGTTCTCTTGCTGACGGGATCGAAGGGCGTGAAAGCGGTCTGCTTATAGCCGTCGAGCGTAGTGGGCGCCGGCAACGCGCCCATCACGGCGAGATCGATGGCGTCGGCGCTGCTTTTTTGGGTGGCAAGCGCAGCGAAGAGCAACACGTCTTCATCCTTGAACGAACCGAATGGAATTGGCTGTTGGACCGTCAGCCTGTTCATCGTGAGCGTGCCGGTCTTGTCGCTACACAGCACGTCGACGCCGGCGAGCTCCTCGATCGCCGAGAGCCGCGATACGATCGCCTTTTGCAGGGAAAGCGCATAGGCGCCGATCGCCATGGTGACGGACATCACCGCCGGCAACGCCACTGGAATGGAGGCGATCAGCAGAACCAGCACATATTGAGCGATCGCGCCGATGCGGTCCCAACTCCAGTCATGCGTCGCGATGACTTCGCGATAAAGTTGCGCGCCAACGAGGATCAGCGCCAGAAAAAAAGCGAGCAGCAGCAGAAAATCGCCGACTTGCGTCACCGCCCGCTGCGAATGCGAAACGGCGCCGGCGGCGCCGACGAGCTTTGCCGTGCGCCCGAAAAAAGTGCGCTCTCCCGTCGCCGTGACGACGCCGGTCATGGAGCCCTGCTTCGCGATCGCGCCTGAGTAGGCGTCGTCGCCGACCTTTTTTGAGACCGGCAACGACTCGCCCGTAAGCGCCGCCTGGTCGCAGCTCAAGTAATCGCCTTCGATGAGCAGCATGTCGGCGGGAATGATCTGTCCGGCTGCGACGCTGACAATGTCGCCGGGCGCGAGTTCGGCGGCGGCGATCGACGTCCATGCGCCGTCGCGCAAGACGCGCGCGCGGGGGGCGAGGCCTTTCTTCAGCGCCGCGAGCGCGTTTGCGGCCTTGTCGTCCTGCCAGAAGCCAACGACCGCATTGTAGATGAGAAGGCCCGCGACCACGCCGAAATCCGGCCAGTCGCGGCGAACGGCGGAGATGACCGCGGCCGCCTCGATGAGAAAGGGAAGCGGCCCCCAGAAATATTGGAGCAAGCGGCGCCATTTGCTCTCGGTTTTGTCTTCGAGCGCATTGGGACCGTATTGCACGAGCCTTCGCGCCGCCTCGGCGGCGGTCAGGCCATCCTTCGTCGCCTTTAGCGCCTCCAATCGTTGCGCGATCTTTGTCTGCGCATCCTGAGAAGGAGCTGGCGAAGATTCGCGCGCCGGCGCTTTGACGCTGACGTCCGTCATGCTCTCCCTCCGATCGTGCAAATAGGGTCGCTCAACAATGGCGATTGCGATGTTACGGCCTGATTGCGATTCAGCCAATAGACGCGCGCCGGTCCGGACGAGGCGTCGAAATCAAGCGAACTGAATTATTCGGCGGCCGTACAAGCGCCGTCAATGTTTTCCGGCGCGCCGACGATATTGTCGTTAACGATCTTATCGGCGCGCGCCTTCGCCTCGACGAGGTCCTTATCGAAAACCTCGGTGACATATTCGTTCGTCGTCGTCGTGACGACCGACTGGTTTGGCGATTTGAGCGGACCCGCCACATTGATCGAGGCGGTCGTCGACAGGCCGGGGCGGAGCGGCTGCTTTTCGAGCTCGTCCGCCCGCAAGGCGATTCGCACGGGAATGCGTTGAACGATGCGGATGAAGTTGCCGGTGGCGTTGTCGGGCGGAAGCATCGCGAAGACGCTGCCAGAGCCGGGGACGATGCCTTCGACGACGCCGTGATAGGTCTGGGCGGAGCCATAGAGATCGACCTTCACGATCGCCTCCTGCCCGGGCCGAACCCGATCCATTCTGTTTTCCCAAAGATTGGCTTCGACCCAGAGATGATCGAGCGGCACGACGCTTAACACCTGGTCGCCGGGCCGCACGCGCTGGCCGACCTGCACCCTGCGCTTGGCGACATAGCCTGTCGCCGGCGCGCGGATGTTCTGTCGCAAGAACTCGACATAAGCGTCGTTGAATTTCGCTTTCGCGGCTTCGATGTCGGGATGGTTCGTCCGGTTCACGCCGCCGACCCGCGCTTCCACCGCCTGATACTCGGCGCGCGCCTCGCGCAAATCCGCTTCCTGCGCGGCGAGCTGGTCTTCGGTGTTCTGTAGCAGTTGGCGCGAGGCCGCGCCGCTCGGCGCCGCCTGCTTGTATCTTGAAAGATCGTGGCGCGTCCTGTCTCTTATGGCGGCTCGCGACAGGACCTTCTGGCAGATTTGGCGGCGAGAAGCGAAAAGCGCGCCGACGGTGCGCACGGCGCGCGCGAGTTCCGCCTCGGCCTGGCCGAGCGCGGCTCGCGCGCGTTGTCCGTCGAGGCGGATAAGCACCTCGCCCTTCTTCGTCATCTGCGTTTCCTCGACGAGCACGGCGGCGACGACGCCTGTTGCGTCGGCATGGACCGGAATAATGTTGCCGGTGATGAAGGCGTTGTCCGTCGTCACCCAATTGCGATCGAATGCGAACCAGGCGACAAAAGCGATCAACGCGCCGATCGCAGCCGCCCCGATGACGAGCTTGAGCAGAAAGTCTCTGCGGGCGCGGATGCTTTTACGTGAGAGCTGCATGGATCGGGTCGGTCGCTGGTCTTAGCCGCCGCCGAGCGACTGGATCGCTTCGACCGTCGGGGTGATCGGATCGGCCTCCGGCGCCGGCTTTGGCTCGGCTGGATGCGGGCCGTCGGCGTAGCCGCCGCCAAGCGCCTGATACAGATCGACGGCCGCGACCAGCCTGTCGCCTTCGAGCGCGCGCTGAGCGAATCCCGACTCGAGGAGATCGACGCGGTCGGCGATGATTTCCCGGCGATCCCTCAGCCCATCGCGCAAGCGGACGCGCGCGAGACCGAGTTGGGCGCGCGTCGCTCCGACGAAACGGTTCTGCGCCTCATATTCGGCGCGCGCGCGCTTGAGATTGGCGATTGAATTGGCGGCCTGCTGCGCGGCTTGCAGCAGCGTTTCATTATAGGCGTCGACCGCCTGATCATATTCGGCGCGCTGCACTTCCAGATTTCCGGTCAGGCGGCCGCCCTGGAAAATAGGCAGGCGCACGCCTGGGGCGACGGCGTAGCCGATCGCGGAAGGCGTGAACAGATAGCCGGCGAGCTTGCTGATCTTGGTCGAGGTGACCGACCCTTCGAAGCCGCCCGTGATCGCCAAGTCGATCGAGGGAAGGAACATCGTCTTCGCGACATGGACGCGTTGCGCGGCCGCCTCCGCGCGCCGTAGCGCAGCGGCGAGATCGGGCCGATGGATCAGCATTTCGATCGGCAGGCTTCGTGGCAGCGCGGGCTGCGCCGGCGCGGGCGCTCCCCGGCCCGTGTAAAGGTCGCGCCCCGCATCCGGGCCCTCGCCCATCAAGCGCGCCAGGGCGTCTTGCTGCAGGGTGAGAAGCGCTCGTGCGGTCGCTTCGCGTCTGACGGCCGTTTCCAGATTGGCGCGCGCGACCTGCGCTTCGTCCAGAGTGTCGAGACCGGTCCGATAGCGCGTTTCCGCGAGCGTCACCAACTCGCGGCGAAGTCTTGTCAGTTCGTTTGCGACCTCCAATTGGCGCGCCGTCGCATAGCCGCGCAGATAGGCGCGCGCGACGCCGCTCGTCAGCAGCAGCCTCGCCTGCTCCAATTCGCCTTCCTGAGCGGCCGCTTCGCCGATCGCGGCGTCGAGCAGCGCGCGGTTCTTGCCCCAAAAATCCAGCTCCCAACTCAGCGCGAGCGGATTGATGAAGGCCATGGTCTTTTCCAGGCCGCCCTGCGCTGGATTGTAGGAGGCCACGACGCCGTGCAGCGGATTGCGCGATTGCCGCATGCCGAAAGTCGCCTGAACCTCTGGCAGGAGCTTAGCGCCGGCGATTTTGACGACGGCGTCCGCCCCGCGCAACGTGTCCTCGGCTTTTCTGAGATTCTGATTGTCGCGCAGCGCCTTGTCGACGATGCGGTCGAGCTCGGCGCTGCGAAAGACGCGCCACCACTCCTCGCGCGGCCAAGCCTTCTCGCCAACGGCGGACTTCAGGCCGGAATTGGCCAGCGTGCGCTCCATGGCCGGCGCGTCGAGGAACTGCGCCCGGTCTTCCAGGACCGTCGGCGAGCAGCCGGCGAGAAAAAGCGCCGTCCCGGCGCCAAAAAGCATTCGCCAATGGCGCGCCGCGCAACCAAAAGCGCCGATGCGCAGAGGAGGTTCAGGCCATCGTCGGCTGACCATGAAGCGAAGAGTTATCAATGCCTTGCCGTCACGACCTTGCTTTCCGTCACGGCCGCACCCGGCGGTTTCATCAGGCGCGCCAACCACAGCAGGGCGCCAAGCAAGATCGCGGCGGCGGCGCCCGTTGGAAAGCGCCAGTGAACTAAAGAATTCACGCCTGTTTACGGATAGACGCGCGCGCTGACGGCGACTCGCGAACTTCAAGGCCGAGCGACGGCAATCTTTGGGCGAGACGCGCGGTCGTGTCCAGCGCCCATGCCCGAGATCCTTCGGATACTCACCGCGAATAGGCCCGCGGTCGGCGCGGGAGAAAGCCGTATCGGGTTCTGTCAGAATGACTTCCAGAGCGCTTGCGACAAGGGCGCTCGCGATCGAGGCCGCTACGGCTTTAGTCGCGCTCGTGACGAAGCGAAAATCGATAAGGCGGACGCCATCCGACGTCAGCAGGCGGCAACCGCTAACTTTGGCGAAGGATAGGCCGGAAATTGCAAGGCATTGAGGCAAGGCGACAACATCCTACGCTCTGCGCCAACGCCCAGAATGAACGTGGCGGCGAGTTCGTAGGAGTCATCAGCCTCTTCGGCGGTTATCGGGGAACTCCATCCCCATCGGACAAAGCTTAAGTTAAGATGGACTCATTCGTCAATGAATGGGCGTCCCATATTAAAAACAAGCAGGAACCCTGGCCGCTAGCCCCATAAATCGGGCGTTGGCGGCATGAGCGTGGAGTCTTCATAAGCGAGGCCGGGCGCGCGATCGCGCGCCAGAAGCAGAGGGCCGTCGAGGTCGACGAACGCCGCCATCTGGCCGATCAGGACCGCCGGCGCCATCGCGAGCGATGTGCCCACCATGCATCCAGCCATGACGGAAAAGCCCATTTCGCGCGCGGCGTGGGCGAGGGCGAGCGCCTCCGTCAGTCCGCCGGTTTTGTCGAGCTTGACGTTGATTGCGTCATAGCGCCCCCTCAGCGAGGCGAGCGAGACGCGGTCATGGACGCTTTCGTCGGCGCAGATCGGGATCGGATGCGCAATTCTTTCCAGCATTTCGTCGCGGCCGGCCGGCAGGGGCTGTTCGACCAGCGCGACGCCGAATCGCGCGCAGGCGGCGAGTTGCTCGACGAGCGTCTCCTCCCGCCAGGCTTCATTCGCGTCGACGATAAGCGTCGCTTCGGGCGCGGCGGCGCGCACGGCGGCGAGGCGCGCTTCATCGCCTTCGCCCGCGAGCTTCACCTTCAGCAGCGGCCGGCGCGCGGCCCGCTCCGCCGCGGCGCGCATCTCGTCGGGCGCGCCGACCGAAAGCGTATAGGCGGTGGTCAGCGGCGCGAGCCTGTCGAAGCCTGCAATTGCATAGGCAGGAACGCCCGTCAGCTTCGCTTCGAGGTCCCAAAGCGCGCAATCAAGCGCGTTTCGCGCCGCTCCCGCCGGCAGAAGCCGTTGTAGTTCGACGCGGTCCGCGCCCGCTTCGATGGCGGCGCGCGCTCCCTGAATCGCCGCCACGACGCTATCGACGCTTTCGCCATAACGCGCATAAGGCACGCATTCGCCGCGGCCTACGACATCGCCCGCGCGCAGCGTCGCAGTCACGACGACGGCTTCCGTCTTGGCGCCGCGCGAAATGACGAAGCTCCCGGCGATCGGAAAAGCGTCGACGGAGATGGACAAAATTCTTTTCACGCCGCTCTTCGCCATATTCCCGCTTTCCGCCCTTTGGCGCGCGGCGATGTGCGCCGACGCGCTTGCTGACGCCATTTCACGAAGTTAAGACGTTTTGCAAGCCCGCTGCGCCGAAGACGAGTTGCGCCAGCGGCGCGCCACAATCGGCGGATAAGGCGATAGGACGCTAGCAGCAAGCATGAGCCGGTTCTCGACGCCAACGCGGAGCGCCTTATGACGGTCGACGCCATGCGCCGTCCACCCAATGTCACGCGTCAGCCCGCGGCGGATGGCGCGCGCCTGGCGCTTTCCGGCGACTGGACGCTCGTCGCTTCTCAGCTTCTGGAGGAGCAGGCGCGCCGCATTGTCGAGGAGGCGCGGCGCAACCGGCTGGTCGCGATTGATCTTTCGCAGGTATCCCAACTCGACACGGCGGGCGCCTGGCTCATCAACCGGGCGCGCCAGGAACTGGCGCAGGCCAATGTCGCCGTCGCGCTCGAACACGCGCGTCCCGAATATGTCACTTTACTGGATGAGGCGCATTATCGCGCCTTCGCGCCGCCGCATCGGCCGCGCACAAATCTGCTCATCGACCTTCTCGCCGATCTCGGCCAATCGATGGCGGACGGGTTTCGCGAGTTTTATCGGGGCGTCGGCTTTCTTGGCGAATTTGTCGTCTCGATGGCCTATGTCGCGGCGAGGCCGGGTCGATTCAGGCTGACCTCGCTCGTCGCCCAAATGGAGCTGATCGGCTTTCGCAGCGTGCCGATCATCGTGCTCATCAATATTCTCGTCGGCGGCATCGTCGCGCAGCAGGGGATATTCCAGCTGCTGAAATTCGGCGCGTCGAGCTATACCGTGAGCCTCATCGGCATTCTGGTGCTGCGCGAACTTGGCGTGCTGCTCACCTCGATCATGATCGCCGGCCGCTCGGGCTCGGCGATCACCGCCGAGATCGGCTCGATGAAGATGCGCGAGGAAATCGACGCATTGCGCGTCATGGGCCTCTCGCCGATCGAGGTGCTGATCGGCCCGCGCGTGCTGGCGCTGGTGATCTCGCTTCCGATTCTCACCTTCGTCGCCGACATGGCGGCGCTCTTTGGCGGCATGCTGGTCTCCTGGTGGTATGGCGGGATCAGCCCGGCCGCGTTCATGTCGCTGCTCAAGGAAGCGATCGCGCTGCACACATTTCTTGTCGGCATCATCAAGGCGCCCTTCATGGCGCTGGTCATCGGCCTGATCGCGGCGATGGACGGTCTTGCGACGCAAGGCTCGGCCGAGTCGCTTGGCCGGCAAGTCACTTCCTCCGTCGTCAAATCGATCTTCATGGTCATTGTGATGGACGGCTTGTTCGCCGTATTTTTCGCGTCGATCGACTATTGAGCCCGCCCATGACGAGCCTCGCGACATATGGAAACGGCGCGCCGGGGCGCGATGAAAAGCCCGAGGTCATCATCAGCGTGCGCGACCTCGTGGTGGGCTTTGGCGACAAGATCGTCATGAAGGGCCTCGATCTCGACGTTTATCGCGGCGAAGTGCTCGGCTTTGTCGGCGGCTCGGGACAGGGCAAATCGGTGCTGACGCGCGCCATTCTCGGCCTGGTGCCGACGCGCGGCGGCGCGATCCACATTTTCGGGCGGGATCGGGAGACGCTGGCCCCCGCCGAGCGCCGGGCGCTCGAACAGCGCTGGGGCGTGCTGTTTCAGAATGGGGCGCTGTTTTCCGGCCTCACCGTCAAACAGAACATCCAGATGCCGATGCGCGAGACGCGCGAGCTGTCGCAGGGGCTGATGGACGAGCTGGCGATGCTTAAAATCGAGCTGGTCGGCCTCAGTCCGGACGCCGCGGACAAATTTCCGTCGGAATTGTCGGGCGGCATGGTGAAGCGCGCGGCCCTGGCGCGCGCATTGGCGCTTGATCCCGAGCTCGTCTTTCTCGACGAGCCGACGTCGGGCCTCGATCCGATCAGCGCCGCGGAATTCGACGAATTGATCGGCACGCTGCAGCAGACGCTCGGGCTGACCGTGTTCATGGTGACGCACGACCTCGACAGCCTGTATTCTATCTGTGACAGGGTGGCCGCCCTCGCCGACGGCCGGGTGATCGCCGCCGGCCCGCTGGAGACCCTGCTTGCGTCCGATCACCCATGGCTGCGAGCCTATTTCCACGGCGTACGAGGCGGCAGGCTGACCGGCGCGCGCGCCGAGCAAAAGGACGAAGAATGGAAACCCGCGCCAACTACGCCTTGATCGGCGCATTCACGCTGGCGGTCGCCTTCGCCGCCTTCCTCTTCGTCTATTGGTTCTCGGGACCAAGCCAGATCGGCCGTCAAGAGACCTATCAGATCGTCGTCACCGGCTCGGTCTCCGGCCTCACGCGCGGCTCCGCCGTGCTGTTCAACGGCGTGAAGGTCGGCGAGGTGACGCATCTTGGGATTTCGGATCAGGATCCAAGCAAGGTCGACGTGCTGGTCAAGATCGACAACAGGACGCCCGTGAAGACCGACACGCGCGCGCGCCTCGAGACGCGCGGCTTCACCGGCGTCGCCGACGTTCTGCTCGTCGGCGGCACGCCGAGCGCGCCGGCGCTTGAAGCCCAAGCGGGACAGAAATATCCGCAGATTCAAGCGGAGCGTTCGGAAATCCAGAACCTCCTTGGAAATGTCCAGAACTTGTCGACCAAAGCCGCCGAACTGCTCACCAAACTCGACAAGCTCCTTGACGACAATGGGCCGGCGATCACCGCGACGCTTAAAAACGCCGAGACGGTCAGCAAGTCGCTCGCCGACAATTCCGCCTCCATCTCAAGCTTCATCCGCGACGCCTCCGAGGTCGCGCAGTCGATGAAGCCCGTCGCGGCGCGTCTCGACAAGGTGCTGGCGGCCGGCGAAAAGACGATCAAGGCGATCGATCCGCGCCAATTGAAGAGCATCACCGGCAATATCGCCGGCGCGTCTGAAAATTTGAATCGTTTCGCCGCCACCGGCTTGCGGCAATATGAACAGCTCGCGGTGGACGGACGCAAAGCCGTCGACACGCTGGATCGCACCCTGCGCTCCATCGAGAAGGATCCCTCGCAATTCATCTTCGGACCGTCCCAGTCCGTGCCGGAATATCAAGGTCGCTAGAACCTGTCGGGCGCGGCTTTGAGGCCGTGCGCGGATCGGTTAGAAGGACGGCGTCGCGCCGAGTCGGCGCGCGCGAGGCGAAACGGACGGGGCCACGGATCGGCATGAAGGACGAGGCGTCCAACGCGACGCGACGCAGCGCCGCGCAGGCGATTGGCCTGGCGCTTGTGGCGCTCGCCCTTCCTCTTGCGGGCTGCGCTCAGGCGACGCGGGAGACGTTCGATCTTTCTGGCGAAACGGGAGTCCTGCGCAGCGCCGCGCTCAGAAGCGGCGCGACCGTCTTCGTCAGCGAGCCGGTCGCCTCCGCCCCAACGGCTTCCGATCGCATCGTCGTGCGCGCCGAGGATGACAGCGTCGCCGTGCTGCCGGGCGTGCAGTGGTCCGAGAGCTTGCCGCGTCTTTTTCAGAAGCGCCTCATCGAGGCGACGCAGCAGGCTGGCCTTTCCGCTTCCTCGAACATCGGCGCCCAATATAAACTCCGGACCGACATTCGCCGTTTCGAGATCGACGTCGCGCGCAACCTCGCCATCGTCGAGATCGCCGTGCAGCTTGTCGACGAGCAAAGCGGCCGAGCGCGCGCCGCCCGCGTCTTCGTTATGGAAACGGCGGCGCCCGAGCATACGGGCGCGCCCGCCGTTCGCGCGCTGAGCGAGGCCGCGGCGGGCGTCGCCGCGCGCGCCGCCGCCTGGACCCGCGCGCAGATTTGAGGCGACGGCGACGGCGCTGTTCGCGGCTCGGGGTTTTCAGAACTATTCACTTACGTATCGAGCCTTCATATTGAATAATATTCAGGCATGCGAGAAACGTCCCGTTTCTCGAGGCTATTTCAGAGGCCGCCCACCAATCCTGCGCCTCGCCGGATGACAATATGCCAGCGTCAACACAGTTTTCCTTGACTCGGGCCAGATCGAATATGACGTCCGCGGCTTCGAGCGCCGTGATCGCGAGAGCATATATGCGGCAATTGAATGTCCTCCACCCCGCATTTTTCGATTAAATCGCCAGATTCCCTGCCGATATAGGGGTTTACAAATGATCTCCTCCAGAAGTCTGCTATCTTCGCGCCAGTTTCAAAGTCGCCATTATGTAAGAAGAACGTTCCCCAATCAGGTTCCGATATAACGATCCGACCTCCCGCCCGAGTGACTCGAACCATTTCTTTGACCGTATCGATGGGCGAGCTTATATGCTGTAGCGATCGGTCGATTCTTGCGCCATCAAATTTGTTATTCTCAAACTCAAGATGGTTTAAGTCACCATGAATGAATATTGCGTTCTGCAGAGCCTGGGCTCTCGATCGAGCTATATCGAGAAAAGCTTTTGATATATCTACGCCATAGAATTTTAAATCGGGAAATAGCCGAGCCATTTCCAGAACATCGTATCCTAGGCCACAGGCGGCATCCAAAATCTTGCTCCCGCCTGTAATTTTCAACGCCTCCCAGGATTGTTTCTTATAGTCCCTGAAAAACGGCAACCCGTTCATGAAATCGAGACAACGCACGAGATCGGCTTGCATGGCGCCGTCCGCGTTTCGGAAAGCTGATGCGATGTCCGACATGGGCTGGGCCTTTTTCGAAGGTTTGTAGGGACGCCGTCCGGAGTCAACCACGCCAGAGCGCGCGCTCGGACTCGGGAGCCCGCGCGGGGGGCTAGCGCGGCAATCAGGCGGATGCTAACTGAACGGCAACGAAAAAGCCGCGTTCGACGGGGCGGTAGGGAAGGCCTGTCCGCCGCAGCCCTCGCCTGCGGCCGAGCCGGCGGATAACGAGGAAGAGACAGGCTGTCATGGCGAAGATGAGCTTTGAGGACGGTGCAACCCGCTATGGCGCGGAACCGGGCGGCGGCGCGCCGACCAAGGTCAAGATCACCTTCGTGGATTCGCAAGGCCAGGCGCGTACGGTGGAGGGCGAAGTCGGCTCGACGGTGATGGAGACCGCGCGCCGCAACGACATTCCCGAGATCGCCGCCGAATGCGGCGGCGCCTGCGCCTGCGCCACATGTCATGTCTATGTCGATGAAAAATGGACCGAAAAGACCGGCAAAGCGTCGCAGATGGAAGAGGATATGCTCGACTTCGCCTTTGACGTGAAGCCGAATTCCCGTCTGTGCTGTCAGATCACCGTTCGGCCGGAAATCGACGGCCTGGTCGTGACGACGCCCGCCCAGCAAGGCTGAGACGCGACCCTTTCCAGAGTGTTGCAACGTGGGCTTGCAACTATCCAGGAATGCGATAGACGAACGGCGTTGCGCAGGGCGATATTGCCGCAGAATGCGTCACGCGCAGCCCGAGACGCCGCGATAGATCTTCGCCCCGGCCGCGCTGCCGCGCCTGAAGGCTTCGCCAAAACCTGAATGCGCCTTTTTTGAATCGTCAGGGACTTGACCATGAATCAGCTCAACGAAGCCGCGATCGAAACCGATGTCGTCATCGTCGGCGCCGGCCCCGCTGGCCTTTTCGCGGTGTTCGAATTGGGTCTGCTGGATATTAAGGCGCATGTCATCGACATTCTGCCGCGCGCCGGCGGCCAATGCTCCGAGCTCTATCCCGAAAAGCCGATCTACGACATTCCCGGCCTGCCGATCTGCACCGGCCAGGAGCTGACCGACAATCTCTCGAGGCAGATCGAGCCGTTTCACGCGACCTTCCATTTCAATGAAATGGTCGAGACGCTCACATCTCTTGGCACGGCCGAGAAGCCTGAATTTCGCCTGACCACGGATGCGGGAAAGATTTTCCACGCCAAGGTCGTCTTCATCGCCGCGGGCGGCGGCTCGTTCCAGCCCAAGAAGCCGCCGATCCCCAACATCGACGCCTATGAGGGCAAATCGGTCTTCTACGCCGTGCGCCGCATGGAGGATTTTCGCGACAAGAATGTCGTGATCGTCGGCGGCGGCGATTCGGCGCTCGACTGGACGCTCAATCTCCAGCCCGTGGCGAAGAGCCTGACGCTCGTGCATCGTCGCGACCAGTTCCGCGCAGCGCCGCATTCGGTGTCGGCGATGCAGGAGCTTGCCGCGGCCGGCAAGATCGACTTCAAGCTCGGCCAGATCACGTCGATCGCGGGCGACGACGGCGAAATGACGCATGCGACGCTGAAGGGCAATGACGGCGTCGAGGAAAAGCTCGCCTGCGAGCGGCTGATGCCTTTCTTCGGTCTCACCATGAAGCTCGGCCCCGTCGCGGACTGGGGGCTGCAGCTGCATGAAAATCTGCTCCCGGTCGATACCGAGAAATTCGAGACCAGCCATCCGGGCATCTTCGCCGTCGGCGACATCAATTATTATCCCGGCAAGCTGAAGCTCATTCTCTCGGGCTTCCACGAGGCCGCCCTCGCCGCGCAAAAGGCGCATCGCTACGTCTACCCGGACAAGAAGCTCCTGTTCCAATACACGACCTCTTCGACGAATCTGCAAAAGAAGCTCGGCGTCTCCTAAACGCCGCCGCGCTCGATGCGCCAAGAGACGCGCGGCGCCTTGGTCGACGTCCTCTTTCTCGACGTCGCGGCGATCGCGGATGGCGATTGGGCGGGCCCTCGCGGCTCTTCTCGACGATTCCGAAAAAGCGCGCGCGGCGCGCTTCGCTTTTGAGGCGGATCGGCGCGCCTATGTCGCCGCCCATGCGCTGCTGCGGGTCAGTCTGTCGAAACAAGCGCATGTCGCGCCCGCCGACTGGCGCTTCGAGACGACGCCGCATGGCAAGCCATTTCTCGCTTCGCCGCCGCGCGATCTACGGTTCAGCCTGTCGCACACGCGCGGCATGGCGGCCGTCGCCATCGCCTTGTCGCTCGACGTCGGCGTTGATGTCGAGGGCTCTTCGGGCGCGCGGGACGCGTTGAGCGTCGCCGAGAGATTTTTCGCGCCTGAGGAAGCGGCGTTGATACGCGCCGAGCCGGACGCCGCCGCCCGCAATGAGATTTTTCTGTCGATCTGGACTCTGAAGGAGGCGATCGTCAAAGCCGACGGACGCGGGCTGGCGCGCTCGCTGGACAGCTTTGTCGTCAGACTGTCGCCTTTGGGCCTTACGGGCGACGCCGACGGGAATTTCAGCCTCGCGCAATGGCGCCGGGGCGACTTTCACATCGCTGCGGCGGCGAAGGGCGGCGATGTTTCCTTTCGCCTCGAAGAAGAGTCCGCGGCTGCGCTGATTCGCGCGGGCCAAACCGGTTGAAGCCGAATGCGCGCGCATTAAATTGACGGCGCGGCGCGCGCGCTTCGCCCGCTTTCAAGGGAATCCCTCATGATCGACATTTTGCTCATTTTCCTTTGCTTCGCCGCCGCCTTGTTGGCAGTCGCAATTCTCCTGCAGCCGGATCGCTTTGTGGTGACCCGCGCCGCGGTCATCGACGCTTCGCCGCAGAAAGTGTTCGCGTGCATCAATAATCTGCGCAATTGGGAGTCCTGGTCGCCCTGGGCGAAACTCGATCCAAACGCGGCGACAAGCTACGACGGGCCGGCCGCCGGGCCCGGCGCGGTCTTCGACTGGTCGGGAAACAAGAATGTCGGCGCGGGGCGCATGACCATCGTCGGCAGTCAGCCGAACGCGCGCGTCGACATCAGGCTCGACATGCGTAAACCGTTCAAGGCGTCGAACGACGTTTCCTTCATTCTGACGCCGGAAGGGCGCGGCGCCGAGGCGAGCGCGGGATGGCTCACGCGCGCCCTTGGTTTCGACAAGTCCGCGTCGGGCGCGAAGACGCTCGTCACATGGAGCATGTCCGGAAACGCTGGCTTTATCGGCAAGGCCATGAACCTCTTGATGAATTGCGACAAGATGGTCGGCGGCCAGTTCGAACAAGGCCTCGCCAATCTCAACGCGCTTTTCAACAAATAACGGTTCGCCGGTCGGGGCGCTGCGCCGCCTCTTGCGTCTGTCCGCGGGAGGCGCCATCTGCATGGCGGCCGCCAATTTGCCGCCGCGCGAGACTTGTCCATGATCTCAATGTTCGACGCCGCTTTTGCGGCGCTGCGCCAAATCATGACGCCGCCCTTCCGCGCGGTGCTGTTCAAAAGTCTGGGCATGACGTTCCTCTTCCTGGCGCTCGCCTGGGTCGGGGCTCGACAAGCTCGCCATGTCCTTCGTGATGGTCGATCATCCCTGGCTGAAGACCGCGCTGACCTATGCGACGGGCGCCGGGCTTTTCTTCCTGCTCGCTTTTCTCATCGCGCCAGTTTCGGTACTCGTGTCCGGATTGTTCCTCGACGATCTCGCCGATCACGTCGAAGCGGACCTCTATCCCCCCGAGCGGCGCGGCCGCGCTATTCCGGCGACGCAGGCGATTCTCATGGGGCTGCGCTTCGCTGGCGTATCGGCGATCGTCAATTTCTTCGCCTTGCTGCTGCTCTTCGTGCCGGGCGTCAACGCCGCGGCCTTTCTCATCGCCAACGCCTATCTCTTCGGTCGCGAATATTTTCTCTTCGCCGCGACGCGGTTCCGCTCGCTTGGCGAATCGGATGAGCTGCGCCGCCGCTATGCGCCCAAACTCTTCATCGCCGGCCTGTTCATCGCTTTCTTCGTGGCGACGCCCGGCCTCAATGTGCTGACGCCGCTTTTCGCCGTCGCCTTCATGACGCGCATCCACCGGATGCTGTCGCCGGAGCTGCGGGGAGAGCTTGCGGAGCGCTGACGCCCCCTCGACGCGTCATTACGAGCGGAGCGTTTCGTCGCCCGCGCTCGCAATGACGGCGGGGCGAAGCGTCACTCAAGCCGCTGCGACTGATACTGGCCGGTCTTGCGGTAGCGATAGAGATAGGTCGGAACGATTGCTTCGATCGACTGCGGCTTGACGCCGAGACCCTCCAGCGTGCGGCCTTCCGCCTTCGCCGCTTCGCTGACGACATTGTCGCGCTTGAGCAGCTCGACCTGATCGCCCGTCATGCGCAAGAGCTTCGGAAACAGGCCCAGGGAGATCGTAGTGAAGAACTGCGTCACCGTGGCGACGAGCTTTCCCATTCCAAAGGACAGCTTCGCGACGCGGCGCTTGCGCTGCGTCACCTTGAGCACATAGTCGACAAGCTCCGCGAAGCTTTTTACTTCCGGTCCGCCGAGCTCGTAAATTGCGCCTGCTTTGGCGCGGCCGGCGAGAGCGGTCGCGACGGCCTCGGCCACGTCGCCGACATAGACAGGCTGGAATTTCGTGTCGCCGCCGACGATCGGCACGATTGGAAAGTATCGCGCCATGACCGCGAAGCGGTTGAAGAAGTCGTCCTCGGGCCCGAAAATCACCGAGGGTCGCAGAATGATCGCGGAAGGAACCGCGGCAAACATCGCCGCTTCGCCTTCCGCCTTGCTGCGGCCGTAGCCGGAGCGCGACTGCGGATCGGCGCCGATGGCGGAGATATGAACGACATTGCTTATTCCCGCCGCCTTGGCGGCCTCGGCGACGGCGCGAGCGCCGCCGGCCTGCACGGTCGCGAATTTCTGCGCGCCGGTCTCGGCAAGAATGCCGACGAGATTGACGACGGCTTCCGCGCCCCGCAGCGCCGCTGCGATGGTCTCCGGATGGCGCACATTCGCCTGCACCGCCATCACCTGGCCGACGCGGCCAAGCGGCTGCAGAAAAAAGGCGAGGTCGGGCCTGCGGCAGGCGACCCGCACCCGCCAGCCGTCGCGCGCCAAGGCGCGCACGACATGGCGCCCGACGAAGCCCGATCCGCCGAAGACCGTCACAATCCGTTCCGCGCCAATGCTCTGGCTATTATCGCCGTTCATCGCCATTTGCTCCCGCCTGTCGCCGCGCCGGTTCTCGCCAGCTTAAATTGGTCGCCCGTGCTCTAACGAAATATGGCGCGGAAGGAAATGCGGTCGGACGACCAGCGGCGCTGGCCGTGGCCGCGCCCGGCGGTCGCGCGCCTTTTCCGCCGTCCGCGCATTGACACGAGGCGCGGCCTGCCCGTATGAGACGCGCTCCGTGCCCAGGTGGCGGAATTGGTAGACGCGCTGGTTTCAGGTACCAGTGGTGAAAGCCGTGGAGGTTCGAGTCCTCTCCTGGGCACCATTTGATTGTAGGCCGCTGATTTCTTTGATTTTGATTGAGAAAAAGTTGCCGGGTTGGTAACAAAACCTGGTAACATTCATGCCTTCCAAGAAGACCTATCTCCGCCGAAATGGCGCGTCGTCCGTCTGGCAATTCCACATGCGCGTGCCGCAACAGGTGTTGCCGGCCGTGCGTGACCGAACGGTCCTGTTTACGCTCCCGCCGTCGGGCGGCGAAGGACCGGTGGTGGTCAAAACGACCATTGGCGCTTTCGCTAAATTTTCGCTCCGCACCCGCAATTTGGAAGTTGCAAAAGCGCGGGAGTCCATCGCGCGGTTTGAGCTTCAAAAGATATTCAACGCCGCCACCAAAGGCCCGATGCCTCTTAGCCAGCGTCAGATGGTGGGCCTTGCCGGTTGCGTCTACCGGCTGTTCGTCGAAGCCTTTGGCGAAAACCCCGGAACCCCGGACCGCTGGTCAGCGTGGAAAGCTTTTAACAGGGCGGCAAGCGAAGGCCGGATAACGGATGTGCCCCCCATTGGGCTTGCGCCTTTCGATGAGACAGACGCCGCGTGCAGCCGTTTTGGCGACGATCTAACGGCGGGCGTCAACGCCTTGCCCGCCAGTGAAACCATGGCGGGCCTTGAAGCCCGTTTCGGCCT
>CAVPMJ010000002.1:0-25854 GCA_963706255.1 uncultured Alphaproteobacteria bacterium | reverse complement strand
ACCTTCGCCGTCATCACCCCGCGCGCTGGTCGGTCGGCGCGTGTCGCCGAGCGCGTCAAGTTCTCCGCCGTCATCGCTGATTTCGCGCGGCCGTGGCTGCTTCATCGTCTATGTCCCCTCGGCGCATTGGGAGTGGGGCGGCGGCTTCCTGCAGAAGATGGGCCTTCTGGATTTCGCCGGCGGCACGGTGGTGCATATCAACGCCGGCGTCGCGGGCCTTGTCTGCGCGCTGGCGTGAGGCAATCGCGTCGGCTTCGGGCGCGAAAACCTGTCGCCCTTCGATCTCTCGCTCGCCGTCATCGGCACCGGACTATTGTGGGTCGGCTGGTTCGGATTTAACGGCGGCTCCGCGCTGTGCGCGAATTCGCGCGCGGTCTTCGCGATCGTCGCGACGCATCTTGCGGCTTGCTCCGGCGCTTTGGTGTGGAGCGGGTTGGAATGGGTCCAGCGCGGCAAGCCGTCGGTGCTTGGCGTCGTTTCGGGCGCCGTCGCGGGGCTCGGCACGATTACGCCGGCCTCGGGCTATATCCTGCCGTGGCATGGCGTCGTCATCGGCGTGATCGCCGGGGGCGTGTGCTACTATTTCTGCACGGTGGTGAAGTTCAAATTGCGTTACGACGACTCGCCGACGTCTTCGGCGTGCATGGCGTCGGCGGCGTGCTCGGCACGCTGCTCGCGGGCGTTTTCGCCACGCGCGCAATCACAGCGTCCGGCGCGGACCCCGGCGTCGCGGGACTCTTGGAAGGCGACTTGCATCAACTTATGGTGCAGGCGATTGGCGTGGGCGTCACCATCGTCTGGTGCGTGATCGGCACTTGGGCGACGCTCAATATCGTTTCGCTGTTCACGACGCTGCGCGTGAATTCCGACGACGAACGCGAAGGCCTCGACATCGCGCTGCATGGGGAAGCGCTGCATCAATGAGGAACGGCCCTTCTTCAAGGACTGCTTACGGCATCGGCACCCGCGCGCTTCGCCGCCTTGGCCAGTCGTGCGTCGAAGCTCACGAAGGCCTCGCAATCGCCGGCTTGCGCAAGATTGAGCGCGTCGGCGAAATCCATTCCATGCTCGGCCCACGCGAGCGCCTTCGCTAAAGCCGGCGCATCCTGGACCATGACGTTGCGCAACCCGGCGAATGCGCGACTCGCCCGACGAGCCGCGCCGGCTCGAACCCATAAACACTCCGAAGCACCCGCTCCGCTTCGAGGATGACGGTCAGCGCGACAAAAACGGTTTCCCGCTCGAGCAGCGCTCTCGCTTTGGCCGATTGTTCGGGATGGTCCTTGGCCAGCAACCGAACGACGACATTCGTGTCAATCGCGAGCATGGCGACGCTTGGCTTCCGCGAGGACGCTCGCGTCCATTTCCTCGATCGTCTTTGGCGGGCCGGCGTATTCCTACATACCAAACACGTCTTCCAAACGTGTCGGCTCGAAGAGCGACGCTTCTTTCAACAAGACGCCCTCCGGAGTCTCCTCGATCGTGAACGAGGCGCCGGACTCCCAGTTTCGTCGTCGCCGGATCGACTTCGGCAAAACGACCTGCCCTTTGGTGGACAGTCTTACGGTGCGTTTCTCGGTAGAGGCCACGGCGCTTCCTCAATAAGTAAGACGAGGTAAGAATACCATGGCCAGCAGCAGCCGCCAAGCAGGCCTTCATGTGTGGTAATATACTACCATTGAAGCGCACTGGCCAATTTACTGGCATACTGAGGCATAAAGATTTCCCAATTCGCTTGACCTCCCCTGCCCCATCCCCTATCCACGCCCATCCGAACACTTAACGTTCCGACGGAATTCTCATCCCATGTTCGGCAAGACCTATTCGGCGAAGCCCGCCGACATCGAAAAGAAATGGGTGCTGATCGACGCCGACGGGCTCGTCGTCGGCCGCCTCGCGACGCATCATCGCGCTGCGCCTGCGCGGCAAGCACAAGCCGACCTTCACGCCGCATATGGACGATGGCGACAACATCATCGTCATCAACGCCGAGAAGGTGCGTGCTGACCGGCCGCAAGCGCGACCAGAAGATCTACTACCATCACACCGGCTATCCCGGGCGGCATCAAGGAGCGCTCGGCGCAAGTTCATCTCGAAGGGCGCTTCCCCGAGCGCGTGCTCGAGAAGGCCGTGCGAGCGCATGCTGCCGCGCGGCCCGCTCGGCCGCAAGCAGCTCGGCAATCTGCGCGTCTACAAGGGCGCCGAGCATCCGCATGCGGCGCAGAGCCCGCAGACGCTCGACGTCGCCGCCCTGAACCGCCAAGAATTCCCGGAGCGCCTGATCATGGCCGAGACCACTCTTTCCTCGCTGTCCGACCTCAATCAGGCGGCGCCGTCGCCGCGGCGCCGAGGCCCCGCGCTATGTGCAGAAGCTCGACAAGCAGGGCCGCGCCTACGCCACCGGCAAGCGCAAGAACGCCGTCGCGCGCGTCTGGATCAAGCCGGGCACCGGCAAGATCACCGTCAACGGCCGCGACGTCGAAGTCTATTTCGCGCGTCCGGTGCTGCGCATGATCCTGCAGCAGCCGCTCGGCGTCGCCAAGCGCGCCGGCCAGTACGACGTGGTCGTCACGGTCGCCGGCGGCGGCCTCTCCGGCCAGGCCGGCGCGGTGCGCCACGGCCTCGCCAAGGCGCTCACCAATTACGAGCCGGAGCTGCGCGCCCGCGCTCAAGAAGGAAGGCTTCCTCACCCGCGACTGCCGCGTGGTCGAGCGCAAGAAATACGGCAAGCGCAAAGCCCGCCGCAGCTTCCAGTTCTCGAAGCGCTAAGCGCGAGAGAATTGCCCAACAAAGCCGCGCCTCGTGCGCGGCTTTTTGTTTTGGCTAGAAAACCCCCGCCTCCAACCCAGCCGCGACCAGCATCCCCAGCTCACGGCACTCGTCGACGCAGGCCTCGCGCCACGCGCCGCGGCAGATCAGCGGCTCGCGCACCGCGCGCCAGCGCAGACCCGTAACGATCGTCTCGACGCCGCGCCTTGTTCCTGTCCCGTCATGTCCGGCGCGGATATAGAGCGCATAGGGCAAGCCCTGCGTGCGCTCCAGCAAGGGATAGTAGCAGCGGTCGAAGAAGTCCTTCAGCGCCCCGCTCATATAGCCGAGGTTCTCGGTCGTGCCGAGAATGACCGCCTGCGCCGCCAGCACATGCTCGGGCGTCGTCGCGAAGGGGCTCAGCGCAACGACTTCGACGCCCTCTATCTCCGGCGAAAGCGCGCCGGCGACGACCGCATCCCGCAGCCGCTCGGTATTTGGCGAAGGCGCATGCGCGACGATGAGCAGACGTTTCCGCAACGAGGCCCGCTACCAGGGGTGGAACTCGGGGACGTATATCAATTTGAGATAAATGCCCACGCCG
The DNA here is from genome assembly GCA_963706255.1 of uncultured Alphaproteobacteria bacterium. GTDB lineage: Bacteria > Pseudomonadota > Alphaproteobacteria > Rhizobiales > Beijerinckiaceae > Methylocystis. The sequence goes on along the minus strand of CAVPMJ010000002.1, from coordinate 22,502 downwards.
ATGATCGCGAACAGAAACAACAACGCGCAATAGGCAATGATGGAATAGACCGAGGCGTTGTAAACCGAGTCGACGACCTTCATGCCACAGGTTTTGAAAACGTCCCTTACCGCATGTCCCGTCATGGTGAAGCCTCCCGCATTGGAGGTGAACGCCTTATCGCGCAAGGCGCGTCATATAGGCCAAGGATCATATAGACAAAGTATCGCTTTTCGGCGCCGCCGCCAGTGCGAACCGATCCGCAATGGGCCGAATGAGGCGCAAACGCCCTTTTCTTTTTGGCGCAATCGGATAGATGCGGGCCATGACAAAGATCTTCATCGACGGCGACGCGGGCACCACGGGTCTCGAAATCCGCGAGCGGCTGGCCGGGCGCGAGGGCGTCGAACTCGTCGCGATCCCGCATGAGCGGCGCAAGGACGCCGCCGCCAAGCGCGACATTCTCGCTTGCGTCGACATCGCCATCCTGTGCCTGCCGGACGACGCCGCCAAAGAAACGGTCGCGCTCTGCGACGCGCTGGGCGACAAGGCCCCGCGCATTCTCGACGCCTCGACCGCGCATCGCGTGGCGCCCGGCTGGGTCTATGGCTTTTCCGAGCTTTGCGCCGGACAGGCCGAAGCCATCGGCAAGGCGAAGCGCGTCGCCAATGTCGGCTGCTACGCCACCGGCGCCATTGCGCTGCTGCGACCGCTCGTCGACGCCGGCCTCATCCGTCCCGGCCAAGCGCTGACGATCAACGCCGTCTCCGGCTATTCGGGCGGGGGGCGACAGATGATCGAGGCCTATGAGAGCGGCAAGGCGCCGGCCTTCGAGCTTTATGCGCTCGGGCTTGAGCATAAGCATGTTCCCGAGATCATGGCCTATTCGAAACTTGACGCGCGGCCGCTGTTCGCGCCTTCCGTCGGCAATTTCCGGCAAGGAATGCTCGTCTCTGTTCCGCTGGCGCTCGACGCCCTGCCCGGCAAGCTCAAGGCCGCTGACTTCGAGGCCGCCTACGCGCGCCATTACGCGGGCGCGAAACATGTCCGGTTCACGCCCGCGCCGGCGAACGGCAAACTCGACGCGCTGGGGCTCAACGGAACCGACGACATGGAGATTTTCGTCTTCGCCAATGAGGCGCGCCGACACGCCATTCTCGTCGCGCGGCTCGACAATCTCGGCAAGGGCGCGTCGGGCGCGGCCGTGCAAAATCTCGAATTGATGACGGGGGCGGTCGGCGATCGGGCTTAGGCGGTCGGAAGGCGGCCTACCGCCTACTCCACATAGGCGGTGGCGCCGGCCGGCAGTTTTGTCGCGACATCCTCATAGCGGCTGGTTCGGCTGCCCATCATCGTCTCGAAGGCCTGGTGCACTTCGCTGACCGAGCGGTCCTTCAGCTTGCGGCCGGCCTGCTCGTAGAAGATCGGCCTGTTGGCGCGCGCGGGCCTGGGCAGCAAGGCCGCCGCCGAAGTGTGAGGCGCCTCCTCCATCGTTTTCATGAAGCGCGCGGCGTCGTCGGGCCCGAGGAAGTGGATGAGATAGGTCTCGCCCGGCGTCAGCGGGCGGCCGATCTTCTCGGCGATCTTGGCGCTGTCCTTTTTCAGCATCTCGGCCGCGAGCGCGGCGGAGAGATAAGGATCGTTGCGCAGATTGAGAATTTGCGCGCGCTTTTGCGGCGTAATGCGCGGCGTTGCGTCCTCGCCGCCGGCGATCGCCGCGGCGGCGTCGCTGTGGCCGTGGCGCCAGCCAAAGGTTCTGAGCGCCTTAAGCCAGGTCTTCTCCACAAATTGGAAAAGCCCGCTCGCGGAGGAGGTTCTGGCCTTGGCGGTCGAGGAGAAGTTCGACTCCTTGTCGGCGATGGCCATGAGCAGCGCCGGATCCATCTCCGTGGTCTGCGCCGCCTTGACGACGCGCTCGACGATCGACTGCTGCACCTTCACCGATCCGAAGCGCATCACGCCCGGCGCGTCGGCGATCTCCGCGTCTCGTCCCAGCCGATGCGCCCAGGTGAGCGCCGCCTGCTCGAGCGAGAAGTCGGAGTCGAGCGCCGTGTCGTCTTCGCTCGGCTGAGACAAGGTCGTCAGGGGAGTCATGGCGACGCGCACGCGTCCGGCGCGCGCGGATCGCTCGGGACGCGGCGGCTCGTTCTTTTGATGCGTGAGAAGCAGCAGCGTCAGCACGGAGAGAAGCGTCGCCACGCCGAGCGCGCGCAGCAGGAGGGAGCAGGAGCGGTCTTGAAGAAAATCCGGAAGGACCGCTTGCAACGACGCGCCAAGGCCTTTTCGAGACCGAGCCGGCGCGATCTTTTTCTCCAAGGGCGGCGGTGTTGTCGTCTGCGTAACCGTCATGCGTCGCGGCTTCTCCACATTTACGCAAAATTTGCGTAAACAGAAGGTTACCTGCGAGGCAGGGCGAAAGATCGGCGCCCGAGGCCACGCTCTCGCCACATTCGGGCGCGCCCCGGCGCGGCGCGGCCGCCCGGAATTTATGCAGTCGACGCGCTTTAGCGCGGCCGCAGCCGGACCCGCGCCACATTGGCGCCATCAGTCCGCTTGGCGGCCGGCCAGCCTTATAAGAGGTTGGTCACCTTGGAGAGCATGCCCTGCAACAAGTGATATTCCGGGCCTGCCGTCGGCGTCGTGCGCGTAATGAAGTCGATCGGCTTGCCGTCCTCCATGCCGTAATCGGCGAGGCGCTGGACCTTCTTCGACTTGTCGAAATAGACCGCGTAGACGCGCTGGTCGGTGATGTTCTGCGGCATGAAGGCGAACTGCCGCTCGATGCGCTGGCTGACGTAATACCAGGCGTCGCCGCCGACCGTCGAAGTCGTCGAAGGCGTGCCCAGCGCCGTCAGCACCTGCTGAGCCGACATGCCCGGCTTCACTTGCGCCGTGCTGCGCGCGTCGATGACCGCGCCGCGATTGATGACGCCCTCATAGCCAAGGCAGCCGGCGAGCGAAACAGCCACGCCGCAGGCCGCCGCAAGACGCAAAAAAATGCGCAAGTCGTGCGCCGCCATGAAAATCTCCGCTGTCCTTCGCCGCGGCGCCGGTCGCGCCGGGGCGGTGATTTATCGCCTTGATGCGTAAACTTCGAACGCAGCGAAAGCAAGCCAGCTCTCGTAGACGCGCCCTGCTCTGGCGTCCGTGCGCCGGCGCACGTATCTAAAGCAAATAGCAAATGCGCGCGATGAGGAGGCGCCGCCAATGGATGATGCTCTCGGCGCCGCCCCGGCGCTTTCCCGCCCGCTCGCGCTCGCCGACGTCCCGCCGGAAGGGCTCGACGTCGACATTAGCGCGACGCCGGCCGAATGCGCCGCCCTCGCCCGCCTCAACGCCCTGCCGGCGGCGCATTCCCTCACGGCGGCGCTGCATGTGCGGCGCTGGCGCGGCGATGGTCTCGAGATCGACGGCGAATTGCGCGCCAGCCTGCGGCAAACCTGCGTCGCCACGCTGGAGGAATTCGACTCGGAGATCGTCGAGCCGCTTCATATGCGTTTCGCGCCGGTTCACGAGGCCGTCCCGCAGAGCCGGCGACGGCGCGAGCCGACGCCCGCCGCAGCAGAGATTTCGCTCGATGACGACCCGCCAGATCCGCTGATCGGCGACGCCGTCGATCTCGGCGCCGTTCTGTCGGAGTTTTTTACGCTCGCGCTTGACCCTTATCCGCGCAAGCCCGGCGCGCAATTCGTCGAGCCGTCCGCGTCGGCGGCCGCCGAGGCGGTCTCGCCCTTCGCTGCGCTGCGCGTCCTTAAGACGCGCGGGCCCGCCTCGGGGGAGGGCGGATAGGCACTTGCGCGCCTCGCCGGCAAATGGCAAGTCGCGCGCGGGGCGAGGCGCGCGTTCTCGGACGCGTCACAAAAGCCAGCGAATAGAATAGACGGCGCGAGCCTCGCAACGCAGGGGAAAACGGGACACATGCCGCAAAATGTTCGGATCGCGCTCGACGCGATGGGCGGCGATTTCGGTCCGAAGGTGACGATCGCCGGCGCCGCCGCCGCGCTGGAGCGCCGCCCCGACAGCCGTTTCCTTCTCGTTGGCGACGAGGCGGCGATCCGCGCCGAACTTCAGCGCCATCGACGCCTCGCCGAGCGCGCCGAAGTGCGTCACGCCGCCGTGGCGATCCGCATGGACGACAAGCCGAGCCAGGCGCTGCGCCATGGCCGGCGCGTCTCCTCCATGTGGCTGGCGATCGAAGCGGTGAAGAAGGGCGACGCGGACGTCGCGGTTTCGGCCGGCAACACCGGCGCGCTGATGGCCATGGCGAAAATCTGCCTGCGCACCTTGGCGCGCGTCGACCGTCCGGCGCTCGCCTGCCTCTGGCCGACGCTGCGCGGCCAATCGGTGGTCCTCGACGTCGGCGCCTCCATGGGCGCAAACGCCAGCCATCTCGTCGATCTTGCGATCATGGGCGCGGCGATGGCGCATGTCATTTTGGGGCTGGAGCGGCCGAGCGTCGGCCTGCTCAATGTCGGAACCGAAGAAATCAAGGGGATCGAGGAGGTCAAGGCCGCCTCGACGATCCTGCGCGAACTCGCCCTGCCCGGCCTTGATTATCGCGGCTTCGTCGAAGGCGACGGCATCGGCAAGGGCGCCGTCGACGTCGTCGTCACGGAAGGCTTTACCGGCAATATCGCGCTCAAGACCGCCGAGGGAACGGCCACTCAGATCGGCGCCTATCTCAAGCAGGCGATGAGCGGATCGCTTCTCGCCAAGCTCGGCTATCTTTTGGCGCGCGGCGCTTTTCAGGAGTTGCGCGGCAGAATGGACACCCGCTCGATCAACGGCGGCGTGTTCCTCGGCCTCGAAGGGATCGTCATCAAGAGCCATGGCGGCGCCGATTCGATCGGTTTCGGCCGCGCCGTGGAGATCGGCTACGAGATGGCGAGCAGCGACCTCCTCAACCGAATTCGCGACACGGTCGCGCTGGCGCATCGCCTCGAAGACGGCGACGGCGCCCATACGACAAGCCCGCCGCAGGAAGCCGCGCAGTGACGATGGATCAATCTCAGTTGCGTTCGGTCGTGCTTGGCGTCGGCGCTTATCTCCCGCAAAAAAAGCTCACCAATGACGACCTCGCCAAGCTCGTCGACACGAGCGACGAATGGATCGTGCAGCGCACCGGCATCAAGGAGCGCCACATCGCCGCGGACGGCGAGACCACCTCCATGCTCGGCGAGAAGGCCGCGCGCGCGGCGCTCGCCAACGCAGGCCTCGCGCCGGACGACATTGATCTGATCGTGGTCGCGACCTCGACGCCCGACTGGACCTTCCCCTCCACGGCGACGCAAATCCAGGCGGCGCTCGGGATAACGCATGGCGTCGCCTTCGATCTGCAAGCGGTCTGCTCCGGTTTCGTCTTCGCCGTCGCGACCGCGGACAAGTTTCTGCGCTCCGGCTCGCATAAGCGCGCGCTCGTCATCGGCGCCGAGACCTTCTCGCGCATCATCGATTGGAGCGACCGCACGACCTGCGTGCTGTTTGGCGACGGCGCGGGGGCGATGATTCTCGAAGCGCGCCCGTCGCAGGGCAGGCTCGACGAACGCGGCGTGCTCACGACGCATTTGCGCTCCGACGGGCGCCATCGCGCCAAGCTCCATGTCGACGGCGGCCCTTCGGCGACGCAGACCGTCGGCCATTTGCGCATGGAGGGGAAGGAAGTGTTCCGCTTCGCCGTCGGACAGGTGACGGATGTCGTGAAGGACGCCTTCGCCGCCACGGGACTGACGGCGGAGGATATCGACTGGTTCGTGCCGCATCAGGCGAACCGCCGGATCATCGACATGTCGGCGCAAAAGCTCGGGATCGCGCCGCAGAAGGTGATCGCCACCGTCCAAATGCACGGCAACACTTCCGCCGCCTCGGTGCCGCTGGCGCTCGCCGTGGCCGCGGCGGACGGCCGCATTAAGCAAGGCGACCTCGTCATGCTTGAAGCGGTCGGCGGCGGCTTTACCTGGGGATCGGCGCTGATACGCTGGTAACCTCGCGAAATACAATAACAATTTGATTGTAAGCAAATATTGCCAAGAAATATGGTTAGCGCCGATGCAACCTGCGCTTGATTTCTTCACCTAATTCTGAAAAATTCCGACAACAGCCGGTGGAACACCCGCTCTCAGCGGGCTTCGGAGAGTTAACGACGCGCTACCCCTGATTGAGCACCCCGTCGTCCCATGACTCGCAGCGCGCTCCGACGTTTATCTGAGAATAAGCAAGGTAGAACATGGCTAAGGGGGAAGTGATCGGTAGGCCGAACGGTGCGGCGAAGGAAGAAAAAAGCGAAGCGGGCGGCACGGTGACGCGCTCGGATCTTGCGGACGCGGTCCATCGGAAAGTTGGCGTGCCTCGCGCCGAGTTGGCCAAATATGTGGAAATGGTGCTCGACGAAATCTTCGAGCGAATCGTCTCGCGCGAGGACGTAAAGCTTTCGTCCTTTGGCGCGTTTCTGGTTCGCGAGAAAAAAGAGCGGCTCGGGCGCAATCCAAAAACAGGAGCCGGCGCGAAAATTTCGGCGCGGCTCGTCGTCGCCTTCAAGCCGTCGAATATTCTGCGCGCCAAGATCAACGGCGAGCACGACTAGGCGCGCGGCTCCGGCGACGCAAAACGCAAGGCGCTTGACAAGCCGCGACGCGCCATGCGCCAACCGCGCATGGCCAAATCCCGTTCCGTCTTCGTATGTCAGAACTGCGGCGCCGTTTCTTCACGGTGGCAGGGCCGCTGCAAATCCTGCGGCGAATGGAACACGATCGTCGCCGAGACCGACGGCGGCGCGACGGCGCGGCGCGCCACGCGCGGCCGCGCATTTGAACTGGAAGGACTCGCCGGCGAAGGGCGGCCCTCGCCGCGCATCGTCACCGGCATCGACGAATTCGACCGCGTGACCGGCGGCGGCTTCGTGCCGGGTTCGGTCCTGCTGCTCGGCGGCGAGCCGGGCATCGGCAAATCCACGCTGCTCATCCAGGCCTGCGCGACGCTGGCGCGGCGTGGCGCGCGCGTCATCTACATCTCCGGCGAGGAAGCGGTCGCGCAAGTGCGGCTGCGCGCGGCGCGGCTCGGCCTCGCCGACGCGGCGGTGGAGCTCGCCGCGGCGACGCAGGTCGAAGACATTCTCGCAACCTGCGCGACGGGCGTTCGTCCCGCATTGATCGTCATCGACTCCATTCAGACCATGCACACGGATCTGGTCGAATCGGCGCCGGGAACGGTGACGCAGGTGCGCGCCAGCGCGCAGGCGCTGCTGCGCTATGCGAAAACGAGCGGCGCATCGGTCATTCTCGTCGGCCATGTCACCAAGGACGGACAGGTCGCCGGCCCGCGCGTCGTCGAGCACATGGTCGACGCCGTGCTGTCTTTCGAGGGCGACGGCGCGCATCATTTCCGCATGCTGCGCGCCTCCAAGAATCGCTTCGGCGCCACGGGCGAAATCGGCGTCTTCGAGATGACCGGCCTCGGCCTCGCCGAAGTCGCCAATCCTTCCGCGCTGTTTCTCGCCGGCCGCGACGCGGCCGCGCCAGGCGCCGCCGTCGTCGCCGGAATGGAGGGGCAGCGGCCGATCCTGATCGAAATCCAGGCTCTGGTCGCGCCCACATCCCTCGGCACGCCGCGACGCGCGGTGGTGGGCTTCGATCAGAATCGGCTGTCGATGATCCTCGCCGTGTTAGAGGCGCATGGCGGGCTGAAGCTCGGCATGCATGACGTCTATCTCAATGTCGCTGGCGGCATGCGCGCCGACGAGCCCGCCGCCGACCTCGCCGCGGCCGCCGCGCTGGTTTCGTCGCTCACCGGCGCGGTCCTGCCCGCGGACATGGCTTTTTTCGGCGAGATCGGCCTCTCCGGCGCCGTGCGCCCGGTGATTCACGCCGGCATGCGGCTGCGCGAGGCGGGGAAGCTCGGGTTTCGTCACGCCGTCGTCCCGCAAGCCCAGCAGATCGGCGACGACGACCGGCGCGCCGGCGTGGCGATCCGTCCTTGCGCCGACGTGGGCGCGCTTGTCGCCTCCATCGCGCGCCTGTCCTCGCGCGAAGGGGCGATCGCGCGAAGCTAGGCCTCCGACGTATCGCTTTACTGTTTCCGCTTGGCGCAAAGATGCGTTAGAAGCTCAGCGTTGCAAGAAACCACAGCGCGATTCCGCCGCGATGGGCGCGCGATGGGCGAATGTCCGCGCGCCGCGGCGCAAAGTTGACACAGCTTCCGGAGAACGTCATGCGAAGGGCGCCGGCGAGGCCAAGGCGCCGGTCCATCCACAGGCCATTCAGAAAGCGTCAGGGCGAACAGCAAGAGGCTAGCGATGCCGTCATATCTTGATTTGGCAGTGATTATCGTCGTTCTGGTGTCGGGGCTGCTCGCTCTGCTGCGCGGTTTCACGCGCGAAGTGCTGGCGATCGTGTCCTGGGTCGCGGCGGCGGCGGCGGCCTATTTCTTCCACCCGCTCGTAATGCCTTACGTCAAGCCGTACATCAGCAAGGACGAAATCGCCCTCGCGGCCTCGGTGGCGACCGTGTTCTTCATCGCTCTCGTGCTGGTGTCGCTGATCACGGTGAAGCTTTCCGATCTGATTCTCGATTCGAAGGTCGGCGCGCTCGATCGCACGCTCGGCTTCGTCTTTGGCGCGGTGCGCGGGGCGCTGCTCGCCGTCGTGGCGTTCGTTTTCTATGCCTGGCTGGTGCCTGACGCGAATCAGCCGGACTGGGTCAAAAACGCCCGCGCCAAGCCGTTTCTGCAGGCCGGCGGCGACAAGCTGCGCGAAATGCTGCCCGAGGACATCGACAGCCTCGTCGCGAAGATTAAGGCGAAGAAATCCGCGCCGGCGAGTGAAGAGCCGCCAATGGAAGGCGACCCGGACAAAGCGCCGACGCCGCCTCCAAGCGACGCCCGGCCGGAATCGCCGGCCGAGGCGCCGGCTGAACCCAGCGAGAAGGCGCAATGACGAAAGGCAGTCTTGCGGATGCGCCCGCCGACTGGCAAATATGACCGGAATGCGACGCGCGAATGTCCGGCGAGAGCGGCGGGCGGCGCGTCACGGGGGACAAAGCATGACGGAGCCCGCGGAGGATCGTGACACGTCCTCATCCCGCGAGATCGACGCGATCGACGATCTCGACGGCGACAGGCTTCGCGAATATTGCGGCGTCTTTGGCGTCTTCGATCTCCCCGACGCCGCGGCGATCGCCGCGCTGGGCCTGCATGCGCTCCAGCATCGCGGCCAGGAGGCGGCGGGCATCGTCACCTTTGACGGCGGCCGCTTTCACGGCGAGCGCCGATTGGGACTCGTCGGCGACCATTTTTCCCAGGAGAGCACGATCGAGCGCCTGCCCGGCGCCGCGGCCATCGGCCATGTGCGCTACGCCACGACCGGCGAGACCATGCTGCGCAATGTGCAGCCGCTCTTCGCGGAGCTGAACACGGGCGGCTTCGCCGTCGCGCACAATGGCAATCTCACCAATGCGCAAACGCTGCGGCGCGAATTGATTCGCGAAGGCGCGATCTTCCAGTCGACATCCGACACCGAGGTGATCCTCCATCTCGTCGCGCGCAGCCGCAGGCCGCTGCTCATCGACCGCTTCATCGAAGCGCTGCGCTCGATCGAGGGCGCTTATTCGCTGGTGGCGCTGACCAACAAGAAGCTCATCGGCGCGCGCGATCCGCTCGGCATCCGCCCGCTCGTCATCGGCGAACTGAACGGCAAATATATTCTCGCGTCGGAGACTTGCGCGCTCGACATCATCGGCGCGCGCTTCGTGCGCGACGTGCTGAACGGCGAAATCGTCATCATCTCCGAGGACGGAATTCAGAGCATGCGGCCTTTTCCGCCGCAGCCGATGCGCCCCTGCATCTTCGAATATATTTATTTCGCCCGCCCCAACTCGGTCGTGCACGGACGCCCCGTCTATCAGGTGCGCAAGGAGATGGGCGCACGAGCTTGCGCGCGAACGGCCGATCGACGCCGATGTCGTCGTGCCGGTGCCGGACTCCGGCGTGCCGGCGGCGCTCGGCTATTCGCAACAGTCGGGCGTGCCCTTCGAGCTCGGCATCATCCGCAACCATTACGTCGGACGCACCTTCATCGAGCCGACGCAGATCGCGCGCGATTTCGGCGTGCGCATGAAGCACAGCGCCAATCGCTGCGTCGTCGCGGGGAAACGCGTCATCCTGATCGACGATTCGATCGTGCGCGGAACGACCTCGGTCAAGATCGTGCAGATGATGCGCGACGCCGGCGCCGTCGAGGTGCATTTTCTCATTTCCTCGCCGCCGATCACCAATCCGGACTATTACGGAATCGACACGCCGCAGAGGGAGAAGCTGCTGGCGGCGACGCATACGCTCGAGGAAATGCGCGAATATATCGGTTGCAATTCGCTCGCCTTCCTTTCCGTCGACGGGATCTATCGCGCCATGGGCTATGAGCGCCGCGATCCGGTCCGGCCGCAGTTCACCGACCATTGCTTCACGGGCGACTATCCGACCTCGCTCACCGATCTTGTCGGCGAGAACCGCGCGCAGCTGTCGCTGCTGGCGGAGGCGAGCTGAAGCAGACCTCCTACAGCCTATAGTGGATCGTCGAGACTGAAATAAGCCATTTCGGTGACGGGCCATCTAAGGACTGCTATCAAGCATCGCCATGTCGAGTCGAACTAGCCGCACCCGCCGTCAAGCCACTCGAGCGACTGCCGCTAGCGGAGACATGATAGTCGAGAAGTGGCTGAGCTCTGCCACGCGACGAGCAATTGCAGCCGCCATTCGTGACCCTTTCGATCATGTTGAAGCGCAGAAGCGGCGCTACCGCGACCATGAGTGAAATCTTGGCCGGCCGTTCGCGCTGAACAGCATCGATCGATCCGGATCTCGCGACTTATCGTCGCCGCGCTTCATGAACAGATTTGCGTTCGGTCAATCCCGGCTTTCACGGCGACAAAATTGTGGATCTATCAGGCGAAGCGCTAGGCGCGGGATCTCGGAGCGCACGTTCAAGACGTACTTGCGACTTTCCCGCGCATTGGCGTCAACGTGACAATGAATTCGGCCAGGCTTACATCCGTTCCCGTTGCCGCAGCTCGCATTCGTCCTGCTTTTGATTTCGACGAGTCGAGCTGCGCATTCATCCGACTTGTCCATCGCCGCGCCGACCGTTCACGCCTCGATCTTACGAGTTGGAATGGCCGCGTAACCATGCCTCCCTTCCCCCTCCCCCCGCATCGCTCTCGTCACCGGCGCGTCGCGCGGCATCGGCCGCGCGCTGGCGCTGGAGCTCGCCCGAAGCGGCGCGCATGTCGTCGCGCTCGCGCGCACCCAGGGCGCGCTTGAAGAACTCGACGACGAGATTCGCGCGCTGGGCGGCGAAGCGACGCTCGTTCCCTGCGACCTCGCCGATTTCGACGCGCTCGACCGGCTCGGCGCCGCGCTCTTCGAGCGCTGGGGCAAGCTCGACGCATTCGTCGGCAACGCCGGCGTGCTCGGGCCGCTGTCGCCGCTCGCCCATGTCGATCCGAAGGACTGGAACAGGGTCATCGCCGTCAATGTCACGGCGAATTGGCGGCTCATCCGTTCGCTCGATCCGCTTTTGCGCGCTTCCGGCGCCGGCCGCGTCGCCTTCATCACTTCCGGCGCCGCCCATCGCGCGACGATGAAGCCCTTTTGGGGCGCTTACGCCATTTCGAAAGCGGCGCTCGAAGCCATGGCGCGCACTTACGCCGCCGAGACCGCCGGCGACGGCGTCACGGTGATGCTCGCCAATCCCGGCCCGCTACGCACCCGCATGCGCGCGCAGGCGATGCCGGGCGAAGACCCGACGACGCTAAGGACGCCCGAAGAATTTGCAAAAAAATGCCTCGCGCTGCTGACGCCGGAATGGCGCGAGAGCGCGAGGCTTTATGATTTTCCTACCGACCGGCTCATGGATTTTCGCTCGCCGGCTTGAACGCGGACGTCTCGACCGCGCCGCTGCGATCGCCTTACCCGTGGGGGTGGTGATGGTGGTGATGACGCGGGATGTGCGGCGGGGGCGGGGGCGGAGGCGGCACGAAAACAAGCGTCAGGCTCTCGACGCCGGCATTCCAGCCAAAACCCGCGCCTGCCTGCACATTGAAGGGCTGCAGTGAAAAAGTGTTATTCGAGCCGCCGACGAGCATCGCGCCGCCGCCGCCCACGCCAATCTTGGCCGACACGCCCGGTCCAACGTAATTGCCGGCCAGCGCGCCCGGGCCGATGTGATCGGTCTCGGCCACGACGCCCCATCCAAGTTCGCCCGGACCATTGACCGTGATATTGGGACCGACCTTCGTCAGCATGCCGGTGTAGTGCGCCGGGATGGCGCCCTCCGCCTCGTCTCGAAACATGCAGTCGATCGGCTGATTCTCTACGAGAACGCTGACGCCATTCCCCATCAGACGGCACTGCAGGGTGCCGACGCGGTTGCCGGCGAGAGCGGCCGCCGGCGCCAGCAACGCAAGAACGCAGGCGCCGCTCAGCGCGCGACCCAATCCGAATTTCAGCATATGGTCCTCCTCTTCCTATCCCTGCGGCTTTGCGCCATTCTTATGCGATCACAGAGCTGCTACGCACAAGTTGGAGTTATAGATCAACCGCGGAATTGCAATAGCGACGCCCTTGCGAGGCGCAGCCTCTGCATAGGCTTTGCCGTAGGCGACTCTCGTGCGCCAGCGCACAGGCCGCGCCGCTTGCGCGGTCTTTTCCATTGTGGCCGCTTGACGCTATCATGCCCGTCCGGCTTGCAAACGGCCGGGCGGCGACCGATTTACGCATATAGCTATAGCGCACCGAGGCTGGCTGTGCCCGAGACCTATCCGCTTCCCGTTCCGTTGGACCAGGGCCTTTCCGAGTCCGACCTCGCCGCGCTGCGGGCCGCCGTCGCGGCGCTCGAGCGCCAGAGCTTCGCCGCGCGCCTTGCGGTCGTCGCGGGGCGGCGGGCGGGGCTTGGCGCCATGACGCTTCCCCCGCGCCTGCATGCGGCGGCGACGAGCGCCGCGCAAAAGGCGCTGACGGCGGCGATGAAAGTGGCGCTGGCGAGCCTCAACGGCCGACCGGCAAAGGATTCGGCGCGGTTTCACAGGCGTCTGGCGGCCGTCACGGGAGGCGTCGGCGGCGCCGTCGGCCTCGCCAGCCTGCCGCTCGAACTGCCGCTTTCGACGACGATCATGCTGCGCTCGATCGCCGAGATCGCGCGCGCCGAAGGCGAGGATTTGCGCCACCCGCACGCGGCGCTCGCCTGTTTGGAAGTTTTCGCGCTTGGCGGCCATGCGCCCGAGGGCAATGTGCTGGAAGGCGGCTATATCGCGCTGCGCGCCGTCCTCGCCAAATCCGTCACGGATGCGACGCGCTTTATCGCCGCCCGCAGCGTCGCCGACGAGGCGGCGCCCGCGCTGGCGCGGCTCATCGGCCAGCTCGCGGCGCGCTTCGGCGTCATCGTGTCGCAGAAGACGGCGGCGCAAGCCGTGCCCTTCATCGGCGCCATCAGCGGCGCGGCGATCAACCTCGCCTTCACGGAACATTTCCAGACGTTGGCGCGCGGCCATTTCGTCGTGCGGCGTTTGGAGCGCTTCTACGGCCCCGCCGCCGTCCACGCCGAATACGTAAGAATCGCGCGGGCTGAAGGCTATTGGGGCGACCCTTCGCGCGCGGCCTAGAGCGCTTCGAGGCGCTAGCGCAGGCGGCGCGTCGCTGCCGAAAGATGGCCAACCTGCTTCATCGTGGCGATGCTCGACTCGTTTTCTTCGAGCAGAATGAAATCCGCGCCGGCGAGATTTTCATCGAGCTCCTCGAAGGCGGCGGAGAGGCGTTCGCCATTGGAGGCGTCGCCCGGCGCGCGGCGATAATGTCCGAGTTCGACGCTGTTGTCCTCGGTGCGCATGTAGAACCAATAGTCGATCTGCGGCGGACAGGGCGCGAGCGTCGCGGCCGCCAGAACCTGATGCACAAAGCTGCCGCCCATGGCGAGCAGCCGCGGCGTATGCGCGCAATCGCCGCCCTCCCTGGCCCGGCCGATCGCCGCGGTCGGATAATGCGCGTCCGGCCACAGAAGATTGAGCAGATCGAGGAGATCGCGGTCGGTGCCGAGGGCTTCGGGCGCGGGCGCCGAGGCGAAGTCCAATTGGCCGATCGGCGCGGCCGGAAGCGCGCGCGTCGCCTCTTGCAACGCCAGCGCGCCGCCGACGCTGTTCCAATGCGTGCCGCCGCGCGGGAAAAGCGGGATTGCGTGTTTGGGGCGCTCGGCGCTCATCAGCCCGGCGCCGTCGACATGGCGCACGCCATTTTCGTTTAGCGCAGCAAGATAGGGCGCGAGCTTGTCGGGCATAGACGGCGCGCGCGACGCGCATGAGGCGGAAGCCGGCAAATCTTCCGGATAGCGCGCGGCTTTCGAGGGCGAGACGAGATAGACGAAGCTCTTGCCGCGCGCTTCAACAGCTTCCTGAATGGCGCGCAGCGTCGACGCCCATTCGCTGACGCGCGTTTCGTCCGCCGCGCCATCGCGTGCGCAAAATTCGTCGATGTACATTTGCTCATAAAGCTGGCCATTACGCCCGATGATGACGCCCGGCGCGGCGGATTCGCCAAATAACGAGAAGACCAGCTGATTTTTGGCGCGCACTGAAATTGGAAAAACCGGCGACGCTTTGCCAAGGTTGATGGAAACCGCCCTCTGCGTTTCGCCCGATAGAAAAGCATTTAGCGACCAGGGTGCCGGTTTTGGCTTTGCGACGCCTGCTAGCGGCGAAGCGCTGCGGATGCGCAGTTTCGGCCAGTCGCGCTCGACCGCGAAGTTCCAAAGATTGGCGAGAAAGAGAAAGGCGATGAAGCCTGCGCAGGCGAAGATCGGGAGGCGGGCGATGAACGTGCGCGTCATGAGCAACCGTCTCCGCTCTCATTCCGCGCAGGCCGCGGGCCTGACCCGGAATCCAGAGCCGACCCCTGGATGCCCGGTCGTTCGCGATGCGAACGCCGGGAATGACACGCGACACGACATCTCCATGCTCTCACCATCTCATTAAAACCGGAAATAGATGAAAGGTTTGAACGGATCGGCGAGTCCCTTCGCCAGCGCCGCGACGAACAGGATCGACAGCGCGCTGTTCGACGCGAGCGCGTAGCGCGCGCCGCAACCGCCCAATCGAAGCCCTCAAAATACAAGGCGACGCGCTGCGCGACACAGATCGCCCCGGAGATCAGCGCGATGACGATGTATTCTTCAGGAATCGCGACAGGCGCGCTCGCTTGCGCCCATGGCTGGGCCATCAGCGACAACAGCGCGCCCGCCTGAGTGAGCGAGACGGCGCGAAAGAGAGTCCATCCCACCACAACGACGAACATTGTGACGATATTGGCGAGCCAATCCGGCAAGCGCTCCAAACGCTTCACCAGAAACAGCCGGTCGAGCACGAGGAACACGCCATTATAGGCGCCCCAGGCCACATAGGTCCAAGCGGCGCCGTGCCAGATGCCCGAGGCAAGGAAGCAGACCCACAGATTGAAATAGGTGCGCGCCTCGCCGCGCCGGTTTCCGCCGAGCGGAAAATAGAGATATTCGCGTATCCAGCTTGTCAGCGACATATGCCAGCGCCGCCAGAAATCGGTGATGCTGGTCGCGACATAAGGCATGTTGAAATTTTCAAGCAGGCGGAAGCCGAACATGCGCGCGAGCCCGATCGCCATGTCGGAATAGCCGGAGAAATCGAAATAGATCTGGAAGGTGAAGAAAATCACGCCCGCCCAGGCTTCGACAAAGCCGAGCGTCTCCCACGTCGCGCGCGAAGATCATATCGGCGCCGCTCGCGAGCGTGTCGGCGAGCAGCAGCTTCTTGACGACGCCGAGCATGAAGCGCGAAAATCCCATGACGAAATCGTCGACGTCGGCGTGCGGCATCTCTTCGAATTGGCGCGCGATGTCGTGATATTTGATGATCGGCCCGGCGAGAAGCTTGGGGAAGAAGAAGACGTACAGCCCATAGAGCAACGGCCGGCGCGCCGGCGCGGTGACGCCGCGATAGACATCGACGAGATAGGTGATCTTCTCGAAGACGATGAAGCTGACGCCGATCGGCAATGCGATTTGCGGAATGTTTATGCCCGGCAGAGTCAGGGCCTTTAGCAGCGCGTCGAGATTGAGCGCGAGAAAGCCCGTATATTTGTAATAGACAAGGATCGCGAGATTGCCGACGACGCCGAGCGCCAGCCAGCGCGCGCGCATGTCATTCCCGGCAGGCCACAGGCCTGACCGGGAATCCAGAGCAACCTCAGATGCGCCTGCGGCCCTGGATTCCCGATCGCTTCGCTGATGCGAAGCGTCGGGAATGACATCGGGGTCGCTGAGAGACAACGCAGAAATCCTCTGCGCCGCATATAGATCCAGCGCGACAGAGCCGAAGACGATGAAAACAAAGACCGGCTCGCTCCAGGCGTAAAAGACGACGCTCGCCGCGAGCAGTATGAACGCGCGCCGACTGCGCGCCGCGCCGAAAAAAAGATAAAGCAGATAGACGGCCGGCCCGAAAAGAAACAGGAACAGCGGCTCGTAAAAAAGCATGATTTTCCTGCGTTTCGCGGAGCGCCGGCACAAGCGCGACGGTTCGCGGCTTCTAGCAAAAGCCCCGCAAAGCGGCAAGGAAAGCGCCTGGCGAACGCAAGTTGCGGCTCCGCGCCGCCTGGGTTAGCATCTCTGCATTGATATGATTTTTTAAGGAGAAACCTATGCGCCGGATCTTCTTCATGGCGACGCTCATCCTGGGGATGGGCCTATCGCTCACACATGACGCCAGCGCCCAATCGAGATTTTTCACTTTCGAACGAGGCGTCGATCGGCCCGGGCTCGATTACAAAAATATCGCCTCGCCGGGAGCCGCGCAGTGCAGCTTCTCCTGCCAGGCGGAAAATCAATGCCGCGCATGGACCTATGTTCGCCCCGGCATACAGGGACCGTCAGGCCGATGCTGGCTGAAAACAGCGGTTCCGCGGGCGAGCCGCAATAGTTGCTGCACATCCGGCGTGAGGACGTCCCGCGCCGTCCCGATCGATTAGTCGCGGCAGATCGCAAATAGACTATGCGCCGCTTGATCGCCGCGCGTCGGCGCGGCCTTGCGCGCGCGCGGCCTTGCGCCTATCACCCTGCCCCATGGCCGACGCTTTCTCCCCCAAATCCGACTTCTTGAGCACGCTCGTCGCGCGCGGCTTCGTGCATCAATGCTCGGACTTTCCCGGGCTGGACGAAAAAGTCGCTGGCGGGCGGACTTGCCGCTTATATCGGCTTCGACTGCACGGCGCCTTCGCTCCATGTCGGCTCGCTTCTTCCGATCATGATGCTCGCCTGGCTGCAACGCACGGGCGGCAAGCCCCTGCCGCTGATGGGCGGCGGCACGACGCGCGTCGGCGACCCTTCCGGCAAGGACGAAAGCCGCAAGCTGCTAACCGTCGAGCAGATCGACGCGAACAAAGCCTCGATCAGAACCGTCTTCGAACGCTTCCTTAAATTCGGCGACGGGCCGACCGACGCGCTGATGCTCGACAACGCCGACTGGCTCGCGGAGCTCAATTACATCGAGTTCCTGCGCGACGTCGGCAGGCATTTCTCCGTCAATCGCATGTTGACGATGGATTCGGTGAAGCTGCGCCTGGAGCGCGAGCACGAGCTGTCGTTCATCGAATTCAACTATATGTGCCTGCAGGCTTACGACTTCGTCGAGATCAACAAGCGTTACGGGGCGCTGCTGCAGATGGGCGGCTCCGACCAATGGGGCAATATCGTCACGGGCCTCGATCTTGGCCGCCGCATGGGCTGTCCGCAGCTTTACGCGCTGACCTCGCCGCTGCTCACGACATCGTCGGGCGCAAAAATGGGAAAGACGGCGGCGGGCGCCGTCTGGCTCAACGCCGACATGCTGTCGCCCTACGACTACTGGCAATATTGGCGCAATACGGAAGACGCCGACGTCGCGCGCTTCCTGAAGCTCTTCACCTTCCTCCCGATGGATGAGATCGCGCGGCTCGCGGCGCTCGAAGGCGCCGAGATCAACGAGGCGAAGAAGACGCTCGCGACCGAAGCGACCGCGCTGATTCACGGCCGCGCGGCGGCGGATCAGGCGGCGGAGACCGCGCGCGCGCACTTTTGAAGAAGGCGCGCTCGCTCTGTCGCTGCCCAAGGTCGCCGTGTCGGCGGAGGAGATCGCGACCGGTCTTGGCGTGCTGACCGCTTTCGTCAAGGCGGGGCTTGTCTCGTCGACGGGCGAGGCGCGGCGACAGATCAAGGGCGGGGGCCTGCGCGTCAACGACGCGCCGGTGACGGACGAACGCGGCGTGATCGGCGAAAATGATTTCGCGAGCGACGGCGTCGTCAAACTTTCGCTGGGCAAGAAGAAGCACGTGCTGCTGGAGCGCGCTTAGCCGCTACCGCTGCTCCAGCGGCATGCGCGCGGTGCCGTCGAGCACGCCCAGTATCTTGCGCATCAGGCCTGGCGCGATCGCCGACAAGGGATTGACGTTCACCGCCGGCGCGTTCAGCGCGCCGGTCAGGCGGTAATTGAGCGCGAACACGCCCTCGTGTTGACCGCCGGCGAGCACGACGCCAAGCACCGGTATGTTCGACAGCAGGCTGTTGAGCGCATAGGCCGGCACATAAGAGCCGACGAGATCAAGGCGCTCATGCGCAAAGTCGATATAGCCGTCGAAGGTCAGGCCGATTTCGGGACCGGACAACACGCCCTCGCGCACCGACAATTGCCCGCCGGA
This sequence comes from uncultured Alphaproteobacteria bacterium, assembly GCA_963706255.1. Taxonomy (GTDB): domain Bacteria; phylum Pseudomonadota; class Alphaproteobacteria; order Rhizobiales; family Beijerinckiaceae; genus Methylocystis. The sequence goes on along the minus strand of CAVPMJ010000002.1, from coordinate 3,791 downwards.
CCAGGTGAAGTCGCTCTCCAGCCGGCCGACGCGCACCAGGTCGGGATCGAAACGGTAATTGCCGCGCTCGTCGGGTCGGGCCGTGCCGCTCTGCGCCATCAGCTGGCGCACCATCGGTTCGCCGCGCACAAAGAAGTCGCGAATGCGCAAGGAGCCGTCGGCGCGATTTTGCCCGAGCTGCACGGTCGCGGTCAGCGCGCCGCTGTCCATCTTGCGATAGAGATCGAAGAACGCGAGTAGCGAGCCGCCGTCATTCGTCGAGATTTCAACCTGCGGCGCGCCGTTCTGATTGCGCGTCATGCCGACCGTGAGCTGTTCGCGGCCAAAAGAGCCGGTGAGCGCAACGGAGCGCGGCCGCCCGCCGCGCCGCTCCATTTTCAAATCCACGTTAGATAGAATCTGCTTGCCATGGCCGGTGACGATCGGCGCCTTGAAGTCGAGATCGATATCCTCGAACGAGCCCGTTCCCTTGCCACCGCCGCCGCCGCGGTCGCCATGCAGCAGCGCCTGCATCACCGGACGCGCGTCTAAATTGGTCCCGCGCGCGACGATCTTCACAACATCGCCGCTGCGCTGCACGTCGACGCGCATGTCGTCGCCGGGCGAAAGCCGCGCCTGCGACAGCCGCGCCGCGCGGAAGGCGCCTTCGCGCGAAAATTCGATCACGCCCTGCGCCTGCGCCGGGCTTGCGTCGAAATTTAATTGTTCGAGCGCCATTCCTTCGGGGCGCCGCGCCAGCATGAATGAGGCTTTCGCCGGCTTGCCCGCCGGCTTTGTCATCCCCGGCAGCGGATTGTCGAAACTCGTGCGCGTCAGATCGAGTTCGATCTGCGTATTGACTTCTTCGACCGGCAGCGGCGTGCGCACTGTCGCCATCACCGGACCGCTCACGCCGGCGACGACATAGCCGGCGCGTTGACGCGCGGCTTCGTCGAAGGTCAGCGTCACTTGGGCTTGCGCGGCGCCTTTTTCGCCGAAGGCGCGGCGCAGTTCCAGCGTCGCCGGCGCGCCGTAAATGCGGCCGGTCCCATTGACGCGCAGCCCGGCGCGGTCGGCGAGAACATGCAGCGCGCCACCTTCCAGCTTCTCCTTGCCGATCAGCTTGTCGATGACGAGATTCGACGTCGTCGCGTCGATGAGAAAGGTCGTGTGCTCGTCGCGGGCGGCGGAGCCGGTCTCGAAGTCGACGCGCAGGCGGCCTTCCAAAGCGCCTTTTATGGTTCCCACATCGACCGGGATCGAAGCGTGGCGCGCGATGGCCGGCAGAGTGAGCAGGTCGGCGACGGCCTCGACATTTCCGCCGACGTTGATCTCCACGACGGCCGGCGTCGGGCGCAGCGCGCTGTCGGCGATCGAGAATCGACCTTCCGACATGGCGAGGCGGCGGCCCGGCGCGGTCTCCATCGCGCCCGAGGTGGCGGCGAATGTCGCGGTGCGGCCGGTAATGCGTAGGCGTCCGTTGACGCCCGTAAGCGGCGCCATGCCCGGCAAGATCTCGGTGACCGTGCCGTCGGCGACTTCGCCTTCCATGAGCAGCGAATTATCGGGCGGCGACTGCTCGTAGCGCATCGTCGTCAGCGCCGCGCCGTCGAAATTGGCGGCATATTTGGCGTGACGCAGAACGCCGGCTGGAACATGATCGACGAACCAGGCCCGCACGGACGGCGCGACATGCGTGGGCCACAGCCGCGCCAGCGCGCGTATCTGCGTCTCCTGCACGCCGAGCGTGAAAGCGACGCGGTTTTCGTCGCGCCAGCTCAAGGCGCCATTGAGCCCGACATTCACTTCGGGACCGACGAAGGCGAATTTGTCGAAGACGATCCGCCGCTCGTCGCGAAAGAAGCGCGCGTCAAGGAGGCCGCTGTCGATGCGCACATTCTTCTCGCCCGCTCGCTCCGGCGCCACCAGCGTCGGCGCCTTTAGACGCAGCGCGATCGTCCACGGTTCGTCGAGGCCCGCGGCGAGGACGTCGCCGGATTTCGCCATCGCCGCCGGCGCGCGCGCTTCGCCGACGACGGCCATGTCGAAACCGCCGGCCTTGAACGCCAGCGGCGCGATGGCGAGTTTGCGGCCCGCCTTGTCCCATGTCGCCGCGCCGGCGATCTTCTCGATCATCACCGGCTCGTGATCGGGCTCGTCCAAGCGGAAGTAGCCGCGTCCGATTTCCATGCGTCCAGACGCTTCGAGCACGTCGTCGTCGCGACCGAGCGCGAAGCGCAGGTCGAATGCGAATGGCGCGTCCGTGTCGAAACCCGCGGTTCGAAAGCCGCCGACAAGCGCGATCTCGTCGATCGAAAGATCGCGCAACTGCGCCTGGAAGTCGCGCCGCGCGCCGGGCGCGCCCTTGGCGACGGCCACCGCCGTCCAGCGCCGCGACGGCCCGTTCGCCGCCAGCGAAAAGCGCATGCCGCCGCCGCCCTTGTCGAGGCTGAGCGTGACGTCGTCGTAGCGGATGACGCGGTCGATGGTGCGATCGTCGATGACGAGACGGCCATGCGCGACGCCAACGCGATCCAGCGCGCCGATGGGACTATCCGGGCTCGTCGCAAGGTCCATCAATCCGCGCAGCGCGCCCGCCGCTTCGCGCAGCAGCCCCACGCGTTCGACCCCCGCCCCGGCCGCCGTCTGCGCCGGCGCGTTCAGCGCGCCGCCAGTCGGTTGCGGGCGCGTCGTCGCCACAGGGCCGGCGCCGGCGGAGACGGCGATGGCGCCGTCAGGCGTCACCGACAGCCGCAAGTCCAAATCGAGCACTTCCAGCCGGCGCGGCTTTATCTGACCGATCAACAGGGAACGAAAATCCAGCGACAGTTCGGCGCGCGGCGCGGCGAGAATGGCGCGGCCGTCCTTCTTGACCATCAGGTCGTCGACGGAAAGCGTCGGCCCATGATCGCCATTGGCGAGGGATGCGGTCCTGAGCGAGAAATCATAGCGGCCGTCGGCGAGTTCATCGAGCGAATCGGCGATCCGCGGCGCGAGCCAGGCGAAGGAGATCGGCCCCTGCGACAGGACAAAGAAAAATCCGCCGACAGTCAGCGCGAAGAGAAGCACCGCGCCAAGCGCGCCCAGCATGATGAGACGCGGAACGCCGCGGCGCGGCGCCCGCAAAGACGGCAGATGTAAAGGCGGCAGACGCCACGACGCCTGCCGAAGCCGCAAGACGGCGCGCCGCGCCAAGGCGCCGACGCGCTCGCCGCCGCTATGCTGGCGCCCCATCCCTTCGGTCAATTGGCCTCGCTCTCGGCGTATGCGCAGAATTGGCGCGGATAATACGGGGCCGGTCTTGCCGGCTGGCGCCCAGTCTGCATTCTAAAGACTGATTTTAGCTGCGGATGCGACGAAAGGAAGGCAGCCATGACCATAACCGCCGGCAAAGCCGGGGCTATCCTTAAAGAGGGAGACGCGGCGCCCGCCTTCGATCTGCCCGGCGCGGGCGGCGAGAAGGTCTCGCTCGGCGCGCTGAAGGGCAAGAAGATCGTGCTTTATTTCTACCCCAAGGACGACACCTCCGGCTGCACCAAGGAGGCAATAGATTTCAATAGTTTACGCGAGAAATTCGCTAGAGCGAAGACGGTCGTCGTCGGCATGTCGCCCGATCCGGTCAAAAGCCATGACAAGTTCCGGGCGAAATACGAACTGTCGCTGCCGCTCGCGTCCGACGAAGCGAAGGAAACGCTCGGCGCCTATGGCGTCTGGGTCGAAAAGAGCATGTATGGCCGCAAATATATGGGGGTCGAGCGCTCGACCTTCCTGATCGGGGCCGACGGCCGGATCGCGAGAATATGGCGGAAGGT
>CAVPMJ010000001.1:0-21544 GCA_963706255.1 uncultured Alphaproteobacteria bacterium | reverse complement strand
ACATATTGGACTTTCGGCGGAACAACGCCAAGCCGTGAGCCGCTGTCCGCTGGAGCTCATGGCGTGACAGGCAAGGCTGTTTTGCTGGCTGGGAACGGAACCAATATCGCTGTTTCGCGTTGTCTGATCGGGCATGGCCCGCATTGAACGAAGCGCATTGGTAACGAAGCATATTGGGCGAATGGCGCGCGGCGCGCGCCGAGAAGCGATTATGAAGTGAATTTCGGTCTGCGCGGCGTTGGCGCCTCAGACAGGCTTCATCAGCAAACACATCGCTCCGACCCACCGTTGGAGTGGAAAGGATAACTCATGAGCCTTACTCAAGCCGAAACGGTTTTCGCGAGCGTTCACGAAAACGGATTGAATGATTTCCTCACCGCCTTCTTCACGGACCGTCCTCGCCACCTTGTCTATGGATCGCCGGCGTTCGTTCCGACGACGACCGTCGCCGAGACGAGCATGGCGGCGATACCCTTTCCTGGCGTTCCCGGCGGCATCGAATGGCGCATCGCGCTGTCGATACCGCGCGTCGATCTCTACAAGCAGACGACCGCGCTGCCGCCGGAACTGTCGCTGCAACCGGGCCAGTTCAGCGCCGCCATCGAGGCGGAGCTATGTCTCGACTGCCGGCGCCTGAAGATCGACCCGCGCCCCCCGCGCGGAGGCACGAAAGACAAGCGCGAAGACAAGCCGACACACCCGTTGAGAGAGGCGACATGCTGCAAGCTGAAGGTGTTCGCCATCGGCCATCTGGAGCATGTGTTGGCGCAAAATGGCGAGGATGCGATCGCCCTCGCAGTCGACGGCGTCGAGATCGTCGACATCACGCCAAGCGAGGTGGAGTCCATCCTCGAATGTCTGCTCTTCATGATCCTCCAGGCTGTGCTGGCGGATGTGCGCCTGCCGCTGCGGTCGTTGCGGGTCGGCGCCTTCAACCTGTCGATGACAGTCGGACCATTGATTGAGGACGACCAAATCAAGGCGCGCGGCAATTTCTAAAGGCTTTTGATCGGGAGATTTCATCATGGCTGAGATTACGGCCGCCCTGGACGAGCAGGGCGCAAACAAACTGCTGGACGGCGCCATCGCCGCTATCGGGCCGCAGGTCAAGAGCGGATCGGGGAGCCTCGGACCCTTTGTTGCGAGTTACAGTGTCAGCGGAACGCTGACCAATGGCGATGTCGATCTCATTCCGCCCTCGACGATCCGTATCGTCGATCTGCGCCTCGATTGGCACCTCGACTTCAGTTTAGGCATCGATCTGAGCGACATCCTGCCCGATTTCTGCCTCCCGCAAGTCTGCATCGACATTCCTTGCGTCGGCGAGGTCTGCACGCCCAAAATCTGTATCGACTGGCCGACGATCTCGGTTCCGATTTCTTTCGGCGACTTCGTCAAGACCACGGCCGATTTCGAGATTGTCGTGAACCTCGTCGGCGGCGAGTGGGTCGTGTCGATCAAGGTGCTCGGCGTGCCTAACCTTCAGTTCGGCGCGACGACGGCGGCGCTGCTCGCCGCAATCGGTCTTGCGGTGACGCCCATACTGCTCGCCATCCCTTTCATCGGTCCGTTTCTGGCAATCGCCGTCAATGCGATTCTCCTCGCCATCGGCATCGCCGGCGTTACGGGCTTCCTGGGACCGATCATTACGCCCTTCGTGTCGGGGCTGACGTTCGAGATCTACAAGCAGCCGAAGCAGTTCCCGGTGCTGCCGGCCGCCGGCGCGTTCGATCCTGCAGTGGACATCACGATCGACGCGATTGCGGCAGTCGTCGCGAACAGCGGCGAAGACGAGCTTGTCCTCACCGCGGACGTTTCACCGTAAATGTTTAGGAGACATTCGATGTTCGACGATTTTGACAGCCGCGCATTGCGTCGCACCGACTGCTTTGGCCAACGCTTCATGAAAGCGGGAACCTATCGTTACGGCGTGTTCCCCGCGAATGGCCAGCACCTGTCGCAGGAGCGCCCCTATGTCGTAAAGGTCAATGAAGCGCGCGCCGGACAGAAGATGAAGCAGCACAATGTGTCCCTTTCCGCCATGAAGGGCGGCTTCACGCCGGACAAGGCGGAGATGGTGATCGACGCGGGGGACATGGTGGTGTGGAATTGCCCTCGGAAGGCGATGACGCCTTATGTCGTCGTGGGCGACAAGGAGTTCTTCGGCAGCAGTCGCCTCGTCAATGAATGCGGCTATTCGCACGCCTTCGGCCTGCCGGGCGAATATCATTGGGTCGACGCCTATGGCGGTTCGGTTGGCGGCGTGATCCGCGTGCGCGATCCCGGCGTGAAGACCGAAGCCGATCTCAAGAAGTGGCGCGAAACGATCACGCAGGGAACGGTCGTGATGATCGACGAGAAACAGGCGAAGCCGAGGGAAGTCGACATACTCGTCGGCCAGACCGTGTTCTTCGCCGTCACCAAGAGTAAGGGCCTGTCAATCACCGACGAGCGGCTGCTCGAAAAGCGAAAGCGAGCGTGACGCGCGGCTAGGCAAGAAGCGTCGCCGGCGGCTCAATTCGACGCCGCCGGGCCGCTCACTTCAGGAACACATAAATATCGACATCGACATTCGCGTCATCGCCTTTGAAGTCGGTAAGATATTCCTCGATGATGAGGTCCTTGGTGTCCAGGCCCTTTTCGTCGAGAAAAGCGGCGATCGCCTCATAGGTCGCGTCGATTTCGTCATATGCGCCCCGATGCTGGAACTTGAGCGCCTTGCCGGCGGGCGACGCCCCGACGCTCAGGCCGTCCGGCAGTTTGGCCTTGCCTTCCGGCGCGGCGGTCAGCGGCGCCATCGCTTCAAAAGTGAAGCCCGCATCGTCGGTCTTGGTGAAAACGGCGATGGGGCGGCCATTGGCGGCGAGGCCCGCCTTGGCGACGGCGGCGTTGAGCTTCGCCATCGCCTCGGCGAGCGTCTTGGCCGCGTCCTCCCACTTGCCCTGCCCCTTGAGCACGACCGCGGGACGCGCATCGACCGTGACGGTCTGGCTCATCACGGCCTGCGCCGCTTCGTCGACCGCCCCGGGCTTCGTTTCGCCCGGCTCAGCGGGCTTCGCGTCGCCGCCCGATTTCGACGGCGGCGCCACTGGAGTGGCGGGCGTCACGGGCTTGTCGTCGGCTTCCTCCACCCCGCCGCCGGAAAACAGCGCGCGCTCGGAATAGATCGCGGCCGCGGCGACAAGGACGGTGAATATCGCCAGGGCGCGCCAGTGACGCCGCAGACTGTCCAGCAAGCCGGGTTCTTCGTCCATTCTTCCTGCGTCCTTCGTCAATGGGGCCTTCAGACCCGCCTTCTCGCGCGCAATTGCGTCGCGCGTCGGGCGCGGCGCGGCGGTGGCGCGTCGGCTTGGCATTCTCTATATACGAGCGCGCCTCCTGGAGAATAGGCCAGAACCTTGCCCGCACCGCCGCACCCGCTCGATCATCGCCCGATTCTGCGCATGAACGGCGCGGGAAACGAGATTCTCATTCTCGATCTGCGCGGGCTCGACCATGAGCTCGCGCCCGAGGAGGCGCGCGCCATCGCGCGCGCGCCAGGCCTGCGCTTCGACCAGCTCATGGCGCTCTACGCGCCGCGCAGCCGTGACGACGACGCCTTCATGCGCATCTATAATATCGACGGATCGCTTTCGGCCGCCTGCGGCAATGGCGCGCGCTGCGTCGCCTATGCGCTGGGGCGCGAAGGAAAAGACGCGCTGCGGCTGGAAACCGACGCCGGATTGATCGAGACCCGCCGCGACGGCGAGACGGTCTTCACCGTCGATATGGGGCGCCCACGTCTCGACTGGCGCGATATACCGCTCGCGCGCGCCGTCGCGGATACGCGCGACGTTCTGCTCGACCCGCCCGTTGCGGGCGCGCCCACGCGCTTTTCCGCCGTGAGCATGGGCAATCCCCATGCCGTTTTCTTCGTGCCCGACGCGGCGCGAGTCAATCTCGAAACCCTCGGGCCGACGCTCGAACATCATCCGATGTTCCCGCAACGCGCCAACATCTCCTTCGCGCAGGCGCTCGCGCGCGACGATATTCTGCTGCGCGTATGGGAGCGCGGGACAGGCGCGACAAAGGCCTGCGGCTCGGCCGCCTGCGCGGCGCTCGTCGCCGGCGCGCGCTCTGGGCTGACGGAGCGCGCGGCGCGCCTGCGCCTGCCGGGCGGCGATCTTCAGATAGATTGGCGCGCTGACGATCACGTCATGATGACCGGGCCTGTCGAATTCGAATTCGAAACGACGCTCGACCCGCGCATCTTTCAGGGCCTCGCCGCGTGAACGCCCCTCTGCGCCGCGCCGAGGTCGTCACCTTCGGCTGCCGCCTCAATATCGTCGAGTCGCAAGAGCTCGCGCACGCGCATGCCGGCGAGCGCGAGACCTTCGTCGTCAACACCTGCGCCGTCACGAACGAAGCGACGCGGCAAGCGCGGCAGGCCATCCGCCGCCTGCATCGCGAGCGCCCGACCGCCGAAATCGTCGTCGCCGGCTGCGCCGCGCGCGTCGATCCGCAACGCTTCGCGGAGATCGACGGCGTGACGCGCGTGATTGCCGAGCACGCGCCAAATCGCGCGCTTGGCGCCGATGAAGGCACGCGCGGCCTGCTCGCGGTGCAGAATGGCTGCGACCATCGTTGCACCTTCTGCATCATTCCATTTGGACGCGGCGCGGCGCGCTCGGCGCCGCCTTCCGAGGTCATCGCGCAGGCGCGCGCGCTGGTCGCAGCCGGCAAAAAGGAAATCGTGCTTACCGGCGTCGATCTGACGAGCTATGGCGCCGATCTTGGCGACGGCTGGACGCTCGGGCGCCTCGTGCGTCTGCTGCTGCGCGAACTTCCCGATCTGCCGCGTCTGCGGCTCTCTTCGATCGACTGCGTCGAAGTCGATGACGACCTGCGCGCGGCGATCGCCGAAGACGCGCGGCTCTGCCCGCATCTTCATCTGTCGTTGCAGTCCGGCGACGATCTGATCTTGAAGCGCATGAAGCGGCGCCATGCGCGCCAGGACGCGATCGACCTTTGCCGCGCGCTTCGCGAGGCGCGACCCGATATCGTCTTCGGCGCCGATTTCATCGTCGGCTTTCCGACCGAAACGGAAGAAATGTTCGCGCGCACGCTCGATCTTATCGACGACTGCGGGCTCACGCATCTTCACGTCTTCCCCTTTTCTGCGCGCCCGGGAACGCCCGCCGCGCGCATGCCTCTGGTCGCGCCTGACGTCGCGAAGCATCGCGCCGCGCGTTTGCGCGAAATGGGAGACGCCGCGCTTGCGCGTCACCTCGACGCGCAGATCGGCAAGACGCTCCGGTTCTTAACCGAGCGCGGCGGAACGGCGCGCGCCGCCGATTTCACGCTCGCGCGCACGCCGGGCGTCGAAGCAGGCCAGATGATCGACGCGCTCGTCACGGGTCATGACGGGCTGGCGCTGACGATGCGCGTCATGGCTTGCGATAGCTGATCCGATAAATGGCGCCATTCTGATCGTCTGTGACGAGCAGCGAACCATCGGCAAGCTCGGCGACATCGACGGGGCGGCCGAGATAAGAGCCGCCGCCGACGTTCCAGCCTTCGGCGAAAGGCGTGCTGGTTTTCGCGCCGGCAAAGCGTCGCCATCACGCGCGCGCCGATCGGCACGCTGCGGTCCCATGAGCCATGCTGCGCGGTGAAGATCGCGCCGCGATATTCTTTCGGAAACATCTCGCCGCGATAAAAGGCCATGCCGAGATCGGCGGCGTGCGGCGCCGTCTCCACGACAGGAAAGACGACGTCTTTTGGCGGCGCATCGCCCGCATATTCATTGGTGCGCACATGCCCGCCGCCATACCAGGGAAAGCCGAAATTCAATCCCGGCCTGTCGGCGCGGTTGATTTCTCCCGGCGGCGTATCGTCGCCCATGGAATCGACCTGATTGTCGGTGAACCAGAGCGAGCCGTCGGCGTCGAATTCCATGCCGACGGAATTGCGAATGCCCGTCGCGAAGACTTCGCGGTTCGATCCGTCGAGATTCATGCGGATGATTCCGCCAATGCCAGTCTTTTCGTAAAGCGCGAGTTTCTCGCGCGGCGCGACATTATGCGGCTGGCCGAGCGAGATATAGAGCCTGTCGTCGGGTCCGATGCGGCAGACTCGCGAAGAATGGCCGCGGCTCTCCTCGCTGCGCGGAATAAGTTCGCCCGCCTTCACGATGACCTTGGCGTTCACAGCAGCGTCGCGCCATTTGTTCTCTGCGTCATCAAAGCGCGTGACGCGATTGCGCTCGACGAGAAACAGCGCGCCGTCCTTCGAAAAGCATAGGCCATGCGGCATGGTGAATTTCATCGAAGGCGCGAAAGGCTCGATCGCGGCGGCCTTCCCCTCGCCGGGCGTCAGCACATGGACGCCTTCTTCCGCCGTGCCGACAAAGATCGCCTTGCCGTCGCGCCCGACCGCGAGCGTGCGCGCGTCCGGCGCAAGCGCATAGAGCGAAATCGAGAAGCCGGGCGGCAATTCGACGCGCTTCAAGATCGCTTCGATCTCCGCGCTCCGGCCGTTCTGGGTAGCCGCGATTTGTGCGACGGCGGCGCTGACGCCGAGGAATGCGACGAGAAAATAAGGAGCGAAACGAATGCGCATGGGGCGCCCGCCTTTCGACGATCTTCGCAATTCATATAAGGCGGCAAAAAGGGCGAGGCCAAGTCGATGCCCCGCCCTGCATCGCGATCTACTCCGCTCAGTAGCGGGTGGACTGGTCGCGCATCGTCGACGACGTCGTATCTTCCCAGTAGGGGGACGAGCCGTAGTTCTTGTGCAGGCGCGTTTCCCAATCGCGATCGCTCCAGCTATCCTCGGTGAATTCCGGGGCGTTCTGCAGCTGCTCTTCTGTCACATTAGCGACATATCCGCCGAGATTCGTATCGTAGCGGAATGCCTTCCAGGGGAGCGGATATTCGCCCTCGCCGATGCCGAGGAAACCGCCAAAAGTCATGATCGCGTAGCGCACCATTCCCGACATGCGATCGATCATCAGATGGTCGATCTCGCCGATCTTGTCGCCAGAAGCGTCATAGACGCTCGTCCCTTCGACCTTGTCGCTGGAAATAAGGTTGGCGTTTGGCTGTGCCATGCCCATGGTAACCTCCTGCAGCGCGCTCCACAGCGACGCTATTGTCGATTATGCCGCGCTCGTCGCCAAAAACATTTCGTGCCTGTTCTATGTTCCGCGCATGAACGAAAAAAAGCAGCTGCTTCATAAGCTGGACCGCGGGTTTCCTCTTGGCGCAAAACGCGTTAATGCAACGCCTAAGGGGCTTCGCCCGGCAGGAACTCGCGCATGACTTTGGATTTCGCCGTCGGCTGGGAAGTCTTCGAGATCATATGGATCAATATTCTGCTTTCCGGCGACAATGCTATTCTCATCGCGCTCGCCTGCCGCCAATTGCCCGTGCGTCAGCGGCGCTGGGGCGTGTTTCTCGGCGCGCTTGGCGGCGTCCTCCTGCGTATCGCCTTCACGCTCGTCATCGTCGAGATGATGGCCATCCCCTATCTCAAGGTCGTCGGTTCCGCGCTGCTGCTGATCGTCGCGGTCAAACTGCTGATCGACGAGACTGAACATTCCGATGTGAAGGCCAAGCCCAATCTGTGGGGCGCCGTCGGTTCGATCATCATGGCCGACGCGGTGATGTCGCTCGACAATGTCATCGCCATCGCCGCCGCCGCGCGCGGCTCGGCGAATCTCATCGTCTTCGGCCTGGCTCTGTCGGTGCCGATCGTGATGTTCGGCGCCGGCGCGCTCCTGAAAGTTTTGGAGCGATTCCCGATCCTCGTCTGGGCGGGCGCTGGCCTTTTGGGGTGGGTGGCGGGCGACATGGCGGCTGCCGATTCCGTCGTCGCCGAGCATGTGCATTTCACGGATCACAAGACGCTCGAACTGGGTTTGTCGATCGCCGGTTGCGCGCTCGTGCTGATTGTCGCTTTTGCCGTGGAGGCCTATCGCCAATGGCGCGAGGATCAACGCGGCGACGAAAAAAAGCCCTAGCCGCGGCTGGAGCCCTGCTTGGCGAGCGGTTGCTGCGGATCGAGCTGCAGCGCGCGCTGGTATGATTCCTGCGCCTTCGGGCGATTCCCGCTTTTGTCGTAAGCGAGGCCGAGCCAGGCCCAGGCGAGCGCGCTCTTGTTGTCGACATTGAGCGCGGCGTTGAAATCCTCGACCGCCTTGTCATATTTGCCGAGCGCCACGAGGCTTTCGCCGCGCGCCTGATAAGGCGCCGCCGCAAAGGGATCGCGGTCGATGGCGTTGTCGAAATCCGTCACCGCGCGGGCGTTGTCGCCGCGCTTCTGATGAATGAGTCCGCGCGCATGAAAGGCCTGCGCGCTCTCAGGATTGAGGCGAATGGCCTGATCGAGATCGGAGAGCGCCTGATCGAGATTGCCCTGCGCGCGCAGCAGATTGGCGCGGCCGACATAGGCGGGCGCATGTTTGGGACCGACCTCGATGCCGCGGTCGAAATCGGCGCGCGCCGCTTCGTTCTGGCCCATCTGCCGATAGGCGAGCGCGCGATTCGTGTAAGCCGGCGCGTTGTTGGGCTCTATCTTGAGGGCCTGGGTGAAGTCGCCAACCGCTTCTTGAAACCGGCCGATGCGGGCGTAAGCGACGCCGCGCGTGTTATAGGCTTCGGCGCTCGACGGATTGCGGCGGATGACTTCGCTGAGCGAATCGATATTGGCGGAAGCGGCTTTAGGATCGGTGTCGGCGATTTCGGCGATGCCGCGTCCGGGCGGACGGATGCCGCTCGCGGTCTCGCATCCCGCCAACGCCATGACGGCCAGCGCCGCTGCGCCGCGCGCCAAGACGTCCCGCGAAAGGGTCCAAGAAAGGGTCGAAGAATGGCGGCGCGCCGTCGCCGCGAGGCAAAAGCCCATGCCTTCAGATCCTCCCAGCCGCCAAATGTCGTCCCGATGCTCTTCGTCGCGTCGATTTTAGAAAGCGCTCGCAATCCGGCGAGAATTCGACAGGCGAAGTCGACTCAGCGGCCGACCGTCTTGGCCTTCACCGGCAGCAGGCCTTCGCGCTGGAGCTTCTTGCGCGCGAGCTTGCGGGCGCGGCGGACGGCCTCGGCCTTCTCGCGCGCGCGCTTCTCGGATGGTTTTTCATAGTGGCCGCGCAGTTTCATTTCGCGGAAGATGCCTTCGCGCTGCATCTTCTTTTTCAGAGCTTTAAGGGCCTGATCGACATTGTTGTCGCGAACGAGAACTTGCACGAATCCATCCTGCGTTTGAAGACCGCCCGCTCGACGGCGCCGTCGATATGGGAGGCCAAAATTGGGAATAGGTCGCCGGGCGCTGACGGAGCGCCTGACCCGTGCGGCACGGGATAACAGAGTCGCCTTCGCCTGTCCACGCCGAATTAGCAGGGCCGGTCGGCGCTTTCGGCCCCCGGTGGGCGAGAACCGGCTTGTTCGGTTCCGGCGTTATATTATAACATCAATCATGACCGGCATGACGACGCATGACCACGCCCAAGCGCATGTCGAAGCGCATGTCCATACGGAGACGGCGCAAGAGGGCGCCCCGACCCGCGGTCCGCGCCTCTCTGCGCTGGGCCTTTCCGCCGGCGCGAGGCTGATTGGCGTCTCGGCGCTTGCCGCGGCGCTCTGGGGCGGCGTCTATTGGGCGCTGCATTGAGCGCGGCCCCGCTGGCGCCGGCGACGATTCGGCTCCTCAATCTCACCCTGGGATATGATCGCCGTCCCGCCGTCCACCATCTCGAGGGCGAGATCGCGCCGGGCGAAGGTCTCGCCGTCTGCGGTCCGAACGGCGCTGGCAAATCGACCCTGCTCAAGGCGCTCGCCGGGCTTCTGGCGCCGCTCGGCGGGCGCATAGACAGGGGTGGCGGGTCGCCCCGCAACGTCGCCTATCTGCCGCAGGTCGTCGACATCGATCGCGCCTTTCCGATCAATGTGCGGGACTTCGTCGCCATGGGCGCGATGGCGCGCATCGGCCTCCTCGGCGCCCTCAACGCCGGCGAGCGCGCCCGCGTCGCCGAAGCGTTAGAGACGGTCGGACTCGCCGGCTTCGAGGAGCGCGCGCTCGATACGCTTTCCGGCGGACAGATGCAGCGCGCGCTCTTTGCGCGACTCATCGTGCAGGACCAAGCGGTCATCTTGCTCGACGAGCCTTTCGGGGCGATCGACGAAGCGACGATCGACGATCTGCTGGCGTTGATCGCGCGCTGGCGCGCGGAAGGGCGCACCGTCGTCGCCGTGCTGCATGAACTCGATATCGTGCGGCGCGCCTTTCCTCAGACGCTGCTGCTCGCGCGCGACTGCATCTTTTGGGGGAACACGCGCGAGGCGCTTTGCGCCGAAAATCTTTCCCGCGCCCGCGCCATGTCGGCGGCCTTCGACACTGGCGCGCGCGAATGCCTCCGCGACGAACCATTTGGCGACGAAGAGAGGGCCGATGCTTTCTGAGATCCTCGTCGCGCCTTTCGCCGATTATGAATTCATGCGCCGCGCGCTGGTCGGCTCCTTCGCGCTCGCGCTGTCGGGCGCGCCGCTTGGCGTCTTCCTCATTCTTCGTCGGATGTCGCTTGCCGGCGACGCGCTCTCGCATGCGATTCTGCCCGGCGCCGCGGTCGGCTATCTCGTCGCTGGACTTTCGCTGCCGGCGATGACTTTCGGCGGCCTTGTGGCGGGGCTCGTCGTGGCGCTTGCGGCAGGCGCGGCCTCGCGTTTCACGACTTTGCGCGAGGACGCCTCGCTCGCCGCCTTCTATCTCGTCTCGCTCGCGCTCGGCGTCACGCTCGTGTCGCTGCGCGGCTCCAATGTCGATCTGCTGCATGTGCTGTTCGGCTCGGTGGTCGGCCTTGACGATGCGGCGCTTTTGATGCTCGCCGGCGTCGCGACGCTGACGCTCGCCATGCTCGCGATCTTCTATCGCGCGCTGGTGATGGACACGCTCGATCCGCTGTTTTTGCGCCAGACCAGCGCGCTTGGGGAGGTCACGCCTTTCCTCTTTCTGGCGCTTGTGGTGCTCAATCTCGTCGCGGGATTTCATGCGCTCGGCACGCTGATGGCGGTCGGAATCATGATGCTGCCCGCCGCCGCCGCGCGGCTATGGACGCGCGAGATCGCCGTCGCCCTGCCGCTCGCCGCGGCGATCGGCGTGCTGTGCGCTTACGCCGGTCTCGTTTTTTCCAACGAGACCAGCGCGCCGACCGGCCCCGCCATTATTCTCGCCGCCGGCGTCATATATTTCGTCTCGCTGATTTTCGGCCGCGCCGGCGGACTGCTGCGGCTGAGACGGCCGCGCCGGCATCTTGAAGGGTGACGCTTATGCTCTCACGCCGCAGCGTCCTTGCGCTTTCCTTCGCTGCGCTCATTGCGCCGGCGGGCGCCGAGACGCAGAAAATTCCCGTCGTCGCGAGCTTCTCGATCATCGGCGATCTCGTGCGGCAAGTGGGCGGCGATCACGTGTCGGTCACGACCATCGTCGGCCCCGACGGCGACGCGCATGTCTATCAGCCGAGCCCCGCCGACGGCCGCAAGATCGCGCAGGCAAAGCTCATTTTCATCAACGGGCTCGGTTTCGAGGGCTGGATCGAGCGCTTGATCGCCGTGGCGAAGAGCAAGGGAGCGGTCTTTACGCTTGGCAAGGGCGTCGCCGCCCGCAGGGACGAGGAAGGCGCCGATCCACACGCCTGGCAGGACGTGGCGAACGCCAGGGTCTATGTCGAAGCCATTCGCGAAGCGCTCGTCGCCGCCGATCCGGAAAGCGCCGAAATCTACAAAGCCAACGCCAGCGACTATCTCGCCAAGCTCGACGCGCTCGACGCCGAAATCCAGCAGACGCTCGCCGCAATCCCGAAGGAGCGCCGCCGCGTCGTCTCCACCCACGACGCCTTTGGCTATTTCGCCGCGCGCTACGGCGTCGAATTCATCGCGCCGCAGGGCCTCTCGACAGAGGCCGAAGTCAGCGCGCGCGACATCGCCAAGATCATCGATGCGGTGAAGCAGAACAAGGTCGGCGCGATATTTCTCGAAAACATCGCCGACCCGCGCCTCGCCAAGCGGATCGCGGCGGAAACCGGCGCGCGCGTCGGCGGCGTGCTCTATTCCGACGCCCTGTCCGCTGCGAAAGGCGACGGCGCAACCTATATCGACATGATGCGCCACAATGTTAGAGAATTGTCGAAGGCGCTGGCGCCGTAGCTGCCCCCTCCCCACCCCTCCCCCACTTCGTGGGAGAGGGAGCAGACCCGGCGCTTCATATAGAGATTCGCGCAAAGCCGATCGCTAGAGTCCCCTCTCCCGCTTGCGGGGGAGGGACAGGGTGGGGGCGACAGGATCTGGAGCAAGCTGAATTGACCGAAAAAATCCCCGTCACCGTCATCACCGGCTATCTCGGCGCCGGCAAGACGACGCTTCTCAATCGCATCCTCACCGAGCAGCACGGTCGGCGCTACGCCGTCATCGTCAATGAGTTCGGCGAGATCGGCATCGACAACGACCTTGTCGTCGGCGCCGACGAGGAAGTGTTCGAGATGAACAACGGCTGCATCTGCTGCACCGTGCGCGGCGATCTCATCCGCATCATCGAAGGGCTCATGCGCCGGCGCGGCAAGTTCGACGCGATCATCGTCGAGACGACCGGCCTCGCCAATCCCGCGCCGGTGGCGCAGACTTTCTTCATGGACGCGGACGTGAAGGACTCGGCCCGTCTCGACGCCGTGGTGACGGTCGCCGACGCCAAATGGCTGGGCGAGCGGCTCAAGGACGCGCCGGAGGCGAAGAGCCAGATCGCCTTCGCCGACGTGATCGTGCTCAACAAGACCGATCTCGTCTCAAACGACGAACTCGCCGAGGTCGAGGGCCGCATCCGCGCGATCAATCCCTACGCGGCGCTGCACCGCGCCGTGAAGTCGGACGTGCCGCTGAAGGAAGTGCTGGAGCGCAACGCCTTCGACCTCGACCGGATCCTCACGATCGAACCGGCGTTTCTCGACGCCGACGAGCACGACCACGATCACGACCATCACGATCATGATCACGAGTGCGGGCCGGATTGCGGCCATGACCATCACCATCATGCGCATGACGCGCATCACGGCCATAACGGCGTGAAGCATTTCCACGACGACGAAATGCATTCCGTTTCGATCCGCCACGAGGGCGCGGTCGATCCCGAACGCTTCATTTCCTGGCTGAACGAATTCATTCAGCGCGAAGGGCCAGACATTTTGCGCAGCAAGGGGATCGTCGCCTTCACGAACGAGCCAAAGCGCTTCGTGTTCCAGGGCGTCCATCAGATTCTCGACGGCGACCTGCAGCGCGAATGGAAGGACGGCGAAAAGCGCGAGTTGCGCCTCGTCTTCATCGGCCGCAAGCTGAAGGAAGACGCGATCCGCGAGGGATTCGCCAGGGAAGTCCTCGGCGCGTCGTGACGCGCCTCACTCGTAGCAGATGATCTCGCGCTCGTCGGCGAAGACCGCGCCCATGCGCCGGGTTTCGCCGCCCTTGCGGCGCGTGAGGAAACGCGGGCGGCGCTTCAGCACATTGACGTCGCGGCGCCGGCCGAGCGGCGCCCCGGCGTCGACCCCGCCAAGCGCGCCGTCGAGCGAACGCAACGCGCCATCTTCTCCGGCGAGGCGTGGCAGCCCGAGCCAGGCGGCCCAATGTTTCCAGTCCGCCGCGACCGCGCCGCCGTCCTGCGTCTCGGAGAGCAGAATGTCGAGATCCGAGTCGCGATGCGTCAGCGACAGCACATAGCGGGGCAAGCCATCCTCGGCCGCCAACACGTCGAGCGCGACGCCGCGATAGGCGCTGACCGGCACCGTGATCACCATGGCGACGCCGCCCAAGCGGCGGGAAATGAGCACGTCGCTACGCGTCACGCGGATGCGCCGCGCGCCGCCGTCGGCCCGCCGATCGCGCTGAACGAACAGGTTCTCCTCGACCTTGCGCGCATTGCCGGCTTCGAGCATGGACCCCTCCTGAGAACGCCGAATGTCTTTGTCCGGGGCATCTTGCCGCGGGAGGGGCGCGAAGGGTGCTAAAAAGCCTGGTGAATGAGGCGTAAATCATTGCTTTTAGGCATGATTTGAGCGATGACGGTGAAGCGTCGGCAAATGGATTCGATCAAATTGCTCCTATTATGCTGCAATGCGGCCGCTTGCGGTTCCATTTCCGACGATCCTACTCTAGTGCTGTCTCGATGGGCCTTAGCCAAACAGAACTCGCCGCCTTCCTTCCGCAACTCGAGAGCGTCACGCGTAAGGCCGGCGACATCGCCATGTCTTATTTTCGCCCGGGCGAGCGGACGATCGCGGAGGTCTCCTATAAGGGCGGCGGCTCGCCGGTGACGGAAGCGGATTTCGCCGTCGACCGCTTTCTCTTCGCCGAAATGGCGCGGCTCGTCCCCGAAGCCGCCTGGCTGTCGGAAGAGAGCGCCGACAGCGCCGACCGCCTTACGCGCGAGAGCTTGATCGTCGTCGATCCGATCGACGGGACGCTCGCCTTCACGCGCGGCGACGAGCGCTGGTCGGTTTCAATCGCGCTTGTCGTGCGCGGACGGCCGGTCGCGGGCGTCATCCACGCGCCGGCGCTTGGCGAGACTTATGTCGGCGCGCAGGGCCTCGGCGCCTTTCTCAACGACTCCCGCCTCTTCGCGCCGCAACGGACCGAGATCGCCGGCGCCGCGCTCGTCGCGCCGCGCGCGATGCAGGATCGCTTCGCGGCGTCGCCGCAGGGCTTTGTCATGGCGCCGCGCACGCCTTCCCTCGCCTTACGGCTTGCCGACATCGCCTCGGGCCGGCATGATGTCGTCGTCGCGGCGCCTAACGCACGCGACTGGGACATCGCCGCCGCCGACATTCTCCTCGCCGAAGCGGGCGCCCGGCTGAGCGAGCCGGAAGGCGTCGCGCTGACCTATAATCGCGCATCGCTCGCCCGCGACATGCTGATCGCGGCGCCGGCCTCGCTCTTCGACGAAAGCCTCGCCTTGGCGCGGGAGGTTTCAAAAGGAAAACCATGACCAGGACGACGCAATCGACGCAGGCCAAAAAAGAAAAGCAGTTGTTGCATCTCGTGTTTGGCGGCGAGTTGGAGTTGCTCGACGGCGTCGCGTTTCGCGATCCGAGCAAGCTCGACATCGTCGGCATTTATCCCGACAATGACAGCGCGCTGGCGGCATGGAAGGCGAAGGCGCATTCGACGGTCGACAATGCGCATATGCGCTATTTCGTCGTGCATCTCTACCGGCTGCTCGATCCGGATATCGAGGAGCTATAGACGAGGCGCTTTCCAAAATTCGCCCGTTTTGCAAAGAATAAGTTTACTCATACGCTTGGCTCGACGCACGGGAATGACGCCTGCTCTCGGCCGCAACGCATGGCGATGGCCGAGTCCCGCCGCGCAGACAAAATATAAGAACAAGGGAACATGTCGCTGTTGAAGCTGTATCGGTTGGCGACGATCGCGGCGACGCCCTTCGCGAGCGCGGCGCTCAATTGGCGCGCCAGCTATGGCAAGGAAGACCCCGCGAGATTGGGCGAACGCATGGGGCAATCCGACCGGCCCCGCCCGCCCGGCCGGCTCGTGTGGCTGCACGGCGCGAGCCTTGGCGAAAGCCTGTCGCTGCTGCCGCTCATCGAACGCTTCATCCAGCGCGGCCTCGAAGTGCTGGTGACGAGCGGCACGGTCTCCTCGGCGCGCGTGCTGACGGCGCGCCTGCCCGCCGGCGCCTTTCACCAATATGCGCCGCTCGACGCGCCCAAATTCGTCGACCGTTTCCTCGATCACTGGAAGCCGGATATCGCCGTCTTCGCCGAGTCCGAACTCTGGCCTAACATCGTTGCCACGGTGCGCGCCCGCGGCGTGCCGCTCATACTCGCAAACGCCCGCATCTCGCGAAAATCAGCCGAGCGCTGGCGCAGCGTGCCCGGCGCGGCGAAATCCGTTTTCGGCGCCGTGGACCTTTGTCTTGCGCAGGACTCCGACAACGCGGCGCGCTTTCTCGCGCTTGGGGCGCGCTGCGTGCGCATTGCGGGCAATCTGAAATTCGACGTGCCGCCGCCCTCCGCGGATTCCGCCAAGCTGGCGGAGTTCAACGGCGCCATCGGCGCCCGGCCCGCCTGGGCGGCGGTCTCGACGCATCCGGGCGAAGAGGAAATCGTGCTCGACGCGCATGTCGAGCTCGCCGCGCGCACGCCCGGCCTCTTGACCATCATCGCGCCGCGCCATCGCGAACGCGGCGTCGAAATCGTCGAACGTGCGCGCGCCAGAGGCCTAAGAGCGGCGCTGCGATCGCAAGACGGCGAGCCACGCCGCGACGTCGACGTCTATGTCGTAGACAGCGTCGGCGAGCTCGGTCTCATCTTCCGCAGCGTCGGCGTCGTGCTGATGGGCAAGTCGCTTCTTCCTGGCGGCGGACAAAATCCGATCGAGCCGGCGAAGCTCGGCTGCGCCATCCTCTATGGCCCGCATGTCGAAAACTTCGCCGAGGTTTACGGCGAACTCGCAGCGGTCAAGGCGGCCGCGCGCGTCACCGACGCCGCTTCGTTGGCGCGCGCCGCCCATTACCTGCTCTCCGAGCCGTCGCGCATGCGCAAGATGGGCCGCGCCGGTGCCGAGACCGTCGAGAAGCTCGGCGGCGCCTCGCGCGGCATCATGAACGCTGTCGAGCCCTATCTCGCGCAATTGGCGATTGCGCAGCAATGAGCGCGGCGCGCGCTTTCGCTTTCTAGATGCGCGCGCCAGCATTTTGGCGCGACGATTGCGCGATGGCGCGCCTCCTCTCCCCGCTTGGCGCGATCTACGGAAATTTTGCGCGCGAGAAGCTGGAGCGCCCGGCGCCGCCTGCCGCTTTGCCCGCGATCGTCGTCGGCGGGCTGACGGCGGGCGGCGACGGCAAGACGCCGCTCGTGATCGCGCTGGCGCAACGTCTCATCGAAAAAGGCGAAAGTCCGGCGCTGCTCACGCGCGGCTATGGGCGAAAGCGCAAGACGGCCGCGCCTTTCGCCGTCGATCTCTTGCGTCACGACGCCTTTGATGTCGGCGACGAGGCGTTGCTGCTCGCGCGCGCCGCGCCGACGATCATTGGCGCCGATCGCGCGGCGGCGGCCGAGCTGGCGCAGCGGCTCGGGGCGACGCTTGTCATTCTCGACGACGGCTTTCACAGCCGGCATATCGCCGCCGATCTCGCGCTCATAGCCGTCGACGCCGATTATGGCGCGGGCAATGGCCGCTGCCTGCCGGCGGGACCGTTGCGCGCCCCGCTCGATGCGCAATTGGCGGCGGCGGACATGCTGGTCGTCATCGGAGAGGGCGAGCGCGGGAAAGCGATCGCGGCGGGCGCCGATAAGCCTGTCGTCGCCGCGCGGCTCGTCGTCAACGCCGACGCCGCCAAGGCGTTCAAAGGCGCGCGCGTCGTCGCTTTTGCGGGAATTGCGCGGCCGGAAAAATTCTTTCGCTCGCTCGAAGACTGTGGGGCGGAGATCGCCACAAAAGTTTCCTTCAGCGACCATCATCGTTTCACGGACGACGATTATGCGACGCTGTCTGCCTTGCGGCAAAAATTCGGCGCGCGTCTCGTGACGACGGAAAAGGATGCGGCGCGCATCGGCGCGCAGATGGCGACGCGCGGAATCGACACCCTGCCCGTGACGCTCGTTATGGATGAATCCGCCGCGCTGGACGCGGCGCTGGCGCACGTGCTCAATCGGGCTTCTTGAGTCCGAGACGCATCAGCTTGGCGTGCGGCCCGCTATAGGGCTCCTGCAGGTCGACGTTCCAGTAGCGCAAGTCTTCGAGAGGAATCGGCTCGCCCGTCACCGCGCAGCGCACATAGGCGCCAGGCTTGCGCACGCGATATTCGCCGTCGAGATATTCGACGACGGCTTCGTCGGCCGGCTGGGGTTGGCGTTCATAGCGGTTCATGCGCGTTCTCAAGCCATATCGCCGGGGGAAAGGGCTCCCCGCCCAGCGCCCTAACGTCGAGATAAGCGACGTCATGGGCGAACTTCAAGCGTCCCCTGCGGCGATTTTTCCAGCCCGACCCTACATCCGTTAAAGCCAATGGAAAAGCCCGCCGAACCATTGGCTCGGCGGGCCATCCGCCTCAATGGCGCGACAATGTTCATCACCCCCCTCCAATTCGCCTGCACCGCGAAGCCCACGTCCGGATACCAGTTGAGTCCGAGCGTGATATCCTGCTGACGGCCGTTGGTCCCGGCATTCGCGATATATGTTCTAGCGAATGGCAGATTGGAAGTGACGATCGTTGAGCCTCGCTCGTGGCGTCGGCTGAAGATCTCGAACAGCAGCTTGGCGCCGGTCTGCGACAGCGGGACATAGCCGAGTTCTTCGATGATGAACAGTTTGGCCGCGTCCAACTGCGCCTGGAGCCTCAAGAGGCGCTGCTCGTCGCGCGCCTCCATGAGCTGATGGACAAGCGCCGCCGTCGTGATGGCGAAGGCGCTCTGGCTGGACCGCCGCCCCCGCGCCGTCACTGATGATGCTGAGCGTTTTAATGATCGCCGCCGGCCCATAGCGCTTCAGCCTTGCTAAAATGGGAAAACGGGACCACTCTTTCGATCAAACCGGCTGATTATCTGGCGAATCCCTGTGAAGCAGTCTTTCTAGGTCAATTCGGAGGGAAGCGATGCTTCGTCAAATTTATTTGTCCGCCGCAATCGCTTCAGCTCTCGCCATGCCTCCGACAGAAGCTACAGCAGGTAGCGCTGCTAGCTCTCATGGCCGATATCGTGTCGGCTACCATCGCAGTTACGATGTTGGATATCATGAGGGCTATGAAGATGGTTATCGCCGGGGCTACAGTGGAAGGCCCTATCGTCGCAGCTACAACGTAGTTGCGGCTGCTCCCTCCGAAGCGTTCGGCGCCGCGCTGCTGGGCGCCACGTATGGTTATTGGAGCGACGGGTATCGGACTTACGGCGGGGATCCTTGCTACACGTATAATGACCGTGACTGGGACTGGGAACGGGTCTGTTGATTTTCGCCGCGGGGCGCCTACTCGCCTTTAGATGCCCTAAGGGCCCCCGTGCATATCCGCGACGCGCGCCAAAGCGCCTGTGATGCTCGGCATTGAGACGCTGCGGCTTACCGCAGCGCATGACTTCCTCCGATGATGCAAAAAGCTTCTGCGCCCCCAGAGGGGGCGCAGAAAATTTTCGAGTTGCAGGGGCTAGAAGTAGACCTTCGCCCGCATTTCAAGGAACGTCGGATGGGAGCCACCCTCGTAGGAAGACTGAGGGTTCCAGTTCAACGGCGATTTCAGAGACATCACATGAGTCGCGTTGAACTGGAAGGCGAAGCCATTATCCGGGTACCAGTTGATGCCAGCTGTCACGTTTTGTTGGTAGCCGCCATAGACGCCGGAATTGGCGATAACGTTTTGCAAGAGAGTCGCATTGGCGATCTGTGCGGGCGTTCCCGGGAGGGGAGCCCCGAACAAACCGAAAGCGTTATTAGCGACCAGCAGGTTGTTGTAGAGAGACGCTCCCTGGTACGGCCCGTTGTTCAGGTTAAGAACGCTCCAGCGTCCAACCAGACCCCAAGCGCCCCATCCTCCCTTGGAGAAGGGATCCTTGATCTTCAGCTGGGCAAACGTCACGCCGTTTTTGTCTTTCAGATCGTACGATTGAGCTTTCTCTTCTCCTGTGATCCACCACTCGCCCTGCACATATCCTCCGCTGGCCACGTAATTGGAATTACCAGGGGACAAATACAGCCCTTGGGTGGGCGAAGAGACGCCTAACTGAGACAGTTGCGCCAGCGCAAACTGCTGAGCTCCGGACGTGTTACGGTTATAGTTCGCCATGAGCCACTCGCCCTGCACAAAGAAGTTTTCGTAGGACAATGCGGCCTCAAGGTCGATCTTTTCGATATCCTTTATACAGTTACCCGCGGCATTATACTGGTTAAAGGTCACCGTAGGCGTCACGAAGGCGGCGGGCTGAGGGAAACGACCGCACGAAAGATCCGTAGTTCCGAGGAAGTTCGTGCCTAGGACATTGGCTTCCGACCCGAGGCGATTCCCTGGCGCCGAGTTGCGATCATCGCTGTAGGCTGTAGCATTATTTGGCTGATGGTAGCTTCCGGCGACGCCTATATGCACAAGTCGATGCTCGTCCAAGATGGGCGCCCAGGTTACACGGCCCGTGGTCTCCCAGTAGGCGCCGCCTCCCCAAGGCTGATACCAATTGGCGTTTTTCACGCCGAAGCCATTATAGGCAGGCACTAAAACGCCCACATTTCCTGACGATGTATTAACCGGACGAGCGTTGAGATCCTGGAAGCTCAGCGAGTAAAGACCGAAGTGAGCCGTCCAATTGTCTTTGCCGATCATACCAGCGGCCACGCCAATATGACGGAAGGGCGCGATTGCATCGACCGCAAGCGGCCGTTCGATCGTGTCGCGATATTTCGAAGAAGCCAATGCCTCTAAGCTGAAAGACTCGTACTGGCTGCCAATCTTGAAATAGACCGGCTCAGCGAGCAGCGGATCAGACAAGCGCGGGTCTTGCAGACCGAGGTATGCGTCACGCCATCCGCCCCAAAGGAAATTGCGGTCGGTTACGTAGTTTCTTGACCAGAACGCGAGACCCGTGACCGTGTTCGCGTTAGGCAGATTTGTATTCCAAAGCTGCGTTGTGGAATTCGCGAAGTCGAACTGAAGCTTATAAAACCAAGGCTTCGCCTTGCCTTCGACTTCGAGTCGCGCTTGGCCAAAACCAACATTGCCCTGCCAGCCGTTGCCAGGGGAACCGGCGGTGCCGCCTCCATCTACAAAGAGGCGGCCGCCGATCTTGAAGGCGAAGGCCTTGTCCTCCGTCTCGACGAGGAGGCCACTCTTCAAGCTGACGAAGACCGGGGGCGGCGGCGGCGGGCCGGGCGGACCCTTCGCCACCACTGCGGCGTTGGCGACATTCGTGGCGATCTTCGCCTGCGCTTTCGCTCCATGCGCCTCGTGACGAAGCTTGGCGACCTCCGCTTCTAGCGGACGAAGCCTGGCGATCTCCGCCTCCAGCATCCGCAGTCGCGCCTCAGTGGCGCTGTCGGCCGCTCCGGCGCCGGTCGTCGAGAGCAACGCCCCCACCGCCGCCAGAGCGAGTGATTGGTTGGTTGGTGTAATCGCCATGTCCCAGCCTCGCGCTCGGTTCGTTTGGAAAAGAACAGCGCGAATCTTATGGCCTTTGTCGGATGACAGATCCACGACAAACTAAGTATTTTATAGCCATTTATCAATTATTCGTGAGCTTGTTGCCGATTTACAACACATATATTCAATATTGTTATCGTACTTAAATATTTCTATGCTAAGTGTACGAATCTTAATTGCATTGGTACGGTACTCACCTCATCTAGCTTGCATTTTCATAATTATACTTTTTATGACATCTGGCATACAATCACAAAAAATGTACTGTCTCAGCAACAATCAGTAAATATTATTTCCAGTTTATACATGTGAGAAATATTCTATACACAAAACTCGTCTGTTTAGAAATACTGCAGCAACACATGCCTGCAAATATCGGCTCGGGTTAAGCAAACCCGCG